>JBQCGD010000023.1:0-48127 GCA_051955985.1 Phycisphaerae bacterium | reverse complement strand
CTCGAACAACCGTCCCGGCGAGTGCGGCGTGTTCACCATCGCCAGACGCATGCTCAACGACCTGCAAGTCACCATTCAACAAATATTTGACGAAATCGGCCTCTCCTCCAAAAGCCTCGCTCCGAGGTGGGGATGAATCAGGGCGAGGTGGGAGATGCGGAGAGATCGAGGAGGGGGCGGGGTCGGGATGGAGCGGCGGGCCCATTTTGCCGATAGGGAAAAGGCGGATTGCCGTCCGGAGCTTCCCGAATGCGGATGAAGAGTGGCATGCTGGCGCTGATGTTGTGGGCGGGCGTTGCGCGGGCGGAGGAGGGGGGCGGGTATCCGATCCTATTCGAGCGGGCTTCGGCGGTGGGGAATGTGTACGAGATTCACGATGTCTATGACCTGGCACTGACCCAAACGGTGGCCTCGCCGACGCATGATCCGGTCGAGACGAAAACGACGAAACATGTGGATTTCACGGCGCAGGTGAAGGTGAAGGAAGTGAGTGAGCGGGGGGAAGTGACGGACATGGTTTTGAAAGTGAACCGGATGGTGCGCGCGGACGGGCGCGACATGATCCGGCCGGGGAGCGTGATCCGGATGAAGACGGGGACGGAGAATCACGTCGAGGAATGCAGCACGGGGCCGGTGCCGGACGCGGCGATGGCGATGATCAACCGGTTCATTCCGCCGCGCGGGACGAGCGGGAAGACGATGGACGATCTGTTCGGGAGCAAGGTACCGCGGCGGATGAACGACACGTGGGGGATTGACAGGGAGGCGGCGTCGGAGCGGCTGGCGGGCCAGGGGATCGCAGTGAACGCGGAGGAAATTTCGGGGAAGACGACGGTGAACGGGCTGCGGGTGGACGGGTTGATGGTGACGACGGAGATGACGGTTCCGAACATGACGCTGCCGATCCCGATGCCGCGGGAGGTGAAACTGGATTTGTGCAGTGTGAAGGGGGTGGCTCGGTACCTGTTGCCCGTGGATCCGCGGGGGGAGATCAGTGATGTGACGATGACGATGGATTCGATGGCGAGCGGGCACCGGACGGACACGATGATGGGGTTGGAGGTGCGGGCGCATGAGGTGATGACGGTGCACGCGGCGATCGTGAGGCGGGGGAAGCCGGAGGCGGGTCCGCGGAACGAGCGGTGAAGAGTGCGGTGTCGCCGCGACGGGGGAGGGGGCAGGTCGGGGAAGCTGTTGCAGCAGAAGGACGTGAACAGCGGCGATGCGGACCGCGGCCACGAAGGGAAGTCGAACCGGCCCGGAACAATGTGCGCACGACGAAGTGAGTCCCGCGGGGTGCGGGGCTTTTTCATTGCGCTGTATTGGGCCGGCGTTATTCCGTGTCGGCCTCGTCCTCGGCTTTTTCGCCGGCTTCAACGATGTCGCCCTTGGTGAAGAGGATGCGCTGGAGTTCCTTGCGCCAGACGGGTTTCATGCGGAGAAGGAATTCCAGGTCCATGCCGAAGTGCTTGAATTCTTCGATCTGGGCGTTCTGCATGATGGCCTTCGCGGATTTGTCTTTTTCAACGGCGAGGCGCTGCTCGTACCAGTTGATGGCTTCGGCCTCTTCGCCGAGGGAGGCGATCATGCGGGCGAAGGTGCGGGTTTCCTTGGGCAGTTCTTCCGGGGGTTCGTGGTACTGGTCAAATCCCATGCGGGGCTCCGTGTGAGAGGAGAAATTACTTTTGCGTTACGAGCGCGGCATGGCAGGCGGATGGGTGGTGCGGCCAAGTAGTTCGGACGACGGAAATGGGGCACGCATCGCGGGTTTCGGCGGGCGAGAATTGTCTTGGGCCCCGCCGGATGAAGGGGTATAAATACGTAAGCATTTCGTCGGCGTGTCGTTTTCAATTCAGATTGCGAGGGCCTGTCCATGTTCAGGTTTCTTCGTCGTGATCGTCGGAGGCGGCGCTTCGGGTTCATGCTGGAACCAATAGAGGGGCGGGCGCTTCTGTCGAGCGTGCCTGCGTTTTCCGCGGCGATAGGCCCGGTGGTTTCGAGTACGAGCGCGATCGGGATCATTCATGCGACGAAGGGGGTGGAGTTTACGGCGAACCTGGGGACCTTCCTGACGATCGCGCCGGCGAAGAACCTGCTGGCGCTGGTGACATGGGGCGACGGGACGAGTTCGCCGGGAAAGCTGAAGCCGATGAATGTGGGGGCGATGAATGTGGTGCGATTTGAGGTGGACGGGACGCACACCTACAACGTGGCGGGAAATTTTGGGATCCAGGTGCTCGTGACGAAACCGGGGCCGACGCCGACGAGCCCGGTGGTGCTGGTTGCGCGGTTGCGGGACGAGGCGATCGTGGCGCGGGGAAATGTGGACCTGACGGGGAAGATCTCGGGGCGGTACACGGCGGCGCCGACGTCGATCGATGTGGGCGCGTTGTACTTTTTGAACGGAACAGGGACTGCGGGGGAGATGGGGCCAGTCGCGGCAAAGGGTTCCATCCATTTGCCAGGATTTGTGACCGCGGGGCGGGCGACGGGAACGCTCATGCTGTCGAGCATTTCGATGTCGCCTTTGGCCGGGGGCACGGTGAGTTTGAAGCTGACGGGCCCGGTGCAGAGCGGCATGGGCCCGGTGCCGTCGGTGATGGCTTATGCTGTGACCGGAGGGACCGGCGTTTTTTCGGGGGCGACAGGCGGCGGGACGATCGGCGTGACGCTGAAGCCGGATGGGACATTTTTGCTGACGATCACCTCGATCAAGGGCGTTGTTTGATGGGCGGGTATTGATCGCGGAATGAAAGCCGACGGATTGTGGGAATCCGCCGGCTCTTTGTTTGTGGGATTCCTCAGTGGGTTCGAGCACGTTTGCGGCGGCCCAGGACGAGCGGGAGGGCAGCGGTGACGGACAGGAGGGAGGCGGGCTCGGGGACGCTGATCTTAATGAGTTCGGCGCTGTGAGAGGCGACGGACATGGAGAAGGAGTTGGAGAAAAAGCCGAGGTCCTGTTCGCGCCAGAGGTCGCGGACAGCGAAATTGCCGTTGATGCCGAGGGAGGACCAGTTGGCGGTGACGGTGTCGGTGGAAGAACCGAGGTTAAAGAGTGCGACGGCGATCGTGCCGTCTTCAAGGGGTTTTTCGTAGACCTGCAGGTTGTCGCCGTTGGGGAGGGTGATGCTGGATTTGCGAAGCGCCTGGATGCCGAGGGCGTCCTGATCGACGGCAAGGACCTCGGGGTTGGTGAGCAGGTTCAGGGTGAATGCATCCATGCGGGTGAGATCGCAGCCGAGCAGGAGCGGAGCCGAGAGCATGGACCAAAGCGTGATGTGGGTGTATTGCTCATCCGCGGTGAGGTGGGTGAGGTGGGGGTTGGCGCTTTTGCCGACGTAACCGACTTCGAGCATGTCGGGGTCGATCCAATGTCCGGGCGAAACGTAAGGGGCCCACTTGTCCTGGTTGAAGCCCTTGGAACTCATGGAGGACCAGGAATCGGTGATGTCGCCGGTGATTCGCCAGGAGTTGAGCATCGGGGCCTGGTCGGAGATGCGGGCGAAGGGCATGGAATTGGAGTAGCTGTAAACGATGTCGCGTCCGCTGACTTTGAGGGCGGTGCCCATGGCGGCGGTTTCGGCGTGGAACTGGGCCGGCGTGGCGGCGGTGGGCTGGTTCTGCGCGGGGTTCCAGTCGTATTTGAGGTAATCGATGCCCCAGGCGGCCCATTGGTTGGCGTCGTTCTGGATGAAGGAGTAGGCGCCGTCGTGGCGGTAGGCGGGACTGGATTGCTTGGTCCATGAGCCGTTGGCATTATCGGAGCTGCTGCCGGGGAAGCCGCCGTAACTCTGGACCCACGGGGTGGAGTAAATGCCGGCCTTGAGTCCGAGGGAGTGGATGTGGTCGACGACGCCCTGCATGGTGTAGCCGCCGGCGAGGAAATTGGCGTTCCCCTGGAGAGCGTTGTAGGGGCCTCCGCGGGCGCCTTGCCAATAGTCGTCGTTGTTGACGTAGGACCAGCCGTAGTTGATGAGGCCCGTGGAGGCCATGGCATCGGCGGCCTGCTGCCATTTGGCGGCGGTTTCGGAGCCGCCCCAGACATTCCAGGAGTTCCAGCCGAGGGCGGGGGTGAGCTCGATGGTGGTGCCGACTTCGATGCGAAAGGATTTCGTGGCGGTGCCGAGGGCATTGGCGGCCTTGAGGGTGACGGTGTATTCGCCGGGCTTGGAGAGGGAACCGGTGATGACGCCGTTGGCGGGGTTCACGGAGAGGCCGGCGGGGAGTTGATCAACGGAGTAGGTGACGGTGCCGGCGCCCGTGGCAGGGATCTTGTAGAAGAAGGGGGCGTCGGGGGTGACGCCGAAAATGGTGGGGCCATTGACGCGCGGGGTGGCGGGAGCGGCGGGGGTTCGGATGTCGGCGGCGGTGCCGGAGGCGTGTGCGGCGCCGAGGGCGCTGGAAAAGACGGCACCTGCCGCGGAGAGGATCAACGCGCGCTGGGGGAAGCGTTTTGTTCCCACTGAACACCTCGCCAGAAATGATCGCTCAATTGAGGAGCGATTGCCGGCCCCTGCCGGTGGCGCGGCAAAAATTGAAGAGTCATGTGTAACCTAGCCCGAGAACGGGGGGAGTAAAGGAGTTTTACCGGAAATCAGATTTAATTCTTTTGAGTAAAAAGTGATGGTGCCGAAGGGGCGCGGCCGCGAATTACCGAAAAAACGCGGGAGCTTGTGTTGTTTGGGGCGGAGCCTGTACGATCGTTGGGCTATGCAAGATCAACAAAAAGCAACGAACATTACGTGGCACGCAACACGCGTCGAAAGCGCGCAGCGGCACGGGATCACGCGCGTGCGGCCGGCGGTGCTGTGGTTCACGGGGCTGTCGGGATCGGGCAAGTCGACCGTGGCGATGGCACTGGAGGCGGCGCTGATCGAGCGCGGGCACCTGGCGTTTGTGCTGGATGGGGACAACGTGCGGCACGGGTTGAACAAGAACCTGGGCTTTTCGGACGCCGACCGGACGGAGAACATCCGGCGCGTCGGGGAAGTGGCGAAGCTGTTTGTATCGGCGGGCGTGATGGCGATCACGTCGTTTATTTCGCCGTTCCGGGCGGATCGTGACGCGGTGCGGAAGATCCTGCCGGCGGGGGAGTTCATCGAGATTTTTATTGATGCGCCGCTGGAGGTGTGCGAGGGGCGGGATCCGAAGGGGTTGTACAAGAAAGCGCGCGGGGCGATGGCGGAGGGGAAGGGGCTGCAGTTCACGGGACTGGATTCGCCGTACGAGGCGCCGGAAAAGCCGGAGCTGCACATCCGGACGGATCAGCAGACGATCGAAAAGAGCGTGGAGCAGATTCTGGCGTACCTGGAATCGCAGGGACGGTTATTCAAAGAAAGTGGAAGTGGCGTATGACGCATTATGTGGATCTGCACACGCATTCGACGGCTTCGGATGGGACGATGTCCCCGACGGAGCTGATGCGCGCGGCGAAGGCGGCGGGGCTGGTGGGGATCGCGCTGACGGATCATGACACGGGGAACGGGCTCAAGGAGGCGGCCGCGGAGGCGGCGAAGCTGGGGCTGCGTTTTGTGCCGGGGATTGAGATCTCCGCGGACTATCCATCGCCGGGCACGCTGCACATCCTGGGGCATTTTATTGATCCGGATTCCAGCGGGCTCAAGACAATGTCGAAGATCCTGCTCGACGCGCGGAACGAGCGGAACCCGCGGATCATCGCCCGGCTCAATGAGCTTGGGTGCAAGGTGACGATGGAGCAGGTGCGGGGCATCGCGGAGGAGAAGGTGACGCCCGGGACGCCGGTGGTGGTGGGGCGGCCGCACATTGCCGAGGCGCTGGTGCGTGCGGGGTGCGTGGCGTCAATCAAGCAGGCGTTTGATGTGTACCTGGGGACCACGGGGAGCGCGTTTTTTCCGAAGGAGCGGTTGTCGCCGAAGCAGGCGATCGACTGTATTCACGAGGCGGGCGGGCTGGCAACGGTGGCGCATCCGGTGCAGCTCAAGGCGGAGAATCCGGCCCACCTCGCGACCGTGATCAATCACCTGGCAGAAGCGGGGCTGGACGGCATTGAAGTGTGGCACAGCGATCATGACGAACGCACCTCCGCCCTGATGCTCGACCTCTCGAAGAAGTACGGGCTCATCCCAACCGGTGGCTCGGACTTCCACGGGCATCACAAGGCGGATGTGCTGTTGGGCCGGGGACGCAAAAATGTCCAGGTTCCGGTAGAAATACTGGACCGGCTGGAAGCAAAATGGAAACAGCGCAAGCACCTCGAGTATGTTTGACGATATAGAATGAAGTGTTCGCCCTCGTTCACTGGGAAGAAAAACCGTGTCCTCTGCCCCTGCTCCCTCCCCGTTTCCCGCATCTACGGCTTCAACATCGGAAGTGCCGGCCATCGGCATGTCTCCGGCAACTCCGCGGTTATCGCCGGAGGACGTGCAGTCGCTCAACAACAAATTCGAGAAGATGGAAGCGGCGGAGATCCTCCGCTGGGCGGTGGAGACGTTCGGCAAGCCGGTGGGGGGGCGCGGGGGCCTGGTGATGACGAGTTCCTTCGGTGCGGATTCCATGTGCACGATTCACCTGGCGACACAGGTAATGCCCGAGATTCCGATCGTGTTCATCAACACGGGGTATCTGTTTGCCGAGACGATCCAGTTCATGGAGCAGATGCGGGGGCGGTTCGGGCTGAATGTGCGGGAATATCACACGCACAACGATTCGATCGTGTGGCTGACGGTGAACGGGGAAGGGGACCCGCGAGTGCGGAACAATCGCGATGCGTGCTGCGGGGCGAACAAGAACTCGGTGATGGACCGTGCGATGAAGGAACTGGCGCCGGCAGGATGGATTCGCGGCGTGCGCGGCGACCAGACGGAAGAGCGAGCAAAGAGCGGGATCCTGCAGTGGTTTCCGCGGTACAGCGCCTGGTCGGTGTCGCCGATCCTGCGGTGGTCTAGCCGCGACGTGTTTCAGTACATGAAGAAGCACGATCTGCCGCACCATCCATTGTGGGAGCAGGGGTATGTGTCGATCGGGTGCAATCCGGCGACGTGCACGCGGCCGATCACGGCGGGGGAGGATGAACGGGCGGGGAGGTGGTCGGGATCGGACAAGAAGGAATGCGGGATCAACCTGGATGCCGGGTCGAACATTTAAGCCCGATAACAGCGGCGAATGCATAAAAGGGGGAGCCCGATTGCGGGAAGTGGGTGGACCGTTTTGCCGATCATTCCTCTGAAAGAGCGAAAGTGCACGCGTGCGGTTGGATGTTGCGCCGGCATTCTCGGTCCAGGAGACTCTCCATGCTGCGTGTCATTGTCCGACAGGCGCGTCCGGGAATGGTGCTGGCGCGATCGATCATCCATCCGCGCCAGCCGGACCAGATGCTGCTGGCAGCGGGGTACAAGCTGGACGCGCGAACGATCGCCCGGCTGCACGAACTGGGGGTTTATGACCTGTGGATCAACTACCCGGGCCTGGATTTTCTGGATGACATTTTTTCGCCGGAACTGACACTGCAGCAGCAGCGGCTATGCGAGACGCTGCGTGTGTCGTTCCATGAACAGGCGCAGTGCGCGGATGTGGCCCTGCCGATTCAGAATTACCGCGCGATCATCGAAGACCTCGTGCACGCGATGTTGAACTGTGCTGCGACGCTCCCGTTCATGTCGGTGCTTGGGTCAGTGGACGATGCGCTGCTGCGGCATTCGGCGGAGGTGAGCATCCTGGCGCTGATGCTGGGGTTGCGCCTGGATGGCTACCTGGTGGAGCAGCGGAAGAAGTACCTGAATTCCCGGCACGCCAAGGACGTCGTGAATCTCGGCGTCGGTTGCATGCTCCACGATGTGGGGGAATTGCAGTTGCCTGAAAATCAGCGGGAATCGCGCCGCTCGATTTTCCATCCGTTTGACGACGACATCGCATGGCAGCGGCATGCACATCTGGGATACAACCTGCTGCGCGCGCAGGTCGAGCCGTCAGCTTCGACGGTGATTCTGAATCACCACCAGCATTTCGATGGCTCGGGATTTCCCGTGCCGGAGGAAGCGGGGAATGCGCCCAACGGTTCGGATATTCACGTGTTCGCGCGCATTGCGATGGCCGCCGACACGTTCCAGCACCTGCTGCATCAGAATGGCGTGCCACAGCCGACGATCGTGGCCCTCTGGAATGTGCAGAACAGCGCGATTCGTTCGTGGTTCGATCCGATTGTGCTTGCGGCGCTGCTGGCGGTGGCCAAGCCGTTCATCCCCGGGATGGTGGTGACGCTCTCGGATCGGCGGCATGCGATTGTGACGCGCACGTTCGAAGATTCACCGTGCTACCCCGAGGTGCAGGTACTCAACAGCCCCGATCTGCTGCATAAAAGCAACACGCGGGGCGAACGCGATCTGGTGGACCTGTCGGTGACGCCCGGGCTCCAGATCGAGGCGGTGGACGGGTATCGGATTGCCGACTACCTCTATGGCAGCCGGCGGACGGCCCAGTGTGCACCCGCCCCGACGCTGCTGCCCGATTAAACGGATTTACTTGGGGTTCTTGCGCGTCGCGTTGCCGATGGCTTCCTGGACCTTGCCGGCGCCCTTCTGGATCTTGCCTTTCACCTGCTGGGTGGTATCGCCCTTTGCGGCGCCCATTACGTCGTTGGCCTTCCCTTTGAGCTGTTTGGCTTTTCCGGCGGCCACGTCTTCGCTGCCCATAGTGAGCTCCTTTCGCCATATAAGAATCCATCGTCACGCACGGACGATGTGGAAGGGCCATCAGCAAAGATCGGGCCCGCCAGGAGGATGAGGAGGGGAACAGGACTTATTAATGGTGCTTTTGCGGGGAAAGCAGGAACCTTGCCGCAGGGTTTCCCGTTTTAAAAAGCGTCACCTGTTGAAATCAGGATCCCGCCCATGCTTCGTTTCCCCGAAGTGCTCGGAGAAGCTGAGCCGTTCGTGCTGGTCGAACAAGACCGAGCCGGCGAACTGCTCGCGCTTTTTTCGAAGCACGAGATTCAAGTCATCAATTTACCCGGCCCGGGTACGCTGCGGCGATTGCGTTTTCCGCACCTGACATCGCATGAGGTGCGAAACCTGATGGTGTTCTTCGCCGTTTCTCACACATGAAGGGGCGATGAGCAGCCGAAAGACGCGCCCGGATGTTTCCGCGCTGTGAAGGAGTTCTTAAGCAACTCCGCCTTACTTTGTGACGTTTTGAACGATGCTGCGGCGAAAGGATTCGCGGCAGCACTTGGAAGAATCCTGCGAGAAGGAAGGATTCTGCCGGCAGGGAAAGGCTCGAACCGTCAGACGGTTCGGGCCTGTCCACCGCTCGGGTCTCCCCGCGGGCTTACCGCTGAAATGCCGCCCCGGAAGGACGATACGCCGCGTCAACAAGCCTCCACGCCACGGGGCGGTCCCTCTGCCATCATGGGCCGCCCCATTCTTTGCGCGTAGAATAGGGGAGACGCCTGAGGATGAGCTGGTATGTGCGGACGCTACACCATTGCCGGGGTGGATGGGGTGAGACGCTGGATGCCGCCGGGATTTACCGAGCGGCTCGATCCGCGCGGCTGGTTTCGCGCGCGGTGGAATGTCGCACCGACACAACTGGTGCCGGCGATTCGCGGCAAGGGGAAGGAACTGGAGTTGTTCCGGTGGGGGCTCATTCCGGCCTGGGCGAGCGATGAAAAGATCGGTTACAGCATGATCAACGCGCGGGCGGAGACGGTGGCGGAAAAGCCGGCGTTTAAGAAATTGATCGCGACGCAGCGGTGCCTCATTCCCGCGGATGGCTTTTACGAGTGGCGGAAAGAGGGAAAGAAGAAGACCCCGATGTATGCAACCGTGGATGGCGGGGAAGTTTTTGCATTCGCTGGCCTGTGGGACGCTTGGCAAAATGCGCGGGGCGAGCGGGTGGAGAGTTGCACGATCATCACCACGCCCCCCAATGCCCTCATGACGGGGATTCACGACCGCATGCCGGCAATTCTGCCGCGGGAGGCGTACGCCGCCTGGATCGGCGAAACGGCGGGCCCCGAAGAGTTGCTGCAACTGCTGAAACCGTTCCCGGCAGAACGAATGACGGTGCGGCCGGTGTGCACGCTGGTGAATTCGGTGAAGAATGAAGGCCCGGAACTGCTTGGGCCGTTTGTGGATACAGAGACGGGGGAGGTGCAGGGGGAACTGTTTTAGCGGGGGGGGGGCGCAGAGGCGCGGCCAACTAAAGGGCGGAAAGGGGGAGGAATGCACCCGGCAGGAGTCGAACCTGCAACCTTCTGATCCGTAGTCAGATGCTCTATCCAATTGCGCTACGGGTGCGTTCAATTGAGTCACACATTATTGCAGAAAGGCGACAATTTTCAAGCAACCGGCGCCTGTGACCGGCGGAAATCCGTTTTTGTTCGTGGGTTTGCCGTTGCCACGGCGTGCCCGATCGCGGAATTCCTACTATTCCTATCGGAGATGGGGGGAGACCGCCAATGACGTACCCTCGCTTGGCGGTGTGGTCCTGGCAATCTTATTCCAAGCGTGCGGTTCATTTCGGAGCCGCGTGCTATACTCCCGAATCTTGTCCAAACGGAAGCGCCCATGAGTTTGAGTCCTGAGCAGGTGTTGGAAGGGTTGACTGAGCCGCAGCGCGCGGCCGCCATGCACGTGGATGGCCCGTTGCTGGTGCTGGCCGGCGCCGGGTCGGGAAAGACGCGGACGATCACGCGGCGCATCGCGTTCATGGTCGCCTGCGGCATACCGGCATGGAACATCCTGGCGATCACCTTCACCAACAAGGCGGCGGGGGAAATGCGCGACCGGGTGGCCGCGCTGCTGAAGGATGCCGGGCGGATGGGCAGGGGGGTGACCGTGGCGACTTTCCACGCGCTGTGTGCCCGGTTGCTGCGCGAGTACGCGGACAAAGCGAATCTGCCGAAGACGTTTTCGATTTTCGATTCCAGCGATCTGTCGAAGGCGGTGAAGCAGGCGATCAAGGACGTCAATCTCTCCACCGACAACTTCCAGCCGGCCGCGGTACTGCACACGATCAGCAATGCGAAGAACAAATTGCAGACGCCGCAGGCGTACGCCCAGGCGTCCGGCGGCTTTTTTGAGAAGAACGTCGCGCGGATCTACACGCGCTATGAGCAGATCCTGGCGGAGAACAAGGCAGTCGATTTCGACGACCTGCTGCTGAAGATGGCGGTGATGCTGCGCGACAACAAGGAAGTGCGCACGCAACTGCAGGAACGCTTCCAGTACATCCTGATCGACGAGTACCAGGACACCAACCACGCGCAGTTCATCCTGGCGCACATGCTGGCGATGGAGCACAAAAACATCTGTGCGACGGGGGATCCGGACCAGTCGATTTACGGCTGGCGCGGGGCGAATTTGAACAACATTCTGGAGTTTGAGCAGTTTTATCCAAATGCCAAAGTGGTGCTGCTGGAGCAGAATTATCGCTCGACGAAGACCATTCTGAAGGCCGCGTCCGCCCTGATCGCCAACAACACGAAGCGCAAGAAGAAGGACCTGTGGACGGAGAACGAAGCGGGGCCCAAAATCGAGGTGCTGCGCTGCAACGATGAGCACCAGGAAGCGGCGGAGGTCGTGCGGCGCATCCGTGCGCACCACGATGGAGAAGGTCTCGGGTGGGACCGGATGGCGATTTTTTACCGGGTGAACTCGCTGTCGCGCGTGCTGGAAGATGCGCTGATGAAGCAGGGAATTCCGTACCAGATCGCGCGGGGAACGGAGTTTTATGCCCGCAAGGAAATCAAGGATGTGCTGTCTTATCTGCGGGTGACTGCGAATCCGGAGGACAGCGTGTCGCTGGAGCGGATCATCAACGTTCCGGCGCGGGCTCTGGGGGACACGAGCGTGATGAAGATCCAGGCGTGGGCCTCCCGCGAAGGGATGAGCCTGCTGCAGGGGTGCGCGCTGGCGGACAGCGTGCCGGACCTCACTCCCCGGGCGAAGAACGCAGCGAAAAAGCTGGCCGCGCTATTTGAGGGTTGGCGCAAACTGGTGAGCGCCGGGGCGTCACCGGCCGACGACGTTCAAGTCGCTTCGGCCGCCGAGCCGAACGAAGAGCAGCAGGCCCTCGTCGAGGACCCATTGTTCGATATGGACATCGCGGAGGCGGCGGGCGAGGAAATCGCGGCGGTAGAAGAGGAAGCGGCATCGCAGGGGAAGACGAAGCCGGCGTTTCTCATCCCCGGCGGCATTCGCGGGCTGATGGAGCGTGTCGTGAAGGAGGCGGGGTTCGAGGAGGCCATCAAGAAGGAAGATTCCGGCGAGGCGGACACCGGCAACGACCGGCTGGGCAACATCGGCGAGTTGATCAACGTGGCGGCGGAGTTTGACCTGCAGAATCCGGAAGGAACGCTGGACGATTACCTGCAGCAGGTGACGCTGGTTTCCGATGTGGACAAGATCAAGGATTCCGGCGGGGCGGTGACGCTGATGACGCTGCATGCGGCGAAGGGGCTGGAATTTCCGTATGTGGCGATGGTGGGGATGGAGGATGGGTTGATTCCGCATGCACGGGCGGTGGGATTTGCGGCGAATCCGGAAGAGATGGAGGAGGAGCGGCGGCTGGCGTTTGTCGGCATCACGCGGGCGATGAAGCAGCTGTCGCTGTCGTATGCGCGGTATCGCATGATTCGTGGGCAGACGGAGCGGACGATTGCGTCGCAGTTCCTGAAGGAGATGCCGGAGGAATGCTTCGAGGAAATTGACCTGACGACGGAGGAGGATGTGGAGGCGGGAAGCGTGGGGTACCGGGACGAGGGATCGTATGGGCGGCGGGCGCAACAGACGCGGCGGGAATACGAGGCGACGTCGCAGCGTCGGCAGGCGGAGGAAATGGCCGGCGAATTCAAACGCGGGCAGCTCGTGCGGCATGCGCAATTTGGCCTGGGGCGCATTGAGAACATTGAAGGCGCCGGAACGATGACGAAAGCCGTGGTGCAATTTCAGGGGATGGGGCGAAAGACGCTGATCCTGCAATATGCGCGGCTGGAGAAGGTGGACGCGTAGGGGGCGATCATTTCTCATTCGCGGTAGG
This sequence comes from Phycisphaerae bacterium, assembly GCA_051955985.1. Lineage (GTDB taxonomy): Bacteria > Planctomycetota > Phycisphaerae > WQYP01 > WQYP01 > DATKPA01. Next base: position 35,110 of record JBQCGD010000023.1, on the reverse strand, counting down.
ATGATGCGATCCTGAAAAGGAGGCATCATGACTACCGGGTATTCTTCCGAAGTGCCTGCACGCATGCTCTCGAAATCGTCGCTGGCAAGCTTGATCTGCGGGATTCTGGGGTGCATTCCGTTTGTGACCGGCGCGCTTGCGCTGGTGCTGGGAATTGTGGGGATCGTCCGCACGGGGCGACCGGAGAAGTCGGGGCGGTGGATGGCGGTGACGGGGCTGATTCTGGGAGTGATCAGCCTGGCGGCGTGGTCCAGCATCGGACTGGCGAGCGGCGGCATCTGGGCAATGATACGCGCAACGGCAGCGCCGCGGATCGCCGCCCACACGTTCCTGCACAATGTATCGGTCAGCGACGATGCGGCCGCCAAGGCGCAACTAGTGGACATAAGCGATGAGGAGTACGAGGCCTTTGCCGAGAAATTCCGGGAACAGGGGACTTTTACCAGCGCCACGTTTTATTCGACCGACATCACCAACGACAAAGCGCACCTGTCGGGGAGCGCGCATTTCGACAAGGGCGGCGCGCAGAGCACGGCTGGGGTAAGGGTCGATTTGCGAAATGTCGGGGCGCAATGGAAGATCACGGCGGCGACGGTTTCGCCCTGATGCGGCGGGCGGCTGCCGCATCAATCGACGTTGAAGTACTTGGCCTGCGGATGGTGAGCGATCAGGGCGCTCGTCGACTGTTCCGGCGTGATAAAGTGGTTCTCGGTCAGGCCGCAGCCGATGCGTTCGGGCTGCAGCAGGGCGAAGAGTTTCACTTCGTCTTCAATGTCGGGGCAGGCGGGATAACCGAAAGAGTAGCGGCAGCCCTGGTAGCGGCAGGCGAAGAGGTCGCGCATGGTGGCGCCGTCGTTGACCGCAATGCCGAGTTCCTGGCGGACGCGTTTGTGCCACATTTCGGCGAGGGCTTCGGCCATCTGGACGCCGATCCCGTGCATGTAAAGATATTCGGTGTAGTCGCCGCCCTCGCGGAGCTTGTTTTCGTAGACGCTGATGTCGGAGCCCATGGTGACGCATGTGAAGGCTGCGACATCCAGCCGGCCGGACTCCTTGGGGGCGAAGAAGTCGGAGAGGCACCAGCGTTTTTTGCCGGGTTGGCGCGGGAAGTGGAACCGGAGGCGTTCCGTTTTGCCGTCGTCCTGATAAACGATGAGATCGTTTTTGTCGGCCTGGACCGGGAAGTAGCCGTAGACCACGGCGGGGTGGAGGATGTTGAGCTCCCGCACCTTGGTCTTGATGCGTTCGTAAATGGGGCGCACTTTTTCTTCGGTCCATTGGCGGAATTCATCGCGTTCCATGGCGCCGCTCTTGAATTGCCATTGGCCGCGAAAGAGGGCGACTTCGTCGATGTAGGGGAAGAGCTGGTCGACGGCGATTTCTTTGATGACGCGCGTGCCGAAGAAGGGGGCCTTCGGAATCGGCGCGTTGCGGTCGATGTCGGAGATGGCGAAATCGGATTGTGACGGGCCCTTGGGGATGCCGTCGTCGTTGTTGGTTTTGTCGCCGATGGAAATGGTCGGAAGACCGCCGCCGCAGAAGGCTGCCGCGCGCTCCTCGGTAACGCCGGTCTGGACGAGCATGTCCTTGGTTTTTCCGGTGCAGATGGCATCCATGACGCGGAGGCCTTCGAAGGCGTCCTTGCCGAAGAAGAGAGGGCCTTTATACATGCCGCGGAGGTCGGATTCGACGTATTTTCGCGTGAGGGCAGCACCGCCGAGGATGACGGGAAAATTGAGGCCCTGGCGGTTAAGTTCCAGCAGGTCGTCTTTCATGACGAGGGTGGATTTGACGAGCAGGCCGGAGAGGCCGACGGCATCCGCGCCGACTTCCTTGGCCTTGGCGATGACGTTTTCGATCGGCTGCTTGATGCCGATGTTGTACACGGTGAAGCCGTTGTTGGTGAGGATGATGTCGACGAGGTTTTTGCCGATGTCGTGGACATCGCCCTTGACAGTGGCGAGCACGAGCTTGCCGCGCGACTGGCCTTCGACTTTTTCCATGTACTTCTCGAGATGCGCGACCGCGGACTTCATCACCTCGGCACTTTGCAGTACGAAGGGGAGCTGCATCTGGCCGGAGCCGAAGAGTTCTCCGACGATTTTCATCCCTGCGAGAAGATGGTCGTTGATGATCTCGAGCGGCTTGTATTTCTGGCGGGCCTCCTCGAGGTGATCAATCAGTTTCTGCTTGTCGCCGTCAATGATGTGGCGCTGGAGTTTCTGTTCGATGGTGAGGTTTTCGAGCTTCGCGTCGCCCGCCGTTTTCTGTTCGGCTCCCAGCGTGGAGAGCAGGCCGAGCGGGTTATAGTCAGCGGTGGCCTTGTCGTAGATGAGGTCCATTGCCCACTGGTAGTGGACGGGATCGATCTTGTTCTGCGGTAGAATTTTGCTGGCGTGGACGATGGCGCTCGTGAGGCCGGCCTTCACGCATTCGTTGAAAAACGCGGAGTTGATGACCAGGCGGGCGTACGGCTTGAGGCCGAAGGAGACGTTGGAGAGGCCGAGAGTGGTGTGACAGTTGGGGAACTCGGCGCTGATGCGCTTAATGCCCTCGATGGTTTCGATGGCAAGGTGGCGGACTTCCTCCTGGCCCGTGACGATGGGGAAGATGAGCGGGTCGAAGTAGATGTCGGTTTCCGGGAGGCCGTACTTCTCGACGAGGAGCTTGTAGAGGCGTCGCGCGATTTCGATCTTGCGGTCGGCGGTTTTTCCCATCGCTTCGACTTTGTCTTCGTCGATCGTGCCGGCGACGACGGCGGCGCCGTAGCGTTTCAGCAGGTAACACATTTTGGCGAGTTTTTCCTCGCCGTCTTCGAGGTTGATGGAGTTGACGATGCACTTGCCGGGCGCGGCTTTGAGCCCGGCTTCGATGACATCGAGCTGCGTGGAGTCGATCATCAGCGGGGCCGTGACATCCTTGGCGAAGCGCTGCACGACGAGCGTCATATCCGGCACGCCGTCGCGGCCGACGTAGTCGACGCAGACATCGACGACGTGCGAGCCTTCCTTCACCTGCTCGCGGCCCATGGCGGCGCAGGTGTCGATATCGCCGGCGATGATGGCTTCCTTGAACTTCCTCGAGCCGTTGGTGTTGGTCCGTTCGCCCACGATGAGGATGGAAAGGTCCTGGCGGGCGTTCACGGGGGAGTAGAGCGAGGAGACCATCGCGGTGGAGGCGACGATCTTGCGGCCGAACGCTTCGCGCGGCGTGGGCTGCACGGTTTTGAGGGCTTCTGCAACGAGCTTGATGTGGTCCGGAGTCGTTCCGCAGCAACCGCCGGCGATGTTGATGCCGAATGTTTTGACGAAGTCCACGTGAGCCTTGGCGAGTTCCTCGGGAGAGAGTGGGAAGTGGGTGTGGCCTTCGTGCAGCACGGGGAGGCCGGCGTTGGGTTGGACGCTCAGGTAGCGCGTGCACTGCTTGCTGAGGACCTCGACATGCTGGCGCATCAGTTCGGGACCGGTGGCGCAGTTCATGCCGAGGACATCGACGGGGAGCGCTTCGAGTGTCGCGATGGCGGCGGCCATTTCGGTGCCGAGCAGCATGGTGCCCGTCGTTTCCATCGTCATCTGCACCATCAGCGGCAGACGCTTGTTTTTTTCGCGCATGACATCGAGGCAGGCGGTGGCGGCGATCTTGGCGACGTTGAGGTCGAACTGGGTTTCGATCAGGAGGGCGTCGGCGCCGCCATCGATGAGGCCGCGGACTTGTTCGTGGTAGGAATCGAGGAGGGTGTCGTAATCGATGTGGCCGAGGGTGACAGCCTTGGTGCCGGGGCCGATCGAGCCGGCGACGAAGCGCTGTTTGCCGTCGTTGAAGCGGGCGGCGGCCTTGCGGGCGAGTTCGACGGCTTTGACGTTGATTTCGTAGGTTTTGTCCTGCAGGCCGAACTCGGCGAGCACGACTTTGTTGGCGCCGAAAGTGTCGGTTTCGACGCAATCGGAACCGGCGGCGTAGTAGCGGGCGTGGATTTCTTCAATGACATCCGGGCGCGAGAGGACGAGCACGTCGACGCAGTTTTCCTTTTCCCAGAAGTCCTTGAGCGAGAGATTGAAGGTGAAGATCTGCGTGCCAAGGCCGCCGTCGAAGATCATGACGCGCTTCTGGAGCAGGTCGAGGAAAGGGGATTCGCCGGGCTTCATGAGCTGGGAGAAGCGTTTGCCGGGGCCGGCGAGGTAATTCTCGAGGGTGGGGAGGTCGTGAACGTTTTTCAGATCCAGTGCCATGAAATCTCCGTGGCTTGCTCCTGGGAGCGGTAGGGGGGTTATTCGTCTGCCTGTGCCGCGTCGCCGAGCGGGTGGTTGGTGCGGACTTCGCGTTTGATCTGTTCGACGTGGGCAACAGGCGGCTGCGTGGCTTCGCGTTCGGCGCGTTTGCGGCCGATGAAATTGCCGCCGAGGGCTTTGCCGGCGTTGCGGCCGCTGGGCGGAACGAACGGTTTCTTGCCTTTGCGCACCGGGCGTTCCTTGAATTCCTTCCAGCGTTTCTCCTGGCGTTCCGCAGGGGTTCGCTGCAAGGGTTTCGCGGAGGCGGCCTCAGCCTGTTCGCGCGCGAGCCGCTTGCGTTCCTTTTCCATTTCCTTCGCTTCGTACCAGGCCTGCGTGGCGGAGCGCTGCTCGTCGTGAAATTCCTTCGAGCTGGCGTGATAGAGCCACTTCACTTCTTTTTCGGTAAGCGGGCGGTATTTGCCGACTTCGAGTCCCTTGATGGTCAATTTGCCGGCGATGGCGACGCGGTTGAGGTCGCGCACGACGTGGCCGATGCGGGCCATGACGCGGCGGATTTCGCGGTTTTTGCCTTCGGAGATGGTGACTTCGAGGATGGTGCGCCCGCGTTCGCGGCCGACGAGTTTGAGCTTGAAGCGTTCGGTTTTGACGGCGCCCTGCTGGCCGCGATGCTCCGGGCCGAGCCACATGCCGCGCTTGATCTTTTCAAGTTCGCCGTGGCCGACACGGCCGTCGACTTCGACGATGTACGTTTTTTCGACGCCGTAGCGGGGGTGAGTGAGGCGGTTCGCGAGCTCGCCGTCGTTGGTCATGATGAGCGCGCCGCGGGAATCCATGTCGAGGCGGCCGACCGGGAAGACGCGTTCTTTGATGCCGGACATGAGTTCGCCGACGGTCTTGCGATCGGAAGGATCGAAGTTGGTGACGAGGATGCCCTTGGGCTTGTTGAGGAGGAAGTAGACTTTGTTCTGCTCTTTGAGGCCGCCCGTGGGAGCGTCTCCGGCGCCGATCTTCTCATCGTCGACGGTAACGACGTCTTTGGCCGGATCGATGAGGACGGGCATGCGGGTGCGGGCTTCGCCGTTGACGTGCACGCGACCGGCTTCAATCATTGCTTCGCACTCGCGCCGGGAGGCGACGCCGCAGTCGGCCATAAATCGTTGCAATCGGATCTTCATGGTTCTCTTTCAGCATCGCAGCGAGGTTTGGGATCACAGGGGATTGTAGGCCCATCGTCTCGAACCGCTGCGTGTGCAGGGTTTCTATTCTCGGGGACGCGTGGGAGGGATGGCGGCTTCCAGCCACGCACAATCGGTGACGGCTTTCATTCGGGCCTGCTTCATCGCCGCGGGAAGCAGCAGGGTTTCGCCGCGCGTGAAAGCTGTAGGGCCAACACCGGCGGCATTGATCACGGCCTGACCATCGAGCTGGATCCAGATCAAGGGATGTCCGCCGGGAAGTTCCACTTCCGCGCCTTGAGCTGCGCGGCGGCGGCGGAGTGTGAAGAACTCGCACGAGACGAGGAGATCGGGATCCTGCAGCGGAGATGACGGCATCTCGGCGAAATCGATGCATTCGAGGGCTTCTTCGACGTGAAGTTTTCTCGGCTTGCCGTCGGGGCCGAGGCGATTCCAGTCGAAAACGCGGAAGGTGGTGTCGCTCGGGGTCTGCACCTCGGCGGCGAGAATGCCGGCGCCTAGCGCGTGCACGGTGCCGCTCGGCAGGTAATGGCAATCGCCGGAACGCACGCGGATGGCGTTCAGCACGGGATCCACTTCACCACGGTCGAGGGCGGCACGGAAATCTTGGCGCGTCACGCCGGGTTTCAAGCCCTTGTAGATTTTCGCGCCCGGCTCAGCGTGGAGGACGTACCAGGCTTCGCTCTTGAGGTGCGCATCGGGGTGGGCGGCAGCGTAGGCGCGACTGGGGTGGACCTGCACGGAAAGATCCTGCTGCGCGTCCAGGAATTTCACCAGCAGCGGGAAGTGGCCGTGGGAAAGGGGGGTGGAGCCCATGATGGCGGCTTGCAGCTGTGCATCAGCAAGGAGTTGCCGAAGCGTGCGGCCGGTGAAGGTCCCGTTGGTGATGACGCTGCTGAGGGAGCCATCGGGAGCGCCGCCGGCAGAGTCGCCCTTCACGGTGCCGGCGGGGAGGTCCGCGAGTTCCCAGGCTTCGCCGATGGCGCCGCTTTCGGCCGGTTTTCCGAGAAGCGCGCGGAGGCGCTGGCCTCCCCAGATCCGCTTCTGAAAGACGGGCTTGAATTTGAGCGGGTACATGGCGGTCCGATCGACGAGGGGATCGTGAACTTAAGGGCGGGCCTTGACTTCGACGCGGCGGCCATCGGGATCGCGGACGACGAACATGCGGCCGATCTCGGTGTCGCGGATGTCGCGCGGGGCGAACTGATTGCGGCGGAGGAGGACATGCAGGCCTTCAATTTCGCCGGTGAGGAAGCCGAGGCCGGTCTGGTCGGGGACGGTGCCTTCCAGGGGGTAGAGTTCGAACGTGCCGGAGTCGTCGGTGGCCGAGTAGTGGACGGGGCCGTTGCCGTGCTGTTCCTTGACGAAGGCCATGCCGAAGAGCTCGTAGAAGTCCTTGGCCTTGTCGATATTCCGGCACCGGAGGACGAGCAAATTCAAATTCCGCATCGAACAAATCCTTTCATTGTTGCTTCCCTCCCCCGAACTCTCTATCATTATATCCGGATGAACGGATCATTGCCAGAGACAACGTCGAAAACCGGGAACGCCGGTGATTTTATCGAGCTGCTCCGCACGCTGGCGGACCCGATCCGCCTGCGCATGCTGCGACTTTTGGAAACGCAGCCGCACAATGGTAACGGGGGATTGTCGGTGGGGGAACTGGGCGAGATTCTGAAATTGCCGCAGTCGACGGTTTCGCGGCATTTGAAGACGTTGACAGAGGCTCATCTGGCGGATGCGCGGCGGGAGGGGACGAGCATGTTTTATCGGCTGTCTGAGAACACGAATGGGAATTCGGGGGCGATCCGGCAATTGCGGACGTTGGCGAAGGCTCACCTCGAGAATGATGCGCTGGCGAAGACGGACACGCAGCGGCTCGCGGCGGTTCTGCGGAAGCGCGAGGCGGGGAGCGGCGCGGAATCGTTTTTCGGAAAAAATGCGCCGCACTGGGACCAGCTGCGGGCACAGTGGTTTGGGGATACGTTTCACCTGGAAGCGCTGCTGGCGTTGATGAATCCGGCGTGGGTGGTTGCGGATATCGGGACGGGGACGGGGGCAATGCTGCCGCTGTTGGCGCCGCATGTGCGGCAGGTGATTGCGGTGGATCCGAGCCCGGCGATGTTGAAAAATGCGAAGGCGCGGGCGCGGGACCTGAATCTGGAGAATATTGATTTTCGGATTGGGGCGGTGGAAGCGTTGCCGGTGGAGAAGGGGACGGTGGATGTGGCGTTGTTGGCGCTGGTGCTGGCGTACACGTCGGATCCGGGGGGGGCGTTGAGGGAAGTGCAGCGGATTTTGAAGCCGGGTGCGGTGGTATTGATTGTGGATCTGCAGCCGCACAGTGTGGAGATGTTCCGGGAGAAGCTGTCGCATCGGTGGATGGGGTTTTCGCAGGAGAAGTTGATGCAGTGGCTGGAGGGGGCGGGATTCGGGGCGATTCGCTGGCATGCGTTGCCGGCGAAGGCGGCGCGGTCGGAGAAAGCGAACGGGACGCCGGTGCCGGACTTGTTTGCCGTGCGTGCCGAAGCGGGGGTGGCGCGTGGGTGAGTCGCGGGTGCTGAAGATCGGGCTGGATTTTGATGACACGCTGATGCAGACGCGCGAGGCGCTGGTGGCGTTGCTCAATGAGATGCACAAGACGAATGTGCGGGCGGAGGAGTGCACGGACTATTACCTGTCGGAGCCGTGGAACCTGACGGACGAGCAGTTCGCGGCGATGTTCAATGCGCATGAGGACCACATTCACACGCAGCCGCCGCTGGAGGGGTTGCTGGAGACGCTGCAGGCGTGGTCGTCGCGGGGGAGTTTTCACGTGGTGACGGGGCGACCGGAGCGCTGGTTGCCGTCGGCGATCAGCTGGATGCGGCGGCACAATATTCAGATCGAGCAGGTGATTTCGGCACGGACGGTGGGGGGGAAAGGGGCGGCGGCGCAGAAGCTGGGGTTGAATTTTTTCATTGAGGATCATGCGGAGTTCGCGCTGGAAATTGCGAACGCCGGGACGCCGGTATTTCTGCTGGACCGGCCTTACAACCAGCAGGGGAATCATCCGCTGATCACGCGCGTGAAAGACTGGCACCAGATTCGTGATCTGGTCGATAACAAGTTTTCGCTTCAACAACGTGCCTCCGCGGCAGAACCCACAAGGGACCTTCAGAAAGGAAATGGAAATGGCCAACAATTATGACGTCAAGGACATCGGGCTTGCCTCGGAAGGCAAGAAGCGCATTGAGTGGGCGGACAAGGACATGCCCGTGCTTCGGGCGATCCGGGAACGGTTCACCAAGGAGCAGCCGCTGAAGGGGTACCGGATGGCGGCGTGCCTGCACATCACGACGGAGACGGCGAACCTGCTGCGGACGCTGAAGGCGGGCGGGGCGGAGATCATCGCGTGTGCATCGAATCCGCTCTCGACGCAGGACGACAACGCGGCGTCGCTGGTGAAGGATTACGGTATTTCGGTTTACGCCATCAAGGGCGAGGACCGCGACACGTACTACCGTCACATGAATGCGGCGCTGGACATCAAGCCGAACGTGACGATGGATGACGGCTGCGATCTGGTGTCGCTGCTGCACGCGGACCGGAAGGACCTGGCGGGGAACATCGTGGCGTCGATGGAAGAAACCACGACGGGCGTGATCCGGTTGAAGGCGATGGAAAAGGACGGGACGCTGAAGTTCCCCACCGTCGCGGTCAATGACGCGATGTGCAAACACTTCTTCGACAATCGTTACGGCACCGGGCAGAGCACGCTGGATGGCGTGATTCGCGCCACGGACCACCTGATCGCCGGCAAGAAGGTTGTTGTCGCGGGCTACGGTTACTGCGGCAAGGGCGTGGCTTCCCGCGCTCGCGGGCTGGGCGCTCACACGATCGTTACCGAAATCGATCCGATCAAGGCGATCGAAGCGGTGATGGATGGGTTCCAGGTCATGACGATGGAAGAGGCGGCCAAGATCGGCGACATCTTCATCACCGTGACGGGGAACATCCACGTCATTCGCGAAGAGCACTTCAAGGTGATGAAGGACGGGGCGCTGGTTTGCAACTCCGGGCACTTCGATGTGGAGCTGGACCTGGTGTCGCTGGCCAGGATTTCGACGAATGTCCGCAAGGGGATGCGTGAATTCGTGGATGCCTACACGCTTCCGAGCGGGAACAACGTGATGGTGCTTGGCGAAGGGCGTTTGATCAACCTCGCCGCGGCGCACGGGCATCCGGCCTCCGTGATGGATATGTCGTTTGCGGTGCAGGCGCTGGCGACGGAATGGGCGATCAAGCAGAAGGGCAAGTTGCAGCCGAAGGTCTACAACGTGCCGGCGGAGATCGATGCCTGGGTGGCGAAGCTGAAGCTGCAGTCGATGGGCGTGGGGATCGACACGCTGACGGCGGAGCAGGTGAAGTACCTGTCTTCGCACGACATGGGGACGTGAGCGGTTGAGAGTCAATTGAGAGCACCTCCGAGCCCCGGGTTGACGCCCGGGGCTTCTTTTTTGGCGGCGGCGAGGGCGGCGATTTTGGATTGGTAGGGAGGGCGAGGTTGGCGAGGCGAGCGAGGGTTTTGAGGGGGACCTGGGTGATGGGGGGCATCGGCGTTGGGCCTGATGAGGGTGCAAAGGATGCGGTAGATCTTGGCGTCAGTGGGGGAGATTTCGGTGAGCAGCACGGGAACCTCCGGTCAAAGAGCCATGAAGGGGGGAAGGGGACGGTAGAGATTATGACGCCGGAGAGGTGAAAAAAGGCAGAAATGTGTTCGCATTTTGTTTGGTTCAGGAACGGGGTTTATTGGGGGGTGATCCGGCCGGCAGCGCTCGTGGCCCAGGGAAGGGGGGGGTAGTGGAATTACCGATATGAGGGGGGTGTGAGGGGCAAGTTGTCAAAAAGTGGCGGGCGGGCGGGGGAAGAGGGGTAAAATTTGCGGTTATGCGACGTTAGCTGCCGGTTAACTGCTGGCTGCGGCCAAACTTCCCTCTTGCCTCTGACGTAAGATTGGTTAACAATTGGCATAGATCGGCTACGCTGTATCGGCCGATCATTTGTACGCCACGTGACGAAAGCCCAAATCCGTGTCCCGTTCTGGCGTTTGCGAAAACTGAGAGACTACTGAGGTATGACGATTAGCGCGCCCAACAAGCAGGATACGATCCTTGGCAAGCTCATCGTGGAGCAGGGACTTGCCACGCGGTCCGAGGTGGATGACTGCATCGCGATCCAGACGGAGCTGGCGAAGGAGCAGAACCAGCGGAGCCTGGCGGACCTGCTGGTGGAGAACGGGGTGGTGACGCGGCGGCAGGTGGAACGGCTGCGGCCGCAGGCGGATGACCAGTCGAACACGCAGCAGATCCCGGGGTACCAGATTCTTTCGCGGCTGGGGGCGGGGGCGATGGCGACTGTGTACAAGGCGAAGCAGTTGTCGCTGGACCGGATCGTGGCGGTGAAGGTGCTGCCGGACCGGATGAGCTCGAACAAGGAGTTCGTGGAACGGTTTTACAAGGAAGGCCGGGCGGCGGCGAAATTGAACCACCCGAACATCGTGGGGGCGGTGGACGTCGGCGAAGCGAACGGGCGGCATTATTTCGTGATGGAGTACGTGGAGGGGAACACGGTTTACGACAAGCTGGACAAGGGGGAGCGGTATTCGGAGAAAGAGGCGCTGAGCATTATCACGCAGGTGTGCCGGGCGCTGGTGCATGCGCACAAGGCGGGGTTCATTCACCGGGATGTGAAGCCGAAGAACATCATGATCACGCCGGACGGCGTGGCGAAGCTGGCGGACATGGGGTTGGCGCGGGAAGCATCGGACGTGGAAGCGGCGCAGGCGGAGGCGGGGAAGGCGTATGGGACGCCGTACTATATTGCGCCGGAGCAGATTCGCGGGGAACTGGATGTGGACCAGCGGGCGGATTTGTATTCGCTGGGGGCGACGTTTTATCACATGGTGACGGGCCGGGTGCCGTTTGATGCGCCGACGCCGTCAGCGGTGATGCACAAGCATTTGAAGGAAGACCTGGTGCCGCCGGATCACGTGGTGCCGGAGCTGAGTGCGGGGGTGGGTGAGATCATCGAAGTGGCGATGGCGAAGAAACGGAAGATGCGGTACCAGTCGGCGGAGGAGATGCTGGCGGACCTGGAGAAGGTGGCGGCCGGCGAGCCGCCGCTGTTTGCGCGGAAGGCGTACAACCTGGCGAAGCTGGAAGAGCTGGAGAAGGGGGGGACGGCGTCGGCATCGGAGATCCAGATGCAGGCGAACGCGATTCCGATTGCGGCGCAGAACACGATCGACATTGACCCGCGGTCGATGAAGCAGCGATTGCTGGATCCGATCGTGCTGGGGCTGGTGGGAGCGCTGCTGGCGTGCATGTTGTTGATTTTCGGGTTGTTGCTGCGGTGAGAGCGGCGAGCGCGCCGACAAGCGGCGGGCACTGGGGCGGGTGATTGAATGTCCATGAGAAGAAGGCCGATCCTGGCGGAGCGGCCTTCTTTGTTTTTGCATGTGGCGGTGGCCGGGAGCGGTCAGCCGGTAGCGGCGGAGAGGGCGGAACGTGCGGCTTCGCAGGTGGTTTGCAGGCGTTCGCACTGTTTCCGGAGGTCTTCCGTGGAAGCTGCCTCCTTGGCGAGGCGTTCGAGGGATTTGGCTTCGCGGAAGAGGTCCTGGAAGCCGTAGGAACCGGCTGCACCCGCGAGCTTGTGGGCGGCGGCGGCGAGTTCCTTGAGGGCACCGGTTTTGATCTGGCGGTGAAAGGTTTCGAGGAGGGCGGGAAGGGTTTCGACAAATTTCAGGGTTAATTTAAGGAGCACGGGGTCTTCGAGGAGTGCGGGGGCGACGGGACGGTGGTTGGTGGCGGGCTTGCTGGAGAAGCGTTCGATGGTGGCCAGAAGTGCGGGGATTTCAACGGGTTTGGGCAGGTATTCATCGCAGCCGGCGCGGATGCAGCGTTCACGGTCCTCTTTCATGGCATTGGCGGTGAGGGCAATGATGGCGCCCTTGTAGCCCTGGGCACGGAGGCGCGAGGTGGCGGAGTAACCATCCATGACAGGCATCTGCATGTCCATGAGGACGACGTCGAAGGGGGTTCCCTGCCGGGCGGCGTCGAGCGTCTGATCGACGGCGAGCAGGCCGTCGGGGACGCTGGCGACGGTGCAACCGGCCCGTTCGAGGTGGAGGGTGAGGACTTCGCGGGCCTCGACGCCATCTTCGGCGAGCAGCACGCGGGCGGCGACGGCTCGGAGCTGGCCGTTGACGGGTTTGACCGCGGCGAGGAGGCGGAGCATTTCAGCGGGTTCGAGCATGGGGGAATCTTTGGCGGGGGTGACGGGCATGGAGAAGGTAAAGACGCTGCCTTTGGCGGGTTCGCTGGAGCAGCGGAGGGAGCCGCCGAGCATTTCCGCGAGGCGTTGAGAGATGGAGAGGCCGAGGCCGGTGCCACCGTAACGGCGGGTGGTGGTGACGTCGGCCTGGGTGAAGGGTTTGAAGAGGGCTTCGCGCTGTTCGGGGGTGATGCCGATGCCGGTATCGGCGACATCGACGACGAGGCGGGAGGCGTTGGGCTGCGATTCGTGGCGGACGCGGATGCGGACCTCGCCCTCCTCGGTGAACTTGACGGCATTGCTGACGAGGTTGACGAGCACCTGGCGCAGGCGCGTGGGATCGGTGAGCACGCGTTCGGGGAGCGGGGAGATGTAATCGACGGAAAAGCGGATGCCCTTGGTCACGGCGCGGGGCCGCATGAGGGAGTCGACGTCGGCGAAAACATCGACGAGGCGGCAATCGAGGAGTTCCAATTCCATGCGGCCGGCTTCGATCTTGGAGAGGTCGAGGACATCGTTGATGATGTTGAGCAGGTGTTCACCGGAGCGGCGCATGGTGGCGAGGTAGCGGGTCTGATCGGAGCCATTTTCGCCGGGGACCATGAGGAGGTCGGTGTAGCCGAGGATGGAGGTGAGGGGGGTGCGGAGTTCGTGGGAGATGTTGGCGAGGAAGGCGGACTTGGCGACGTTTGCGGCTTCGGCGGACTGGCGTGCGCGCTGGAGCTCGATTTCATCGCGGCGGCGCTGTTTCAGGTCGCGGATGATGGTGACGGCGAAGGCGACGATGATGATGGCGGCGAGGAGCCCTGCGGCGGCGATGGTGACGAGCGCGACGCGGGAGGTTCGGCGGGTGCGCATGTCGCGTGCATCGAGGAGGCGGTGTTCTTCATCGATGGTGAAAAGGATGAATTGGGAGGAAGAACGCAAGGGGCTTCGGGTCCAGAAGTCGCCGACCGCGGCGGGGTCGGAATCGATCTTGAGCGTATTGACCACGTCGTTGAAACGCGCGTAGAACTCCTTGAGGTTCTTTTGCTGTTGGGGGTCGTCGGCGGTGAGGCGAAGGAGGCGGCGGTAGGAGTCGCGTGCTTCTTCGACTTGGCCCTGGAATTCATCGAAGGTGGTTTGGCCGGGGTGGGCAGAGAAGTTCCGGCCACGTTCGGGGAGCTGGAAGATGTTGCGCTGGAGGACGGCGATTTCATCGAGCACGGCATGGGAGTGGGAAACGTCGTCCCAATTGCGGAGCAGGGTGTTGATGTAGTTGATGGAGATGAGGGCCATGATGCAGAGGACGGCGAAAGCGCCGGTAAAGGCGGCGATTATTTTTCGCTCGGTGGAGAATCGCTTGGCTGCGGGCACGGCGTCTGCCTTGGAAATGGGGAAGAAATGGGACGCGGGTGCTCGGATTTTAACAAATCGGCGGGGCCGCGCATCGCTTTTTCGGGTGGGTTCTTTGGACAAAGGAAGCGGGGGTGGGTAAGTTCGCGTGGCAGGGCGGCGCAAGGCCGCGGTTTGAATGGGCACCATTTTTGGGGAGAAAACGGGCATGCTGAAGCTCAACGCGATGCAGAATCTGCAGGTGAAGGCGGGAAAAAGGCTGAAATTACAGGACATTTCCTCGGATACGACGAAGCATGTTCCGGATCGGGAGAACGCGGAGGAGGCGACGAAGAAGGCGACGCAGAAGCTGGGAGAGCTGCAGGATCGACTGTATGCGGAGGGGCGTCGGTCGCTACTGGTGGTGCTGCAGGGGATGGACGCGTCGGGGAAGGACGGGACGGTGCGGAAGGTGTTTGACGACGTGAATCCGACGGGGGTACAGGTGGTGAGCTTCAAGCAGCCGACGTCAGAGGAATTGCGGCACGATTTTCTGTGGCGGTGCCATGCGAAGACGCCGCCGCGGGGGTATATCGGGGTATTCAACCGGTCGTATTATGAGGATGTGCTGGTGGTGCGGGTGCATGCGGACAGGCTGTTGCCGCCGGAATTGCGGGGAGAAAAGCACGAATGGGAACGGCGGTTCAGGATGATCTGCGCATTTGAAAGGCTGCTGGGGGATGCGGGGACGCGGGTGGTGAAGTGTTTTCTGCACATTTCGAAGGAGGAGCAGCGGGAGCGGTTCATTGCGCGGCAGAAGGATCCGACAAAGCATTGGAAGCTGGCGGCGGGGGATTTTGAGGAGCGGAAGTTCTGGGAGGATTACCAGGCGGCGTACGAGGAGATGCTGCCGGCGACTTCGACGAAGGAGGCGCCCTGGTACATCATTCCTGCGGATCATAAATGGGTGCGGAATTATTGGGTGTCGCACCTGCTGGCCGCGACGCTGCAGGAGATGGATCCGCGGCCGCCGGTGCTGGAGGACAAGTCGCTGGTGAGGAAGCGGTTCAAGTGAGCGGGGGAGGGGGGTCAGCGGGTGACGAGCTTGATGAAGCCGTCGATGGCGGGGCGGTTGAAGTTGAGGAGGAGTGCAGGGGCGATGCCGAGGATGACAGCGGAGAGGCCGAGGGTGGCGAGGATCCATTTTTCGGAGGCGGAAAGGCCTGGGAAATTCTGGTGCTCGGGTTTTGGTGCGCCCATGAAGAGGCGTTGGAAGGTCCAGAGGAGTGCGCCGGAGGTGAAAATGGCGGCGGTGGCGGCGATGAGCGTGAGCCAGAGGAGTGGGAGGTAAGCGGCGCCGCCGGTGTGTCGCATGAGGAAGGAGGCGGGGTCCGCGGCGGCGAAAGCGCCGAGGAGGACGAGGAACTGGCCGACGAAGCCGCAGAGGCCGGGGATGCCCATGGCGGCGAAGAAAGCGAGGGCGGTCCAGCCGGCGTAGGCAGGCATGTGGGACCAGATGCCGCCGAAGCGGCGGATTTCGCGGTGGCGTGCGCGGTCGTAGAGGATGCCGGCGGCGAAGAAGAGCATGGCGGAGGAGATGCCGGCGGCGATCATCTGGAAGATGGCGCCTTGCGTGGCGGTGGGGGTCATGACGGAAAGGCCGAGGAGGATGTAGGCCATCTGGCTGATGGAGATGCAGGCGAGGAAGCGTTTGAGGTCTTTTTGCGCGATTGCGACGAGGGCGGAGAAGGCGATGGAAATGACGGCGACGGCGGCGACGCAGAACCAGGTGTCGGCGGCCTGCTGGGGGAAAAGGGGATAGCAGATGCGGAGGATGCCGTAGGCGGCGAGGGGGAGCATGGCGCCGGTGAGGACGAGGGAGAGGGGGGTGGGGGATTCGGTGTGGAGATCGGGGAGCCAGGGATGGAGGGGCACGAGCGGGAGTCGCGTGGCGAAGCCGGCGAGGAGCATCCAGAACGCGAAGAGGCCGAAGTGGTATGCATCACCGCCGCGGGCGAAGCGGGCTTTGAGGAGGGGATCGGTGGCGAGCCGGACGAGGTTGAAGGTATTGCCGTTGGATGCATGGGCATGGGAGTGGATGCCGACGACGGCGATCAGCAGGGCGATGGCGCCGAGGAGGGAGTAGCAGAGGAATTTGACGGCGGCGTACTCTTTTTTTGCGCCGCCCCAGATGGTGACGAGCAGGAAGAATGGAAGGGCGGCGATTTCAAGGAAGAAGCAGAAGAGGACGAGATCCAGGGAGATCGCGGCGCCGATAAGGGAGGTGATCAGAAAGAGGAGAAGGGTGTAGTA
Source organism: Phycisphaerae bacterium (assembly GCA_051955985.1). Lineage (GTDB taxonomy): Bacteria > Planctomycetota > Phycisphaerae > WQYP01 > WQYP01 > DATKPA01. The sequence continues at coordinate 18,741 of JBQCGD010000023.1, read as the reverse complement.
CAGCTTGACCGACTGGTTGATGCCGTAGGAGGCCCAGGCGGCGAGGAGGCCGATGGCGGTGATGAGGAGGAGGAGCGGGAGGGAGATGCCGTCGACGCCGACGAAGTACTGGATGCCGAGCGACGGCCACAGTGGGGCATGCATCGCGAGCTGGACGGAAGGGTCTTCCGGCGCGTAACTGAAGCGATTCCAGTTGAAATGGGAGGCGGCGAGGATGGCGAGGGCGAGGGTGAGGGCAGTAACGATGATGGCGGTGGGACGGCTCTTTCGGGCGTAACGCGGGGGGATGAGCAGAATGGCAAGTCCGCCGATGAACGGCAGGAAGAGGAGGATGGTCAGGATCGAGGAACTCGTGGGCACCAGGGTCTCCGCAAAGCTGCAGGCGAGGACGGGAGCGCAGAGCGCTCGGAAATAACATGGGGAGGGTTGAAGATAAGGGGAAAGAAGACGGATGTCACGGGGCGGCGGGTCGGATCTGCGCGGAAGGCAAGATCAGCGAAGGAAGTTCAGGGCGACAAGAAGGAGAACGACAATGACGATGAGGATGCCCAGGGCGATGGCGACGCGGAAAAGGAGGGTGTTGCGGTGAATCTGGGTAAGATGACGGGGGAGGGTCTGGCCGGCGGGAATGGTCTGCTGCGGGGGTTCCGCGGGCGGAGCGGGGTGCTTTTTCTTTTTCGGCGTGTGGGCCACCGGCGCGGGGCGGGGGAGCCCGGAGCCGGAGATGTTGGAGAGGGGGGTGCTGCGCGGATCGGAGAGGGGAGCGACGGCGGTGGAAGCGTGAGCGGCGGGGCGAGGCTGCAGGGGGGTGGGGGCGGCGGGGCGGACCTTGGCGGCGCCTTCGGTGCTGGAGCGGGGGACCTGGAGCAGGGCGCCGCAATTGCAGCGGCAGACGCCGCCGCGAAAGCCTTCATCAAGATCGAGGGTGGCGTTGCATTTGGTGCACTGGACTTTCACCGCCATGTGGTTTCCCTGTGAAGTGGGGGGAGCTCAGGGCTCAACGTGGAGAAGTGAGCGGGTTTCGACCAGTATATTGTAGACTTGCCGGAGGTCGTTGTCGGCAAGTTTGATGCCGGTGGAACGGTCGTCGTTGGGCCTGCCGGCGCGGGGGCCGGAAGAGCCGTAGATCCAGCCGAGGAAGATGTCGCGCGTTGCGGGTTCTGCGCCGTCGAAGCCGACCCAGTAGTTGGAACCGACGTGGATCTTGCCGGCGTTGCGGATGCGGTAAGTGCCGGCGGGGAGGTAGTTGCCGAGTTCGAGCTGGACGTTGTAGCTGCGAACGTACCAGTCGCGGGCGTAGAGGTCGAGGCGGTCGGCGTGTTTCACGAGGCGGAGGTGGAAGGGGCCTTCGATGATTTTCACGCCGCTGGTGGGCTTGAGGTTGCGGGGGTTGAGGGTGGGGTTGATCTGTTCGAGGAAGTCGGCGGAGAGGGCGTATTTTTTGCCGATCTTGAGGAACGAGTCGCCGTAACGAATGTCGATGTAACGGGCGGCGTTGTCTTCCGGGTGGATGGCGGAGCCAAGAAAAATGCCTTCGTTGAGATCGGCGAGCTGCTGGCGGAGGCGGGCGGGGCGGGGGTCGGAATCGGGAGCATCGTCGAGAAGTTCGAGGGCCGTGTTGAGGGCGGTGCGGCCTTCGACGATGTGGGAATCGTCCAGGAGGGCGGTGCCCCGGGAGATGAGCCGGTCGGCTTCTTCATCGACATCGAGTTCGACCGTCGGGGCGGGGGGCGGTGCAAAGGCGGCGCTTCCGCCGACGGGGCTGTCGCTGCCACCCTGGGCGCCGGCGGCGGGGGGATCCTCGGCTGCGGCGGTGCTGGCGGCGGGCGCAGCCTGGTCGCGAGCGTCGGCGGTCTGCGCGAGCAATGTCTGACGGAACTGGGCGAATTGCCAGAGTCCCCAGCCGACGATGAGGGTGATCGCAGTCCACATGGGGACGGAGACCCAGATCGGCCTTTTCTTGCGTCTATAACGGGCCATGTGTTGTCAGGAACCGAGAGGAGCAGAGAGCGACCATTGCCGCGGAGGCAAAGTTTTGGCGGCCGCGGCGCGAGGAGCGTGGCTGCCACAGTTGCTCTATTGCGTGCGACCACTGTGGCCAGTGCAGTGGACGACCTCCTTGTCGGTCACGATTAAATTCATGGGGACATCGTGCGGCTCGCAGGGGATGGATTCCCCCTGGAGCTGCTCGTGAAAGCAGAGGGCGGCGCGGATGCCCTGGAAATCCTGCTGGGCGAGGAAGCGGTCATAGAAGCCGCGGCCGCGGCCGACGCGGAAGCCGCGGCGGTCGAAGGCGAGGCCGGGAATGACGACCATGTCGATCAATCCGAGGGGGACCACGGTTCCGGAGATGGGTTCGCGGAGGCCGGTGACGCCCGGTCCGCCGCCAATGGCGGTGGTCTGCATGCCGGTGTCGAGGCTTTTAATCTCGACGGGTTCCATTCGCTTGGAGTTCCAGTCCACGCGGGGGACGGCGACGCTTTTGCCTTCCTGCCAGGCTTTGAGGGCGACGGTGCTGGTTTCGACTTCGCTGGGCATGGAGAGGAAAATCATGATCATCTGGCAATTCTTGAATTCCCGGGTGGTCATGAGGTTGTGGCAGGCGGCGAGGGAGCGGGCGTGGCGCTCTTCGGGCGAGATGCCTGCGAGGAATTCCTTCATGCTCGCGCGGAGGGTGTTCTTGTTCATGGTCTGCTCGTTTCTTCGTTTTCCGGCCGCTGGTGCTCCGCACGGATTTTCGCCAGTTTTTCGAGATAGGCTTTGAAGATGGCTTCCTTGCCGCGATCGGTGGGGCGGTAGTAGGTTTTGTCGACGCCGAGGTATTCCTGGGGAACGTAGCCTTCGGGGTAATCATGGGCGTACTTGTAGCCCTGGACGCCGAGATCCCTGGAGCATTTGTAGTGGGCGTCGCGCAGGTGGCGTGGAACGGGGACGGTGCGATTCTTTTCGACATCCTCCATGGCTTCACCGATGGCGACGGTGGCGGCGTTGCTCTTGGGGCAGCAGGCCATGTAGGCGACGGCCTGCGCGAGCGTGAGCTGCGCCTCGGGCATGCCGATCAATTCGACGACCTGGATCATGGCACCCGCCAGGATAAGGGCCGCGGGGTCTGCGTTGCCGATGTCTTCGCTGGCGAGGATGGCGATACGCCGGGCGATGAAGCGCGGGTCTTCGCCGGCGTGGAGCATGCGGGCGAGCCAGTAAATGGCGGCGTCGGGGTCGCTGCCGCGCATGGATTTGATGAAAGCGCTGGCAGCATCGTAATGTTGGTCGCCTGTGGCATCGTAAACGACTGCCTTTCGCTGGATCGACTCTTGTGCGACATCGAGATCGATGACGATTTTACCGCCTTGGTTGTTCTCGCGTTTACCTCCCGAGAGGACGGCGATCTCCAGGGCGGTGAGGGCACGGCGGGCGTCGCCGTCGGAGATGGTGACCCAGTGCTCGACGGCCTCGGGTTTCAGCTCCAGCGGCAGGTTGCCGTATCCTCTTTCCTTATCGGATGATGCGGACCAAATGATTGAGCGGATTTCCGCTTCTGTGAGAGGTTCGAACTGGAAGATCTGGGAGCGGGAAACCAAGGCGGAATTGACGGAAAAGAAAGGATTTTCCGTGGTGGCGCCGACGAGGATGATCTGGCCCATTTCAACATCGGGCAGGAGGATGTCCTGCTGGGCCTTGTTGAAGCGGTGAATTTCGTCGAGGAAGAGGACGGTGCGCTGGGCGGTGTCGCCGAGGCGGGCCTTGGCGCCAGCGAGGACTTCGCGGACTTCCTTGACGCCGACGCCGGCGGCATTGAGCTCGACGAAGTGGCAGTGGGTGTGGTTGGCGATGAGGTGGGCGAGGGTGGTTTTTCCAGTGCCCGGGGGGCCGTAGAAGATGATGGAGGTGAGGCGGTCGGCTTCGATCATGCGGCGGAGGAGTTTTCCGGGGCCGAGGATGTGGGTTTGGCCGACGAATTCGTCAAGGGTGCGCGGGCGCATGCGCGCGGCGAGCGGCATGGTGGCTTCGCGGTTCTTTTTTCGCATCGGTTCGAAGAGATCGGACATGGTGGTTTGGGTGCTCCGGTTACTCATGCAGTGTAGCTTGCGGGCGGGGGCGTGTCTTGCGGAGAATGGGGGCGGCTCAACAGCGGCGGTGCATCGAAAGCGGGTGCCCGGTGAAGGGTGAAAAAACGCTCCTTTTTTTTCCGACGGCGGCGTGCCGCAATGCGGCAGGGGGGTGGGAGGTGCCGATCCATGGATGGATTTACAGGCGGACGGAGCTATCACGGCTGCGGCGTGCCGGACTGGGGTTGGCGCGGCGGTATGTGCAGGCTCGCCATCAACCGCCCGCGGAGGCACTGCGGTTGTTCACGGAACGGTTTGGCTCGTTCCTGGCGGACAATGAGCGCAATGAGCGCGTGAGGGTGCGGATCGGTCAGGGGGAGGTGGTGCTAAGGCGGTCACGGGCGGACGGGCATATCCGGGATTCGGTGTCGCTCGACCTGCCCGCGGAGGCGAGCGGGTGGCTGGAGTTTCAGGCGACGCATGCGGAGAGTGAAGGAGTTGTGCGGGGGAAGTCGCTGCTGCTGAGGGCGGAGGGGGTGTCGGTGATTTCGGATGTGGATGACACCATCAAGCTGACGAACGTGCTGCAGCGGCGGGAACTGCTGCGGAACACGTTTGGGCGGCCGTTTGCGTGTGTGCCGGGGATGGCGGAGTTGTATCGGCGATGGGAGCGGGAGATGGGGGCGAGCTTTCATTATGTGTCGGCGAGCCCGTGGCATCTGTTTCCGTTCCTGGAGGAACTCCTGAAAGCACAGGATTTTCCCGTGGGAACCTGGCATCTGCGGGATTTTCGGCTGGCGGGGAGCGGGTTGGCGCAGGCGCTGCGATCATCAAGATCGGTGAAGCGCAAACATATTGAAGGGCTGCTGGCGTGCTATCCGGAGCGGCGGTTTATCCTTGTTGGCGATTCGGGGGAGTACGATGCCGAGATTTACAGTGCGGTGGCGCGGGAGTGCCCGGGGCAGGTGCAGGCGATTTATATTCGGAACGTGACGGGAGAGGGAGCGGGGAGTGCAAGATGGCAGCGGGCGTTTGACGGCGTGCCGCGCGAAAGGTGGCACGTGTTTGACGAAGTGTGCGAAGTGCCGGTCAACGGATGAAGCCGGTTTCCCGGCACCACCTGACGTACATGCCGATGCCGCGGGAGAGCGGGGTTTGAGGGGAATAACCGAGGAGCTGGCGGGCCTTGGAGACGTCGGCGACATAGCGGGTGACTTCGCCGGTCTGGCTGGGGGCGTAGGTGGCGTGGGCGGATTTTCCGGTGGCGAGCTCGATGAGGGTGACCAGGTCGTAAAGCGTTTGGCCCTGGCCGTAGGCGAGGTTGATGGTTTCGTTGGTGACGCGGCCGGCGTTCAGGGCGTCGATGCCGGCGACGACGCCGTGGATGCAGTCGTCGATGTAGGTGAAGTCGAGCATCTTGTCCTTGCCGAAGACGGTGATCGGTTCTTCGCGGGCGATTTTTCGGACGAAGAGGGGGATGACGCGTTCCATGCGGTCCAGGTCGTTGTCGTAGCGGCCGTAGACGTTGGAGAAGCGGAAGACGAGCGTTTTGAGGCCGTAGCAGCGGGCGTAGCTGGAGAAGAAGGCTTCGCCAGCGATTTTGCTGGCGGAATAAGGGGATTCGGCGATGACGAAATCGGCCATGGATTCGTCGGTGACGTGGCGAAGGACGTCGCCGTAGACTTCGCGCGAGGAGCCGAAGACGATGGGGGCGCCTGTGGCTCGGGCAAGTTCAAGGGCGTTGAAGCTCATGGTGACGTTTTCGAGGGATTTTTCGGGTTCTTTGACGAGCTGGTGAACCTTGGCCCAGGCGGCGAAGTGGACAATGACATCGGGGGCGAATTTTTTGGCGATGGCGGGGGCCGTGGAGGGATGCCGGGTGAGATCGACGAGATCGGTGGGGAATTTCTGAGTCCAGGAGTTGGGGCGTTTGTCGAGGCCGAGGACGGTGTCGCCGCGCTCGAGGAGCGCCAAGGCGAGGTTGGTGCCGATTTGTCCGGAGGAGCCGGTGAGGAGGATTTTCATGGCGAAACTGTACCACAAAAAAAGATGAGCGGCGCGACGGGGATAGTACGCCCGAGAATGCGTGAGGTTCGCTTTCGCCGTGCGCGGTCGCCGCTACAATACCCCGCATGGCGAATTTCAACCGGAGCCTGTGGACGACCATTCTGTTTGTCGCTCTCCTCGCGCCGCTTACCCTTCTTCTGGCAATGTTTCGTTGGGCGCCGTTCATGCCGCGATCGAGCGTGGCTGCATCGCAGCCGGCGACGCAGGCCGGGCCTTCCCTTCTGCATCCACCAGCCGCGAGCGCACCGGCGAGCCCGACGACGCAGACGGCCGAGGTGCCGCTGTTTTTCGCGGCAGGCAACGCCCGGGCGTTCTGGGTGGTGCGGCCGCTCTATTCGGGCAAGGCTCCGGCCTTTCAACTGCTGCGGCGGTTGAGCAACTCGGGAACGTGGTCGGCTGCGGACATGGACGGGGCCGCCTACGGGCGCGGTTTCCCGCAGGGGCTGGCGGCGACATCGCTGGACAGCTCGGCGACCAATCCGGATGCGTACGTGTTCGCGGCGGGCTCTCTTACACGCTTCAGCTTACAGAACCATGAACCGCGCGCCTGCTTGCCGCGGGATCATGTGCTCCTTTCGACGGCGGCTTCCGAGACGCAAATTGTGGCGGTGACGGTCGGCACGCCTCCTGCGGGAGCGCAGCATCCGGGCGATCGGCTCAAGCCCTCGGCCCGTTCCGGGGTGGCGTCTTCTTCGACGACCTCGCCCGCCGATGATTCCCCATTCGGGCCGGACACACAGCCGGCGGCCTCGCAGGCGGCGACCAGCTCTCAGCCGGCCAGCGCGCCCGCGGAGTCTTTGCCGACGTTGATCAATGCCTACGCGTATCGCACAGGTCAATGGATTGTGTTGCCGCCGCTGGGGCCGGCGCGGGATGAATCGACGGCGGAGACGCCCGGGGTGCACTCATTTGTGACGACGGCGGCGGTGCGGGACCGGTTTTTCGTGATGTGGGTGGATCCGACGGCGCCGGGCACGCTGGTGGCACGTTCGATCGACACGGGCAAAGCGGGAGGGGCGTGGTCGAAACCGGTCACTTCGCCGCTCGAAGAGCCTTTGCAGCCCGGGACGCGGCTGATGAGTGCGGTGCTCGACCAGACGGTGTTTGTGATGTGGCCGGAGATTACGCCGCAGGAGATGCGGCTGCGGGGCGGATGGCTGGATACGGACCGGGGGGCGGGCGATTTGACGTTGCCGGCGCAGAATTTCATTCCGGCGATTTCGCTGGGCCCGCCGGCGCCGGATGAGACGTCCGGCAACATAGCGATTGCGCCGGCGGAAAATTCGCTCGCGGTCATTTTCATGAGCCACGATCGCCAACTGGTCTGCCAGGTTTTCGACCAGCGGGGGAAACCCGTAGCGGCGGCGAGCGTGATCGAGGCGCGGCCGGCGCAGCGGGACGCACAGATCGTGCAGAACGCGGCGCTGGTGGTGATGATCCTGGTGCTGTTCCTGTCGCTGTGGCAATGGAAGCAGCGGCCATTGTCGCCGACGCTGCCCTCCGACCTGCAGGTGACGCCGCTGCATCTGCGGGCCCTGGGGTTTGTCATTGATCTTGCCATTCCGCTGGTGATCGTCAGCGCAGCGATGGGAATGTTCGAGATGGTCTCGTTTACGGGGATGTTCACGAGCTGGTTCGCGGCGTTGACGAATCCCGAGGAATTGCTGAACGCACCCTTGCTGGTGTACGTACTGGGGGCGTATGTCGTGCATGTGACGATCGGGGAGCTTTTCTTCCGCCGGTCGATCGGGAAGGCGATTCTCGGATTGCAGGTGCTGATGATCGACGGCCGAGCGCCGACGGTTGCGGCGATCCTGCTGCGAAACCTGGTGCGCATTCCGGAATTGCTTTCGGGGATCCTGATCATCTACATTTTCATGTCGACGCAGCGCCAGCGGCTCGGAGACCTGTTCGCCCGGACGGTGGTCGTGTCGCAGAAGGCGCCGCCCACGCCGCCCGATCCGGACCGCGCGGACGAAGAGACCTCCGTCGGCGCGGGTGACAGCAAAGAATCCCGCTGAACAGATGGCGATTCCGTTGCACAACCTCAAGGTCGTCCTGGTGGAGCCGGAAATCCCGCAGAATACCGGCAACATCGGGCGCTTGTGCGCAGCCGCGGGGGCGGAACTGCACCTGGTGCGGCCGCTGGGATTCTTTCTCTCGGACAAGCACTTCAAGCGGGCGGGGATGGATTACCTGCAGCACGTGCGCCTGACGGTGCATGATGATTCGGCGGCGCTGCTCCGGGCGATCGGGAGCGATCCGGTGTGGCTGACGTCCGGGATTGAAGGAAGGTCGCTCTGGTCGGGCACGTTCGAAAGCAATGCCTGGATTTTGTTTGGAAAGGAATCCGCGGGATTGCCCGCGGACCTGCTGTCGCGTTTCTCCGAGCGCACGGTGAAAATTCCGATGTCAGACGGGTGCCGGGGGCTGAATGTTTCCACAGCCGCAGGGATCGTGCTGTATGAGGCGCTCCGCCAGGTTTCAGCCCGATAGAGGATTCGCTTCCGGCCGGTGGGGGGGATAGGATGAAAGCGTTCGAAGGGGGTTCTTATGATGCGGCGTTTCTTGGTTCTAATTCCACTGTTATTTCTTGCGGGCTGCAATGTGTATCACCCGCTGCGGGGCGGCGTCGGGTACAGCGACTTGCCGGTCGGACCGGACAAGTACGAGGTAACGTACCTCGGCACGAGCGACATGCCGCTGGGACAGGCGCGGTGGTACTGTCTTCTGCGTGCGTCGGAACTCAGTGTGCTGCGCAATGATCCCTATTTTCAGATCATCGATGAGCGGGCGTATCTGAATTATGGAACCTACTACTTTCCCGGCCAATACGATCCGTACTACTACGGTTGGGGCCGGTGGGGACACTGGGGCTACGCGTATGAGCCGGGATACCTCCAGCCGTACACGGTGCCGGAGGTGACGATGAGGATTCAAACGAAGTCGACGCCGGGGCCGAAGACCATACCGGCGGCGTACCTGATTCACGAGGCGGAGAAGCGGGACATTCCGTTGAGCCCCGGTGTTCGGGAGAATGCGTCCGGGATGCCTGCCCAACCGGCGACGAGCCAACCGGCACCCCGTCCCGCCCCGCATGCCGATCAAAACAACCCGAGTTGAAGCCGGGCCGCTTCGCTCAGCCGATCGCGCGTCCAGGGCGGGTCCCAGACCAGTTCAACGTCCACCTTTGGCACTTCGGGAAGGACTTCGATCTTGCGCTTCACCTCGGCGAGAATCGAACCGGCAACCGGGCAGCCGGGTGCGGTGAGGGTCATCTGCACTTTCACTGCATTCGCCGGATCGATCGCCAGTTTGTAGATAAGCCCGAGGTCGTAAACGTTCAGGGGGATTTCGGGATCGAACACCGTCTGCAGGGCGGCGACGATTTTTTCGTGAAGCACGCGCTGGTCGGCGGCGGTGATCCCTTCAGCGATGGGACCGTTGGGGGCGGGCGAAGAGGCGAGATCGCGGACATTGCCGATCTTTTCCCGCATCACGCGCGCGGCGTGATCCTCCGCGGATTCCGCCTGGTGCAATGACAGTTTCTTCGATGGCTCGTTCATGTTTACTTCCCGGTGGCGATTTCCTGGGCACGCTCGCGGATCTTCGCCACCATGCCGGCCAATCCGTTGCGGCGTTGCGAGGTGATGAACTGGTCGAGGCCGATCTTCGTGAAGAACTCTTCGATGTTGAACGCGAGGATCTCTTTCGCCCGCTGGCCGGAGTAGATCCGCTGCAGGACGGCGATGAGGCCCCGCACGATATCGGCATCCGCGTCGGCGACAAATTCGAGGATATCGGCGGAATCGGGCTGCTTGCGGGCAACGAGATACACCTGGCTCATGCATCCCTGCACGCGCGGCGTGACCTTTTTCAGGAGGTCGAAGGTGTGTGGCAGTTTTTCGCCAAGCTCGAGCACGTAAGTATTCTTGGCGTCCCGTTCACCGAGGAATTCGAAATCTTCCGCCAGCTTTTCCGCCGCCTGCCGAGGCGTTCGCGCCGTGGCTCTCGGATACTCAACGGCACCGCCCGCGGGGGTCGGCTTCGCCGCGGCGGCTCTGCTCGCGGCAATCCGCTGCAAGGCTGCGACAAGCAGGTCGATTTCTTCGCGGCTGTTGTAGAAAGCAAAGGACGCCCGGGCCGTGGAGCCGACCTGGAAATAATCCATGACCGGCTGGCAGCAATGGTGGCCCGTGCGGACGCAAATGCCTTCCTGGTCCAGTTTCAGCCCGATGTCGAGCGTGGAAAGTCCTTCCATGACGAAGGAAACGACCGCCGCCTTCTGCGGAGCGGTGCCGACGATGCGCAATCCCGGCACGCGGGACATTTGCTCGGTGGCGTAGGCGAGAAGCGTCTGCTCGTAAGCGCCGATCTTGTCGAGGCCCAGGCCAGTGACGTAATCGATGGCCGCGCCCAGGCCGATGACTCCGGCAATGTCGGGCGTGCCGGCTTCAAACTTGTTAGGGAGTGCGGCGTACTCCGTCTTGGGAAAAGTAACGGAGGCAATCATGTCGCCGCCCCCCTGGTAGGGGGGCATCGCGTCGAGAAGTTCGCGCTTGCCGTAGAGAACCCCGACGCCGGTGGGGCCCATCAGTTTGTGGCCGCTGAACACGTAGAAGTCGGCGTCGATCGCCCGCACATCGGTGCTGCCGTGGGCGACCCACTGGGCGCCGTCGATGAGCACCTTCGCGCCGGCGCCATGGGCGAGCCGCACGATTTCGTGGACAGGGTTGATCGTGCCGAGGGAATTGCTCACATGATTGACGGCGACCATCTTCACGCGGCCCCCGGCCAGGAATGCTCGAAGCGCGTCAAGGACGAGTTCGCCCCGATCATTGATGGGGATCACCTTGAGCGTTGCGCCGGTCGCTTCGCAGACCATCTGCCACGGGACGATGTCGGAGTGGTGCTCGAGATGGCTGACGACCACTTCGTCGCCGGGGCGAAGATGGGTGCGTCCCCAACTGCTGGCGACGAGATTGATGCCCTCCGTGGTGCCGCGGGTGAAGATGATTTCAGCGGATTCGCGGGCATTGAGGAAGTTGCGGACCTTTTCGCGCGTTGCTTCGTAGAGGCCGGTGGCGGTTTGACTGAGTTGGTACACCCCGCGGTGGATATTGGCGTTCTGTGATTCGTAATAGCGCACAATCGCATCGATGACAGCACGCGGTTTCTGCGTGGTCGCGGCGTTATCGAGGTAAACAAGGAGCTTCGGGGCGCCGGATCCGTCGGAAACCGTCGTGGAAAGGATCGGGAAATCGCGGCGAATGCGGTCGACGTCCCAGAACGGTTGTCCTTCGGAAGCGGGCTTCATCAGTTCTTGCGTGTGCACAGTCATAGGGTGATTGTAGCCGGTGAAAACTTCGCCGCCTAATCGCGGAGGATGGCGGCCACGCCCGGTAACCTGCTGCCCCTTTTATAGTGCCTGTTCCCCGGTATACTTACCCGTCCATACAAATCTGAGACCACACGTCCAGGCTGAGAGGTTGCATTACATGACCCGCCCCGCCCCCGCGCCACCGGCGCCTCCGACGTTCAATTCGCAGACGCTCATCGATCTCTACCGCGCCGGGCGCACGGAGGAGATGTGCGAGCAGATCCTCAATGTGCTGCAGTACTTCCGGGTGCAGACGATGCAGACGCTCGATGCGCCCGGGCGATACTTCATCAATTCCTTCCTGAAAAACTTTTTGTTCATCTTCACGCAGCCCGACTTCCGCGTGCCGGAGCGTTTGATCGTGTTCTTTGTGGACATGAACCGGACGATCTGCAATCTCGTGTCCATCTCGAGCTTCAAGAATACGGATGCGTTCTTGGAGATCCTGCGGGACCAGACGTCGAACTTTGTGCAGGTCCTGACGCTCTACAACGCGCGGAACACGATCAAGTTCGATCGGAAGATCCTCTTTGATCTCGCCCCCGAAATCGCGTCGCGGTGGTACCTCCAGTACGCCAGCATTTTCTACAGCGCCACGCTCAATGAGCTGGAATGGAACAACCTGAAGGAGCACTTCGAGTTCAGCCATCCGAACCTGTTCATCCCCCAGGACGTGCAGGAAGTGTTCTTTGGCGCGACGTATATCGACGGCAAAGTCGACACGAAGATCAAAACGCACATCAACTCGTCGATCCAGCGCTGGGAAAAAGCCCTCCCGCGGATCATCAACAAGCCGAACCCGAAGAAGATCGCCGTTTTGTGCGCGAACTGGAAGACCGGCCACTCCGTATACCGAAACTACTACCATTACCTGAAGGCGCTGAAGGGAAAGTATCACCTGACGTTCTTCGAGCTGGGGCAATATGCGCCGCAGGAAACCAGCCTGTTTGACGAGTCCTACGTCGTCAACACGCTGCCCACAGGCCAGCCGAACATGGAGAAGCTGGGGAACAATGATTACCAGGTGGTGATCTACCCGGACGTCGGCATGTGCATGGAGAGCATTCTGCTGGCGAACCGGCGGATTGCGCCCATCCAGTTGTGCTGGCCGGGCCATTCCGTCAGCACCTGGGGCGCGGATATGGATTACTACGTCAGCGGCAAAGATGTGGAACTGCCCGAGCATCCGGATGTGAATTACTCGGAGCGGCTGGTGCTGATTCCCGGCATGGGCGTGATTCACAACAAGCCGACCTACAAGGCGATCGGCGGGAAACCAAAAGAAGACGGAAAAATTTACATCAACTGCTCGTGGAACACGCAGAAGGTGAACTACCCGTTCATCCTCACGCTCAAGAAGCTCATTGAGCGGTCCAAGCGGCCGATTGTTTACCGGTTGTTCATCGGGTATTCGACCGCGCGGGCAAACGATCATATTCCTTTCGTCCGGGACCTTCGCAACCATCTCGGGCCGGAACACGTCGAGGTGTACCCGCAGCTCGATTACGAGCGGTACATGAACCTCATGGAAGAGGGGCACTTCTCGATGGACTCGTTCCACTTCGGCGGGTGCAACACGATTTCGGACAGCCTGTGGCTGCGCTTGCCGACCATCTCGTGGGGCGGGACGAAGTGGTACAACCGGATCGGACCGGAGATGCTGCGGCTCGTCGGGATGAAGGAGTGCACGGCGACGACCGAGGAAGAGTATCTGAACATCGCGGAGCGGATGATTCATGATGACGCGTACCGGGCGGATATTCACCAACGATTGCTGCCGGTGGATTTGGACGCCACGATCTATGACATATCGCCGGCGAAGTATTTCCTGCAGACGATCGACTATTTGATCGAGAATCACGAGCGACTGAAGGCGGAGGGGAAGCGGGATCCGATTTATATCGGGTGATTGCGTCGGGGGAACTGATGGGAAGTGAAAGGCCCTCTGCTTCGGCGGGGGGCCTTTTTTGTTGCAGGAAGGGGGGTTTTCGACCGGTACCCGCCCACCGAACCGTCTCACAGTTGAGCATTAGTATTCCGGAAATAGCTGTTCAATTGTGAGTAGAATTCCTAGAAAAAAAGGTCAGAATCATACACACTGAAGCAAGGCATTTCCCTTCTCTGCCTGCTCAGTCTGAAGTAGCACCCGAAGATGCACCTCTCTGGTTTCGGGCAATCGGCGGCTTCCCGGATGGACGTTCTTTCCGGATTCCGCCGCCACACTCCCAATTCCCGGGCGACGCCCGCAGCAGTGCTCTGCAACCAGGACACCCCGCAAAGGCGTGCAGCCCCTCGGATGCAAGTTGTCGGTACGCGCAATTCCTGTCGGCCAGTGGGTCTAGATAATTTTTGGAGGCTTTATGAACTCGCGACGAAACGCGTTCACCCTCATTGAACTGCTGGTGGTGGTTGCCATCATCGCGGTTCTCATCGCTATCCTTCTGCCGAGTCTCGGCAAGGCACGCGACCGGGCCCGGGCAACCGCCTGTGCGGTGAACGTGCGGAACATCTACGAAGGAATGTCTTTGTATGCGGCCGATTTTGACGGGCATGCCATGCCTCTCAAAACCAAAGGCAGCAAGAAGAACAGCTTGTGGATGGGGCCGCAGTTGCTTGGCTACGAGTGGGGTAAAAATGCCGGGCTCGCGGCGAGCGGCGCCGGTTCAAGCTACATGACCAATTCGTATTGGGAAACGCAGTTCAAGAATCTGCACTGCCCCAACGATTCGATGACCTACTCAGAGTTCATCGGTCAGTATTCCGCACCCGGTGGCATCACCCCGGTTCCCACCGATTACGCCTACAACGGCAACGTGCAGCCGAGCGGGTACAACACGGTCAAATTCACGGACATTCCTCGCAACACCCTGCTTATCATTGAAACCCACCAGGGTTTGCACGAGAAAGCCGATAGGGACTATTACTTCAAAAGCATCAAAGATCTGTTCGCTTATGACAATAACCAGAACAGCGGCCGAGGCAATTCTCCGCTGGCTGGACGGATCCACAATGGCGGCACATCGGCCAACATGTGCTTTGCCGACGGCAGCATTGTCATGGCCGATCCTCTGAAGATGAACACGACCAACGGGCAGGTTCTTCCCACGAACGCTCCCAATCTCCAAACCGGGACGGACTACCTCGACATCCCGGATTGGAACCAGCCGTCGACACATCCGTTCCCCTTCAACAACAAGTAATCGCGAGAGCTATTGAAAGAAAAATTCGCAACAGCCCGCAGGCGATCACGTCGCCTGCGGGCTTGTTCATTTTTGCGGGCGCGTGCCCCCATTAGAAAACGAAAAAGGCGATCCGTCGGGATCGCCCATGGGGTTAATGGAAGTTCGTGTGGGCAGGGGGGTTAAATGAGAGCCACATCGTGGCGGGCTTCGTCGGTGATGCGGAGATCCTGGGGGAGGCCGTGCTGGGCGGCCATGAAGTCTTCGATGCGGGCACGGACGGGGGCGACCTTGATGCGGCGGGTGATATCTGCCGCGAATGCGTAGGTCATGAGGTGGCGGGCCTGGGCGAGGGAGAGGCCGCGGGAGATGAGGTAGAAGACGGCATTTTCATCGACGGGGCCGATGGTGGAGCCGTGGGTGCATTTGACGTCGTCGGCGTAGATTTCGAGGGCGGGCTGGGAATTCATAAATGCCGTATCGGAGAGGAGTAGGGATTTACTCGTTTGTTTGGAGTCGGTTTTCTGGGCGTCTTTCTGGACGAAGATTTTGCCTTTAAAGACGCCGGTGGCGCCGTCGGCAAGGACGTGCTTGTAGAGTTCGTGGCTGGGGCAGTGGGCTTTTTCGTGGTGGAGGAGGGTGTGGTTGTCGATGTGCTGTTCGCCTTTGGCGAGGACGAGGCCGTTGAGGGTGGCTTCGGCGCCTTCGCCACCGAGGAAGACTTGCAGGTCGTTGCGGGTAAGGCGGCTGCCGGTGCTGGTGGAGTGGCTGACGAAAAGGCTTGTCTCGGCAAGGTTTACCTGCATGAGGGCGGTGTGGTAGGCGCCTTCGCCTTCCTGCTGGAGTTTGTTGTGGTCGATGCGGGCGTTTTTGGCTTGGACGATTTCGGTGACGGCGTTGGTGAGGTAGAGGGAAGTGCCGGTGCCGGCGTAGGTTTCGACGACGGAGGACTCGCTGTTTTCTTCGGCGATGACGAGGATGCGCGGGTGCGTGGCGGTGGTTTGATTCTCAGCGATGGTGAGGAAAAGGAGGTGGATGGGTTTTTCGCAGACAGCGTTCCTGGCGATGTGGACGAAGGCGCCTTCGCGGACGAAGCTTGTATTCAATGCGGCGAACGGATGTTGCGAGATTTTTGCGTACTTGCCGAGGTGTTTTTCGAGGGCAGGGGCGTCGGTGCTGAAGGCCATTTCGAGGCTGAGGACGCGGACGCCGGGGGGCAGCTTGCTGATGGTGCTCAGGTGGGGGTCGTAGTGGCCGTTGATGAAGACGAGTTCAGCGGCGGCCTGGTTGCCGAAGGTGTACTGGTCGAAGAGGTCGACGGTGTGCTGGCCGGTGAGGACGGGGGCAGGAGTGAAGTTGGCGGAAGTGAGGGGGGAGATGTTGGTGTCGCGCCATTCTTCCTGCTTGGTGGTGGGGAAGCCGAGGCGGCGGAAGGTTTCCATGCCGGACTTGCGGAGGTCGTTGACCCAGGGGCGCGCGTGGCCGGGGGTGGTTTCAAAGTTCTTGACGAAGCTGTTGGTGGGTTCGAGCAAGGTGGTCACCGGTTGGACTCCAAACGCGCCGCGCCCCACGGCGGGGGGCGGCGGCTAAATGCGGTATCTTTCAGGCCTTAGAGGCGACTTCGTCTTCGATCCAGTCGTAGCCACGGGCTTCGAGTTCGAGGGCGAGTTCCTTGCCGCCGGATTTCACGATGCGGCCATCGATCATCACGTGGACTTTGTCGGGGACGATGTAATTGAGGAGGCGCTGGTAGTGGGTGACGAGGAGGATGGCTTTGTTTTTGTCGGACTGGTGGATCTGGTTGACGCCGTTGGCGACGGTTTTGAGGGCGTCGATGTCGAGGCCGGAGTCGGTTTCGTCGAGCAGGCCGAGGAGGGGGTTCACGACGGCCATCTGGAAGACCTCGTTGCGTTTCTTTTCGCCGCCGGAGAAGCCTTCGTTGATGGCGCGATTCATGAAAGACTTGTCCATGCCGAGCAGGTCCATCTTTTCCTGGACGAGCTTGAGGAACTGCATGGCGTCCAACTCGGGCTGGCCGTGGTGTTTGCGGGTTTCGTTGACGGCGGCCTTGAGGAAGTAGCTGGTGGAGACGCCGGGGATTTCGACGGGGTATTGGAAGCCAAGGAACATGCCTTCGCGGGCGCGTTCTTCGGGGGCCATTTCGAGCAAGTCCTTGCCGTTGAAGAGGATCTGGCCATCGGTGACTTCGTAGACTTCGCGGCCGGCGAGGACTTGGCAGAGGGTGGATTTGCCGGAGCCGTTCTTGCCCATGATGGCGTGGATTTCGCCGGTGTCGATGGTGAGGTCGACGCCTTTGAGGATCTGGCGTCCGCCGCCGGCGACTTCCGCGTGGAGGTTTTTGATTTCGAGGAGGGCCATCTTCTGTTTACCTTTCAGCCAGTGAGTGCTTGAGAGAGTTTTGTATTAACCGACGGAGCCTTCGAGGCTTACGCCGAGGAGTTTCTGGGCTTCGACGGCGAATTCCATGGGGAGTTCGCGGAAGACTTCTTTGCAGAAGCCGGAGACGATCATGTTGATGGCGTCTTCGAGGGAGATGCCGCGGGTCTTGCAGTAGAAAAGCTGGTCTTCGCCAATTTTGCTGGTGGAGGCTTCGTGTTCGACGCGGGCGGTTTGGTTTTTGACTTCGATGTAGGGGGAGGTGTGGGCGCCGCATTTGTCGCCGAGGAGGAGGGAGTCGCATTGGGTGTAATTTCTTGCGTTTTCAGCCTTTGGCATGATTTTCACCAAGCCGCGGTAGGTGTTCTGGCCGAACCCGGCGGAGATGCCCTTGGAGACGATGGTGCTCTTGGTGTTCTTGCCGATGTGGATCATTTTGGTGCCGGTGTCGGCTTGCTGGTAGTGGTTGGTGAGGGCTACGGAGTAGAACTCGCCGACGGAGTTGTCACCCTGAAGGATGCAAGAGGGGTATTTCCAGGTGATGGCGGAGCCGGTTTCGACCTGGGTCCAGGTGATTTTGGCGTTTTCGAAGCACTTGCCGCGCTTGGTGACGAAATTGTAAATGCCGCCCTTGCCGGACTTTGGATCGCCGGGGTACCAGTTCTGAACGGTGGAGTATTTGATGGTGGCGCCGGGAAGGGCGACGAGTTCGACGACGGCGGCGTGAAGCTGATTTTCATCGCGCTGGGGGGCAGTGCAGCCTTCGAGGTAGCTGACGTAAGCGCCTTCGTCGGCGATGATTAGCGTGCGTTCGAACTGGCCGGTGTTGCGGGCGTTGATGCGGAAGTAGGTGGAGAGTTCCATGGGGCAGCGGACGCCCTTGGGGATGTAAGCGAAGGAGCCATCGGTAAATACGGCGGAATTGAGGGTGGCGAAGAAGTTGTCGGAATAAGGGACGACGGTGCCGAGGTATTTCTTGACGAGGTCGGGGTGCTTTTGGACGGCTTCGCCGAAGCCGCAGAAGATGATGCCGAGCTCGGCGAGTTTCTTCTGGAAGGTGGTGGTGACGGAGACGGAGTCGAAGACGGCATCGACTGCAACCTTAGGCTCTTCAATGCCTAAGAGCGCTTCGCGTTCATGGAGGGGAATGCCGAGCTTTTCGTAGACGGCGAGCAGCTCGGGGTCCACTTCATCCAGGGATTTGGGCTTGGCTTTGGGGGCGGAGAAGTACTTGGTGGCCTGGTAGTCGATGGGGGGGTAGTCAGCTTTGGCCCACTTGGGTTCTTTCATGGTAAGCCAGTGGCGGAAGGCCTTAAGTCTCCAATCGAGAAGCCATTGCGGCTCATTCTTTTTTGCGGAGATGAAGCGGACGATGTCTTCGTTGAGGCCCGGGGGGGCTTCGTCGGCTTCCATGTTGACGCTCCAACCCCATTTGTATTCCTGGCTTGCGAGCTCTTCGATGGTTTCGGTGGATGTGGGCATGGTTGAACTCCGGTCCCCGGGATGCGAAAAATTTTGTCGGGGTAAATGCGCAAATATTCTAGGGCAAGCGGGGGGAAAATCCCAGCTTTCTTGAGACTCAATTTCAATTTCGGGGACGGAATCACGAAGAAACGAAGGCCGAGGACCTGGGACGACGGGGTGGCGGGAGGGTTTGGGCGGGGGGGTG
>JBQCGD010000022.1:0-9432 GCA_051955985.1 Phycisphaerae bacterium | reverse complement strand
CCAAAAAATCGAAAATCGAAAATCAAAAATCGAAAATCCCCACCCTCCCCCTCACACCAGCGGCGACTTCGCCCCAATCCGCATCGCCAGCGTCCACCCAATCGCTATCGCATCCGCCACATCCGGCGGCTCCGGCGGCTTCGGCAGCTTGCATAACGTCGCCACCGCCCGCTGCACCTGCCCCTTCGACGCGTGCCCGTTCCCCGTGATCGTCCGCTTCACCATCGTGCTCGCCAGGTTCGTCACCGGTATTTCCTTCTGCGACGCCGCCAGCAGAATCACCCCGCGCGCATGCCCCATCAGAATCGCTGTCCGCGGATGCTTGTAATGCGCATACAACTGCTCCACCGCCATCCGATCCGGACTCGTCTCCGCAATAAGCTGCGCCAGATGTGTATGCAACTCGCACAACCGCGTCGCCAGGTCCCCCTTCGATTTCATCCGCAACACCCCCGCCTCCTGCAACTGCGGCCTCCCCCCGCTCGTCGCCGTCAGCGACACCAGCGCATACCCCGTCAACCGTAGCCCCGGATCAATTCCCAGAATCAGCATGTCACGAGTGTAGCGCCCCGCCCTTGAAACGCAACTGCGCTCCCTCGCCGCGATTTCTCCCTTTGCGCCCTCGCTGCAATTTCCGCAGTTTTGCCTGCAATCCGCACCAACCTCACGCGATATACCCAAGCCATCGACCACCGCGTCGATCCCCAAAAACCGCCAACGCCCGCCGCCTCGCGCGGCGCGGGGCAACGTGCACTTCATACAAGGACCACCCGAATGAACACCCCATCGGCTTTCCACACCCTCGCCCTCTTCGCGCTCCTCGCCGCCATCCCATCCGCCGCCCGCGCTGCCGATACCCCCGCCGCCTCCCCCGTCGAAATTAAAGACGCCAACGGCCAACTCCAGATCTCCATCGCCAACCACCCCTTCACCACCTACCGCTACACCCCCAAGCCCGACGACCCCAAGTGGAACCGCCCCTATTTCTTCCCCGTCCTCGCCGACGACGGCACCCCCGTCACCTCCGACCAGTGGCGGCTCTCCCAGACCAAAAAAGCCGACCACCCCTGGCACCGCTCCCTCTATGTCGCCTGGGGAGACATCAACGGCGTGGACCACTGGCGACTCAAGGAAAACCAGCAGCGCCACCTCGCCTTCAAATCCCTCTCCAACGATTCCTTCGTCGAATCCCTCGCCTGGGACGGCCAGCACGCCGACGCCGCCCACCCCGTCCTCACCGAAATCCGCACCGTCCACATCCTCACCTACCCCGACGGCTCCCGCGCCATCGACATCCAGAGCGAATTCACCGCCCCCGACGCCGATGCCGTCTTCAAATGCCTCCCCCTCAACGTGCAGGGCGTCGAAGCCGGCCTCTGCTCCGTCCGCGTCGCCGCAGAAATCTCCACCGACAAGCACCACGTGATCCTCTCCGCCTCCGGCGCCCGTGGCGAAAAAGCCGCCCGCGCGGAGCCCGCCGCCTGGTGCGACTATTCCGGCGCCATCCACGACAAACCCTACGGCATAGCCCTCGTCGCCTCCCCCCTCAACCTCGGCGGCGAACAACCCTGGCACGTGCGCGACTTCGGCCTCTTCGCCAACACCGGCCCCCTCAATTTCACCCTCAAGCAGGGCCACTCCATGGTCTTCCGCGACCTCGTCCTGATCCACGCCGGCGACGCCCTCGCCGCCAACGTCAAACAAAAAGCCGAATCCTGGCGCGCCTCCATCTCCCCGCCCGCCCCATGACCCCATGCCTTAATGCCGCGATCTCAGCCGCTCCTGCAGCTGCGCCAGGTACAAGCTCTCCGGGCGCACCGCCCTCCCTTGCGACTCATACACCCCGCCTGCCAGTTTCGCCTTCGATCCCGGCTCCTCATACGTCTTGTCAATCTCCCCCCGGCACCCGATCGCCCAATTCATCGCTCCCGGCGGCTGCTCGATTTGGATCGTCTTCGACACGCAATTCCACGCCACCGACCACCCGATCGTCCACCCATGCCCGCTCCCCATGATCCCGCGGTTCATGAACTCAATGCCCCCCTCCGGCACCCGGCAATTGTCCAGCAGCAACCCCGTCGCCCACCGCTGGTGCGGCTGAATCCACCCGTGCCCGTGAAACTCGCAATCCAGCAGAACAATTGGCCCCGTCACCCGCGGCCCCGTCACAAAATAAAACACCGTGTCCCCCTTGTCCTTGCACCCCTGGAACAGCACCTGCGTCCCCTCCGCCGAAAAATCCGCCGGCTTCGCCGCCCCCACCGTCGTCGTCGTGTGCGCGATCGACACGTCCTGCACCGTCACCCGCGCCGTCTCATCCCCCACTGCCACCGAATTGGTCGTGTCGAAAATGTCCACCGACCGCACCCACGCATCCGCCGTGTTTTCCAACCGGATCGCCCTATACAAAGGCGCCGTAATCGCCACGTGCTGCGGCGGCGCGACAATCCTCAACCCCTCCACACCCACCTCCGCAATACGCCCCTCATCCACATACTTCACCATCGTCGCCCCCGGAACGTACATGCTGTCGATCGAATCCGTCAGCGGCACATCCAGCGTCACCTCGTTCCCGTGAATCGCCGCGATCGTCCGCTCCGTCCGTATCTCCCCCGACACCCAGTGCTCCTGCTTGCCGTTCCGCACCAGCGTGTCCATCCCCATGAAGTGCACCCACTTCTCCGTCGCCGGCCGCAGTACCCACACCGCATCCCCCGCCTTGAAGCCGCTCGTCGAACTCACCGAAAACGTCGTCGCGCCCGACGCCACGTACCCATCCGTGATCTGGACCCGCTCCCCAACCTCCTTCCCATGCCCCGAACCATGAACCGCAATCGCTTCATGCGGATTCCCCGTCAGTTGAAGCACCGTCCCGTCCCCCTCCCCGCGCAGCACCACCCCCGACGCCTTGATCTCGATCGTCCGGTTGCACCGATACGTCCCCGCCTGCAGCAACACCGCCCCGCGCACCCCATGCTCCAGCGGCCGTTTCGCTACCTCGTCAATCGCCTCCTGGATCGCCTTCGCATCATCGCCCCCCGTCGCCGAAATCGTCTTCGCCACCGGGACCATCGGAATCTTCACCCCGCCCCCGTGATACCCCGCCGATGAAAAATCCATGATCCGGCTCCCCTTCGCCGTCCGCCCATACCCCAGCGTCCCGTCGCTCTTCTCAAACACCCACCTCCCGCCCCCGACCGGCTGCAGATCCGAAGCCCCCAGCGCAACTCCCGCACACATCGCCGCCATCACCGCCGCTGCAATCATCCGCACGCCGTCACTCCATGAAAAAAGCAGGCCGGACATTCGCCCGGCCTGCTCATTAAAACGCACATTCACGCGTAATGTTTCGTGCTTTCCTTACGTCAACGTCACGTGGTTCGACTGCCCCAGCGTGATCACGTTGACCAGCCGCTCCGCCGCCAGCCCCAGCGCCGGCACCGTCGCCCGGAACCGGTACGTCCCCGCGGCAAACGCCATCAGGTCACTAAAGTACGCCACCCCGTTCACCGCCGTCGCCGTGAACGTCCCCGCCACCGCGCCTCGCGGGCCCGACACCAGTTGCAACGTCACCGGCACGTCCGCCGCGTTCGCCACGTTCACCTGCAGCGTAAACGACTTCCCTGCCACCACCCGCCCCGCCACCGGCTTGATCGCCATGCCCCCCGGCAACCCGTGCACCGCGATCGCCTCCCCAAATCTCTTGCTGATCGTCCCCGCCGTCGCCGTCAACGTCACGCTCCCCGTCGTGTGGAACACCACGTTGTTGAAAGTCGCAATCCCCCGGTTCGTCCCGGCCGACGCCACCGTCGCACTCCCGCTCTTCAGCGTGATCTGCGTCGACGCGTTCGTCACCACGTTCCCGAACGCATCCTCCGCCGCCACCTCGATCGTCCCCGCCGCGTGGTTGATCGTCGCCGTCTCCGGCTGCTCCATGATCGCCAGTTGCGTCACCGCCCCAGGCGCCACCATGAACTCCTGCGATTGCCCCTGCCCCCGCGCGAACTGCGCCCGCAGCGTAAAATCCCCCGCCGTCGTCAGCGTCAGGTTCGCCGGGAACGTCGCCACCCCGTTATGCATCGTCACCACCGGCAGTATGTGCTGCGTCACCGTCCCGTTCGCCCCGATCGTCCCGAACGTCGAAACCAGCGTGCCGTTCGCATCCGCCGTCGCCGGCCCCGTCGCCGCCGACAGCGTCACGTTCCCGTTCGCCGTCGTGTCCACCTGCCCGTTCGCCCCGATCGCCCGGATCGTGACCGTCCCGAACGACATACCCGCGATCGCATCGTGCGGCTGCACCGAAAACGTCAGCGTATCCGCCCCCGCGCCCGTCGTCGTCAATTGCACCACGCTCCCGTTTTCCAGAAGCCCCTTGTTTGCCGTCGTAAAATAAATGCTCCCATCCAGCCCGATCGCCAGCCCGCCCGACGGGTTCCTCCCCATCGTGTCCGTCAGCCGCGTCGCCACGCCACCGAGCTGCCCCACGCTGTCCGCCGTAAACGTCCCGCCCGCGTTCGTCGTCAGGTTCGTCCGGTACACCCCGCCGTTCCCGTTCTCCCCGCCCTGCGCCGTCACCCCGGTCACCACATAGCTCCCAGACCCCGTCGGCGACGCCAGCAGCGTCCCCAGCGGCGTACGCCCGATCGTCTGCGTGTTCGTGAAGCTCGCCAACACCGAAATCCGCATCGGCGTCCTCCCCACCGGCAGCGTCGCCTGGAACAGCGACCCCTCATCGTTCCGCCCGCCCGCAATCGTGATCCCCACCAGCGCCCCCGTCCCCGTCCCCGACTTCAAATACAACAGCGACCCCTCCGGCAGCCGCGCATTGTTCCCGTTCGTGTTGAAATTCCCCAACACCGTCAACGCCCCCACGTTCCCCGCCACGTTCCCCACCTTCGGCCGGATCCCCAGTTGAAAAATCTCCCCGTCGTTCGCCCCCTTCGCTGTGTATATCGTCCCGAACACAAACCCGCCCACCTTCGCAAGCTTCCCGTCCGTCCCCACCGCCAGCGACGAGTTCAAATGCACATCCTTCGAGAACGTCGCCAGGTTCTGCATCACCCTCTGCCCCGTCCCGCTGATCGTCGGCGGCGTGTACTCGAACACCGTCGCAAACTGCACGTCGTTCCCGAACGTCGTCCCCCACAAATTCCCCGCCGCGTCTGCCACCAGCCCCGTCTGCGGATACGCCCCGCCGCTTCCCCCCGCAAAATTCCACAGGTTCGTGATTGTCGAATCCCCCTTCTTCAATTCCCACAGCGTCCCCCGGTTGTTCGTCCCGCCCCCCGACGCCGTCCCAAACAAATTCCCCGACGAATCCACCACCAGGTTCCCCTTCGGCAACACCCCCGTGCTGTTGTCGAACGACGCCAGCGTCAGTACATCATTTGTCCCCGCCGGAATCTCGAATACCGTCCCGTAGTTCAGCGTCCCTCCCTCCTGCGTCGTCCCGAACAGGTTCCCGTTCCCATCCACCACCAGCGCGTCCGGCCGCGCCACCCCGTTGTCCGCCCCCGGGACCCCCGTGTATGACGCAATCGAATACGTCCCCGACAACAGCACCCGCGACTCCAAATTCTCCACCAGCATCCGGCTCTTCAGGCGGGAACGATTCTTCACCGTCATGCGTCGATCCTCACTGCTTCGAGTGTCCAAAGAAGAACCCGCCAGTCTCTCCCGCCACCCCGATAAAGTCAAAGCCTCCACATTTTCACAGCACACCGTTTCAACCCCGCCAACAACGCCATCCATTCGCAAAATGGCCACGCAATTCGCAATTCGGCCCTTTCCCCCCCTCGTTTCTGTGCTATGTTGCATCCAGTGGAGCAGGTACTCGACGCTGACGCACATCCCACTTCCGCCCATTTGCTCTCCGGCGGAGCGGGGTCGCTTCGAGATTCCAATTGAGCATCTGTGGCGGAAGGTGGCAATGCTGAAACGCACAAAATCCCCCCGTTCTTTTTTGCTGATCCCCACCCTCCTCCTCGCAGCTTCCCTCCCCGCTGCCGCCCTCGCCGACTCCACCATCACCGTCGCCGCCGATGGCTCCGGCAACTTCACCCGCCTCCAGGATGCCCTCGCCTCCATCCCCACCTCCAACTCCTCCCCCATCACCATCAACATCAAGCCCGGCACCTACGCCATGTCCTCCATCTCCGACCAGTTCAAAATTGCCTCCCCCGACATCACCCTCAACGGCCTCGGCGCCTCCCCGGCCGACGTCGTCCTCACCGGCAACTACATCGCCAACGCCTCCCCCAATGACCGCTTCGCCCACGCCACCACCGTCGTCACCGGCAACGACTTCACCGCCAAAAATATCACCTTCGCCAACACCTCCGGCGACAACACCGGCCAGGCACTCGCACTCTACGCCAAGGCCGACCGCCTCTCCTTCCTTAACTGCAACTTCCTCGGCTGGCAGGACACCCTCCGCACCGAGTTCGGCCGACAGTACTTCCAGAACTGCTACGTCGAAGGCGATGTCGATTTCATCTACGGCCACGCCACCGCCTACTTCGATCACTCCACCCTCCACCTCAAATCCAACGGCTATGTCACCGCCCCCGCACTCCTCGAGCCCGCCAACGACTACCGCTCCAAGGGCTTCGTCTTCAACGACTGCACCATCACCGGCCCCACCGGTTCCACCGGCATCGGCTACCTCGGCCGCCCCTGGACCGCCGGCGGACTCTCCGTCTTCCTCAACACCAAAATCGGCCCCGTCATCAACTCCGCCGGCTGGTCCGGCAACCTCGCCGGCTCCACCTTCGCCGAATTCAACAGCATGGACCTCGCCGGCGCCCCCCTCGACGTCTCCCATCGCGCCGCCGGCTCCCTCCAGCTCACCTCCGCCCAACTCCCCACCTACTCCCTCACCAACTGGCTCTCCGGCCCCGACCACTGGACCCCCGCATCCGTCCCCGAACCTTCCACGCTGGCACTGGCACTGCCCGCGTTCACGTGGTGGATTTCCCGTCGCCGCCGCTAGTGGCATCGGCGTCCCGCCGATGTTCATTCACCGGCAGGATGCCCCAACGCGCCGCGGCACAAAAAAACTTCTCTGAGGAGGCTTCTATGAAGCGTTCGTTCCCCCTCTGCGCACTCCTCGCGGCCGTGGCAGGCGCCGCATCCCTTTCCACGCTCCCCGCCTTCGCCGCACTCCCCGCCTTCCCCGGCGCCGAAGGCGCCGGCATGTTCGCCTCCGGTGGCCGCGGCCAAACCCTCTATCACGTCACCAACCTCAACACCTCCGGCCCCGGATCTTTCGCCGACGCCATCTCCCAATCCAACCGCTACATCGTCTTCGACGTCGGTGGAACCGTCCTCTACAACGGCGGCGGCCCCGCCAATTACGTCCGCGTCAACTCCTCCAACATCACCATCGCCGGCGAAACCGCCCCAGGCCAGGGCTTCACCGTCGCCGGTACTACCATCAAATTCGGCGGCGACAACGTCATTGCCCGCAACATCCGCTCACGACCCGGATTCGACCCTTCCCGACCCGCCTCCTACACCTACGACGGCTTCGGCATTGAAGCCTCCAACTCCATCTTCGATCACCTCTCCTCCAACTTCGCCTCCGACGAAGGCATTTCCCCCACCGGCTCCGTTAACCACACCACCATCCAGTACGCCAACGTCTCCTACGCCCTCAACGGCCAGGGCCACGCCTTCGGCTCCCTTGTCCGCTCCGACATCGACGGCGCCACCATCACCATCGCACACACACTCTACGCCAACGTCCGCTCCCGCCTCCCACGCGTCGGCTCCGAAAACACCCCCACCGGCATGATCACCGCCACCCTCGATTTCGTGAATAACACCGTCTACGACTGGACCGGCAACGCCGGCTACTCCGGCAGCGGCTCCGCCAACCCCTCCGGTACCGGCCACCAGCCCTCCAAAAACAACTTCATCGGCAACTACTACATCTACGGCCCCTCCACCTCCTCCGGCTCCCACATGTTCGGTAATTACGACACCGCCACCCAGCTCTTTATCTCCGGAAACGTCTTCGATACCAACAAAAATCACACCCTCGATGGCTCCGCCGTCTCCACCTCCGGCTTCTATGCCGGCTCCTCCGCCGCCCCCATCGTCTCTTCCACCCCGCTCCCCATCCAGGGCACCTTCGCCCAATCCGCCTCCGCCGCCTCCCAGCAGGACCTCAACTACAGCGGCGCCTTCTGGTGGAACCGCGACACCGTTGATGCCGCCTCCGTCAGCGACGTCCGTACCGGCGCCGGCGCCATCATCAACAACATCTCCGACCGCTTCGCCGGCACCTCCTGGCACACCGCCTCCTTCTCACGCCCCGCCAACTTCGACACCGATAACGACGGCATGCCCGATGCCTGGGAAAAAGCCATGGGCCTCAACCCCAACTCCGCCTCCGGTCCCAACGGTAACAACGGCGACATCAACAACACCGGCTACACCAACATCGAACTCTACTCCCAGGAACTCGCCGCCTTCCCCGCACCTGCACCCATCCTCTTCAACCCCGCCGGCGGACGCATCGCCCTCATCAACAACTGGTCCATCACCCAATCCTCCCCCGCCACCGTCACCACCAACTGGCAACCCTCTCGCTTCGATGAAGCCCAGATCAACGCCGGCATCGCCACCCTCGACGCCGTCGGCCAGCACGCCCGCCTCCTCAAAATCGCCGCCACTCCCAACAGCTCCGCCACCCTCCAAATCTCCTCCGGCTGGCTCGACCTCGCCGATTCCCTCCAGGTCGGCCCCGCCGGCGCCGCCACCGTCACCCAAACCGGTGGCCTCCTCCACGCACAAAACGCCGTCCTCCTCGGCAACGCCGCCAAACCCGCCGCCTACACTCTTGCCGGCGGAACCCTCGCCACCCATCTCCTCTCCAAGGCCAACCCCGCCAGCACCTTCACCTTCACCGCTGGCATCCTCCACGCCGACATCGTCGCCTTCAACCTCACCAACTCCGGCGGACACCTCTCCCCCGGAAGCGACCCGGCCCTCCAGACCATCGCCACCGCCGCTCTCCCCGACATCAACGGCATCACCCCCGCCGCCGCCGGCCTCCTCGGCAACACCCACGTCCAGGGCAGCCTCGAACTCCACAGCGGCTCCCTCGACATCGACCTCGCCTCCAACGCCGCCTTCGACTCCCTCACCATCGACTCCACCCTCTCCCTCGGCGGCGCACTCGACATCACCCTCCTCAACAACTACACCCCCACCCCCGGCGCCACCTTCCCCATCGCCACCGCCTCCAACTTCACCGGCGACTTCGCCACCATCACCCCTGGCTTCACCACATCCATCTCCGGCAACACCCTCTACCTCACCGCCGTCCCCGAACCCCGCCCCCCCCCCCCCCCCCCCCCCCCCCCCCCCCCCCCCCCCGGTCAAAACCCCCGAAACCACCCCAAACCCCCCCCCCCCCCCCCCCCC
>JBQCGD010000021.1:0-51601 GCA_051955985.1 Phycisphaerae bacterium | reverse complement strand
CCCCCCCCCCCCCCCCCCCCCCCCCCCCCCCCCGAGGATGGTGGGGAGGGTGAGGGCGTAGAGGAAAAGGAGGAGCCAGAAGATTGTGGCAAGGAGGAGGGCGGGGGGGTGTTCGGTGCGGCGGGTGGTGGTGCTGAGGGGGATCCAGTTGGCGATGGGGTCGGGGGTGGAGGGGGGGCGGAGGAGTGCGTCGGCGCGGGTTTGGAGGGAGGGGAGTTCGGCGGTGAAGCGGGGGAGGGAGGGGGCCTGCTGGGCGCGGGTGAGGAGGGAGGTGAGTTGGGTGGCGGCTTCGGGGGAGATGGGGGCGTCGATGGCGGCGAGAGTGCGGGCGAGGTCGGCGGGGGTGAGGGCGGGTGTGGGGGTGGTGGCGGCGGGGGTGGTGAGGGTCGATTGGTTGGTTGTGCGGGACCAGGCGCAGGTGGCGAGGAGGCCGGCGGGGAGGGTGGTGGTCCAGCCGTGGGGGGCGGAAAGGGTTGAGGTGGCGCCGCGGTAGAAGGGTGGGCCGGCGGCGACGAGGTAGAGGTCGTCGGGGGGAGCGTCGGTGGCGATGTGGGAGCTGTGGAGGAGGAGGAAGAGGGTGGGGGGCGTGGGGTCGGTGGTGAGGAGGAGGCCGGTCTCGAAGGTGTGCCGGGTGAGGAAGGCGTTGGCGGCGAGGGAGAGGAGGAAGCCTGCGGTGAGGAGGGTGAGGGAATAGAGGATGGCGTTGTTGATGCGGATGGAGGGTTTTTTTCGTGGGGGGAGGAAGGGGGGGGTGGGGAGGAGAATGGAGATGCAGTGGAAGAGGGCGGCGAGGAGGCGGTTGCGGGATTTTTTGGGGGGAAGGATGCCAGAGGTGGGGAGGTGGGCGCCGCACTCGGGGCAGGTGGGGGTGGTGAGGGCGAGGACGGTGTAGCCGCAGCGGGCGCAGAGGGGTTCGGGGCAGAATTTTCGTTTTTTAATGGCGCGGGAGAAGGCGTAGGTGCACGCGAGGAGTGCGAGCGTGGCGAGGATGCAGTTGACGAAGGGGAGGGGTGGCATGGGGGTTATTCTAACGGGCGGGGCGTGGGGTGGGGAGGGGGTTGGTCAAGGCATGTGGAGTTGGTAGATGGGTTGTTCGGCGAAGGTGCCGGCGAGGGTGAGGGTGGCGCCGCGGGCGGCGAGGTCCTGGAGTGCGGGTTCGGTGGCGGGGTTGTCGGCGAGGATGTAGATGGGGTCGTGGCGGTAGTTGATGAATTGGAAGGCTTGCCAGCGGGCGGTGGGGTCGGAGAAGAGGAGTTCGGTGGCGGGGATCTGGTGGTAGTACCAGAGGGTGCCGGAGAAGCGGTCGGCGAAGATCCAGGCGTTGGGGTTGCGGAGGATTGGGGGGTCGTTGACGACGGGGGCGTGGACGGAGTCGGGGGTGGGGGTTGGGGGGAGGAGGGAGGCGTACCAGGGGAGGGTGAAGCTGAGGAGGAGGGTGGCGGCGAGGGTGGGGGCGGGGGCGAAGAGGGGGGTTGATGCAGATTCGGGCGGGGTTGCAGGTGGAGCGTCGGTGGGCCCGCAGCGTTGGAAACGCCGGGCTTTATTCGTGGTGGGAAGGGCGATGGAGAGGGAGGCGAAGGTGATGGTGAAAAGGGTGATGAGGAGGGTGGGGTATTGGTCGGAGTCGGGGGTTTGGGGGTGGGTGAGGAAGAAGGCGGTGGGGATGAGGATGAAGGCGGGGAGGGCGCGGAGGTAGTTGGGGAGGGGGGTGGCGGCGAGGAGGGGGCGGGCGGATTTGCGGCGGGAGGCGATGAGGAGGAGGAAGGCGGCGAGTGCGGTGGCGGTGAGGAGGGAGTAGCCGGAGCCGATG
The DNA here is from genome assembly GCA_051955985.1 of Phycisphaerae bacterium. Taxonomy (GTDB): domain Bacteria; phylum Planctomycetota; class Phycisphaerae; order WQYP01; family WQYP01; genus DATKPA01. Next base: position 49,791 of record JBQCGD010000021.1, on the reverse strand, counting down.
CCGGTGGTGTAGAAGGCGAGGTTGTCGGGGAGGACGGCGAGGGAGGGGAGGGCGGTGTCGATGCCGGTGTAGGTGGAGCGGAGGGGGGAGCCGGTGAGGGCGTTGTAGTGGATGGCGAGGGGGAGGGGGCCGGCGAGGAGGAAGGCGCCCGCGAAAAGCGCGGGAATGACGAATGACGAATGACGAATGACGAAACGGGGAGGCGCGCTTGGCGGGGTCGAGGATTGATTTTGCGCGGGAGGGTTGGTTAATGCCCGCGGTGTGGAAGCCGTGGGCTTGGTGGGTTTTGGGGGAGGGTTCCAGAGGAGGAGGAGGAAGCCGGGGAGGAAGAGGAGGGTGGTGATGTGGGAGAGGATGGCGAAGCCGAGGAGGGCGCCGGCGGCGAGGGCGAGGGGGTAGGCGAGTTTTTTGGATTGGGTGGTGAGGGAGAGGTGGGCGGCGAGGAAGAGGGGGAGGATGGGGAGGGTGAAGAAGTCGGTGGCGTAACTGACGGAGACGGCGAACATGAGGAGGGAGAGGGAGACGGTGAGGGCGGTGAGGGCGGCGGCGATGCATTTGAGGGGGAGGTTGCCTTGGCGGAAGGTTTTGGCGAGGAGGAGGAAGACGGCGAGGGCGAAGAGGAGGAGGAGGGAGGCGGTGAGGAGGTGGGCGGCGTGGAGGGCGTGGCCCTGGGGGAAGAGGGCGAGGAGGAGGGGGATGCCGGGCGGGTATTGGTCGACGATGAGGTTGGTTTGGGGGAAGAGATGGTAGGCGTTGGGGGCGAGGAGTGTGGCGTATTTTTCCTGCGGGGAGTGTTGGGATTGGAAGAATTGGTGGAGGAGTTGGGAGTGGGGGGAGTCGAAGGTGAAGCGGGGGAGGTTGTGGGGGGCGTGGCCGGTGCGGATGTCCTGTGCGGCCTGGAGGTATCCGAAGGAATCGCCGGCCTGTGCGAATTCGGGGTAGACGGCGGCGCGGTGGCAGGCGAACCAGGCGATGGAGGCAAGGGAGGCGGCGACGAGGAGGAGGAAGGCGAAGAAGAGGGATTTCCGGGCGGCGGGGGGGATGGGGTTTTCGTTGGGCATGCGGGGATGGTAATCGGCGCGGGGGTTGGTGTCATGAGGGCGTGGTTGAAGTTGTGGTAAGGATTGGGGCGACGGCGTGCCCGGCTTTATTGTGGGTGGGAGTGCGGATAAGTTAGTGGGTCGCCTCGCTGCGCATCGGCGAGACGCCGCCTGAAGGCGGAACTCCGTACTTAAGGGATTGATCGATGACGACGACGGCGAATGGTGTTGAGTACAAGGTTTTGATCGGGATGGAGATTCACGTACAGCTTGCGACGAAGAGCAAGATGTTTACGTCGGCGGCGAATGGGGCGCATCCGGATCATTTCCATGCGGCGCCGAACACGATGGTGGATCCGGTGGTGCTGGGGCTGCCGGGGGTGTTGCCGGTGATCAACAAGCGGGCGGTGGAGATGTCGATGATGGTGGGGATGGCGTTGAATTGCGAGATTGCGCGTTTTACGAAGTGGGATCGGAAGAGTTATTACTATCCGGACTTGCCGAAGAATTACCAGATTTCGCAGTATGACTTGCCGTTGTGCGGGGTGGGGGAGATTGAGTTGCCGCTGGCGGATGGGAGCTATAAGACGATACGGATTCGGCGGGCGCATTTGGAGGAGGATGCGGGGAAGTTGTTGCATGAGGGGAGCGATGAGTATTCGCAGGTGGATTTGAACCGGGCGGGGACGCCGCTGTTGGAGATCGTGACGGAGCCGGATTTGAGTTCGCCGGAGGAGGCGCGGTTGTTTGGGGAGGAGTTGCGGCGGATTTGCAGGTATTTGGGGGTGACAGAGGGGATCATGCAGCAGGGGCACATGCGGTTTGAGCCGAACATTAATTTGCACATCATGGCGGAGGGGAAGGTGTGGAAGACGCCGATTTGTGAGCTGAAGAATTTGAACAGTTTCCGGGCGGTGGAGCGGTCGACGACGTATGAGATTCAGCGGCAACTGGCGGAGTGGCATGCGAATGGGGGCGCGGCGCAGGAGCCGACGAAGGGGCGGCCGGATAAATTTACGCTGGGGTGGGATGATGACAAGGGGGTAACGAAGGTGCAGCGGAAGAAGGAGTATGAGGATGATTACCGGTATTTTCCGGATCCGGACCTGGTGCCGGTGACGGTGAGCGAGGCGTGGCGGGAGGAGGTACGGAAGAGCGTGGTGGAGTTGCCGATCCAGCGGCGGAAGCGGTATGAGACGGAGTATGGGATTACGCCGAAGGAGTCGATGGTGTTGATTGAGGAGCGGGGGAATGCGGAGTTGTGTGAGGGGGCGATTGCGAAGGGTGGGCCGGCGCGGCGGGTGACGAATCTGCTGTTGCAGGTGGCGATGAAGGCGGCGAATGAGCGCGGGGTGGGGTTGGCGGAGCTGGGGATTGGGGCGGAGAAGTATGCGCAGGTGGCGAAGATGATGGAGGAGGGGACGATTTCGGCGACGGCGGCGGGGGCGGTGTTTGAGGAGCTGCTGGCGAATCCGGCAGGTGATCCGAAGGGGATTGCGGAGTCGAAGGGGCTGGTGCAGGTGCGGGATGCGGGGGCGACGGAGAAGTGGGTGGATGAGGCTTTGGCGGCGAATCCGAAGGCGGTGGATGACTACAAGAACAATCCGAAGAAGAAGCAGGCGTCGATGGGGTTTTTGCGCGGGGCGGTGATGAAGGCGTCGGCGGGGAAGGCGGATCCGAAAATGGTTGGGGAGTTGCTGGAGAAGAAGTTGAATGGGTAACGACGGGACGACGACGTAAACACGAAGGCACGAAGAGACGAAGGACCACGAAGAGGTTGTGTCCGAAAGGCTCGTGCTTTCTTTTCCGGTTGAATTGGCATGAAACCATGGAGGGCACGGAGAGCGCGGAGTTCATCTTTTATGGCGAGGGCGATGGTGGCGAATTCAAAGGCAAAGGCGAAGATCGGCGGGGATTTGCATGGGTTGTTGGCGCGGGCGGCGGAGAGTTATAAGCGGGCGTTGATTGGGCATCAGCCGGGGTTGGTGTGGGATTATGTGGTGTTGACGGCGGCAAATGAGCACCAGGCGGCGGGGTATCGGCATGAGTTGGCGTTGAGGAGCAGTGGGGCGGGGACGCTGGGGGCGTTTTTTCCGTCGAGTCAGCTGACGATTGTGGTGCCGGATCCTCCGGGGTTTCGGGCGGGGAGTGGGGGGGCGACGTTTGGGGTTTTGCGGGCGATTGCGGCGCATCAGAAGGCGATTGGGGATCGGAAGCCGTTTGAGGCGTTGAGGATTTTGCTGATTCATTCGGGGGGGGCGTCGCAGCGGTTGCCGTTGTATTCGGCGCTGGGGAAGATTTTTACGCCGCTGCCGCTGGTGAGGCCGGACGGGCAGTTGATGACGTTGTTTGATCATTTGTATTTGATGATGGCGGCGTTGCCGGCGCGGCTGGGGCCGGGGATGCTGGTGGCGGCGGGGGATGTGTTTCTGGTGTTTGATGCGGGGAAGATGGGGGCGCCACCGCCCCCCCCCCGGGGTGACGGCGTTGTCGATGCGGGTGGAGGCGGGGATGGGGGAGCAGCATGGGGTGTTTCGTGTTGGGAAGCAAGAATCAAGAACCAAGAAGCAAGAAGGCGGCGCGTTTCCGCGAGTGGTGGGGACGATGCAGAAGGCTTCGGTGGAGCAGATGCGGTCGGCGGGGGTGACGGATGCGAGGGGGCGGGTGTTGATTGATTCGGGGTTGGTGTTTTTTGATTCGGGGGCGACGAATGCGCTGCATGGGTTATCGCGGAAGTATGATCCGGCGTGGCATTTGAAGACGCGGCAGCAGATTGATTTGTATGCGGATATTGTGCCGGCGGCGCTGGGGAAGTTTGCGCAGCCGGTGTTGACGGGGGACCGGGCGATTCGGAAGTTGCAGGAGGATTTGCGGGGGGCGTTGAAGGATTCGCCGCTGCATGTGTATGAGCTGGAGGAGGCGCATTTTCAGCATTTGGGGACGACGCGGCAGTTTCGGGATGCGATGACGGGGGCGGATCCTGCGCCGGCGTGCAGGTTGTTTCAGCAGAATGTGCGGGCGGCGTCGGAGTCGGTGTTGCCGGGGACGGGGCGGGTGTACCAGACGGTGATCACGACGGATCGGGTGAAGATGGAGCGTGGGGTGGTGCTGGAGAATTGTTTGATCGAGGGGGCGGTGCGGATTGGGGCGGGGTCGGTGTTGAGCAATCTGGCTATCGGGGGGAATGGACGGGAGTTGGCGGTGCCGGCGGAGACGTTGATTTATGGGGTGCCGATCGCGGGGTCGGAGGGGGAGAAGGGGGCGACGGTGACGGTGGTGATGGGGGTGCATGATGATCCGAAGACGGATCGGACGTTTTGCAATATTGATCTGCGGCACTGGCTGACGCTGGCGGGGGTGTCGGCGGATGATGTGTGGGATGTCGGGGAGGGGAAGCGGGTGTTGTGGACGGCGCGGTTGTTTACGACGGCCGGGGTGGCGGGGGCGATGTGGATGGTGCGGCCGGAGACGCTGGGAGCGGCGGAGCGTGCGGCGTGGAAGAAGGCGCGGCGGTATTCGATGGCGGAGATATTGGAGCTGGCGGATGCGGCGGCGATGGCCTCGCATCGGGATGGGTTGTCGGGGATGCTGCAGGCGATGGAGTGGATCGAGGCGGTGGAGGGGAAGCGGGCGTCATCGGTGCAGAACGCGGTGAATCATTTTGGGGCGGCGGGGTACCAGCGGCTGGTGGAGCGGTTGTTTGCGGAGGGGAAGAGTGCGGGGGTGGCGCCGCTGGTGCGGGCGCGGTTGAACTGGACGCTGGGGGAGATCGAGTCGCGGCCGCACTTTCCGCGGGAGAGCGTGAAGATGCCGGCGGGCGCGGGGGTTTTGCAGCGGAAGGCGTTTGAGAATATCCGGGAGGCGATGACGCTGGAGGAGGAGAGGGCGCGGGAGGCACGGGTGGTGGCGCGGGAGGGGTTGGTGGCATCGGCGCCGGTGCGGTTGGACCTGGCGGGGGGCTGGACGGACACGCCGCCGTATTGCCTGGAGAATGGGGGGACGGTGGTGAACGTGGCGGTGGATTTGAACGATGTGGAGCCGATCCAGGCGGTGTTTCGGCCGCTGGAGGAGCCGATCGTGCGGCTGGTGTCGCGAGACTTGGGGAAGACGCTGGTGGTGAAGGAGCCGGGGCGGTTGATGGGGGAATTGCAGCCGGGGGATCCGTTTGCGTTGCACGTGGCGGCGATGCGGTTGACGGGTGTGGGGCCGGGGGAGAAGGAGGGTTCGCAGAAGAAGTGGCTGGGGCGGGTGATGCGCGGGGGGAAGAAGGCACGGGGGTTTGAGTTGTCGACGGCGAGCAATTTGCCGAAGGGGTCGGGGATGGGGACGTCGTCGATATTGGGTGCGGCGACGCTGGCGGTGTTGCGGAAGGCGGTGGGGTTGGAGAATTCGGCGGGGACGTTGTTTGAGCAGACGCTGCTATTGGAACAGAGCCTGGGGACGGGTGGCGGTTGGCAGGACCAGGTGGGGGGGATCGTGGGGGGCGTGAAGATGACGGAGACGCGGGCGGGGATTCCGCAGGTTTTGCGGGTGCGGAAGATTGCATTGACGGCGGGGCAGTTGAAGGGGTTGGAGGAGCGGCTGGTGGTTTATTTTACGGGGCAGCAGCGGCTGGCGCGGAATATTCTGCGGGAGGTGATGGGGCGGTACCTGTCGCGCGAGCCGGGGACGATGGTGCTGTTCAACGAATTGGCGCATGCGGCACGGGCGTGCGAGGCGGCGTTGAAGAAGTCGGATTGGATGTCGGTGGCGACGGAAGTGAATCGGTACTGGCGGATCAAGAAGGATTTGTTTGCGGGTTCGACGACGCCGGCGGTGGATGCGCTTTTCCTGGAGTTGCGGCCGTATTATCTGGGGGGCGGGCTGGCGGGAGCGGGCGGGGGCGGGTTTGCGTACTTTTTGTGCGGGGATGCGGACCAGGCGCATCGGCTGCGGACGGAGTTGGCGCGGATTTCGATGCGGCCGGGGAGCTTGGGGTTGACGTTTGCGGCGACGATCAATGCGCAGGGGTTGCGGGTGGGGAGGGCGTGACGGGGTTGTCTACAGATTTCACAGATTTTTGGCGAATTACGAGTTGGTTTTCGAGGGCACCCGCGCGTCAAGACGGATTTTCCTGGTGTGTTGGAATTTGTTTGCAATTGGGCGTGGGGGTTCGCATTGTATGGGCATGCGACAACTGATGATTTTTTCTGCGGTGATTGGGCTGTCGGCGGCACGTGCTTTCGGGCAGGTGCCGCCGGAGGTGAATGCGCGGCTGCGGGTGTTTCAGACGCCGCACTACGTGATGCACACGGACATTCCGGAGGCGGAGGCGCGGGAGGCGGATCTGCGGATGACGCGGATGTTTGAGGAGTATGAGCGGCGGACGGCGGGTTTTTCGGGGCAGGTGAACGGGAAGTTTCCGTTTTATCTGTTCAAGAAGCCGGCGGATTATTATGCGTCGGGGGCGCTGCCGAATTCGGACGGGGTGTTCATCATCGATCATTCGGGAAGCCGGCTGATGGCGATTGCGGGGGAGCACACGTCGGACGAGACGTGGCACGTGGTGCAGCACGAGGGGTTTCACCAGTTTGCGTCGAACGTGATCAAGGGGGAGTTGCCGATCTGGGTGAACGAGGGGATTGCGGAATATTTTGGGGAGGCGATCTGGACGGGGGACGGGTTTGTGTCGGGGATCATTCCGCCGCCGCGGTTGAAGGAGGTACAGGCGGCGTTGAAGGAGAACACGTTCAAGCCGTTCGACCAGATGATGACGATGACGCACGAGGAGTGGGGGAGCCACCTGGAGTATGCGAACTACACGCAGGCGTGGGCGATGGTGCAGTTTTTGGCGCATGGGGAGAACGGGCGGTACCAGGGGGCGTTTGTGCGGTTCATGCAGAATTTGAATCGGGGGATGAACGGGACGGAGGCGTGGAACAGCGTGTTCGGGAGCAATTCGCAGGCGTTCCAGGCGCGGTTTTCGAAGTGGTGGATGGGGTTGCCGAAGAATCCGACGCGGGGTTTGTATGTGCGGGCGGCGGTGCAGACGTTAACGAGTTTTCTGGCGCGTGCGACGGTGCAGAAGCAGACGTTTACGGATGTAAACGATTTTGTAGCGCACGTGAAGTTGCCGGACCTGCACACGAGCCGGGACATGTGGTTGCCGGGGGAGTTGTTCGATCATGCGAAGGAGGCGGTGGGGAAGGTGGGGAAGTGGAGTTTGGAGACGCCGGCGCAGGGGCCGGACAAGCGGCCGCGGTTGGTGATGGTGGATGAGGATGGGAGCAAGTATGTGGGGGCGTTCACGGTGGTGAATGGGCGGATCCAGGTGACGGTGACGGAGACGGAGGGGACGGGGGGAACGGGGGTTGGGGAGGTGAGGAGGCCGGGGAGGAACTGAGCGGGGCGGTGCAGGGCGGGGTCTGGGGTCTGGGGTATGGGGTATGTGATTTTCTTGCTGTCCGCAAAATATTGTTGAGGCGGGGTGCGGCATTGGTCTTGCAACATGAATGGGCATGGTTGCACCGTGGAGTGACAAGATCGGGAAGTTGCAGGGGGCGAAGCGGGCGATTCATTTGCAGCGGCCGCGATGGGGAGAGCTGCTGGAGCGGATGAGCCGGGCGCGGATCGTGTGCATTGGGGAGGCGTCGCATGGGACGGAGGAGTTTTATGGGATACGTGCGGCGCTGACGCAGGAGCTCATTGAGCGGCATGATTTCACGGCGGTGGCGGTGGAGGCAGATTGGCCGGACGCGTACCGGGTGAATCGGTTTGTGCAGGATGTTGGGGATCCGGCGGATGGGAAGGACACGACGGCGGAGGAGGCGCTGGGGGGATTCAAGCGGTTTCCTTCGTGGATGTGGCGGAACCGGGTGGTGCGGGATTTTGTGACGTGGATGCGGGGGTGGAACGATGCGCGGCCGGCGGATGCGGTGCGGGCGGGGTTTTATGGGATAGATTTGTATTCGCTGTATGGGTCGATTGAGGCGGTGGTGAAATACCTGGAGCAGGTGGATCCGGCGGCGGCGCGGCGCGCGCGGATGCGGTATTCGTGCTTTGAGCATTTTGATCCGGATCCGCAGCATTACGGGTATGCGGTGGGGCGGGGGATGGTGGATCCGTGCGAGGGGGAGGTGGTGAATCAACTGGTGGAGATGCAGCGGAAGGCGGGGGACTATGCGCGGCGGGATGGGAAGATTGCGCCGGACGAGTTTTTCTTTGCGCACCAGAACGCGCGGCTGATACGGAATGCGGAGGTGTATTACCGCTCGATGTACCAGGGGCGGGACGAGTCGTGGAATCTGCGGGACACGCACATGGCGGACACGATCGATGCGCTTCTGGATTACCTGGAGGATCGGGATGGGCATGCGCGGCTGGTGGTGTGGGCGCACAACTCGCACCTGGGGGATGCACGGGCGACATCGATGGGGCCGCGCGGGGAGTTGAACGTGGGGCAGTTGATGCGGGAGCGGCATCCGGGGGAGACGTTTCACCTGGGATTTACGACATTTGATGGGAGTGTGCTGGCGGCGCACAACTGGGATGAGGTGCCGGAGGTGAAGGCGGTGCGGCCGGGGATGGAGAAGAGCTGGGAGCGGCTGTTTCATGAGGTGGGGGGGAATTTCTGGTTGCCGCTGCAGACGGGGGATGAGGGGCGGGTGGTGGCGACGGAGATCGGGGAGTTGCTGGAGCGGGCGATCGGGGTGATCTATCGGCCGGAGACGGAGAGGATGAGCCATTATTTTGATGCGGCGTTGGCGGAGCAGTTTGATGCGGTGATTCATGTGGATCGGACGCACGCGTTGACGCCGCTGGATCCGCTGGAGAACGTGCCGGGGCGGGAAGTGCCGGAGACGTATCCTTCGGCGGTGTGATTTTGCTGTTTTTGATGAGGTGATTTATGGAGACGATCAACGATATTCGGCGGGAAGAGGGGAATCCGAACGCGGGGCGGCCGAACAGCGGGCCGTTGCCGGTGAATCGGGCGTTTCACAATCCGGGTGCGGGGATGCGGGTGACGGCGACGATTGTGCTGATCCTGGGTGCGATTCTGGCGGTGCTGGGGATTGTGACGTTCATCATTCCGATCACGGTGGTGGGGGTGTGCGTGCTGGCGGTGAGTGCGTTTTTGTTTGTGCGGGCGCGGTCGAATGTGCTGAATGCGTGAAGCGGTTTTTGTTGAGGTGAGGTGAGCGCGTGGCGCGGGGGGGGGCGCCGGGCACTGATTCACGGAGCTTCTGCGGCGAAAAGCGGCGGGGCTCCGTTTTTTTCTCGACTTGGGGCTGCGGGATTTCCTAAGATGATGTGTGGCGGATCTTCTTGATGCATGTCCGATCCGCCGCATTCCTTCGCACGATACCGCGATGCGTCGCGGTTCATGCCTTTAGCGGAGGTTCTTATGGAAACGATTGACGATATTCGGGCGCGATTCGGGAACCCGCATGCGGGAAGTCCGGATGGGCCGGTGCAGCCGATCAACTGGGCGTTCCGGTATCCGGATGCGGGGTTGCGGATCTGGTCGCTGGTGACGGCGATCCTTGGGGTGTTCGTGATGTTGTGCGGGGTGTGGACGCTGGTGGTGCCGATCAGTGCGATCGGGATCGGGTTGATTGGGGCGGCGGTGGTGATGTTTGCGCGGGCGGAGTATATCGCGCATCATCGGGAGGATTTTCGGAAGGATGAGGAGGGGGTGTGAGGGGTGGGATTCACGGGGCGGGGAGGGTGCCTGGTCGTGAGATTCTTGTGCGCGGAGAGAGTCCATCATCCCCACGGCGTGGAAGCCGTGGGCTTGGTGGGTTTTTGCGTGTTGGGGTCAGGCCCAGGCGAGGGCGAGCTGGTGGGCGACCTGGGCGCGGGGGCGGCGGACGCTGAGCCAGGCGGTGCGTTCGTGCTGGTGGGTCTGGGTGAGGACTTGAGCGATGCGGGGGTCGCGGGTGAAGAGTTTGCGTTGGAGGTCGGGGCAGTTGCACTGGCGGCTGCGGTGGAGGAGGACGATGTGGCGCGGGAGGCGGTCGGGGCCGCAGGTTTCCTGGGTGCGGTCGAGGATGGATTGGATGGCGGCGAGGGCCTGGTCATTGCTGAGATGGCCGCGGCCGCCCATGACGCGCTGCTTGAGGAACCAGGGGCGGTCGGCGGTGCGTTCCATTTCGGGGTCGTAGTTGGATTCGAGGGCGAGGACATCGACGCCGCAGAAGCGTTCGATGAGGGTGTCGGGGACGTGGCCGAGGTCGGTGGCGAAGCCGATGCGGTAATTGTCGCAGGTGATGAGGAAGCCGTGGGACCCGGTGTCGTCGTGGGCGAGTTCGACGGGGTCGAAGGTGACGCCGCGGAGGGGTTCGAAGGGGCCGGTGAAGCCGGTGACGAGGTCGGGGAGGGGGATGTCGCCGAGGCGTTTGGCGGTGCGTTTGGTTTCGGCGTCGCGGGCTTCGGGGGAGTGGAGGAGGGCTTTCACACGGTTTTTGGCGCAGAAGATGCGGATTCCGCGCTTGAGGATGGTTTGGAACCAGGAGGGGTTGAAGTGGTCGTGATCGAGGTGAGTGAGGACGATGGCGGAGATGTCGGGGACGTCGACGCCGAGGCCGGCGGATTTGGCGGGGGTGGTGGTTTTGCCGGGGGCGGAGCACATGCGTTGGGCGGTGCTGCGAGGTCCGAAGCCGGCGTCGATGAGGAAGGTGCCCCAGGGTGCGCGGACGACGGTGGAGTTGCCACCGCTGCCACTGCCGAGGACGGAGAGTTCGAGGGACATCCATGTCTCCAAAGAGGGTGAAGGCGAGCATACAAAAGCCGTACGGGTGGGGGCAAGCTTTTCGGACGTTGGGGGGCGATTTTGTCATTTGCGATGAGGATTGGGGAAACGGATTGACTCGCGCCCGCATCTGACCGATAAGTAATTCGATTCCACTTAGAGGCTCAAGGTGCCGGCGTCCATGAAACATTATGAACTGGTTGTGATTGGGTCGGGGCCTGCGGGGCAGAAGGCGGCGATCCAGGGGGCGAAGCTCGGGAAGCGGGTGTGCATCATCGAGAAGAATCCGGTGCTGGGGGGAGCGGGGATCAACACGGGGACGATTCCTTCGAAGGCGCTGCGCGAAGCGGTGCTGTATTTGTCGGGGGCGGGGAAGCGGTCGCTGTACGGGGACAATTTTCGGCCGAAACGGGACATTACGATCGAGGACCTGATTTACGTTTCGCAGCAGGTGATTCACAACGAGCTGATGGTGATCCGGGAGCAGTTGGATCGGAACAATGTGGACCTGATGTGGGGGGCGGCGCATTTCGAGGGGCCGAACCTGCTGCAGATTCAGAAGGCGGATTCGCAGGAGATGATCACGGGGGACGTGTTTGTGATTGCGACGGGGACGCGGCCGGCTACACCGGCATCGGTGCCGTTCAATGACACGAGCGTTTTTACGTCGGACGGGTTGCTGAAGCTGAAGACGCTGCCGAAGTCGCTGATCGTGGTCGGTGGGGGGGTGATCGGGGTGGAGTATGCGTGCATGCTGGGGGCGCTGGGGGTGCGCGTGACGCTGGTGGAGGGGAAGACGGAGTTGTTTGATTTCCTGGACCGCGAGATTGTCGAGGCGTTGCAGTACCAGATGCGGCAGGCGAACATCACGTTGCGGTTCGGGGAAAAGGTGGCGAAGATCCAGGAGATTGATTCGCCGGCGAACCACGGGCAGAAGCTGGTGCAGGCGAAGTTGGAATCGGGGAAACTGCTCAACGCGGAATGTTTGTTGTATGCGGTTGGGCGGCAGGGGACGACGAAGGCGTTGGCGCTGGAGAACGTGGGGCTGGTGCCGGACGATCGCGAGCGGTTGAAGGTGAACAAGAACTACCAGACGGAAGTGCCGCACATTTATGCGGCGGGGGATGTGATTGGTTTTCCGGCGCTGGCGAGCACGGCGATGGAGCAGGGGCGTCTGGCGACGTGCCATGCGTTTGGGCAGGAGACGAGTTCGATACCGGAGCTGTTTCCGTATGGGATCTATTCGATTCCGGAGATATCGATGGTGGGGAAGACGGAGAAGCAGTTGACGGATGCGGGGATTCCGTACGAGGCGGGGATTGCGCATTACAAGGAGGTGGCGCGCGGGCAGCTTTTGGGGGATTATGCGGGAATGCTGAAGCTGCTGATTCACCAGGACACGCATCAGCTTTTGGGGGTGCATGCGATCGGGACGCAGAGCACGGAGCTGATTCACATCGGGCAGGCGGTGCTGACGTTCGGGGGGACGGCGGAGTATTTCATCAACAATGTGTTCAACTATCCGACGCTGGCGGAGACGTACAAGATTGCGGCGTTTAATGGGTTGAACAAGTTGCGGAATATTTGAGGCGGAAATGTATTCTGAAAGAGCAGGCTGCTCGATATAATTGCGTGTGCCATGGTACAGAACGCAGATCCAATCACGTTTTCGGTACCCCGCGCGGTTCTCTCGGACATTGCGCGATTAACCCAGAATTTCAATGATCGCATGCACGAGCTTCTGGAGCGGAACACTGACGGGACGCTCACGCCGCAGGAATCTGCGGAACTTCAAAGTCTTGTCAGGATGGCGGAGTTCGGGCAAATCGTGGACGCTGCCCTGCAAACGCCGAGCGCTCCGTGAGCCTTTCCTCCATTCCGAAAGCATTACGACTAAAGGTGGCAGAACGCGATCAGTTGCGGTGTCAATATTGCCACCTCACACAGGTCGGGCAGGCAGCTATTTTCCACGTTGACCACGTGATTCCGCGAAGCGCGGGGGGCGTGACTTCGGAGTTGAATCTGGTGCTGCAATGTCCGCATTGCAGTCTGCACAAGTCGAACAAGACATCAGCCAAGGATCCGGAAACCGGGGGCGAATCGCAGCTCTTTCATCCGCTCACGCAGAGATGGGTCGAACACTTTATGCTGGATGGCAGTGGTTTCTGCCGGGGGCGTACGCCTGTTGGACGGGCGACCGTTGAAGCACTGGAGATGAACGCGGCGTTCCCCCGGATTGCACGCTCGATACAAATCCGCCTGGGCTTGCTGCACCCATCTCATCAGAACTGAACACGCGCGGGACGCCCGTGCGACGTTACCATTCGGCTTCGCCGAAGGGGGCGAGGGGGGTTTTGGATTTGGGTTTGGGCATGTGGTTGATGAGGTCTTTGCCGAGGCGGACCATTTCGTCGTTGTCGATGCGCATGTTGAAGCGGGTGCCGGGGATGGCGGCGATTTTGTGGCCGGCGTGGAGGACGAGTTCGGCGTCATCGACGAAGACGTTGGCGCCGCGTTTGGCGTAGGCGTCGGCGAGGGGTTTGCGGCGGTAGATCTGGGGGGATTGGACTTCGCTGGTTTTGGACATGTCGACGTATTCGGCGAGGGTACGCTCGGGGTTGAGATCGGCGAAAGCGTTGCGGGTGGGGACGACGGGGACGACGCCGGCGGCGTCCTTGGCTTTGGCGAGGGCTTCTTCGAGGGCGTCGAGAAGGGTGAAGGGGGTGGCGGGGCAGCAGGGGTCGTGGATGAGGACGGTCTGGATTTTTTCATCGAGTTTTTCGAGGCCGCGGGCGACGCAGGAGAACCAGTCGGCGCCGCCGGCGGCGACGGTGACGCCCTGGAAGCCGAGGTGGGCGGAATAGCGTTCCTGCATGGTCTGGAGGTCGTTAGGGGTGACGACGACGATGCGTTGGGAGACCTGATCGCGCGGGGTGTAGAGTTCGACGCAGCGGAGGAAAACTTCGCGGCCATCGATTTTGGAGAAGGGGCGTGCAGCGTTTTTGCCGGCAAAACCGGGTGGGACCACGGGGAAAATGACAGCGATCGACATGGCAGCACTCCCTTCCAACGGACGGGTGATGTTCAGCACCGCATTTTACCGCTCTCGCTGTGCCTCGCCACCCGGAGGCGTGTTTGTTTTGCAGATTCCGCGGGAGGGTTTTCTCTAAAGTGGATACTGGCCACGCACGCGAGTATGATTCTCGCGCATTTGCACTCAAAGGAAACTCGAAATGGCGCTCTACGATTCCAAAGGCAAGCTCATTCTTCCCACGCAGTCGCACATTGCGGAGACGCCGGGGGCGGCGTACCAGGTTGAAGCCATCGGCAACATGCTGCCGCAGCTCGCGCCCGGGATGCCGGGGCATTCGGCAATCGCTCCGCGGATCGCGGGGGAGTACCAGCGGTACCGCGAGATGACGGTGGACCAGATGCTGCTGGAGAATCGCGTCGTGTTCCTGGTGGGGGAGATCAACCATGTGTCGTCGTACAACGTGATCATGCGGCTGCTGTACCTGCAGTCGATTCGGAAGGACCAGGACATCATGCTGTACGTGAATTCGCCGGGCGGGTCGGTGGATGACACGCTGGCGATGTACGACACGATGAAGTTTTTGACGTGCGACGTGCAGACGTTTGTGATCGGTCATGCGATGTCGGGCGGAGCGGTGATCCTGGCGGCGGGGACGAAGGGGAAGCGGTATGCGTTGCCGCATGCGAAGGTGATGATCCACCAGCCGTTCGGCGGGATCTGGGGCCAGGCGGAGGACATCGCGATCCAGGCGGAAGAGATTCTGAAGACGAAGAAGACGCTGACGGAGCTGTTGGCGAAGCTGACGGGGCAGCCGATCGAGCGGATTTCGGAAGACCAGGAACGCGACAAGTACTTCGATGCGTACGCGGCGAAGGCGTATGGGCTTGTGGATGATGTTCTGGGGGAAGAGGACAAGTCGAAGAAGGAAGCGATTGCGGAGCAGCAGGAGACGAAGAATCGGTAAGTTGCTGCTGCGTTTTTTTAGATTCAACGAGAAGCCCGAGGAATTCCTCGGGCTTTTTCATTCAGCGGATTGAAGAAGCGCTGCTGAGAGTTTGCGTTTTGTCGGGCTTCTTTCGGCCCTTCCACCTCCAGAGGAGAGTGGCTCCCGCTGCGAAGATGAGCCCCATACCGGAACAAACGACGCCCCCTTCGCGTCTTGTGGCGGGATCCAGGTGGTACTGCAGGATTACGTAGTGCGGGGCGACTTTAATTCCTTCGCGTTGAAGATGTGGGTAGAGGTCAGTGGGGAGTTGTTCCTCCTCCGCGATGCCGCTGACAGCAGTTGTCTGTTCCTCATCCGTCAGTGCCAGTTCCTCCCCTTTTGAGCCGGGCACGCGGAGGAAAGCAATAATCGGATCCGCCGATGTTGAACCAGCGCCATGCAGTGGCAAGTAATTGTCACGCGCGCCGTCCTCGGTGTGCCACACATAGTGATCAAGATCGACCCATCCGTGGAGATTGACCCAGCCGACCGGCAAGGGACCTGCTTTTTCAGCGTCTGCGAGTTTCACATCCCGGCACGAATCCATCTTAAGCGTCGAGAAAACGATCGAAGCGCCGGCAAAGATGAAGAAGAGGCCGATGGCGAAGAATGCGCCGGCGAAAATCCTGCGACGCGGCACGTTTGTCCATCCCGTTGGGATCAAGGGCTTTTCCGGCAGGGGGATGCGATTCCCAGTGATTGCCAGGGCGAGGGGGACGGAGATCAGCGGGGCGACGACCAGAACGGCGATGCACCACGATGTCGGCGGGTCGAGCCATCGGGCGTCGAAAAGCGAAAGGAGACGTGCCAGGGCGGGCCAGAGGGCCAACAGCGCGGCTGCAACGGCCGCGGGCCAGCCGACGGAGGTGCTTCGCATGCGTTTGAGCGTGGCGCAGGCCATCGCCGTCGCGACGATACCGAACGCACCGCAAGCGGAAGCGAAGCCGAGAGTCCGCCCGTGCAACTGGTCGAACATCCCGAGGGCGAAAACCGTTGTGCCCGAGATAAGTGCCATGTCGATGGTGACAGGAAGCGCATCGCAGGAGACTTCATCAGCGGCGCATGCGATGAATTTCGCAACGGACCTTAACTGCTCGTAATCAATGGCCACGCTTCCGGTCAGCGATCCCAGCAGGCGGAGATGTACTCGGATTTCAGTACTCCGGGGGCTGGATGTCAGGTCGACTGTGGCTTCCATGGCGTTAAACATGAGGCCGCTGGCGTCCTGCATTTTCGGTTTTCGGGCCAATATGGAGAAGGATCCGGTGCCGCTCGTCCGTTCTTCAACGGCAAAGGAGAGTGTAGACAGCCGTTCTCGGACTCTGTCGACGATCTGGCCTGCATCCGCCGCGATGGTTGCTTCTTCAAGAACCTCCGGGTTTTTGACATAGACCCGAATCGTCGAAAGTTGGCCGTTCAAGGTTGCCCAAATGAGGTCTTTTCCGAAGCGGACCACCAAAGTGCCTGCCGATGCAATGACCGCGGCCGCGATAATCCAGGCGATCAAGCCTTCATCATTGAATGGAAATGGAATCGAGATGAAGCGTCGGGAGCAGACGATCGCCACCGTCAGCGACGCCGCTCCGATCAGCCAATAAACACGCGCGAGGGTTCGTGGAGGCATACGCTGTCCTTCTCCGACGTGAGATGCAGTATCCAGCGCGTACCGATCGCCCGCAATCTTTTTCCGGCGAGGTGTTGCGGGGCGTCAGACGGTGACGCGGACGATGCGGCCGCCGGGGAGGGCGTCGAGGAATTGTTTGCCGTAGGGCTTGGTGGCGATGCGCTTGTCGAGGACGACGACGATGCCGGAGTCGGTTTTGCTGCGGATGAGGCGGCCGAAGCCTTGTTTGAATTTGATGATGGCTTCGGGAAGGGAGTATTCGGCGAAGGGGTTGCCGCCTTCGGACTTGATGGCGTCGAGGCGGGCTTCGATGAGAGGTTTGTCGGGAACTTCGAAGGGGAGCTTGGTGATGATGACGTTGGAGAGGGCGTCGCCCTGGACATCGACGCCCTGCCAGAAGGAGTCGGTGCCGAGGAGGACGGCGTTGGGGGTATTTTTGAAGCGGGAGAGGAGCTGGCCGCGGGTGAGGGTTCCGCCCTGGGCGAGCATGGTGTAGCCGAGTGGCGCGAGCTGCGGGGCGAGGTGTTTTGCAGCGCGGTCGAGCATGGCGTAGCTGGTGAAGAGGACGAAGGCGCGGCCTTGCGTCTGGCGGATGTAGTGCATGGCGCGGTCCATGGCCTGGTCGAGGAAGCAGCGTTCCTCGGGGGAGGGAAGGCCGATCTCAAGGTAAATGGTGCATTGCTTTTCGTAGTCGAAGGGGGAGCCGAGGAGGAGTTCGCTGCCGCGGTCGAGGCCGACGCGGGAGCGGAGGTAGGTGAAGGGGGAATTTTCGATTTTCGATTTTCGATTTTCGATTTGGGATCGCGTTGTCGAGAGCGTGGCGCTCGTGAGAACCACACTGGGGACTTCGCCGAAGAGGTGTTCGCGGAGGTGGCCGGCGACGTTGATGGGGCTGCAGGTCCATTTGAGGCGGCGGGTGGTTTTTCCGGAGGCTTCGACCCAGTAGACGGATTCTTCGAGTTCCTGGGAGAGAAGGGAGTCGAGTGCGGCGGCGATGCCGTTGACGCGGTTGGTGAAGCTGTTGAGTTCGAAGCGGACTTTTTCGAGTTCGTAGTTTTCGCCGGTGAGGCGTTCACCGTCGGCAGGGTCGTCTTCGACGGGGCGGGCGTCGGCGCCAGATTTTGCGGCGACCTGTGCGGAGAGGCCCTTGAGCGCCTTGGCGAGGTCGGTCATGGCGGGGCCGAGGGGATTTTCGACGATGAATTTTTCACGCACGCGGCCATTGGAGGGGGCCTTGGTGGTGAGCCAGCGGTCGAGGTCTTCAAAGAAGCGGTTGGCGGCCTGCTCGGCTTCGTGGACTTTTTCGACGGCGGCGAGGTTGTCGACGTTATCGAGGGTGGCGAGGAAGCCGCGCTGCGTTTTTTCGACGAAGAGGGAGTGGAGGAGGTAGCGGACCTGGGACTCGGAAATGCTGAGGCCGAAGTGGTCGGAGGCGACGCCTTCGACGGTGTGGGCTTCGTCGAGGACGACGCAATCGTATTCGGGGAGGATGGCGGCGCCGGCGCGGCGAAGGGCGAGGTCGGAGAAGAAGAGGGCGTGGTTGCAGATGAGGAGCTGGCCGTTGGTGATGCGGCGGCGGGAGGCCTGGTAGAAGCAGCCGTCGAAATAGCGGCAGCGTCGGCCGAGGCAGTTGCCGTGCTCGGCGCAGACCTTGTCCCAGACCTGCCAGGCGGGCTGGCGGGGGAGGTCGCTGAGGGAGCCGTCCTTGGTGGTGCCGGCCCAGTCCTCGATCATGACGAGGTCGTCGGAGTTGCGCATGTCGGGGAAGAGGTGGAGGCTTTTGCGGGAGGCCTGTTCGAGGCGGCGGAGGCAGAGATAGTTGCTGCGGCCCTTGCAGAGGACGGCGGAGAATTCGTGGCCGCTGACGGCGCGGAGGAAGGGGATGTCTTTTTCGTAGAGCTGTTCCTGGAGGGAAATGGTGTGGGTGGAGATGACGACTTTTTTGCCTTTTGCGACCTGTGCGATGGCGGGGATCAGGTAGGCGAAGCTTTTGCCGACGCCGGTGCCGGCTTCGACGATGAGGTGTTGTTCGCTGTCGAAGGCCCGTTCGACGGCGGCGGCCATTTCCTGCTGCTGGGGGCGCAGTTCGAAATTGTTCAGCCGCTTGGCGACGGGGCCGGCAGCGGAGAGGAACTCGTTGACCGAAATTGACATGCGGTCACGATAACAAATCCGGGGGGTTAATGAAATGGTCGGGTGAGGGTGCGGAGGCTGCCGGGTCACTGGCCGGCGATGAAGGCCTTGGCATCCGCAGACAACTGCTCCAGGCCCTGCTTGACGTGGTAGATCATGTGGCCGCCGGGGTAGTACTTCTGGACGATGTTTTTGCGGAGCGCCTGGGAGAGGCCGAGGTGGTCGATCTGGTAATCGGTGGCGAAGTAGGGGGTGGCGAGGTCGAAGTGGCCGGAGCAGACCATGAGGCGGAGGTGGGGATTGTGGGTCATGGCATCGCGGAGGTTGTCGCCGACGTAGAGGTAGCCGTTTTCATCGCCGTTGCCGGATTTCCAGTTCCAGGGGTAGACGCGGTTGGAGAGCACTTCGTAGGTCATGTCGTTGTCGTACTTGAGGGTTTTGCGGACGTATTCATTGAAGGCGGAGGTGTAGGCGGTGAAGAAGCCGGAGAGGGAGGGATCGTATTCCTGGGAGTCGCTCTGGGGATCGGTGGGGTGTCCGGCGATTCTGCCATCGAAGCGGCCGAGGACCATGTCGCCTTCGCCGGTGGGGGAGCGGAGCAGTTCCTTTTCGAAGCGGGAGGGGTAGATGCGAAGGCGGGCTTCGAGGATGTAGGGCACTGGGAGGCCGGTGAGGTCGGCGAGTTTTTGAGCGACGGATTTTTTCTCCTCTTCGGAGATGGTGGCGCCTTTCATGAGGGCGGCGGAGTAATCGGTCTCGGCGAAGTGCTGCGATTCCTTCAGCAGGGCATCGAGGTCGCCATGCTTGGTCATGTCGAGTTTTTTGTGATACCAGGCGACGGCGGAGTAGCTGGGGAGGTAGAGGGCGAAGCCGAGGTCGTTGTTTTCGCCGGGGTTGAGGACGGAGAAGTTGAGGACGGTGGAGATGAGGACGACGCCGGAGACGTTGACCCCGAGGCGTTCCTGGAGGTAGTTGGAGAGGGCGGCCGCGCGGGTGGTGCCGTAGCTTTCGCCGGCGAGGAAGACGGGGGAACCCCAGCGTTCGTAGCGGGTGAGGAAGAGGCGGATGAATTCGCCCATGCCGGCGATGTCTTCCTTGACGCCGAGGAACTCTTTGGCCTGCTCGGGGGTGGCGGCGCGGGAGTAGCCGGTGTTCACGGGATCGACGAAGACGAGGTCGGTGGCGGGGAGCCAGGAGTAGGGGTTTTCGACGACCTTGTAGGGGGCGGCGGGGGCGGTGCCGTCGTCGGGGATGTCGATGCGCTGGGGGCCGACAGCGCCGATGTGCAGCCAGACGGAGGCGGCGCCGGGTCCGCCGTTGAAGAGGAAGGTAATGGGGCGCTTGGCGTCGCCGAAGAAGGGTTTGCTTTTTTCATTGCCGGGGCGGGTGGCGGGCTGCGTGTCGGGGGCCGGCGCGTTGGGCGATTTTCCAGCGAAATAGGAGACGAAGAAGACATTGGCCCGCAGCTTACCCTTTTCGTCAGTGAGGGGGAGGTACCCCGCGGTGGCGGTGTAGCTCATTTCGTTGCCGCCGGCGGGCTTGAGGGTTCCGGTGGTGACGGAAGGCTTGGCGCCGAACATGGCTTTCATGTCTTCTTTGGGGGGCGGCGCTTCGTTTTGTTTTGGGCCGCCATCGGGCCCGGGATGTTCCGCTCCAAGGGCGACGGCCCCCATGCAGAGGCAGAGCAGCAGGGCGCGAATGTTGATGTGACTGAACTTCATCGGGACCTCCACGTTCCATCCACCGTTTGTCGCCTTGGGGGCGAAATTGTTTCGGAAATTGTCCCCGATCCCCGTGTGCCCCACAACCGGCGGAGAGCCGCTCGACGGAGGGTGCGGGGCGCGTTACGCTATTTGTGAACACACTTCATAAATTCAAGGCCTGGGCAACGCCATGAACAGAATCGCACTTTGTCTTGCTGTTGTTTTCGCTGGGTCGCCGGTGGTGGCGGCATCGCCCGGACCGGCGACGCAACCGGAGTATTATTCGTGGGCGTCGACGCCGCCGATGGGGTGGAACTCGTGGGACTGTTTTGGCACGGGCGTGACGGAACAGCAGGCCCTGGCGAATGCGGATTACATGCAGAAGAAGCTGCTCGCGCACGGCTGGAACATTCTGACGATCGACATCCAGTGGTACGAACCGCAGGCCAAGACGCTGCAATATCGGAAGAATGCGGCACTGGAAATGGACGCGTATGGCCGGCTGCTCCCGGCGGCCAACCGGTTTCCGTCCACGGCGGAGAGCCGGTCATTCAAGCCGGTGGCGGATGCGGTGCATCAGCGCGGCCTGAAGTTCGGGTTGCACCTGCTCCGCGGGATTCCGCGGCAGGCGGTGGAGCAGAATACGCCCATCCTCGGCACGAGCTACCATGCGGCGGATATTGCGGACACGAAGGATACTTGTTCCTGGAATCCGGACATGTACGGTGTGGACATGTCGAAGCGGGGCGCGCAGGAATATTACAATTCGGTGTTCCAGCTTCTGGCCTCGTGGGACCTGGACTTCGTCAAGGTGGATGATCTTTCGCGGCCGTACCACAAGGCGGAGATCGAAGCGATTCGGAAGGCGATCGACACCTGCGGGCGGCCGATCGTGTTCTCGACGAGTCCGGGCGCGACACCGGTGTCCGAAGGCGCGCATATTTCCACGCACGCCAACCTCTGGCGCATTTCCGACGATTTCTGGGACAGTTGGAAGCTCCTCAAGGAGCAGTTTGGGCGGCTGGATGCGTGGACGCCGTACCGTGGCGAGGGGCACTGGCCGGACGCGGACATGCTCCCGCTCGGCAATGTTCGCGCGTTCACGAAGAACGGCTGGACGCATTTCACGCAGGACGAGCAGAAGACGATGATGACGCTGTGGTCGATCGCCCGCTCGCCGCTGATCTGCGGCGCCAACCTGCCGGCGAACGATGACTTCACGCTCTCGCTGCTGACGAACGACGAACTGCTGGCGGTGGATCAGCATTCGAACAACAACCGGCAGCTTTCCCGGAAGGGGGACCTGGTGATCTGGACTGCGGATGTGCCGGATTCTGCGGACAAATACGTCGCTTTTTTCAATGCGAATGAGGTGAAAAAGGGGGAGAAGCCTGCGTCCGCGACGATCACCGTCAATCTTGCGGACCTGAACGTCACGGCTCCGGTGGCGGTGCATGACCTCTGGACGCATGAGAATCTGCCGGCGGCCTCGGGCACTTTGACGGCGAGCCTGCTCCCGCACGCGGCGGCGATTTATCGGTTGAGTCCAGTGAAATAAAGAAGCCGCTGATGAACGCGGATGGAAGTTGATGGTGGAGGCTCGGCGACTGGCCCGCGCCGGCGCCGGTTAATTCTCGTTCCCGTCGCGCTCCTGCATCTCTTCGTCTTTTGGGGTCTCCTCCCCGCTCTCCGCTTCGGAAAAGCTCGGCACAAAGGTGTTGGGGACGATCACCGGCACGACTTCGCGGGCGGGATCCTCGCGCTGCAGGAACGTCTTGAAGCCCCAGACGTCTTTCCCGAAGTAGATCCAGAGTTTGTGCGGCGCCGCGGCCTCTTTGAGCTTCTGGAAACTTCGCGCCTTGACGGTGGAATCGATTTCCATCACCGCCACGGGGACGCGCTGGCGCGCCCAGACGACATCCACGCGGCCGGTGAGCTGCAGCGGCGGTTCCTCAGTGGCGCGCTCGGGATCGTCGAACAGGGCGGCGGACTCGGTCCACCCGCGGCAGTCGAAGTTGACGGCGAGCATGGCGAGTTGGCGCTGAAAGGCGTTGTGATATTGAATCCCCTTCATCCCCGACTTGTTCAGGTTCATGCCGATGGCCCGGATGCGCGCGGTCAGATCGACCAGCGCCGATTGCGTCAACATGAACTCCGGATCCATCGGCACCCGCGCATCTTTCAAATTCGGCACCGCCACCGTTCGCCACTCGTCGATGAACGGCTGCACCATTTTGCTGACCTTTTCCGCGGTCAGCTCTGCTTCGCTCGCAAACAGGCGCAAACGCCGCAGGGATTCGTGAAATCTGCGTCCATCCATGACCCGCAAACTATACTCCAGCCCCACGCAAGCACAAAACCTCCGAGAAAGGAGTGGAGGCGGTCGTTCCGGCTGATCTAAGAATTATTGTCGAGCAGAGCATGCATCGTGCATCGGGGCGCGTGACAATTCGCGCGTTCCTGCTGGAGGGCATGCCCATGTCTGGAAAAAATTCCCGCCGCAGTTTTCTCAAGACCACCACCACCGGCGCCGGCCTGATTTTGCTTGGCTGCACCAACAAGTCGCTCGCCGCCGACGATGACAAGAAAAAAGAGGAGCAGGACGAAAACAAAGTGACGCCGGGCGAAGACCTGATGCAGGAGCACGGCGTTCTCAAGCGCATCCTCCTTATCTACGGGGAGGGCATCCGGCGGATCGACGCCCATCAGGACCTTCCGCCCGAGACGATCAAGCAATCGGCGGAACTTGTGCGCTCGTTCGTCGAGGATTACCACGAGCAGAACGAGGAGCACTACCTCTTCCCGCGTCTCAAGCAAGCGCACAAGCTCACCGACCTCGTGGACACGCTGCTCACGCAGCACAAGGCGGGGCGGATCGTCACCGACCGGATGATTCATCTCTCCACCCAGCAGACGCTGCACGACGAACATGCGGCGCGGGACCTGTCGAACCTGATGCAGCAGTTTATCCGGATGTACAGCGCCCACGAGGCGCGGGAAGACACCGTGCTGTTTCCCGCTTTCCGCGACCTGCTGACCAAGAACGAATACGATGCGCTCGGCGAGACGTTCGAGGATGAAGAACACAAGCATTTCGGCGCCGATGGATTTGACCTGGCGGTGGACAAGGTCGCGCAGCTTGAAAAAACGCTGGGCATTTACGACCTGAACCAGTTTACGCCGCACGTTTGAACGCGGTGACGACGGAGTGAGCTTTGTGCTCCTCGAGGGTTCGTCCCGTTTGCGCAGTTGCAATCCGGGATCAATCCAGAAACACTGGGGGAATGCAGCGCACCAGCCCCGAGCAACTCACCGCCCTGGAGGAGGCTCTCGCCCGGAAACCGGACGACCTTCCCCTCCTCTCACAACTTGCCAATGCTCTGGTCAATGCGCAGCGCCCGGCCGACGCTCTGCCCTTTTTTGAGCGGGCCTTCCAACTCCTGCCTAACGACGCCCGCCTGCTGAATGACCGGGCCCTTGCACTCACGGCGCTCGGCCGTTTCGATGAAGCGCGCGCGGATCTGGCGGCCGCGCTCCAGCGGGTTCCCGGTTTTGCCGCAGCGCACAACAACCTCGCGAATCTCCTG
The DNA here is from genome assembly GCA_051955985.1 of Phycisphaerae bacterium. Classification (GTDB taxonomy): domain Bacteria; phylum Planctomycetota; class Phycisphaerae; order WQYP01; family WQYP01; genus DATKPA01. Next base: position 25,955 of record JBQCGD010000021.1, on the reverse strand, counting down.
ATCATGATGGGCCGCCACGCGGAGGCGATCACCCACTGCGATATTGCGCTGCTTCTCGATGAGAACCACGCCTCCGCGATGCGCAATCGGGCAATCGCCCACCTCTCGCTCGGTCACTACGCGGAAGGTCGCGGCGATTACGAGCGTGCGTGCACCAGGTTCCCCGATAGCCCTCCGACGCTCCCGAACGGTGTGGAGTGGATCGACCAGCCCCTTGAAGGCAAACGCCTGATCCTGCTGAGCCATCGGCACGGGCTGGGGGACACACTCCAATTCGTTCGGTTCGCGCCGCAACTCAAGGCGAAAGGCGCCCGCATTCTCCTCCAATGCGCTTTGCCGCTGGTGGATCTCCTGAGAAATGCCCCCGGCGTCGATGACGTGTTCCCGCACGATGCCCCGTTCCCTCCGGCGGAGTATTACATCCACCTGGTGACGCTGCTTCGTGCATTGCGCATTGATCTTTCCAACATCCCGCACAGCGTTCCGCTTCTCACGGCGGATCCGGCGCTCGTCGCACGCTGGCGCGCGCGCCTGGAATCGCTTCGCAAACCAAAGCAGCGGCTCATCGGCATCGCCTGGCAGGGAAATCCGTACCACCAGTGGGACCAGTTCCGCTCCGCCCCGCTCGCGGCGTTTCTCCCCCTCGCGAGTCTCCCCGGCATTCAACTCGTCAGCCTGCAGCGCGGCCCCGGCACCGAGCAGATTGCCGCGTTCCAGCAACACTCCAACAACGCCCTCTTCCTGCCCACCACGACGGCCCAATCCGAACCCGCTCACCTCGCCGACGCAGCCGCCATCATTTCCAATCTCGATGCGATCGTCACCGTCGACACGTTCAACGCCCACCTCGCAGGTTCCCTCGGCAAGCCTGTCCTGCTTGCACTCTCGACCGTCTGCGACTGGCGCTGGCTGACGGACCGCACGGATTCACCGTGGTATCCAACGATGCGACTCTTCCGGCAGAGAATGCTGAACGATTGGCCGGACCTCTTCGAGCGCATTGCCGCCCACCTCCGCAGCAGTCAATTCGAAACGGTGAAGTCATGACCAAAACCGCCCTCCTCATGGACCCGCTTTTCAAGCATCACGACACCGGCCCGTTTCACCCGGAGTCTCCGGATCGCCTCACGGCCATTGAGAATGCCCTCGCTCCGCTCGTTCCGCAGCTTCTCCCGATTCCGGCGCGCGACGCCACGGATGATGAACTCACCCTCGTCCACGCGCATGCTTATCTTGATCAACTGCAGGAAGACCACCTTGCCGATCGTTCGCAGCTTTCCACGGGGGATACGCAACTTTCCTACCACTCGCTCGAAGCCGCCCGCCGCGCGACCGGCGGCGTCTTGAACGCGGTCGATCTCCTGCTCGCCGGCAAGGCCGACAGCGCGTTTTGCGCCGTGCGTCCGCCGGGCCACCACGCCACACCGACCCGCGGCATGGGATTCTGCATCTTCAACCACATCGCCATCGCCGCCCGATACGCGCAGCGGAAGCACGGCGTCGGCAAGATCCTCATCGTGGATTGGGACGTCCATCACGGCAACGGCACGCAGGACGCTTTCTACGCCGACGATTCGGTCCTTTTCTTCTCGTCCCACCAGTCGCCCTGGTATCCCGGCAGCGGCAAACGCGACGAAACGGGAACGGGCCGCGGCCTCGGTTGCACCATCAACGCGCCGCTCCCGGCCGGCTCGGGCTACCGTGACATCTTCCACGAGATCGATTTGCGACTCGACCGCAAGGTCCAGGAATTCAAGCCGGAAATCCTCCTGCTTTCCGCTGGTTTTGACTCGCGCATCGACGATCCCCTCGGCCGCTTCACCCTTGAAGACGAACAGTTCGTCGAGCTTACGCGACTGCTCCGGTCGTGGGCCGGGCAGTTCAGCAACGGAAAACTGCTCTCGGTGCTGGAGGGGGGTTACAACCTCCAGACCCTCGGCCCCTGCGTGGCGTCGCATGTCCGGACTCTCATGGAGTGAAGGCTCGCGCAGCGCGTCTGTCAGCCCCGCAGCGCCTCCGCCCGCTTCGCCGCAAGTTCCGCCACCCCCTTGCACACAATGCCGCACAAGTCGAACACCAGCGGCATGGCGATGGAATACACCGCAAAATTACCCCGCTGCTCGCGCCCCACGACGCCCGCGGCGGTCAGGATGCCGAGTTGCTTCGACACGTTGGCCTGCTTCATGCCGAGCCGCTCGACGATTTCCCCCACGCTTGCGGGCCCGGACTGCAGCAACTGCAGGATTCGCAGTCGCGACTCCTCCGAGAGCACGCCGAAGAGCGCCGCCACCGCCTGCAACTGTGCCGGATCCAGCGGCTGATGACCGCGGCGTCCGCCTGCGACATTTCTCATCCAAACACCTGCTCAATCGTTCTTGACGATATCACTGATTAGTAATATAGTAATATAACAGAAGTGAGACGCAGCGGCAATTTCGCCGCCGGGATTTCACAAGGAGAACGCCATGACCACCACCGCCCAGGCCTATTACGAGAACAACGCGGGCGCCATGAGGCCCGTCCGCGCCGCCATGCCGGACATCCTGAAGGGGTTCGCCGCGCTCCACGAGGAATCGATGAAGCCCGGAACGCTCACGGTTGCGGAAAAGGAACTGATTGCCATCGCGATCGGGCTCTCCGTCCGCTGCGAGAACTGCATTTACGCCCACATTCGCGCGGCGCTCAAAGCGGGCGCGACCCGCGAACAGATTCTCGAAGCCGCCGGCGTCGCCGTTCTCATGCAGGGCGGGCCGACGTACACCTATCTGCCGCGAGTCACCGAGGCGCTCGAGGCTCTCGAGTCCCTCGCCGCCACCGCTTAAGGAGACCCCATGGCCGTGCAGACGATTCCGCCGCTCGAGTTTGCCAAGCAACTCACCGCCGGCAACACACTGATTATTGACGTGCGCACCCCGCGTGAGTTCGCCCGGGCCCATGTCCCCGGCGCGAAGCTGATTCCTCTCGACCAGCTCGATCCCGCGGCCGTCGCCGGGATGCGGCAGGATCCCGCTGCCCCGCTTTACGTCCTCTGTGAAAAAGGAGGCCGCGCGGCCAAGGCGTGCGAAAAGCTTGCCGCCGCGGGTCTGCCCAACGTGATTTCGGTGGAGGGCGGGACGGTGGCGTGCGAAGAGGCCGGCCTTCCGATTGACCGTTCCCCTGGCGCGGGCGCAATTTCGCTTGAGCGCCAGGTGCGCATTGTTGCGGGCACCCTCACGCTGGCTGGCGCGATTCTCGCGTGGCTCGTCCACCCGGCGTTCCTCATCGTTCCAGGTTTCATCGGCGCGGGCCTCGCGTTTGCCGGCATCACGAACAGTTGCGGCATGGCGATGCTGCTCGCCCGGATGCCCTGGAACTGCCGTCCATGAGCCCGCCAATATTCCCCGGCCTTCCGCATTGAACATCGGCATTCATTGTCACTTCGACGCCTGCACCTGCGACCACGATCCGCCCCCCTGGTTGGGATCGAAGTTCGGCTCGTTGCTCATGATCACCTGCCCCGTGTTCGCGTTGTACCAGGCCTGCGAATAACCCGATGGCAACTCCATCGGCCCATTCGGAGTCGTGTACTCCTGCACACCGCGGATGGATTGCGAGAATGCCTTCGCCGCGTTGTCCTGCGCCCGCTGCTGGTTTTCATACGCCTGCCGATTCATCTGCCGCATCTCCTCCGCGTTCTGTGCGATATGCCGGCTCAGCGCCCCCGCGTTGGCGATCGCCTGCATCGTGCCCTGGTTGCGCAACTGCACCACGTAGCTGTACCCCGCCAGCCAGTCCTGGCCCACCCGCGCGGAAGTCAGGAGCGTCGTCAACACCGGCGTCAGCTCATCGAGCTTTCCTTTTTCCGCCCGGACGCAATAGCATCGTTCCAGGTGCCAGCTCACCGCGCCGATCGCCGGCATCGGCGTCTTGATCACCACGGCATATACATCTTCCTCCATCGGCGTCCCATCCGGATCGGCATACGCAAACCGCACCTTCGCCGCATCGCACGTCTTCTGAAATCCCGCTTCCTGGTTCTGCTGCAGAATCACCTTCGCCAATGCCGGCAACTCCTCCGTCCCCTCCACCTGCGCCCCCTTCAACTGCGGCCGCAGCACCGGCACCAGCAGCTTCTCGATCGTGTCCGCCGTCTTCTCCGGCAACTGCATCACGATGCTCCCCATGTACCGCTTCGCCGGGTTGCCGCCGCTGACCATGAGGGCCCCCTGCGACCATGTGAAGGTGTCGGACGGCTCAATGGTGATCGATGCGCGGCTCGCCGGATCCGAGATGCGCATCTGCAGCGATGCAAGCAGCCAGGTTTCCTGGTGCCACACCACGCCGCCCTCTACTTTCCACCCGCTGGGCGCGAGAAACCGCACCGCCTCCACGTTGTTGATCATGGGATCGTGAACCACCACCGGCGAGAACTTCAAAGTGCCCGCATCCTCCGCCCGAATGCTCCCCGCGAGAACGCCCAGCATGCAAAAAGCCGACAACGACGCCTTCATTCCACGCATCGCAAGCTCCTTGGAAAATGCCGTCCGCTGATGCCGTTTTATCCAGTATCACCTCGACTTGCCATATCAAAATATCTCATTCCCTGGACCGGCCGCCGGGATCACAGCACCTCATCCCGGTGTCATTGCGACGCGTTGTTCCAGATCCCGAGGTGCTTGCGTGGAAAATCCTTGCACATCTGTTACTGTCTACCTCCCGCATCCCTCTCTCCCGCCCGGAGCAACCATGACTGTTGACAATCGCGCTGCCGAATATCAGTTGCTCCATGCCAAGCAGCTCTCCGCCCAGGAACTCCAGAACCGCGACTCTGCGTTGCTGATCCTCGGGATCATTAAAGACTTCATCACAGCGGGCTCACTCCTCGATGTTGGCTGCGGCATCGGGACCTGGATCAAAGCCGCCCTCGATCTCGGCATTACCGACGCTCGCGGCGTCGAGGGGCCTTGGCTCAACCCTGCAAACAGCGTTGTTCCCACCTCATCCAAATCGCCGATCTCGAAAAACCCCTCGCTCTGGATCGCCGCTTTGATCTCGTCCTCTGTCTCGAAGTGGCCGAACACCTTCCGCCAACCGCCGCGGAAATCCTCATCGACTCCCTCACTCGCCACGCCGATCACATCCTCTTTTCCGCAGCAGTCCCCTCGCAAGGGGGCACGCACCACGTCAACGAGCAACTCCTTACGTATTGGGTTGAACTCTTCGCAAAGCGCGGCTTTCTGCTCGTCGACCTCGTCCGGGGGCGCATCTGGGAGAACACCTCCACACTCTGGTGGCTTCGGCAGAACTGCGTGCTCTTCGTCCAGCGTGACATACTCCACCAAAACCCGCGTCTCCTCGCAGAACATGAAGTGAAACGCCCCATCAACATCATCAGCCCGGACCTGTATGGCATTCGGATCGGCGAACTCCAGGAGGAAATCCGCAGGGCCAAATCCTTCATCGATGTGCTCATCGATCAGAAGCAACCCTTCAACCTCTCTCGGATGCCCGACGGCCGCATCGGCCTGCGCTTCGCTCCCTGAACTTTTCACTAAAGCCGCCGCTGCCGCGTCAATTCTTTTTTCGCAAATCCTCTCCAGGCGTCCGATCCCTGCCCGGGCATCGCTTTATCGCGCCTCTGCAAAACCCTATAATCTCCGCATGAAGATCATCCTTAATGGCCGCGACTTTGACGTTCCTCCCAATACCACCATCGCGGAGTTGATCAAGCTTCGCGAGATCAAAACGCCGGCCTATGCGGTCGAACGCAACAAGGAAGTCGTGTTCCGCAAGGAACACCCCACCACCACCCTCCAGGAAAATGACAAAATTGAAATTGTCGTCGCCGTCGGCGGCGGATGACCGCCCCCTAACCCCCTGACCTTTCACCGGTTATCAACCACGAGCATTGCCATGACCGCCACTCTCGATCCGCAGACCGAACGTGCCACGACCCCCGGCATTCCCGCCCTCAAGATCGGCCCTCACAGCCTTGGGTCGCGACTGATCGTGGGCACGGGGAAGTATTCCTCGCTTGAACTGATGCAACAGTGTCATGAGCTTTCCGGGGCGGACTGTGTGACGGTGGCGATTCGGCGGGAGCGCCTGTTCGATAAGTCATCGGGCCGCAACATCCTGGAGTACATTGACCCGGCGCGATACACGCTGCTCCCGAATACGGCGGGCTGCTTCACGGCCGACGATGCCATCCGCATCGCTCACCTCGGACGCGAACTCCTGACCCACTCGGGGTTTAAGGGAGCAGAGTGGGTGAAACTGGAAGTGCTTGGCGACACCAAGACGCTGCTGCCGGAGCCCATTGGCACGTTGGAAGCGACGCAGAAGCTGGTGAAGGCCGGTTTCCATGTGCTGGTGTACTGTTCGGACGATGTGATGCTTTGCCGGCGGCTGAAAGAGGCGGGGGCGGCGGCGATCATGCCGGCGGGGTCGCCGATCGGGTCGGGGCAGGGGGTGCTAAATCCGAACAATATTCGCATTTTGATGGAAGAACTGAAGGGGAATGATCCGGAGTATCCGTTGATCGTGGATGCGGGGGTCGGGACGGCGTCGGATGTGGCGCAGGCGATGGAACTGGGGGTGGATGGTGTGCTGCTGAATACGGCGATTGCGGGTGCGCAGGATCCGGCGGGGATGGCGGTGGCGATGAATCACGCGTGGCGTGCGGGTTATCACGCGGCGCGGGCGGGGCGGATTCCGCGGAAGTTGTACGCGACGGCATCAAGTCCGTGGGAAGGCCGCATTAACGCGTGATGGATGGAACCACGTTCCTCATTCCGGCCATTTTGTTTGGGGCGACGCTCATTCGTTCGACGTTTGGGTTTGGCGAGGCACTGATTGCGGTGCCTTTGCTGGCGCTGGTGTTGCCGGTGTCCACGGCGGCGCCGCTGGCGGTGCTGGCGTCGGTGACGGTGGCGGGGATTGTTGTGGTGCAGGATCACCGGCATATTCACATCAAGCCGGCGGCGGGGCTGCTCGCGGCGTCCGCGCTTGGTATCCCATTGGGGCTGTTGATTTTGCGCGAGGGGAATGAGTCGGTCATCAAGGGGGTGCTGGGGATTTTCCTCATCGCGTTTTCGGGTTGGTCGCTTCTCTCGAAACGGAAAATTCATTTACGTCACGACCACTTGCCCCTGCTCCTGGCGTGCGGGTTTGTGTCGGGAGTGACGGGGGGAGCGTATGGGATGAACGGGCCGCCGCTGGTGGTGTATGCGTCGCTGCGGCAGTGGTCGGCGCAGCACTTTCGGGCGACGCTGCAGGCGTATTTTCTGCCGGCGAGTGCGATCGGGCTGTTGGGGTACTACCTGTCGGGGCTGTGGACGTGGGAGGTGACGCGTGCGTATCTGATGTCGCTGCCGCTGGTTGTGGTGGCGGTGCTGGTGGGGCGGGCGATCAACCGGCGGCTGGAGGGGCACGGGTTTTTGCGGGTGATTTATGTGGGTCTGATCGGGATTGGGGGGCTGCTGCTGGTGCAGGTGATTCGGCGGCAGTACTTTCACGGGTAAGAAAAAAGGCCGCGGGGACATCGGGATGGATGTCCAGCGGCCTTTGGTTTCTGCGGGGGGGGGTTGGGTTACTTCTTCACGCCGAAGGCGGCGGGGTCTTTTTCCAATGCCTTGACGTACTTTTCGGGGTCGGCGTTGAACTTGTCTTTGCAGTCGGGGCAGCAGATGTGATACATCTTGCCCTGGTAAGTAACCGTGTCCTTGGAATCGCCCACATCATCTTTGGCGACAATGCATTTGGTGTTTTTGACGTCGACGGCTGCGGGGGCCGTGGTGGGGGGGGTGGCTGGCTCAGCGCGAACGCTGGGAGCGGCCATGGCAACGAAGGAGAGAGCGAACAGAAGGGTGAACAACGGTTTTTTCATGTAATGGCCTTTCGTCTCGAGTGCTGGATGATCATAGCACGTCCGGGAGCCGGATGTCTTGTGAGGAGAGTTTCCATGCGTCGGCAGGTTCTTTCGGTTCTGGCGGTTCCGCTGCTTCTGACGGGGGCGGCGCTTGCGCAAAATGCGCCGGATCAAGGACCTACGGCAGATCAGCAGGAACTGCAGCAGATGGCGCAGGAGATGCGGCAGAAGGTGATGGACAACATTTTGAAGCAGGGGCTGGACCCGGCGGCGGTCATGCAGGACATCATGCAGCGGATGCAGGATGGGTCGCTGAATTTTTCGCAACTCCAGCAGGAGCTTGTGGATAAGGGATTGCTGGACCAGGCGTCGGTGGACAAGCTGCAGGAGAAGATGACGAAGGTGACGGATGCGACCCTGAAGCAGCAGTTGAAGGCGACGGATGAGGAGTGGGCGGTGATCCAGCCGAAGATTCACAAGGTGCTGGCGGCGCAGGCGGCGGCGGGGCAAGGGATGGCGGGGGGGCAGCGGTTTGGGGGGATGATGGGGGGATTTGTCACGGGGCAGAACGGGCAAGCGTCTGTGGCGCTTGCACTTACGAAGCTGCGCATGGCGCTGCACACCAAGGCGCCGGATGATGTGGTGAAGGAGCGGTTGCAGGCGGTGCGGGATGCGCGGGCGCAGGCGAAGGCAGATCTGACGGCGGCGGAGAATGATTTGCGGGATGTGCTGACGGTGTGGCAGGAGGGGGTTTTGGTGCGCGTGGGGATTATGCCGTAGGCGGGGGGGGACGGTTAAGTTGTTAAATAGTTAGTGGTTAAGTGGTTAAGTAGCTTGTGCGTATGGGGTTAGGGGTGGGTGGGCCTTCTGGGGAGGCGGGGGTGTTTGCTTGGGCGGGGTGGGGGTGCGCGTTGGTGGTGGGGTGCGGGGCGTACTTCACCACTTAACTACTTAACCACTTAACTTAAGCGCTTGCCTTGAGGGCACTTACTCGACTTTCTTCCCGGTGGCCTGGAGGTGTTCTTTGAGGACGGCGTCGAGGATGCCGTTGATGAAGGCGCCGGAGTCGGCGGTGGAGAATTCTTTGCCCATGTTGATGGCTTCGTCGAGCACAACCTTCGCGGGGGTCTGGGGATAGTTGATGAGTTCCCAGACGGCGAGGCGGAGGATGTTGCGGTCGACGGTGGCCATGCGGTAGACGGGCCATTTGGCGGCGATTTTGCCGAGCCAGTCGTCGGCGGTGTTGCGGAAGAGCCAGGCGCTTTTGGCCATAAATGCTGCGATTTCACGGATTTTGGGATCGTCGGTGGCTTCGCTGACGAAGGCGAGGAGGCCGTCGGTGAGGAAGGATTCTCCCTGGACGTCGAGCTGGTAGAGGGACTGCAAAGCGATACGACGAGCTTGCGCTCTTTCCTGGTTCATTACGGCAACTCAAAACAAAAGAAAAAAACAACCATAAACCCGCTTCCCCATGTGCGTTACGCTGGATGGCCCCGTGGATTATTCCCCTTTGATTTTGGCGAGGAGGCTGACGGTTTCGATGGCGGCGGAGGCGGCGTGCCAGCCGATGTTGCCGGCCTTGAGGCCGGCGCGGTCGATGGCTTGTTCCATTGTATCTGCTGTAATGACACCGAATAGCGTGGGGACGCCAGTTTCGGGGCCGATTTTTCCGACGCCGGTTGAGACCTGGCGGGTGACGTGGTCGTAGTGGTCGGTTTGGCCGCGGATGACGCAGCCGAGGCAGATGACGGCGGAATATTTGCCGGAGGAGGCGAGGGTTTTGGCGATGGTGGGGATTTCAAATGCTCCTGGGACCTTGACTTGCGTGATTTGGGATTCCTTGCCGCCGTGGCGGAGGAGGCAGTCGACGGCGCCTTCGACGAGCTTGGAAGTGATGAAGCTGTTGAACTCGGCGACGACGAGTGCGAAGCGGGCGTTGGGTTTGATGAGGAAGTCGCCGCTGAGGGTTTCGATCATGGAATTCGCCTTTGTGTAGCTCTCGCATTCGGGGGTTTGGAGTCGATATAGTGTATCGAATCGGTCGGAAGAGGGCCATTGGCGGGCGATTTTTGGAGCGTTTTGAGCGTTTTTGGGACGGTTCAGGCTGGTTTTGGACGGTTTTGGTACCGTTTTAGAATGGTTTTGTACGGGATTTTGGACCGGTTTTGCATGGCGAAGCACAAGCAGTACATCGTGACGATCGGGTTCCGGGCGAAGCCGGGGAAGGCGTCGGACCTGGAGCGCGAGTTGCGGAACCGGGTGCCGATCACGCGGACGGAGGCGGGGGTACTGGACTACCGGTTGTACCGGTCGACGACGGATCCGAACGTGTTCTTTTTGTTTTCGCGGTATGCGTCGGAGAAGTCGTTTGATGTGCATTTGTATCAGCCGTACTCGCTGAGCATGATGGCGGAGTATGAGGCGCTTTTGGAGGGGGCGCCGCAGGTGCAGACGTATGAGACGATTCTTGGATGAATGCTGAATGCTGAATGCTGAATTCTGAGTTGGGGAGGGAGGGGGCGGAGGGGGTTGGGAAAGGTTTTGCGGTTTTGTGCCCGACGATGCAGAGTCGCAGCCGGCTGCGAGTGTGGGACAAGCGGGGTTGCAATGGGTTGCAGGGTGGGCGTAGGTAGCTGCTCGAAATGGGTATGCATTACTGAGTCCCCCGCGTATGAACGCATGGAATATTCTGACATCGCTGAGTTGGGAAGCAGGAACAAAGTTCGCATTTTGTACGGTTCTGTTGCGGTGCGCGAATTGCTTCGTGTGGGTCGGTGCTGCATGCCAGACGCGGTTGATCCACTTAATGCTGTAGGTGAGCGGCGGTTCGCCTATTCGTTCACGGCTTGGCCCGATTCTAAAGTGAATCTTGACCCGGCGGTGTTTCAACTGTTCGAGTTGCTGAGTACGCGTGTGGAGATTGCCGTGACGGAAAGCGATTTCGATCGTTTTCGGGAAGGTCTTTCACGTCACGGCATCACTCTTCGGGAAGTCTCGCGTGTCCCTTTTATCGACCCTGAGTCGATCCTGTAGGGTCAGGGCAGCTTGACGCTAAGACCCGAATTTGGGCCAGGTGGCAGTCGCAACGCTGTATCCATTCCGGGATGGGCTCGCAAGTCGTCGAGTAGCGCCTTTGGTGAGATCTGAGTTCCGATTAGCCGCAGTGACTCGCTACGCGGGTTTTCAACTTCCTTTGCTCGGTAAATCAAAAGCAATGGTATAGCGCCATCAATCGCCCGGCGGCAGAGACCGCGCGCGTAGTAGCGGTTGAATTCTCCCTCGGCGAGGGTTTGAGGCGCAGTGATTGGAACATTTGCGGAGATCACTCCGGTTTTGGTCCGCCTGGTCTCTTTTTCGAGGAAGCAACCTTGGTTGCGAAGCTGCAGCGCCAACCACTGGTCGTCGTGATTCGCACAAGCTTCTCTGAGAAGTTGTGGGTAGACGCGGCGACCCTCATCGTTTAGGCGAGGGCTCCGATAAAGGGTATCGGCGGTCACGTCTGCGTCGAGTTCTTGAAGCATGTGATGGCGGGTTTTCTCGTCGAGGTTCACCAGGTTCAGCATGTGAAGTTCCTTTCAAAAAATGCTGTTGCCGTTGTTGTGTGCTTTAACGGTTTCCGTTTCCTGACTCGCTATTACCAAAGAAATAGGGCGGGCCTTATCGGCCCGCCCCGGGCCATCACCTCCGGTTGATGAAGATTGGGAACCGGAACGGCTGTCCATCCTTCCGACGGATGAACCTCCGAGCTCGCCAGTTCCAGACACTGTCTTTCACAACCCAGCGCACAATCGCGCGCGGGTTCCGATAGGGGTTATGCGTTGGCATAAACCCTCCATACGTGCGCTTGACTGTTAGGGGTCGAAAAGTCGATACTACGTTTGCACACAGAGTATCGGGTTTCGGCCCGCCTGATTCAGCGGCACATCTCTGAATCAGAACTCGAAATTCCGCCAGCAACTCGCTGGCGGTTTTTTCTTTACTGCCCGTCTTTACTGCCCGTTAGTTAATACGTTACTTTCTTCCAGTAATTCATCTCCTTCTAGTAATTTTGTTGTTTCAAGACGGATTGCGACTGCGACGGGATTAACGTCGTAGAGGTCATTCAGCGCGATAGGGAATGCATCCGACGTCCATCGCGATAATTCAAGCGACGCCTCCCTCAGGCGGGAGGGTGCCACACGGAGTTTGTCGGCTCCGAAGCGACGGGCGAACTCCACTTCTAGCGAAAATCGTGGGAGAAGGAGTGCGCTGGCAAACGTGTTTGCCTGGAATTCACGCCAGTCCTCGGAAGATTGCAGCCGTTTTCCCTTGGCTCTAGCGGAAGTACTTATTGAGTCGGCATTCTGCTCGTAGAACGCTGCTCTGTTTAAGGCACTCTCGTGATTTGCGACCAACGGCAAGTGCTCGATCGCGTGGAATGCTTCATGCGCCAGGGTAAAATTGCCGCGCCGGCGGGCTGGCGAGTGTGCCGGGGCCTCAAACAGGCGGCTATCCACTGCGATTTCGCGGCGCCCATCTGATTTCCAACGCGAGCGTCCGAGTATTTGCGGGCTGCCGTCCCAACGCGTGCCTCCAACTGAGGGCCCGAACGTCTTGAAATCTACGTCGGGTTCGCATTTCTCCAAGAGTTCTTCAATCGGCGTCGGCGGCACATATTTCGAGAGATCACCGTCATAGAACTGATAAAGCATGTCGACCGCCATGGTATCGATGGTTGCACCCCGTAAAACGCGGGGGACGATTTGGAGATCGAATAGGTCGTTGCTCCCACGGTGTTCACGGTGAAGGTTGTTCAATCCGTCGTCGCCACCTGTTTCACGTGCGCCTTGCTGGAGTCGTGACAGTTCTGCCATCCACCAAGACTTTTTCTCCGGCGACAGATTAAGTTGTTCTACCGCGGCCTGAAGCATCTGGACGCGTTCTTCGTGTGTGAGGTCTTGGCCCATTCGGTAGAGGGCGGACACAAAGGTCGCCACCTCCTGGTCTGTCCTTGCGTGTGCGAAGGCCCGTTTCGCCGAAGCGCGTTCGAGAATGCTCGAAACAGGAACGCCGTAGAAGATAGCCATACTCTCGAGGTGGCGCTCGCTCGGAGGCGCGACTTCATCATTCTCGATTCGGGATAGGTAGCTAGGATTGATCCCGAATTCCGCAGCGGCCGCCCGGAGTGTCACCCCCTTCAGTCGTCGTAGATCACGAACAAACGTTCCAAAGGATTGTGGAGCCATTTTCGATCCTCCCTATAGATGGGGGTGTTGCACGAAATTTCATGCCGACTCTACCGTTGGGAACGGGTGTACGCAATAGCGTGTTGCATAAAAGTTCATGATTAGGCTTTTGTTCGCATAAATTGTTGAGCTGAGCTGTTGTGAAGCCGCAAGAGCTACCCTCCCCATTGCATTCCCCCCCTCCACTCTGTACAATACGTGGCTCGTTTTTGAAGGGATATGCCATGCCTTATGAATGCGCTTATACTGGTCGCCGGACTCGGATTGGGCGGCAGTGCACTTATCGCGGTAAAGCGAAGTACCTGGGTGGGGTGGGTATCAAGATTACGGGGCGGTCTTCGCGGAAGTTCAAGCCGAACCTGCAGAAGGTGCGGGTGTTGATTGATGGGAAGCCGCAGCGGGTGTGGGCGTCGGCGAAGGCGCTGAAGACTGGGGTAGTGGTGAAGCGGTTGAAGCGGTCGCAGGTGTATAAGCATACGGCTAAAGCGGAAGCTTGAGCGGGGACTGGGGACTGGGGTCTGTGCCTGCGGGCGTTGACCGCGGGGGTAAAGTGACGTACAAACGAGGTCTTCGGGCCTCGTTTTTTTTATGCGCGGGGGCTTTTTGGAAAGGAATCCGTCGTGGCAGAATCGAGCGAGAGACTGGATGAGGCGCAGGTGCGGCATGTGGCGCGGCTGGCGCGGTTGAAGCTGGGGGATGCGGATGTGGCGCGGTATGCGGGGCAGTTGACGGGGATATTGGGGTATGTGGCGCAGTTGAAGAGTGTGGATGTGACCGGGGTGGAGGCGATGGCGCATCCGTTGCCGTTGGAGAATGTATTGCGGGAGGATGTGGTGGGGGCGTCGTTGACGGTGGGGGAGGTGTTGGGGAATGCGCCGGCGCGGGAGGGGGATTATTTTGCGGTGCCGAAGGTATTGGATACGGGGATGGGGGGCGGGTGAGGGGAGAATCAAGAATCAGGAAGCAAGAATCAAGAAGCAAAGTGAATGTGTGGGGGTTTTTGAAGGGATGAACATGGGTATGCGTGCGATGGTGTTGGTGATGGGTGGCGTGGTGGTGCTTGGGGGGTGTCAGAGTAAGAATTATTTGACGGAGCGGTATGACTTGCCGCGGGCGGATTTGAAGGAGGAGCCGATTGAGGTGACGCATCAGCCGGCGCCGGTGGAGGTGGGGGGGATGGTGAATGAGAATCCGGTTGGGGACGCGCCGCCGTCGGCGCCTGGGGTGGTGGATGAGGTGACGGGGAAGTGGACGTTTACGACGCCGTCGACGACGACGCGGGTGGAGCGGAAGACTGGGGAGATGGAGCAGTATTCGATTTATGCGGGGAGGCCCGGGGGCGGGGATAAGCCGATGGTGGTGATTACGGTGGCCCCGCCGGAGACGGAGTCGGCGGAGGGGAGCGGGAGTTTGGCGGAGGGGGATCCGGAGAAATACAAGGTGACGGGGACGCGGACGTATACGTTGAATGGGGCGATTGCGAAGGAGTGGACGGGGCGGACGAATGAGGGGGCGGCGTTTTGCGAGTTGATTTTGACGCGGCCGGGGGGTGGTGGGGATGTTTGCCATGCGATGGCGGTGGCGCGGAGTGAGGGGCAGCGGAAGGAGGCGTTGGGGATTTTGGGGTCGATTAAGTGGACGGCGGTGGGCGTGGAATGACGGGGGCGGCGTTGGGAGTGTTTGGGAAGTGACTCTGCGCGGTGCGAGTCCATAATCCCCACGGCGTGGAAGCCGTGGGCTTGATTGTTGGGATTATTGCGTCAATTAGCATATTGGGAATTGCATGCTTTCGGATTATTCGGCACGAGAGATTCGGGATCAGGTTGTGGGGGGGAAGGTTTCGAGCGTGGAGGTGACGCGGTTTGCGCTGGATGCGATTTCGCGGTTGAATCCGGAGTTGCATGCGTATAACTCAGTGTTGGCGGAGCGGGCGCTGAAGGTGGCGGAGGGGGTGGATAAGGGGGAGAAGCGGGGGCTTTTGGCGGGGGTGCCGATTTCGATCAAGGACAATATGTGTACCGAGTATGGGACGACGACTTGTTCGTCGAAGATGCTGGAGCATTTTCATGCGCCGTATACGGCGACGGCGGTGCGGAAGCTGGAGGCGGCGGGGGCGGTGATTTTGGGGAAGACGAACCTGGATGAGTTTGCGATGGGGTCTTCGACGGAGAATTCGGCGTTTGGGCCGTCGAAGAATCCTTGGAATGTGAAGTGTGTGCCGGGGGGAACGAGCGGGGGAGCGGCGGCGGCTTGTGCGGCGCGGTTGGGGTTTGGGGGGTTGGGGTCGGACACGGGGGGGTCGATACGGCAGCCGGCGAGTTTGTGTGGGATTGTGGGGTTGAAGCCGACGTATGGGTTGGTGTCGCGGTATGGGTTGGTGGCGTTTGCGTCGTCGCTGGATCAGATTGGTCCGATGACGTTGACGGTGGAGGATGCGGCGATTTTTCTGCAGGTGATTGCGGGGCATGATGAGAAGGATTCGACGTCGTGGGCGGAGACGAATGTTGATTATTTGAGCGAGTTGGAGACGCCGATCAAGGGGTTGCGGATTGGGTTGCCGAAGGAGTTTTTCAATGTGGAGGGGATGGAGCCGGAGGTGAAGGGGGCGGTGGAGAAGGCGATTGGGTGGTACAAGGAGCAGGGGGCGGAGCTGGTGGAGATTTCGTTGCCGTACACGCAGTATGGGATAGCGGCGTATTACATTATTGCGCCGGCGGAGGCGTCGTCGAATTTGGCGAGATACGATGGGGTGCATTACGGGCATCGGACGAAGTCGCCGGAGGATTTGATTGATTTGTATGCGGCATCCCGTGGGGAGGGGTTTGGGGCGGAGGTGAAGCGGCGGATCATGCTGGGGACGTATGCGCTTTCGGCGGGGTATGCGGATAAGTTTTATCTGCAGGCGTTGAAGGTGAGGGCGCTCATTAAGCAGGATTTTGATCGGGCGTTTGAGAAGTGCGATGTGATTGCGGGGCCGACGAGTCCGACGGTGGCGTTTGAGTTTGGGAGCAAGGGGGATAATCCGCTGGCGATGTATTTGTGCGATGTGTTTACAGTGACGTGTAATATTGCGGGGATACCGGGGTTGTCGTTGCCGTGCGGGATTTCGAGTGGGGGGTTGCCGATTGGGCTTCAGTTGTTGGGGCCGGTGTTTTCGGAGAAGACGCTTTTGCGGGTGGGGAGGATGTATGAGAGGGGGCATGAGTGGGTGAAGAGGAAGCCGGGGGTTTGTGGGTGAGGGGGGACGGGGGGTGACCCGAGTTGTTCGAACGTGGGAGCCCTCGCCTTTCCAGGCGGGGTTCGGGTCTGCGCCGAGGGCGTGGTGGGATCAGCCGGCGCCGATGAAGATGCCGGCGAGGAGGACGACGATTCCGCCGATGACGACTTGGATGGTGGCGATGAGCCAGGGGGATTCCATGAAGCGGTGTCGGATCCAGGCGATGGCGGCGAGTTCGAGGGCGACGACGAGGATGGCGAGCCAGAAGGCGAGTTGGAAGTTGGGGATGAGGAAGGGGAGAGTGTGGCCGATGCCGCCGGCGGTGGTCATGAGGCCGCAGGCGATGCCGCGGATGAGCGGGCGGCCGCGACCGGTGAGGGAGCCGTCGTCGGAGAGGGCTTCGGCGAAGCCCATGGAGATGCCGGCGCCGATGGAGGCGGCGAGTCCGACTTTGAAGGCGGTGTAGTCGAAGTGGCCGGGGGTGGCGTTGTGGGCGGTGACGGCGGCGGCGAAGATGGGGGCGAGTGTGGAGACGGAGCCGTCCATGAGGCCGGCGAGGCCGGGCTGGATGATCTGCATGATGAAGAGGCGGCGTTTGGCTTCGTCTTCGTTGGCGATGGTTTCCTTGGTGACGTGTTCTTCATTGAGGCGTTGAGCGGTGGCTTCGTGGTGGCGTTCTTCGTCGGCGAGGTTGTTGAGGAGTTCGCGGATGGAGAGGTCGGTGGTGCGAGCGGCGGCGTGCTCGTAGAAGCGGCGGGTCTGGAGTTCCATGGCGGCGGCTTGTTTGCGGAGGGAGTCGAGGGATTTCTTTTTGATGCACTCGATGGAGTCGCGTTGGACGAAGCCTTTGACGTCCTGTGGTCGGATCATGGTGATGTGTTCGCCGAAGCGTTGGCGGTAGAGTTCGGTGAGTTTGCGGCGGTGTTCGGCTTCTTCGCGCATCATGCCGCGGAAGATTTCAGCGGTGGCGGGGGAGGCGGGTTGGAGGCATTCGGCGATGTCGCCGTAGGTTCGGCCGTCTTCTTCTTCGAGGGTGATGGCGAGGGCGAGGACTTCGCGTTCGGTGAGGTCGGTGAAGGATTTGGGCATGGGAGCTCCGAGGTCTGGGGACTGGGGGCTGGGGTCTGTGGGTGGGATCGTTACGCGGTTTTCGGGCAATGGTAGACGAGGTGGGGGGAAATATCAGCGCGGTGAGGGGAAAAATGGGAAGGGGGGCATTTGAGAAGGAGTCTCACTAGCCAAAGGCGCGAATTACATCTTGCTGAGCAGATTGTCGTAGTCGGCGTGGGAGCCGATCCAGAACCATTGGATCGTGTTGTTTTCGAGAAGGCCGAGAGCACGCCAGCCGATGCCAATGCGCACCGAATAGATTTCGTCTTCCGTGGAGACTTTTTTGAACTGGAGGCTGGGGTGGGAAGGATTGCTCCGCCAGAGGCGGTAATTCTTTCGTGCCTGCCGTTTAATTCGATCGGGCAGTCGCTGGAAGCAGGCGAGGAAGTCGTCGTCGATGATGGACTTCACAGTTCGTCGAAGCCCTGATCGCGGGTTTTGCCCTGGCGTTTTGCGTTGCGGGCCTTTTCGGCGAGCGCGTTCAGCAGTTTTTGGGATTTGGGGGAGGCGAGGGTTTGGTCCCATTTGAGCTCGCCTTCGATGTCTTCGAGGAGTTGCTGAGCGAGTTCTTCCTGAAGGGACTCGGGGAGGTCGGAAGCTTTTTCGAAGGCTTTTTGAAGGGAAGTCGTCATAGGCACCTCGTCTGAGAGTATACCATTTTAGAATCGATGTTGGATCGTCGCGGTGCCTTCAGGCGCAGTTCATCTGGAGGGGAGGCCGAGGGGGAGGAGGGGTTTGGCGAAGACTTCGTTGAGGAGGAGTGCGAGGCCGGTGTAGCAGGCGGAGGCGCCGCAGAAGATGCCTTCGTAGCCGGTGAAGGTGGAGAAGGCGGAGCCGGGGTGGTTGAAGTGTTCGATGGCGAGGAGGAAGAAGAGGAGGCTGAGAGTGGCGAAGACGACCTGGAGTGCGCGGCTGAGGCGGAGTGTGCCGATGAAGAGGCCGGCGGTGAAGAGGCCCCAGAGGAGGAGGTACCAGGCCATGGCGGCATCATCGGGGGCGAGGGTGGGATAAAACTTGGGGAGGAGGACGATGGCGACGAGGGTGAGCCAGAAGAAGCCGTAGGAGGTGAAGGCGGTGGTGCCGAAGGAGTTGTTTTTCTTCCATTCCATGATGCCGGCGATGACCTGTGCGAGGCCGCCGTAGAAGATGCCCATGGCGAGGATCATCATGTTCATTTTGATGATGCCGGCGTTGTGGAGGTTGAGGAGGATGGTGGTCATGCCGAAGGCGAGGAGACCGAGGGGGGCGGGGTTGGCGGTGGTGTCTTTGATGACGGTGGGTTCGGGCATGGAGTACCCCTTAAAGATGGATGAGATAAGAAGTGGTGAAGGGGGTATATCCGTGGCGGGGGTGGGCGTCAATTTAAAAATGGTGGGCGGCGCTTGGCGGCGGCGGCGGGTTATGTGGAGGGAGGCGGGTCCTGGGAGGGGAGGGGGCCGGCTTTGCGTTTGGCGGCGATTTCGGCGGCCATGAGGATGGCGGATTTCATGGAGCTGGGGTCGGCTTTGTTTTTGCCGACGATGTCGAAGGCGGTGCCGTGGTCGGGGGAGGTGCGGACGATGGGGAGGCCCAGGGTGAGGTTGACGGAGCCTGAGAAGTCGAGGAGTTTGACAGGGATGAGGCCCTGGTCGTGGTACATGGCGACGACGAGGTCATAGTGGCCCTGGACGGCTTTGATGAAGATGGTGTCGGCGGGGAAGGGGCCGTGGGCATCGATGCCGTGCTGTCTGGCCATCATGATGGCGGGTTCGATGATGCGTTTTTCTTCATCGCCGAACTGGCCGTTTTCGGAGGCGTGGGGGTTGAGTCCGCAGACGGCGATGCGGGGGTTTTCGATGCCGAACCATTCGACAAGGGCTTTGTGGGCGAGGTCGATGGGGTCGAAGACGGTGCCGATTTTGAATTTGTGGCGGAGTTCGAAGAGGGGTTCGTGGATGGTGCAGAGGACGACGCGGAGGCCTTTGTGGGAGCGGAGGGGGTCTGGGGAATGGGGTCTGGGGTCTGTGTTGGCGGGGGTCGTTGATGGCATGCGGCTTGGGGGGGCGGCGAACATCATGGCGTGGCGTTTGGCTTTGGTTTTTTCGGCGAGGAGTTCGGTGTGGCCGGGCCAGCGGTCGAAGCCGGCGAGTTTCCAGGATTCTTTTCAGATGGGTGCGGTGACGAGGGCGTCGATTTTGCGTTTGGTGGCGGCGTTGATGGCGTCGTTGACGAACTGCATGGAGGCCTGTCCGCCGGGGCGGGAGGGGCCGCGTGCTTCGAGGCCGAGGATGGAGAATTCGTCGTAGTCGAGGACGACGACGTCGTGGGGGTAGGTGGTGGGGGAGGGGAGGGAGGTGCCATTGGCGGCGAAGCGTTCGTGCTGGTCGCGCCACCAGTAGGGTTCGATTTCGGCGAGGTCTGCGGTGTAGGCGAGGAGTTCGTTGAGGCCGAAGATGACGAAGCGTGCGAGCTTTCGGATGGCGGGATCGGCGAGGGCTTTGACGATGACTTCTGCGCCGATGCCTCCGGGGTCCCCCATGGAGATGCCGATGGTGGGGCGGGGATCGGTCATGTCATCCCCAGTTCCTGCAGTTTGGCGAGGGTGATGCCGCCTGGAGCGCCGGCGAGGGGAGGCTTGTTGGCTTTGGCGCCGTTCATCTGGGAGAGCCAGTGGACGACGGTGCGTGCGAGGATGTCGGTTTCGACGTTGACCTTGTCGCCGGTGCGGAGTGCGGAGAGGGTGGTTTTTTCGAGGGTGGTGGGGATGACGGCGAGGGTGAAGGTGTTGTTGGGGATGGAGACTTCGGCGATGGTCATGGAGACGCCGTCAACGGTGATGGAGCCCTTGGGGACGATGCAGGGCATGAGGTCGGCAGGAACCTGGAAGGTGATGCGCCAGTCGCGGGCATCTTCCTTGACGGAGGCGATGGTGGCGATGCCATCGACGTGGCCCTGGACGAAGTGGCCGCCGACGAAGGAATCGGGGCGGAGGGAGAGTTCGAGGTTGACGCGGTCCTGGCATTTTTTGAGGCCGAGGGTGGAGCGGTTGAGGGTTTCGGTGATGACGTCGAACTGGAGGTTGCCGTTGGAGAGTTTAACGACGGTGAGGCAGACGCCGGAGACGCAGACGGAGTCGCCGGGCTCGATTTTGGAATGGGCGAGTTCGGCGAGGGAAACGGTGAGGCGTTTGCCGGCGGGGGTGTCGGTGGCGGCGAGGACGATGCCGAGTGCTTGAACTAGACCTGTGAACATAGGGAGTATATTACCGCTGAAAATGGGGGAAGTCTCGGAAGGGGCGGGGAAAGTTTGGTGAGGGCCCGGGGCGGTCAGGGCGATCTCGTGTGATTCAGATTAGCCGACGGGGGCGTCGGCTCCACTTTTAGCGGCCGCGATTTCGCTTGGAGGGGTTGACGCGTTCGCCGAGGATGTTTCGGCCGCCCATGTTTCGTCCGGCTTTGACGGGGGAGCGTTGCTGGGTGTTTTCGGATTCGATTTTGTGGGAGCCGGATTTGGGGGTGAGGTCGGTGGGCTTGGGGGTGGCGGAACCGCCGGCGTGATGGATACGTTTGGAACCCATTGTGCACCTCCATGGGGTAAGGGTGTGGGGGGTGTAGGTTCAAACGGTGTGCCAGAGAAGCGGGGGGATTTGCTCTGAGTAGGGGAATCGGCTATCTTATTATGTTTCGACTGGAGGGAATGGCGGCAGGCAAAGGCAGAGCCATTCCGGAATACCGATTAGAGCAGGGAATAGATCGCATGACGCAGGTTGCAGAATCTCCCGCAATGCAGGAAACGACCCGGGACATCGCTCAGGCGAAGCAGTTGTATGACCAGGCGCTCAAGGCGCTGGCCAACGGTCAGATCGAGACGGCGATTGACCGCCTGGATGAGGCGCACGAGCTCGACCACGAGAACGAAGAAGTGATGTTCAAGCTGGCGTACCTGCTGGACCTGCGCGGGGCGGATCAGCGGGCGATCGAGATTTATGAAATTCTGGCGGATCGGCGGCCGGTGCGCGAGGGCGTGCTGCTGAACCTGTCGATCCTGTATGAGGATGTGGGGCGGTACGACGACGCGGAGGAATGCCTGACGCGTCTGCTGACGGTGAACCCGAATCATCCGCGCGGGAAGCTGTATCAGCGGGATGTGGATTCGTCGCTGTCGATGACGTTTGATGAGGATAGCGAGAAGCGGACGGAGAAGCGCAACGCGCTGCTCGAGACGCCGGTGACGGATTTTGAGTTGTCGGTGCGGGCGCGGAACTGCCTGAAGAAGATGAACATCCGGACGCTGGGCGATCTGTTGAAGATCACGGAGGCGGAACTGCTGGGGTACAAGAACTTCGGCGAGACGTCGCTGGAAGAGATCAAGCAGATGCTGACGAACAAGGGTCTGCGTCTGGGGCAGGCGCTGGAAGAACAGCAGTCGCAGGCCCGGAAGGACCTGTTGAAGACGGTTGCGGCGAATGTGCCGGAGCATATTTTGAACAAGAATGTGAACGAGCTGGAGCTGTCGGTGCGTTCGCGGAAGGCGCTGCAGCGGCTGGGGGTTGCGTCGGTCGGGGAACTGGCGACGCGGACGGAGGCGGAGTTGCTGGGGGTGAAGAATTTTGGGCAGACGTCGCTGCTGGAGATCAAGCAGCGGCTGCAGGAGCTGGGGCTGGGGCTGCGGAAGCTGGATTAAAACGGCGGTTAAAACCGCCGGCTAACCTGCGGGTGGCGGGGGACCGATTCGAGATATGGAAGAGGAGATGACTGCGAGGTTGTCTCCTCTTTTCTTTTTGGGCGGGCGGGGGGTGGCCGGAATAGGGGATTGCGGGGGCGGGGGTATAAGTACCGAAATTGTGAAGAGTTCGTCTGAGCTGTGCCGATAGGCGTTGAAGCGAAAATTGCGCGTTGAGCGCGGCAAACAGTGCGCGGGCAGGATGCCTGCGCGATTCACCCCACGGCGGAGCCGGTGGATGACCACTGTACCAGCAGAGATTGAGAAGCCCGACGGGAAGCGGCGGAAGCTTGCGCGTCACTCGGGCGGGTGGAACCGGCTGTGGCAGGTGCCGCTGCTGCTGGCGGGGCTGGGGGCATTTGGGTTCGGGTTGCGGGCGTTGGTGAAGGCATACAAGCCGGTGCCGTTTACGACGCAGGAGGCGGGGCTGAACGGGTTGCTGGGGGAGGGGAAGTTCAACGAAGCGATCGAAGCGATCAACAGGCTGGGGAATTATTACAAGCAGAAATGGCAGCAGGCGACGCTGCAGCGGATTGCGGGGGATGCGTTTTACCTGGCACAGAAGGCGCAGCCGGCGTTTGTGCGGGAGAACTACCAGCATGTGCAGGATCATTATGAGAATGCGGTGAAGCTGGGGTATGTTCCGGATGCGACGGTGAACGAGCGGTGGGGTGAGGCGGAGCTGGCACTGGGGGATGCGAACCAGGCATTGGAGAAACTGCAGGCGGCGATTGTGGCGGATCCGAAGAAGCTGCCGGCGCATGTGCACGACCTGGTGTCGGCGTATGCGGCGGCGGGGAATATGACGAAGGCGCTGGGGAACCTGAACGACCTGTTGAAGCAGGGGAAGGAATTGCCGATCGACGACCGGGTCTGGGCGCTGTGCCGGAAGATTGAGCTGGCGATGGACCAGGGGACGGGGGGCCCGGAGCTGGAGCAGGCGGTGGAGGAGGCGCGGGCGGCGTTGCCGGAGATTCCGGAGCGGGATCCGAACGGGCGGGTGCTGCTGTGGATCGGGCGCGGGGAGTACCAGGCGGGGAAGATGGAGGAGGCGAAGCGGGACCTGGCGGCGGCGCGGAAGCAGTTTGTGGCGCGGAACCTGGACGATGCGCGTGCGGCGCTGCTGCTGGGGAAGATCGCGGAGGCGGGGAATGATTTCGAGACGGCGGGGAGGCTGTTCCAGGATGTGGTGACGCAGGACATCGGGACGAGCGTGTGGCCGGCGGCGCGACTGGGGCGGGCGGAAGTGCTGGCGATGAAGAACACGCCGGACGAGGAGATGGCGGCGGATTACCGGTTTGTGATTCGGACGCTGCAGGAATCGAAGGAGGCGCCGACGATTGATGATGCGTCGGATTCGGGGAGCCACCGGACGCCGGAGATGGTGTCGATCGACCAGGTGCGGGGGAGCCTGCTAGCGCAGTACCAGCGGTATGCGGATGCGGACCGGCTGCGGGATGCGTTGATGTTTTTGTCGCTGCAGAAGGAGATCAAGGAGCCGGAGACGGCGGCGACGGTGTATCGGCTGGCGTCGACGAAGGAGCGGCTTGCGGGGGAGGTGTTGAAGGAAGTGGAGGGGGCGGCGGCCGAAAAGACGCAGGCGGCGAAGCGTGCGGAGGGGGTTCGGCTGTTGATTGCGGCGGCGAACGATTACCAGCGGCATGCGCTGCTGACGACGATGGATGACGCGACCTCGGGGGACAGCCTGTGGCACGCGGCGAAGCTGTACGACCAGGCGGGGCAGACGGAGAAGTCGATTGCGTTGTACGAGAAGTTCACGGAGGAGCGGCCGCGGGATCCGCGAACGCCGGAGGGGCTGCTGAACATGGGGATGCTGTACCAGTCGGTGGGGAAGCTGGAGCCGGCGATCGGGATTTACAAGCGGAACATCAAGGAGAATCCGCGGACGCCGGCAGCGTACACGTCGGCGGTGAACCTGGCGAAATGCTACATGGTGCTGGGGACGGGCGCGGGGAAAGAGGAGAATTTTGCGGGGGCGGAGAAATCGCTGCTGTCGCTGGTGCAGGACAATTCGGACCTGCTGCCGACGGCGAACGAGTTCCGCATGAGCCTGTTCACGCTGGGGGAATTGTATTACCAGAACGGGAAGTGGGCGGACGCGATCCTGCGGCTGGAGGAGATGGTTGCGCGGTATCCGAACGATCCGGAGCTGCTGTCGTCGCTGTTCATGCTGGCGGAGAGTTACCGGAACAGCGCGGCGGAGATCGGGGAGGCGGTGCGGAAGAACCCGGGGATCGAGCACCGGGAGGCGTTGCTGCAGGCGCGGTCGGAGCGGCTTTCGCGGGCGGCGGCGTTGTTCACGCGGGTGATCTCGGCGCTGGACAACGGCGGTGCGGTGCGGGGCGACGGAACGGCGCCGGCGACGCTGCAGGAGCAGTACCTGCTGGCGAGCTACATGGAGCGGGCGGAGTGCTATTTCAACCGGGGGGAGTATTCGGCGGCGATCCAGCTTTACGACCAGACGGCGACGCGATTTCCGCAGAACCGGGTGGCGGTGGAGGCGTACGTGCAGATTGTGAACGCGTACAACGCGATGAACGAGAAGCGGCAGGCGGAAGCAGCGGCGGAGCGGGCGCAGTGGATACTCAAGCGGATCCCGGACGAGGCGCTGGCGGCCGGGCCGGTACCGGCGTCGCGGCAGTATTACAGTGACTTTTTTGATCTGAACCGGCAGCACCCGGGCGGCTGACGCGCGTGATTTGGAGATGTGTGCATGCTCAAGATGATTTTGCCTCACATGAACAGCAACGGCGGCCAGACGGGGGCGCTGGTGAAGGCGTTGACGGGGCAGAAGGAGCTGTACGTGCAGCTGCTGGCGTTGGCGAAGCAGCAGTCAAGCCACGTGGCGGCGGGGGACTCGGAATCGCTGATGCGGGTGCTGGGCGAGCGGAGCCGGGTGCTGGACCAGGTGGCGCCGCTGGATCGGGAGTTGCAGCCGTACAAGGGGCGGTGGCAGGAGGTGCTGGACGGGTTGCCGGCGGCAGAGCGGGAGGTGGTGGGGAACCTGCTGAAGGAGGTGCAGCAACTGCTGGGGGACATTCTGGCGCAGGACGAGCAGGACAAGGAATCGTTGATCCGGCAGAAGGAGCAGGTGGGGACGGAGTTGAAGCGGACGGTGACGGGGGCGCAGGTGAACCGGGCGTACGGGGTGAAGCGGCCGACGGGTTCGATCATTGGCTGAATTTTGTTTCGAGGGATTGTGACGACGAACGCCGAGGCATTTTCTTCCGACTCCGAGCCGATACAGCGGGTCGGGGACCATGCGCCCACGCCGAAGAACCTGGAGGACTTGTACGAAGTCCTGCAGATGTACAACCAGGTGACGCAGCGGCTGCAGGTGAGCCACGAGCGGCTGCAGGAGGAAGTGATCCGGCTGCGGGAGCAACTGGAGCAGAAGAACCGGGAGTTGGAGCACAAGAAGCGGCTGGCGGCGCTGGGGGAGATGGCGGCGGGGATTGCGCATGAGATTCGGAATCCGCTGGGCGGGATCCAGTTGTATGCGAGCACGCTGGCGGCGGAGGTGAGCGACCGGCCGATGGCGGCGGAGCTGGTGAAGAAGATTTCGAACGGGGTGAAGGGGTTGAATTCGCTGGTGTGCGACATGCTGGCGTTTACGGGGCAGATGCATTTGAATCGGCGGGAGGAGGAGCTGGCGGAGATCGTGGCGGGGGCGGTGGAGCTGGCGGCGCCGGGTCTTTTGCAGCACAACATTGATGTGGAGGTGGCGGAGAGCGTGGAGGGGGTGGTGGTGCATGTGGATGGGAAATTGCTGCAGCGGGTGCTGTTGAACCTGGTGTTGAATGCGGCGGATGCGATCGGGGAGGCGGGGGTT
>JBQCGD010000020.1:0-97329 GCA_051955985.1 Phycisphaerae bacterium | reverse complement strand
GGCGTGGGGAGAGGGGAGGATGGTTTTGGTGGTGGTGGTGGTGGTGGTGGTGCGGGGGAGGGGGCTGGGGAGGGCGCGCGGCCCCGAGGGCCGCGGCTAAATGGGGGGGGTGGGGGTGGATTGTCGGGGGAGGTGATGGGGATGATTTCCGGGATGGGGTTGGGGGTGGAGCGGGTGGTGCGGTGCGGGGAGGTGCGGCATCAGTTGACGCATCGGTTGATGGTGTTTGAGGTGGTGAGGGTGGAAGTTGAAAACGCAAAACACAAAACTCAAACCACAAAACGTTTGGGGCGCGCGGGGGCGAAAGAAGGCGTGCGGCAGGCGGAGAGGGGAGAGCAGGTTGTGTTGCCGGGGAGTGTGACGGCGGGTGGGGAGGGGTATGTGGATTTTTGCTGGGTGGGGTGGCCGCTGGAGGAGGGCAAGGTTGGGGGGTTGGCGTTGGCGAAGGTGGTGTGGAAGGTGGCGGAGGCGGGGGAGTTTGGCAGCGGGGAGTTCTAAATTATGAGTTATGAATTATGAAACTCCGGTGGCGGAGAGGTTGTTTGGGATGCGATGATTTGTGAAGTGGATGCGCGCACATTGGCCCGCGCCGACGGAGTCGGCGGGCTTTTGGGAGGCTCATCCGAGGAACGGGAGGCGTTGCAGGTGGAGGCGTTCACCGCGGCGGCGGTAGCCGCCGGGCTTATTTGGGGTTGTCGGATGCGAGGAATTTGATGGATGGGGAATCGGATTTCTATTACAACGTGACGGGAATTGGGATCGAAGGAGATTGAAGCGTGGGACGTACAGGAAGGCTTTATGTGTGCGGGTGGAAGAAGGTGGGGGTGCGGGATTACCAGGGGTGGGTGATGAAGCGGCGGAGCATTTTTGTCGAGGGGACGGATTTTGAGGATTTGGGGGAGTTGTTGACGGAGGAGATAGCGGAGGCGTATGGGGATCCGGAGCCGCAGTTGGAGTTTGAGCCGCCGATACCGGGGACGTCGGGGGTGCGGGAGATGCTGCGGGAGGGGTTGATGGAGTTGCATTTCGCGTCTCATTTTCATTTGGAGGCGTTGGAGGGGCTTTTTTCGGGAGGGCTTTGCAAGCGGTGCAGGCAGCCGATCGGGGGGAGAACGGAGGATGTGATTCGGGTCACCTCCATGTGGCCGCGGGATACGTTGTATTCGTCGGATGATCGGTTCGGCGCATCGCATTTGCTGATTGCCTCGGAGCGGTTTTTTGCGGTGCTGGGGAGGAAGGATCGCGCGGCCATGAGCTTGCGTGAGGTGGTACGGGAAAAGGGAACGCGGAAGAGGTATTTCGAGATTTTGCCGAAGCGATTCGTACCGTTGGTGAGTGCACGGGGATTGCCGGTGGGGGGTTGGGAGTGCGGGGTGTGCGGGTATCACCTTCTTTCGCACAAGGAGCCGTTCGGGGGATACACCGACGTGGTGTGCAGGGAGGATTTGGGGAAGGAGATTCCGGGTGTTTTCTTTGTGGGGGATGCGGGGAGTTATTCGATGTGTTTGCGGAAAGACCGGTGGGAGGCGTTGAAGGGGGAGCTGCGAAAGATGGGTGTTTCGGCGTCGCCGCTGGCGGTGACGGACAAGGGGAAATGTGTGCGGCGGCCGCGGTTGAAGAGGCATCCGCGGCTGTGAGTGGGCCGCGGTGACTTGAAAGGAAGAGGGATTTGGCAAGTAAGCCGAATTTGGGGTGTTTGTTTTCGTTTCTTCGGTTGTTGGGGGTGGGTGTTGCGCAGGTGGAGGCGTATCCGTATGCGCGGCGGGATGATTTTCTTTCGGGGGCGGAGTTGTCGTTTTACCGGGTGCTGAAGCTGGCGTGCGGGGAGCGGGTGGTGGTTTGTCCGAAGGTGAATGTGGGGGATGTGCTGTTTGTGCGCGGTGGGGAGACGGGGGCGTGGAATCGGATTCGGTCGAAGCATTTTGATTTTGTGTTGTGCGAGCCAGCGGGGATGCGGCCGGTGGCGGCGGTGGAGTTGGATGATGGGTCGCATGGGCGGATGGATCGGGTGGAGCGGGATCGGTTTCTGGAGAAGGCGTGTGGGGCGGCGGGGTTGCGGCTGATTCGGGTGAAGGCGCAGCGGGGGTATTCGGTGGAGGAGATCCGGCGGGTGGTGGATGGGATTTTTGGGGGGTTGGGAGGGACGGAGGTGGTGGGGACGGCGGTTGATACGGCGGGCGTGCCGGTGTGCGGGAAGTGCGGGGTGGCGATGGTGAAGCGGACGGCGCGGCGTGGGGAGAAGGCGGGGCGGGTGTTTTATGGGTGTGTGAACTATCCGCGGTGCAGGGAGGTGGTGGACGGGGAGTGAGTTCTGCGCGAGGAGGGTTCGTGATCCCCACGGCGAGGAAGCCGTGGGCTTGGTGACTGCGGTTATTTTCGTGAGGGGATTTAGATGAGGCCGTAGCCGCATTTGAGGCAGTTGAAGGTGGAGTTGGGGTTATTGGCGGAGCATTTGGGGCAGTCCCAGGTTCGGAGTTGTCGGATGCCGTGCGGGTTGGTGAAGAAGGCGTCGGCGTTGAAGGCTTCCTTGCAGGTGTCGCAGTGGAGGATGAAGTCGGCGTTCATGGGGCGGCGCATGAGGCCGGAGCGGGAGTATGCGTGGAAGGCAAACTCGCGGCCGGCGCGGTTTTGCTTGCAGATGGGGCAGTAGAAAATGAGGAGCTTGCCGCGGGGTTTAAAGATTTTTCCGAGGGTGAAGACCCATAGATAGAAGAATGCTTTGCCGAGCAGGAGAAAAACTTCCATGCGGGAATTGTAATCGGGGTGATTTGTGCGCTGCTAGAGATTGTGGGGAATTGGATAGCGGTGACGGCGCGGGGATGGGAAGGTGGGAATGCGTGCGGCGGCCGCGGTTGGGGAGGTATCGGGTGGAGGAATGCGGCGGAAGGGTTACTTGTCGTTCATTAGGGGGGCTTCGGGGAGGCTTTGCAGGAAAGGCCGGCCGAAACCTTCGAGGTAGTAGTAGCCGCCCTGGAAGTGGTGGCATCGTGGGCCTTTGGTTCCAATGGCAGAGGCGATACCGATTCCCACAGTAAGCAGGACTCCGGAAAGACAGCTCACGTTGCTGAGCGAGTCGCGTTGCTTTGATTTGGCACAGATTCCGATTGCGCTGGCTGAAAGGACGCCAATCGCGAGAAGTGCGATCACGGCGAGGGTCCGGCGACGGCGGCGCAAGTGTCGACGGCAAAGGCTCAACGAAATGTCGGTCCCGCGGGCGAATAGGCGGAATTCCCCCAGGCCCTCGTAATGGAATGACTCGGAGTTCGGGTATAGTTTGAGATGCAAGGGTGGGTCCTGGGCCGCCGTATTGCAAAGGACGCACCGGGGTGGGAGAAGCGCTTCATCGCCCACGACCACGAATCGGCCTGACCGCATCGGATCACAACTCACCTTGTTGGTCAACGAAGCGTATGACAGCACGGGAGCAGGAGGACGATGATCAGGGACGTCAGGCATCTGAGAATCCTCGGTCGGCTCTGATATTACGAATGTTCGTGGCGAAAGTTCGCTGAGGCAACGGACACGCCTGTGCGATTTACCGTTTGGAAATGGCACCGAAGTTTCGAGAGGATTATGCGCTGCGGACGCCCGGTGTGCCCACGCCGGTGGGAGGCGTGGGCTTGGGATTTTTGGGGTTTGGGGGATAATTGGGGGGACTTTGAGTTGGAGGTTTGTGATGCGGGTGATGAATTGGGTTGGCCGGTTTTCGGTAATGGTGGGTGCGATGGGGGTGGCGGGGTGTTCGGGGGGGTATACGCAGGAGATGTATTTGCGGCCGGCGGGGGTGGAGTGGCCGGCGGTGAGCAAGGTGGTGATGGAGGTGCGGATCAAGGGGGATGCGGATGTGGCGGGGGAGGTGGGGAAGGTGGCGGAGGGGTTGGGGTTGAGGCGGGATGAGAAGGCGCCCGGGCGGTGGTGGGTGAAGCGGGGTGGGGAGCAGTTTTCGATTTCGCTGGGGCGGATGAAGAGCGGGGTGTGGGATGTGCAGTTGACGGATTGGCCGGGGGTGACGCGGAGCGGGTTGTCGGAGCGGGCGGAGAAGGAGATTGTGGCGGCGGTGCATGGGGTGGTGGTGGTGGTGAAGAAGTGAGAGGGTTGGGGTGAGGATGAGGGGGATAAAGATAAAGATAAAGATGAAGATGAGGATGGTGAGGGGGGGGTTGGTTGGGGGGTTATTTTTGTTTGAGGGTGAGGGGGTGGTGGGATTGGGTGTGGGGGTTGATTCTTAGGAGGCGGTGGTTGTTGGTGTCGGCGATGAGGAGGTCGTTGGTGTTGGGGAGGGGGAGGATGCTGGTGGGTTCGTTGAGGGGGGTGGCGGCGGGGTCGATGGGGTAAAGGGTGGTGAGGGTTTTGGTTTGCAGGTCGAATTGTTTGATTTTGTGGTTGAAGGTGTCGGCGATGTAGAGGGAGTTGTTGTCGGCGCTTCGCGAGAGGCCGAGGGGGTGTTGGAGTTGGGCGTGATGGGGGGGGCCGTCGGTGTCGCCGAAGTCGAAGAGGCCGTGGCCGAGGAGGGTGGTGAGGGTTTTGGATTTGAGGTCGAGTGCGCGGAGGGCGGAGGATTCGGCATCCAGGAAGTAGAGGGTTTGGGAGGCGGGGTCGAGGGCGAGGGGGGAGGGTTGGGCGAGCTGGGCGTCGAGGGCGGGGCCGTCGCGGAGTGCTTCTCTGGCGGTGCCGGCGGCGACTTCGGTCATGAGCGTCATGAGGTTGGTGGAGAAGAGTTGGTGTTGGCCGGCTTGGGAGATGTAGAGGCGGTTGCCCGAAACTGCGCAGTCCCAGGGGGAGTTGAGGGGTTGGTCGCGGGAGGATTTGCCGGCTTCGTGGTCGAATTTTTGTTGGCCGGTGCCGAGGAGGGTGGAGACGAGGTTTTTTTGGCGGTCGATGCGGCGTAGGAGGTGGTTTTGGGTGTCGGCGAGGTAGAGGATTTGGCCGTTGGGGGAGAGGCATGCGCCCTGGGGGTGGTGGAAGGAGGCGGTGTGGGAGGGGCCGTCGGTGTTGCCGATGTGGCCGGTGCCGATGGTTTGGAGGAGGGTGAGTTCGTTTTGGTTGTTGGGGAGGGAGGTGAGGAGGATGCGGTTGTGGCCGGAGTCGAGGAGGAGGAGGCGGTTGTTGTGGGGGTCGTGGAGGAGTTTGGTGGGGAAGGAGAGTTGGGTGGGTGAGGGGGTGGCGGGTGGTGGCGGGGGGAATTTGAGGGGGGTTTGGGTGAGGAGGTTTTTGGATTGGAAGTGTTGGAGGGCGCGGGCGATGGATTGGTCGAGGAGGTTGCGGTGGCCTTCGCCGGAGACTTGGCCGATGATTTTGGCGTCGGGGCCGATGAGAGTGAGGGTGGGCCAGGAGGGGATGGCGTAGGCGTCCCAGGTGGTGTGGTGGGGGTCGAGGAGGATGGGGTGGTGGAGGTGGTGGCGATGAGCGGCGGCTTGGACGGCGGAGGGGGATTTGGCGTGGTCGAATTTGGGGGAGTGGATGCCGAGGATGAGGAAGGGGGCGTCTTTGTATTTTTGTTCGAGGAAGGCGAGGTCGGGGAGGGTGTGGATGCAGTTGATGCAGGAGAAGGTGAAGAAGTGGAGGAGGAGGAGGTGGCCTTTGAGGTTGGTGTGGAGGTGGAGGGGGGCGTTGTGGGTGTTGAGCCAGGAGGCGGATGGGGGGAAGTCGGGGGCGTGGATGGGCATGGTGGGGTTCCGGCGGGTTGGTTATGACAAGGGCAGCGCGGTGGGGCTGCGAACGGGGTCTGGGGACTGGGGACTGGGGTCTGTGGAGGTGTGGCTCCTGTCAGATGGTGTCGCTGCGGGCGAGGAGTGGGGATGGTAATACGAAAGGGGCGGAAGGGGTATTTTAGTGGAGGGCGGGGTGTGGGGAGGGTTTTTGGCTCTGCTGGGCATTTTTCATCATCCTGAAGGGGGCGGGGGGCGTAAATTCGTAGAGATGGTGGAAACGATAAGGTGTGTGGAGGTTTAGCCGATAAAAGGGGATGTCGGTAAACTATTTGGCTGCGCGTTGCGTTTGGTAACGGATTCTCCGGTCCAAGGGTCGGGGCTGAACGGGATGTGCGGTTTCTTCGAATGAGGATTCATTATGTGCGGGATCGTCGCTTATGTCGGGAAGAAGAATGCGCAGTCGCTGCTGTTGGAGGGGTTGAAGCGGCTGGAGTACCGGGGGTATGACTCGGCGGGGATCTGCATTGGGAACGGGGGGAAGCTGCATGTGCGGCGGGCGGTGGGGCGGATCAGTGTTTTGGAGAGCACGCTGGAGGCGGCGGGGTCGCAGTTGCCGGCGGGGCATGTGGGGATGGCGCACACGCGGTGGGCGACGCATGGCCCCCCCACCGAGTGCAATGCGCACCCGCACGTGGATGACCGGAACAAGATTGCGCTGGTGCACAATGGGATCATTGAGAACTATGCGACGTTGAAGCAGTTTTTGCAGGAGAAGGGGCACAAGTTCTCGAGCCAGACGGATACGGAAGTGCTGGCGATGCTGATTGCGCATTTTTACAAGCCGGGCGAGGGGAATGGGGCGGGGAGCGCGCTGGCGAAGGCGGTGCAGGCGGCGTTGCATGAAGCGCGGGGGACGTACGGGATTGCGGTGATGTCGGCGGATGAGCCGGAGACCTTGGTGGTGGCGCGGAGGGGGAGTCCGCTGATTGTGGGGGTAGGGAGCGGGGAGTACATCGTGGCGTCGGATGCGGCGGCGATCGTGGAGCACACGACGCAGGTGGTGTATTTGAACGACAACGAGATGGCGGTGATCAAGCCGGGGGGATTCAAGACGATGACGATTGATGATGTCCCGGTGACGCCGGAGATCAAGGAGGCGGAGTTCAAGCTGGAGCAGATGGAGCTTGGGAAGTACGAGCACTTCATGTTGAAGGAGATCATGGAGCAGCCGATCGCGATTGAGAACTGTTTGCGGGGGCGGATCGATCTGCATGAGGGGCGGGTGGTGCTGGGGGGGCTGGCGAATTATGCGCGCGATTTGGTGCGGGCGCGGCGGGTGATTATTACGGGGTGCGGGACGGCTTGGCATGCGGGGCTGGTGGGCGAGTATTTGATGGAGGACCTGGCGAAGATTCCGACGGAAGTGGAGTATGCGTCGGAGTTCCGGTATCGGAATCCGATCATTGAGGATGGGACGATTGTCGTTGCCATTTCTCAGAGCGGGGAGACGGCGGACACGCTGGCGGCGCTGCGCGAGGCGAAGGAGCGCGGGGCGCTGTCGATGGGGATTATCAATACGGTGGGGAGCACGATTGCGCGGGAGACGGATGCGGGGGTTTATCTGCACGTTGGGCCGGAGATCGGGGTGGCGAGCACGAAGGCGTTCAGCGGGCAGGTGGTGGTGGAGACGCTGGTGGCGTTGTTTGTGGCGCGGCGGAAGTACATGAGCCAGCAGGTGCTCAATGAGTTTTTGACGGCATTGAGCAAGATACCGGAGCAGGTGCGGCACGTGCTGCAGCAGAGCGAGGAGATCAAGGGGGTGACGGAGAAGTATGTGAAGCGCGACAACTGGTTGTTTTTGGGTCGCGGGTACAACTATCCGGTGGCGCTGGAGGGGGCGTTGAAGTTGAAGGAAATCAGCTACATCCATGCGGAGGGGTTGCCGGCGGCGGAGATGAAGCATGGGCCGATTGCGTTGATTAACGAGGGGATGCCGGTGGTGTTTATTGCGCCCCGTGGGACGCAGTATGAGAAGATTTTGGGGAACATCCAGGAGGTGAAGGCGCGGGGCGGGCGGATTATTGCGGTGGCTTCGGAAGGGGATGAGCATATTCACACGGTGGCGGATCATGTGATCACGGTGCCGGAGACGATTGAGCCGTTGCAGCCGTTGTTGACGGTGATACCGTTGCAGCTCTTGGCGTATCATGCGGCGGTGGCGCGTGGGTGCAATGTGGATAAGCCGCGGAATTTGGCGAAGAGTGTGACGGTGGAGTGATTCGCCGGAACGAAGAGGTTTGAGGCGGCCGCGACGGGATTTATCGCGGCCGCTCTCGTTTTTGCGCGAGGCGGCGGCCTACTTGGGGCATATCGGAGCCCTCGGCTTTCCAGCCGGGGTTCGGGGGGATAGTATTACGGACCTTTTGAACCTTTTGTTTACTTGAATGGATGAGCTGATGAAGAGTTTTGGTTTGGCGGCGGTGTTGGCGGTTGTGGTGGGGGCGGGAGTGGTGATGGCGGAGGGGCCGACGACGGCGCCGGCATCGGCTTCGGCGTTTAAAACGGAGCAGGAGAAGGTGGGGTATGCGATCGGGTTGCAGATCGGGAAGAGCCTGAATGGGATTGATTTTGATGAGAAGGCGTTGGCGGCGGGGGTGAAGGATTCGGCGGGCGGGGCGAAGCCGCAGATGTCGGATGATGAGATTCGGACGACGCTGATGGCGTTGAAGCAGAAGATGATGGAGAAGGAGACGGCGGCGGCGACGGAGAAGCAGAAGGCGGGGGAGGCGTTCCTGGCGGAGAACGCGAAGAAGCCGGGGGTGGTGACGACGGCGTCGGGGCTGCAGTACAAGGTGAATTCGTCGGGGAAGGGGAAGCAGCCGAAGGCGACGGACACGGTGTCGGTGAACTACAAGGGGACGCTGGTGAACGGGAAGGTGTTTGATGAATCGCACGGGACGCCGGTGACGTTTCCGGTGAACGGGGTGATTCCGGGGTGGACGGAAGCGCTGCAGCTGATGCATGAGGGGGACAAGTGGACGCTGTATATTCCGGCGAAGCTGGCGTATGGGGAGAACGGTGCGGGGCCGGATATTGGGCCGAATGAGACGTTGATTTTTGATGTGGAGCTGGTGTCGGTGAAGTGAGGCGGGGGGGGCGGGGCCTGGGGACTGGGGGCTGGGGTATGTAAGGGGGGTTTCCGAGGTGATGATGAAAGCGGCTGGCGCGGTGCGTCGGCCGCTTTCTTTTTTTCGGAGGTCATCAACTACAGCGAATGTCCGCGGTAGTGGCGGGACATGCGAGGGATGCAATTTGTTATATGTACGGTTCGCGACGACGCAAGCGTTGGCGGGTGCATAAACGTTGTGCGAGACATTGTTCAGGTGAAGATCAATAGTCGAGGGGGCGAGTGAGGTAATCGCGGGAGATGGTGGTGAAGCCGAGGGAGTGGTAGAGGGAGAGGGCGGGGGTGTTTCGGGGGTCGGCTTCGAGGTGGAGGGTGCGGCAGTGGTTGTGGCGGGCGAGGTCGGCGGCGTGGGAGACGGCGGCTTTGCCGAGGCCTTGTTTGCGGAAGGTTTGGAGGATGAAGAGTTCGTCGAGGAGTGCGAAGCGGCCGCCGCGTTCGAGGGAGAAGCCGTAGGTGAGGACGAAGTAGCCGGCGAGGGCGGTGTCGGTGTGGATGAGGATGGCGAGGCCGAGGGCGTCATGGTCGAGGAGGCGTGCGGTGGCGGCGGCGACGGCGGGGGTGTGGTCGAGGTGGCTGTGGGTGTAGAAGTCGCGCTGGAGGGCGAGGAGGGTGGGGAGGTCGGAGCGGGTGGCTTGGGTGAAGGAGGGCATGGGGGGATTTTACACGTTTCCTGCCCGGATGGATTTGCTCCGGGGCTAGGAATGGGAGGCGGGATTGGCCGACGGGGGCGTCGGCCCCACTTTATTCTTCGGCGAGGAGGTGTTCGGTGGGGATGGCGCGGAAGACTTCTTCGGTGCTGGTGATGCCGTGGGCGACTTTGAGGAGGGCGGCGTGGCGGAATTCGAGCATTTTTTCTTCGACGGCGCGGAGGCGGATTTCACGGGTGGGGCGGTTTTCGGAGATGAGGTTGCGGATGGTGCGGGAGATGGGCATGAGTTCGAAGACGCCGGTGCGGGCGGCGTAGCCGGTGTTGTGGCAGTGCTGGCAGCCGGGGGCGGTGTAGAGGAATTTGCCTTCGCCGGGGGCGAGGAGGTGGGCGATGTCATCGAAGGTGTGGGGTGCGTCGGCGATGTCGAAGGCGGTTTTGCAGTTGGGGCAGAGGGTGCGGACGAGGCGCTGGGCGACGATGCAGCGGAGTGCGGTGGCGAGGAAGTGGGAGTGGATGCCGAGGGCGCGCATGGACTGGATGGCGCCGGCGGCGGCGCTGGCATGGATGGTGGCGAGGACGAGGTGACCGGAGTTGGCGGCGCGGATGGCGATGTCGGCGGTTTCGGGGTCGCGGATTTCGCCGATCATGATGACGTCGGGGGACTGGCGCATGACGGAGCGGAGGAGGTCGGAGAAGCCGAGGTGAATGACGGGGTTGACCTGGGACTGGCGGATGCCGGGGAGAGTGAATTCGACGGGGTCTTCGATGGTGTTGATTTTGCGGCGGCCGTTGTTGAGGGTTTGGAGGCAGGAGTAGAGGGTGGCGGTTTTGCCGGCGCCGGTGGGTCCGGTGAGGAGGATGAGGCCGCCGGGGGATTCGAGGGTGCCGGCGAGGGTGGATTGCTGGTGGGAGGTGAGGCCGAGGGCGTCGAGGGAGATGAGCTTGGTGGTGCGTTCGAGGAGCCGGAGAGCGACATCTTCGCCGCAGGCGGTGGGGATGGTGGAGACGCGGACGTCGAAGATGCGGGAAGCTTCGAGGTCATCGTGCTGGTAGCTGCAGCGGCCTTCCTGGGGGCGGCGGCGTTCGGCGAGGTCGAGCGCGGCGCGGGTTTTGAGGTGGGTGATGACGCGTTTGCCGAGGTCTGCGGGGAGGACGGAGATGTTGCGGATAAGGCCGAGGTGGCGGGCCTGGACGAGGACGTGCTGTTCGTTGGTGCAGAGGAAGAGGTCGCTGGCGCCGAGGCGTGCGGCGTAGGCGAGGAGGTTGTCGGCGGCGGTTTCGGTGGGGTCGGCATCGACGTTGAGAAGGGAGATCTGGGGGGCGGGCTGGGTGGCGATGGTCATGGGGCACTCTCGCTGGTTAGACGGAACAAAGGACAGCTACAGGGGGGGTCTGGGGACTGGGGGCTGGGGTCTGTGGGGTTGCATATCTTGTTTGGGTGGCTAATTGGCGACGGGTTGCTGGTCGAGGAGTTGGCGGGCTTCGTGTTCGGAGGGGGCGAGGGGGACGAGGCGGGAGAATTTGAGGAGTTCGAGGACATTTTTGACGGCGGGGGAGAGGGAGTGGAGGACGAGTTGTCCGCCGGCGGCGCGGAAGGCGCGTTGGGCGTGGATGAGCCAGCCGATGGCGGAGGAGTCGATGCAGGGGACGCGTTCCATGTTGACGAGGACGCGTTTGGAGGGCCAGTCGCCGCCGAGGAGGTTGTCGAAGTGATGGGGGCCGGCGGGTCGGAAATCGACGGCGGTGGCGGCGCCTTCAGCAGCGAGGTGGGCGATGCCATCGTTTTTGGAGAGCAGCGAAAAGGAGAATGGCATGCGGGCCTCCTGCAAATGCCTGGAACGACGGAAGAAATGGGCCGTCGAAAGAGAGCATCGGCAGATGGGAGGGGGGACTTTGGGTTGTCTCAGGGGTGAGGCGGGAAGGCGGGGTTGGCGCGGGAGGGACTATGGGACGTTTGGAATATTGTCCCGGAAAGGGGATGGGCGGACATATAGGAGGTGGGGAGAGAGGTGTCCTTGATGGGAGAAGAAAAAACCCCGGCGTTGGGCGCCGGGGTTTTTTGGTTTTGCGGGTCTTTCCCCCCCCGACCGACTGGCCGACGAGGGCGTCGGCCCCACTTTAGCTGACGCCGGCGAGGCCGGTTTCGATGGGTTGGGAGATGTATTCGCGGGGGTCGGTGATGTGGCCGGTGAGGGCGGAGGCGGCGACGGTGAGGGGGGAGGCGAGGAAGACGGAGGAGGACATGGAGCCCATGCGGCCGGGGAAGTTGCGGTTGGTGGTGGAGATGCAGACTTCGGAGTTGTTGAGGCGGCCGAAGGTGTCGGCGGGGCCGCCGAGGCAGGCGGAGCAGCCGGAGGCGCCCATGAGGCAGCCGGCATCGCGGAGGACGTCTTCGACGGATTTTTCGTTGGGGCCTTTTTCGACGCCGCGGAGGTTGAAGCGCTGCATGTCGTGGTGGACTTCGGTGGAACCGGGGACGACGTAGGTGGGGACCTTGACGCGATTTCCCTTGAGGATGTTGGCGGCGAAGATCATGTCGGTGATTTTGCCGCCGGTGCAGGAGCCGATGTAGGCCTGGTCGAGTTTGACGTCGCGGCAGTTGTGGGCGGTGTCCTTGTTGTCGGGGGAGTGGGGCTTGGCGACCATGGGCTCCATGGTGGCGAGGTCGTATTCGTTTTCGTAGCAGTACTTGGCGCCGGGATCATCGCGGAAGACGTCCCACTGCTTGATGCGGGAGCGGGCGCGGACGTACTGGAGGGTTTTTTCATCGACATCGCAGACGCCGTTCTTGCCGCCGGCTTCGATGGCCATGTTGGTGAGGGTCATGCGGTCCTCGAGGGTGAGGGAGCCGATGCCTTCGCCGGCGAAGTACATGGTTTTGTAGGTGGCGCCGGAGACGGAGATGTCACCGATGACGGCGAGGATGAGGTCTTTGGCGGTGAGGTAAGCGGGGATTTTGCCGTGGAAGGTGAACTTCATGGTGGGGGGCACTTTGAGCCACGTTTTGCCGGTGCCGAGGGTGAAGGCAGCGTCGGTGTTGCCGACGCCGGTGGCGAACATGCCGAAGGCGCCGGCGGTGCAGGTGTGGGAGTCGGTGCCGAGCATGATTTCGCCGGGGCGGATGTGTCCTTCTTCGGGGAGAGCCTTGTGGCAGACGCCCTTGTAGTTGGTCTTGGTGGGGTCGAGGTAGGGGTTGGGCTTGCCGGGGTTCATGGAGACGAATTCGGGGTCGTAGTAGTAGGGGAGGTCCTGTTCCTTGACGAAATCGCGAAGGATCTGGATGTTGCGGTGGCACTTTTCGTCGGCGGTGAAGATGTAGTGGTCGGGGATGATGACGACCTTGTTTTTGTCCCAGACTTTCGCATTCTTGCCGAACTTTTCGTGGAAGATCCCAATGGTGCCGGGGCCGCAGACGTCGTGGGTCATGAGGACGTCGACATCGACCCAGATGTTGTCGCCGGGGTTGACGTGGGTTTTGCCGGCGTGCTTGGCCATGATTTTTTCAGTGATCGTCATGGGGGGGGTTGAGGGCATTGAGAGCTCCTTCGAGGGGCTGGGAACCGCGGTAAAAATCAAGTCCCTTAGTATAGCGGGGCGGGGAGGGTGGGGAAAAGGCGGCGTGGGGGATAGAGTTCATAAACGCTTTGGGGAGGGGTTGGCGAGCGACTTGCAGGTAGGAGAGTCCATAATCCCCACCCCATGGAAGGGGTGGGCTTGGTGGAGAAATAAGCGGGCGTGGGGATCAGTGGGGGTGGAAGGGTGGGCGATCGGACTAGGAGGGGCGGGGTGTGGGTGGGGGAAGGGTTGCGAGTTTTTGTTCGACCTTTGCGAGGCGGTCGAAGCCGCGGGGGGCGGGGCGGAGGCGGCGGTAAAGCGCGAAGGGGAGGCCGAGCAGCATGACGGGGGCGAAGAAGAGGATCAGCGGGAGGGCGAGGATGCGAACGAGGAGGTGGCCTTTTTCCGGGGACCAGAGTTTTTGCCAGAGGCCGCTCCAGAACTCGCAGGTGTAGGGGATGTTGACGAAGGGGATGTAGGGCGTGGAGTGGCCGACGGCGGAGCCGCACTTGCGGCAGTAGTGGCGGAGGGGGTCGAAAGGGTGGAGGCAGTGAAGGCAGAGGGGGACCGGCGCGGGGCGGCGGTTGTTTGGATCGGAGATGCGTTCCTGGGTGGTCATGGGTGGATCTCCTGTGGGCATCTTACTTGGAGAGGTGGGGGGAGCAACGAAAATCGGGGCGGGCGGGAGTCGGGGTGGGAGTGGGAGTAAGATCAGGAGGGCCCAGGGATTCAATCTGATTCAATCCCTGGGCTTTACTTTTTTTGGAGAGCGCTCATGAGCAGTGGGATTTCGGCGGCGAAGGCGGGGACGTTTGTGATTGGGGGGGACCTGGTGGTGAATCGGATGGGGTATGGGGCGATGCGGATTACGGGGGCGGGGATCTGGGGGCCGCCGGCGGATAAGGAGGGGTGCCTGGCGACGCTGCGGCGGGCGGTGGAGTTGGGGGTGAATTTGATTGATACGGCGGATTCGTATGGGCCGTTTGTTTCGGAGGAGTTGATTGCGGAGGCGCTTTGGCCGTATCCGAAGGGGTTGGTGATTGCGACGAAGGCGGGGTGGGAGCGGACGGGGCCGGGGGGGTGGGTGCACAATGCGACGCCGGGGCATTTGCGGAGTGCGGTGGAGGGGTGTTTGAAGCGGTTGAAGCTGGAGCGGATTGATGTGTTCCAGTTGCACACGCCGGACCATGCGGTGAGCTTTGAGGCGTCGATGGAGACGCTGGCGAAGTGCAAGGAGGAGGGGAAGATCCGGCATGTGGCGTTGTCGAACGTGACGAAGGAGCACATTGAGCGGGCGCGGAAGATTGTGCCGATCGTGACGGTGCAGAACCGGTATAGTTTTGCGGACCGGGAGTATGACTACGCGGTGGATTATTGTGAGAGGGAGGGGATTGGGTTTATGCCGTGGGGGCCGCTGGGGCAGGTGCGGCTGGCGAACGAGGTGTTGAAGCGGGTGGCGGGGCGGCTGGGGTTGACGGAGATGCAGGTGGGGCTGGCGTGGCTGCTGAAGCGGGCGACCGTGATGCTGCCGATACCGGGGACGTCGAGCGTGAAGCATGTGGAGGAGAACATTGCGGCGGCGGGGGTGGAACTGCCGGGGTGGGCGGTGGAGGAGTTGAACGGGGTGAAGGTGGCGCCGGCGAGTTTGCGGGGGTGAGGGCGCGCGGTTGTGCGGTGCTGGAAGGCGCTGCGGCGATTTTTACAAAGAGGGCGGCGCAATTGACATTGTGGGGTGCGGGGGCGCGCGCGATAGTTGGGGCGGCTGCAGGTTTGTTTTCTTTGTGATCGGCGGAGGTTCGTGGTGAAAAGCGGAAATCCTTTTCGTTGGGTGCTGGGGCTCGTGGTGATGTGCTGCGTGCGCGGGGCGTTCGGGGAGGAGGCGTGGCATGCGCCGGAGTTGCCGAAGATTCCGGAGAAGGTGGTGAAGGTGAGCGGCCTGCAGGAAGGGGAGAGCGCGGACAACACGAAGGCGGTGCAGGTGGCGATTGATGAAGCGGCGAAGGCGGGTGGCGGGACGGTGGAGGTGCCGAGCGGGCGGTATCTTTGCGGGCCGCTGCATCTGGCGAACCAAATCAATTTGAAACTGGACAAGGGGGCGACGCTGGTGATGCTGCCGATGGATCGGTACCCGGGGGGGACGCAGGATCCGGGCAACTTTATCGAGGCGCAGGGACTGCACGACATAGCGATCACGGGAGAGGGGGGGATCGACGGGCAGGGGGCGGCATGGTGGCCGCTGGCGAAGACGAAGAAGGAAGCGAAGCGACCGCGGATGGTGGCGTTGCGGAACAGCGAGCGGATTTTGATTGAAGGGGTGACGCTCGAGAACTCGCCGATGTTTCACATAGCGATCAGCCGGGCGCAGAACGTGACGGTGCGTGGGGTGACGGTGAAGGCGCCGCCATCAAAGGACACGACGAATCCGAGCCACAATACGGATGCTTGCGACGTGTCGGGATCGCACGTGCTGGTGGAGAACTGCAACATCAGCGTGGGGGACGACGACTTTACGTGCAGCGGGCCGACGTCGGACGTGCTGATTCGGAACAACACGTACGGGTATGGGCACGGGGTGTCGATCGGGAGCCACACGAACGGGGGGATCTCGAACCTGACGGTGGAGAACTGCACGTTTACGAACACGGAGTGCGGGATACGGATCAAGGCGGATCGGGATCGCGGGGGCGAGATTCAACACCTGACGTACCGCAACCTGACGATGAAAGACGTGGAGATTCCGATCCTGATTTACACGGAGTACATGGCGAAGGAGAAGCAGTACCGGGATTTGAAGAAGATCACGCCGGAGATTGCG
Organism: Phycisphaerae bacterium; assembly: GCA_051955985.1. Classification (GTDB taxonomy): domain Bacteria; phylum Planctomycetota; class Phycisphaerae; order WQYP01; family WQYP01; genus DATKPA01. The sequence goes on along the minus strand of JBQCGD010000020.1, from coordinate 81,472 downwards.
GCGACGTATCCGAGTGCGGAGGTGACGGACCTGACGCCGCGGTATCACGATTTTACGTTCAGCAACATCAAGGCGACGGCGACGAAGGAGGGCCGGGCGGGGCTGATCTGGGGGCTGCCGGAGATGCCGGTGAAGAACGTGCTGCTGCAGAACGTAGAGATCACGGCGGAGCGGCCGTTCGCGATTTTTTGTGCGCAGGGGGTGAAGGTGGAGAACTGCAAGATCACGACGCCGGAGGGGGTGAACAAGCTGGCGACGGAGGATGCGCAGGTGGAAATGAAGAATTGAGGGGGCGCGAAAGCGCCGAGTGCAGGGAAGCTGCAGCGGCGTGGTTGAGCGATTAGACAAAAAGCCATCGGCGCGAGGAGCGCCGATGGCTTTTTTCGTGGGTTTTGGAGAGGGCGTTTGTTTTAGACGCTGAAGGGCTTGGCGGGGCCGGAGTATTGGGCGTCGCTGAAGCCGAGGAGGGGGATGAAGATGATGGGGAGGAGGACGATGCCGATGGCGTAGGCGGGGCTTTTGCCGAAGTACTTGGCGACATCCATCCAGACGATGAAGGCGATGATGATGTTCACCAGGGGGATGAAGAAGAGGATGATCCACCAGGCGGGTTTGCCAGCGATAACGCAGATGATGTAGATGTTGAAGATGGGGATGAGTGCGGCCCAGCCGGGCTGGCGGGCCTTGGTGAAGATTTTCCAGAGGCCGACGACGATGACGACGGCGATGAGCATTGCGAAGACGAAGAAGCAGCAACTAGCGGCGAGTCCACCGACGGCGGCACCGGTGGCGCGGGCGTTTTCGTCGGCATCTTGCGCAAGGGCATACAGCAATGGGTTCATAGAGATTCCTTCCTTTGTTGAGAAATGAGCAGGGGGAGTTTATTGGGGAGCGGGCTGGAGCACAATGAAAATGTGCGAGATATGTGGGGGTTGGGTTATCATCGGCTGCGGCCGATCATCGGCGGGACGCCGATGCCACGACGGCGGGTTCTTCTTTTTTATCGATGGCGGCTTCCCATTCCCTGGTGTTGAGCCGGGTGAGTTCGCGCGGGGGCTGGTGGGGTTCGAGGAAGCCGAGGGCGTGCGGGGGTTTGATGACGTGGGTGCCGGCGGCTTTTTGCTGTTCCTGGATCTGGAGGTGGAGTTCGCGCATTTTGGTCCAGTGGTGGCGTGGGCGGTAGTGGTGCTCGGCGTGGTAGCCGTTGTTGAACCAGAGGAGGTTATAGAGTTTTTCGTAGGAGGAGACGCCCCAGGCGATGGGGACGTCGGGGTTGCCGCCGTAGTGGAGGAAGTAGCCGTTTAAATAGGAGAGGCAGTGGCCGAAATAGTAGAAAGGGAGGTAGGCGAGCATGAACTTCCAGTTGAGGGCGAAGCCGGCGACGTAGAGGGCGATGAAGGCGGCGATTTCGAAGATGCCGAACTTGGCGTCGAAGGGGGAGCGTTTTTTGATTTCGCGGTAGATTTCCTTGGGGTCGTCGCGGAAGTAGGAGAGGAAGACGTAGGAGAAGATGTTTTCGGCTTCGCCGTCGTGGCCGTGGCGGTAGATGGAGAGCCAGTCGATGGTGTCGCCGTGCTCGTCCCGGCGGTCGGAGTTGCCCATGTGGTGGCGGCGGTGGACGGTGTCGTAGAAGGTCTGGGAGAAGCCGATGGTGACGGATTCGAGGAGGGAGAAGGCGTAGTTGAGGGGGGCGAATTTGAAGTAGGGGTTGTGGAGGAAGTTGTGGGAGATGCCGTTGATGTTCCAGGAGATGGAGACGGACCAGACGAGGCCGAGGAGGCAGAAGGCCCACCAGGCGATGTGGAGGCAGGTGAAGGCGTAGAAGAGGAAGAGGAGGTAGGCGAAGTGGGCGATGCCGGCGAGGACGGGGACGACGTCCATGGGGGAGTAGGCGAAGAGGAGGGCGTGCGGGTTTTTCTTCATGAATAGGCTCCGGGGGAAGAGGGATAACGTAGCGTTTTGCGAGGGGAAAGCCAAGGGAGGGGGGGATCGGGGGTGCATAAGCGTTTTTGGGAAAAACCGGCGGGCGGCTTGCAGGTGGGAGAGTCCATAATCCCCACGCCATGGAAGGCGTGGGCTTGTTCCCCAAAACGTTTATGCACCCGGGGATCGGTCAGTGGTCATTGGTGATTAAGTAAATGGTAATTGGGAGCAGGTGATTGAGTGCGGGTGCAACGGAGGGGGAGTTTCGGCGTTGGAGATAACGGAATGGAATGAGGAGTATTCATGCGACTTGTGTGTATGTGCGCGATGGTGGCTTCCCTGGTGGGGTGCGGGATGATGGTTTCGGCGGATCGAGCGATGCCGGAACCGAGTGGGAGAAAAGGGGTGACGAACCTGGTGCATGTGGCGGGAGACGGGCGGCTGGCGTATTCGCCGTACGACCGGGAGGGGGATGTGCTGCCGGACTTTTCGGTGTGCGGGTATGAGGGGGGCGGTGTGGCGTTGCCGACGGTGGAGGCGAAGGTGACGCTGACGCCGGAGCGGGGGGAGAGCGATGATGGGCCGCGGATCCAGGCGGCGATTGACCAGGTAGGGAAGATGGGGATGGGGAAGGATGGGTATCGCGGGGCGGTGCGGCTGAAGAAGGGGGTGTATCGGGTGGCGGGGACGTTGAAGATGAACGTGTCGGGGGTGGTGCTGCGCGGGGAGGGGGATGGGGAGGATGGGACGGTGTTGATGGCGACGGCGGCGAAGCAGCACGACCTGATTCATGTTGCGGGGAGCGGGGAGATGCAGATGGCGGCGGGGACGGGGCGGGACATCACGGACGCGTACGTGCCGGTGGGGGCGCGGACTATTCATGTGAAGGAGGCGGGGGTGTTTAAAAAGGGGGATACGGTGCTGGTGGTGCGGCCGTCGACGGAGAAGTGGATTCACTTCATCAAGATGGACCAGATCGGGGGCGGGCATCCGCGTCCGGGGACGCGGCAGTGGGAGCCGGGCGGGTACGACCTGCATTTTGATCGGGTGGTGAGCAAGGTGGAGGGGGATGCGGTGACGCTGGATGCGCCGATGGTGAACCCGCTGCAGCAGCAGTTCGGGACGAGCCGGATTGTGAAGTATGCGTTTAAGGGGCGCGTGGAGCATGTGGGGATTGAGAAGTTGCGCGGGGATTCGACGTACACGTCGCCGACGGATGAGGAACATGGGTGGAACCTGGTGACGATTGCGGGGGCGCAGAATTGTTTTGTGCGGAATGTGACGGCGCGGCATTTCGGGTATTCGTGCGTGACGATCGGTCATGGGGCGAAGTGGTGCACGGTGCAGGATTCGAAGTGCATCGATGCGATCAGCAAGATCACCGGCGGGCGGCGGTATTCGTTCGGGATTCAGGGCGGGACGTTGAGCCTGGTGCAGCGGTGTTATGCGCGCGACGGGCGGCATGATTATGTGCTGGGGTCGCGGACGACGGGGCCAAATGCGTTTGTGAACTGCGTGGCGGAGAAGACGCACGCGGACATCGGGCCGCACCATCGGTGGTCGTGCGGGTGTCTGTTCGACAACGTGTACAGCACGGGGCAGGTGGATGTGGAGGATCGGCAGGCGGCGGGGAGCGGGCATGGGTGGGCGGGGGCGCAGATGGTGTTCTGGAATTGCCGGGCGGGGACGATGATTTGCCAGAGCCCCCCTACCGCGCAGAATTTTGCGATCGGGTGCGTGGTGGGGAAGTTGGAGAAGGGGCATTGGGCGCCGGAGCATCCGAATGGGTGGATTGAGTCGCTGGGGATGCCGGTGGCGCCGAAGAGTTTGTATGCGGCGCAGTTGAAGGCGCGGTTGGGGGAGGGCGCGGTGCGGAACGTGGCGAGGGTGGAGTAATTGGTAATTGGTAATTGGTAATTGGTAATTGGTAAATGTTGAATCGATGAACCGGCCTTTGAGACCGATTCATCGATCATTGGCGGGACGCCAATGCCACGTTGGATGCTGCGTTATTTTTGGGAGGTGGGTTGCGAGGTGGAGAGGGTTTTGAATTGGGTGGAGGGGTCCCAGGTTCCGCCGAGGGGCCAGTCGGTGTAGGTGGTCTCGGTGATGGGCTTGGTGACGCCGGAGGTGTCGGGCTTGTTGACGGGACCCCAGAGGGCGCCGCCGACGCCCCATTCGGCGTTGTTCCAGAAACTGGCGGGGCCGAAGATGTTGGGGAGGGTGAGTTTGGCGGCCTGTTCGGCGGTGAGGGTGTGGGACCAAGGGGCGAATTTGGCGGGGTCGAGGGGTTTTCCGTCGAGATCGGTGAGGTTGTACTGGGCGTAGCGGGTGTCGCCGGCGGGGTTGGTGTTGGTGGAGCTCCAGGTGTTCCAGAGGGAGGGGGCGACGTGGGGCCCGATTTTGTCATTGAGGAAGATCGCGCTGGCGTAGCTGCCGGAGTTGAACTGCCAGGGGCGGCCGAGGTAGACGCCGTTCGCGGGGGCGCCGGGGTCCTGCGCGGTGAGGGTGGAGTTCATGATGACCAGGCCGACGGCGGTTTTGGCGGCGGTGTTTGCGGCGGTGGTGTAGCCCGGGTGGGAGCTGTTGATGGTGCAGTGGTCGAAGACGGCGGTGCCGTTGCCGAAGATGAAATCGACGGAGCCGGTGATGTAGCAGTTGGAGAAGTAGGAGCGGCCGTAGGTGGTGTAGAGGGTGTCCTGGAAGCCGAGGAAGCGGCAATTCTGGAAGGCGTCTTCGTCGCCCATGGTTTTGACGGCGACGGCCTGTGCGACGCCAAAGGGGGTGGAGTTGGCGAAGGTGATGTTGGCGGCGGTGAAGTTGCTGCCGCTGATGGTGAAGGAGGTGCTGCCGGTGGTGCCGACGTTTCCGCTGCCGGCGGATTTCGGGGAGGTGGCGTTGAGGTTGTAGGTGAGGACGGTTTTGGAGGGGTCGGGGTCGATGCCGATGAGATCGATGAAGGATTTGTTTTTGGCGAGAGTGAGGTGTTCGGTGTAGGTGCCGGGGGAGATGAAGATGCGTGAGGGGTTGTCGGCGGTGCCGGGGGGGACGTCGGAGAGGGCGGCCTGGACGGTGGTGTAGGTGTTGGGGGTGTTGGCGGCGGCGGCGGGGTTGACCCAGTAGTCGGTGGCGTGGGCGGAGAGGGGGAGGGCGAGGAGGGTTGCGATAAAGAGGGAGCGATGCATGATTTGGGCCCTTGCTGGGATGGCGGAAGGAGAAATGTCACCTGGGGGATTTTAAGAGCGGGAGGGGAGTGTGCAATTTTTGGGGGTTATAAGTTTGGGAGATTTGTTTGGAGGTGTGGGAGATGGGGAACGGGAGGGAGATTCTCTTGGAACGGGTGCAGGATGTTTTTGCGGATCAATGCGGCATGCTTCTGACCCCCGAGGTTGGGGTCAGAAGCATGGGACCCGATTTTGGCTCGCGTACTTTATGCCTTCCAGCGCCAGTTGCGGACTTCGGGCATGTCTTCGCCGTACTTGTCGATGTATTCGCGGTGGATGAGGAGTTTGTCGCGAAGGGCTTGCTTCAGGTAGGCGGCCTTGGCGCCGAGTTGGGGGAGGCGGTCGATGACGTCGCTGGCGAGGTGGAAGCGGTCCATGTCGTTGAGGACGGCCATGTCGAAGGGGGTGGTGATGGTGCCTTCCTCCTTGTAGCCGCGGACGTGCAGGTTGTGGTGGTTGGTGCGGCGATAGGTGAGGCGGTGGATGAGCCAGGGGTATCCGTGGTAGGCGAAGATGACGGGCTTGTCCTTCGTGAAGAGGACATCAAAGTCTTTGTCGGTCAGGCCGTGGGGGTGTTCCGAGGCGGGCTGAAGTTTCATGAGATCGACGACGTTGACGACGCGGATTTTGAGTTCGGGGAGGGCCGCACGGAGGAGGGAGACGGCGGCGAGGGTTTCGAGGGTGGGGACATCGCCGGCGCAGCCCATGACGACATCGGGCTCATACCCTTTGTCGTTGGAGGCCCATTCCCAGATGCCGATGCCGGCGGCGCAGTGATGGGCGGCGGATTCCATGTCGAGCCACTGGGGCGCGGGGTGTTTTCCGGCGACGACAATGTTGACGTATTGGCGGGAGCGGAGGCAGTGGTCCATGACGGAGAGGAGGCAGTTGGCATCCGGCGGGAGATAGACGCGGACGATCTCGGCTTTTTTGTTGACGGCGTGGTCGATGAAGCCGGGGTCCTGGTGGGTGAAGCCGTTGTGGTCCTGCCGCCAGACGTGGGAGGCGAGGAGGTAATTGAGGGAGGCGATTTTGCGGCGCCACGGGATGTTGAGGGTGACCTTGAGCCACTTGGCGTGCTGGTTGAACATGGAATCGACGATGTGGATGAAGGCTTCGTAGCAGTTGAAGAGGCCGTGGCGGCCGGTGAGGAGGTAGCCTTCGAGCCACCCTTCGCACTGGTGTTCGGAGAGGACTTCCATCACGCGGCCCTGGGGGGCGAGGTATTCGTCGTTGGGTTTGGTCTCCGCATCCCACTGGCGCTGGGTGGCCTGGAAGACGGCGGTGAGGCGGTTGGAGATGGTTTCATCGGGGCCGAAGATGCGGAAGTTTTTCTGGTCGAGGTTTTGTTTGATGACGTCGCGGAGGTATTTGCCGAGCTCGGCGGTGTCGGCGGCATCGACGGATCCGGGCTTTTCGACCTTGACGGCGTAATCGCGGAAGTCGGGAAGGCGAAGGTCTTTAAGGAGGATGCCGCCGTTGGCGTGGGGATTGGCGCCCATGCGGCGGGCGCCGGTGGGGGCGAGTTCCGCGAGTTCGGGTTTGAGCGTGCCGTTCTGGTCGAAGAGTTCTTCGGGCTTGTAGCTTTTCATCCAGGCTTCAAGGAGTTTGAGGTGTTCGGGGTTTTTGCCGGGCTCGGAGAGGGGGACCTGGTGGGCGCGGAAGGTGCCTTCGACTTGTTGGCCGTCGACGACTTTTGGGCCGGTCCAGCCCTTGGGGGAGATGAGGATGATGACGGGCCAGCAGGGGCGGGCGGGGTTTTTGTTTTTGCGGGCTTCGTGCTGGATGTGGTGGATTTTGGCGAGGGCCTTGTCGAGGGTTTCGGCCATGAGGGGGTGCATTTTGGCGGGGTCGTCGCCTTCGACGAAGTGCGGTTCCCAGCCGCAGCCGTGGAAGAATTGTTCGAGTTCCTTGCGGGGGATGCGGGCGAAGATGGTGGGGTTGGCGATCTTGTAGCCGTTGAGGTGGAGGATGGGGAGGACGGCGCCGTCGGTGACGGGGTCGAGGAACTTGTTGGAGTGCCAGGCGGTGGCGAGGGGGCCGGTTTCGGCTTCGCCATCGCCGACGACGCAGGCGACGATCAGGTTGGGGTTGTCAAAGACGGCGCCGAAGGCATGGGAGAGGGAGTAGCCGAGCTCGCCGCCCTCGTGGATGGAGCCGGGGGTTTCGGGGGCGACGTGGGAGGGGATACCGCCGGGGAAGGAGAACTGGCGGAAGAGTTTTTTCATGCCGCGTTCGTCCTGGGTGATGGAGGGGTAGATTTCGGAGTAGGTGCCTTCGAGGTAGGTGTTGGCGACGAGGGCGGGGCCGCCGTGGCCGGGGCCGGAGATGTAGATCATGTCGAGGTCGTGTTGTTTGATGATGCGGTTGAGGTGGACGTAGACGAAGTTCTGGCCGGGCGTGGTGCCCCAGTGGCCGAGGAGGCGTTTTTTGACGTCGTCGAGTTTGAGGGGTTCGCGGAGGAGGGGGTTGTCGTAGAGGTAGATCTGTCCGACGGAGAGGTAGTTGGCGGCGCGCCAGTAGGCATCCATTTTTTTGAGGAGGTCGGGGGGGAGTTGTTCGGGCATTGTGCACCTTCCTTCCATTCTGAGCGGGCGGGGGACGTCAACACGAAGGCACGAAGGACCACGAAGACATTTCTATTGCTGTAGTTGCTGTTGTTTGGGTTCCTGTTTCACGAAGGATGCGACAGTTTGCGCGATGATAAGTTCTTCGTCCGTAGGGATTATTCGGATTTTGATGCGGCTTTGGGAGGAGGAGATGACGGCGGCGTTTGAGGTATTTTTCGGTTCGTCGAGGGTGAGGCCGAGGAATTGGAGGTTTTGGCAGATCCGGGCGCGGATGGCAGGGTCGTGTTCGCCGATGCCGGCGGAAAAGATGAGGGCGTCGAGGCCGTTCATGGTGGAAGCGAGGGAGGCGATGGCCTTGGTGGCGGTGTAGCAGAAGAGGTTGAGGGCGTCCTGGGCGCGGGGGTCGTCGGGGGCGGCGGCCTGGAGGTCGCGGATGTCGGCGCTGGTTCCCGAGACGCCGAGGAGGCCGCACTTGTTGGAGATGTAGTCGTCCATCTGCTCGGCGGAGATTTTTTCGACGCGGAGGAGGTAGACGAGGAGGCCGGGGTCGATATCGCCGGGGCGCGTGCCCATGACGATGCCGGCGGTGGGGGTGAAGGCCATGGTGGTGTCGATGGGTTGCCCGTTGTGGACGGCGGCCATGGAGGCGCCGGAGCCGAGGTGGGCGAAGATGACCTTGCCGGCGGCTTCCTGCGGGGCAATTTTCTGGAGCTCGCGCAGCAGGTAGGTGTAGGAGAGGCCGTGGAAACCGAAGCGGCGGATGCCGGCGTCGAGGTGCTTGCGGGGGATGGGGAAGAGCTGGGCGACGCGGGGGAGGTTGTGATGGAAGGCGGTGTCGAAGCAGGCGATCTGGATCACGCCGGAGCCGGGCGGGAATTGTTCCTGGAAGGTTTCGATGAGGGCGATTTCGCGCGGGAGGTGGGCGAGGTCGAGGGGCTGGGTGCGGCGGAGTTCTGCGACGAGTTCCGGAGTGATGGGCTGGTGCTTCGTGAGATGGAGGCCGCCGTGGACGACGCGGTGGCCGATGCCGACGATTTTTTGCTGGCCGATCTGGCGGGTCAGCCACGCAATGAGTTCTCTGGCGGCGGCGCGGTGGTCGCGGGCGTTGTCGGGGGAGAGCGTGGCGTTGAGGGGGGATCCGTCGGCGGATTTGGCGGCGAGTTTTGCGTTGGGGGCGCCGATGCGTTCGATGCTGCCGGTGAGGAGGCGCTTGTCGCTGGCGGCGGCGTCGAAGAGGGCGAACTTGATCGACGAGGAGCCGCCGTTGATGGTGAGGATGCAGTTGCCCACGTCGAAGCCCCCGAGCGAATGTTCGCAACAAGCGAATGCTCGCACTATAGGCTCGGGGTGCCGTGGGGGCAAAAATTGAGCGAGGGCGGTTGGACCGAACCGCCCTCGCTCACCCTGATCGGAGCTCTGACCACCCCTGTGCGAGCGGGTGGTCTCCTCCTGCACGCATCAGGCTGCCACGGCTGTACGAGCCCGGGCCAGCGGCGTGCGGAACTGCCTCTTGTGGTTTAGTTGCCGCCTTCTTCGGAATTGGATTCCAGCATCTGGCGGAGGTAGGTGTTTTCGCGGCGGGTGGCTTCAAGATCGAAGACGAGGTACTTGACGCTCAAGCGCAGCCAGTCGAGCGATTCCTGGAGGGAGTTGATGCTCTTTTTGAGCTGCTGATGGCGTTCCTGGGTTTCCTTGGCGAGGTTCTCGAGCTTGCCGCGTTCGGATTCGGGCAAGGTGGAAATTTCGCCCATGAGTTCCGCCAGTTTGGTCTGGAAGGTGGTTTCGTCCATGGCCCGCTCCTGTAAGGTCACCCGGGTCTCTCTACCTCACGGCTGAGGTTCTCTCTCGAGGGTGTGTGGGTGACTCTGCTAAACATCTTGCAAGGGCAGTGCCATGGTCCTGCCGACGTAAACAGTTTGCCAACATTTCCGCAAACCGGCAGCGGCGATACTGATACCGCATTTTTTATCACGCCCCGGTCCGCGAGCCGGGCGGACGGTCGTAAGGGGTGTGCCGGGTGTTGCGAAAAGACAACATAGGTGCGTCGCAAAACATCACGCGTATTGTCGCCCCCGCCCCGTGTTGACGCCGTGCCACCCTGCCGGAGCCCCCGGAGTTCACCCCCCCTGGCCGAACCTCCCTGCCGCCGGCTCGCAAAAACTTTTGCATTCGCGACATCACAAAATCACGCAACCCGCCCCTCTCCCCGATATCCTTAAGCAGCATGGCACCCTTGCAAGTCATTATTCTGCTGGTCCTCCTTCGGCTTCCTGCGATCCTGGCGAACTCGCCGCAGGGATGGCACGGCGTGCTGGGCCCCGTGCACCTGACGCCCGCCATGAGCGCGTTCCTGATGCTCTCGTACGTGCTGACCCACCTCGCGCTGGTGACCTACGTCTGGCAGCGCACCCGGCGGGCGGTGCGGCAGCTCAACCTTCCCAGCGCCAGCGCCGCGGACGTTTCGCACGGCATTGATCACCTGATGACCTGGTCCCGCTGGGCAACTGTCGCCATCGTGGCGGTGCACCTGATCGTGCTGCCGATGTCCGCCGCCGTCGCCGGCATGCTGAACCACACCGTCTTTTTCAGCAAAGTGCCGATGCTGGCGGAGGTGCTCTTTTTCATTCCGCCGTTCGCCTCCTGGCTGGCGTTCTGGTCGGCGAATTACGAGCTGGAGGCGGTGATCCGCGAACGTTCCTTCCCCTACCGCCTTGCGCAGGGCCTGCCCGCCCACCCGATGCCCCCGCTCTCCAAGTATCTTTCCATGCAGGTCCGCCACAACTTTTACCTGCTGGTGCTGATCGCCATCGCGAGCTTCGTGGAATGGCTCGGCGACACGCTGCAGGGTCGCATTTCGTATGCCCCGCAGGTGGCGACGGCGATCGCGTTCGTGGCGGTGATGCTGATGGTGCCGTGGCTGATCACGCGGATCTGGACGACGGTGCCGCTGCGCGGGCCGCTGCGGAATCGTCTCGATGCCATGGCCAGACAGTACCACATCCGCTTCCGCAACATCCTGATCTGGAAGACGCATAACCAGGTGACGAACGCGGCGATTCTCGGGCCGGTGCGGTTCGCCCGGTATTTCCTGATGACCGACGCCCTTCTCGAGCAGCTCACCGATCAGCAGATCGAGGCCGTCTTCGCCCATGAAATCGGCCACGGCGTGCACCGGCACATCCTGTGGTACCTCGGGGGGATGATTGGCGCGATGGCGTTCGCGGGTGGCGTCGCCGGCATCCTCGAGGCCTATTCGCCGGCCGGCGTCAACGCCTTTGCCGCCGCGCACCTGGGCGGCCCCGACACCGGGGCGCTGATCGTCACGATGCTGCTGGTCGGCCTCTTTCTCACCTTTGGCTTCTCGTTTGTCTCGCATCGCTTCGAGCACCAGGCGGACTGGTTCGCGGCCACGCACATGGGGAAAGTGCTCGCCGCGCGGCCGGAAAGCCTGCCGATTCCCGCCGCCGCCCTCGCCGAAGTGCCGGACCCCTCGGAGTTCGACGCCTCGATCGTGGATGCCAGGCCGGCCGCGCCGCCGGTGCTCACGGTCCAGCAATACGTCGCCGGCGAGTATCCCCACGCGCGTCCGGACGCCGTTGCCGGCGCGGTTCCCGCGAAAGCAAGTCCCCCCGTTCTCAAAGCGCCGCCACTGCACTCCGCCCTGCCGCCGGAAATTGCGGGGACGGAGGTCTTCATCTCTTCGCTCGACACGCTGATGGAGATCACGCACCGCTCGCGTGAAAAACGCGGGTGGATGCACCCGAGCGTGAATCACCGGGTGCAACTGCTCCGCACGCTGGCCACCGACCCCGTCGCCGTGAAGGAATTCCGGCGGCGCATGCTGCTGACGCGCGTGATCATCGGCATCGTGATCCTCCTGGGAATCCTCGGGGCATTCGTGGCGTGGCGGCTCCCCTCGCCGGCGGTTCCCGGGAATGCGCCGGGCGGGCCGACGTTCCAGGCGCCGGGGAACGGCGCCACCCAGGAACCGCAGTACAACGTGGGCATCTGGCAGAAGACCGCCGGGCACGTTCGGCGCGTGTAGCCGGCAATGCGAATCCCGCCGCACCCCTCACGAATCTGCAAAACAACTGAAAGCTATTTCTTCGCCGGCTTGCTCGTCTTCGAGAGCGCCAGCTTCAAATCATCCCACACCTTGCGGCGGTTCTCTTCCGTGTACGCCCGCAGCAGGAAGCTCGGGTGATACGTCGGCATCACCGGAATGCCGCGGTAGGCATGCCATTTCCCGCGGATCTTCATCACCCCCTCCGTCGTGCCGGTGAGATACTTGATCGCCGGCGCACCCAGGGTGACGATCACCCGCGGCCGGATGATTTCGATCTGCCGATGCAGCACCGGCAGCCCGCGCGCCGCCTCCTCTGGCGTGGGCGGACGGTCCTTCAACCGCCCGGTCGTCTCGTCCGGCTCCGCGCAGCGCAGCTTCACCACGTTGGCGATGTACACCCCCCCACCGGCGCCACTCGGATCGCGTTTGAACCCCATCGCCGTGATCATCTTATCGAGCAACTGCCCCGACCGCCCCACGAAAGGCCGGCCCGTGCGGTCTTCTTCGACACCAGGCCCTTCGCCGACGAACAGGATTTCCGCATCCGGATCTCCCTCGCCGAAGACCACGCGCGTCGAGATGTCGTTGATGTACTGCCCGCAGGCGTGGCTCACTTCTTCGAGCAGCTTCGCCAATGCCGCTTCCTTCTGCTTGCGCGCGATCGGCGGCAGGGCGGCAATGTCGCCGGCGGGAGCGGCCGGCATTTCGACGACGGCTTTTTTGCGGGGCATCGATTCAGGTCCAGTGGTGGCCGAAGGAATCAGCGCCGGCGAGGGCTTCGCAGCCGCCGGCCGAGCCGCAGGTCGCGCGGAAGGCGTGGCGGGCGCCGCGTGTGCAGGCCGCGCCGGAGCTGCAGTGGTCTCCGTGGCCGCCGGCGCTTCCGCGGCTCCCCCCCGGCGCGGCGGCAGAGGAACCTCGGAGACGCCGAACGCGGCATCCGTTTCCAGCCATTGACGCACCACGCGCTCGACATCAGCCATTCGCGCACCAACTCAACAAATGCCCCCGGAACTCGCGCCGCAGAAACGCAAAGGCCGGCGCTTCTTCCCAAGCGCCGGCCCAATGCATGCTGCTTAGGCGCCCTGCTTGAACCGCCGGCGCGGATCCAGTTCGATCGGGCCAAACTGCTGCTCATAGCGCTGCACCGCCTGCGACAACGCAAGCGCCAGACGCTTCGCCGCGAAGTAGTTCATCGCCACGCGCGTGTTCACATCCATCACCATCGTCTCGGCCTGCTGGGCGCTCGGCGTCATCATGGTGAAGTCGAGGATCAATTCTTCCGCATTCGGGCCGCCGAAAATGCGGACCATGTTGCTGTACACCGTCTTCACATCATTCTCACGGACCTGCACCTGCATCTGCTGTCCCTGGGGTGCCTGACCGGGGGTGGCTGCTGGTTCTGTCATTGCCTGCTCCATTCCTTAAGAGTATTGAAGTAAAAGGCCCCTCAGAATACCCGCGCCCTCCTGAAAAGTCACACGCGACGCATCTCCATGGTTTTTCATTTGCCGCCGCAATTTCCCGGGCCCATAATCGCGTCATGTCCACGCTTATCCACTTCCCCACGCCGGGCGAAAGCCCCCCGGAACTGGTGCAAACCGCGCCTCAAAAGCCGGCGCGCGTCACCTCGATTGATGCCGTCCGCGGCCTCGTCATGCTCACCATGATCTTCGTCAACGACCTCGCCGGCGCCCCGGATTCGGCCAACGTCCCCGACTGGATGAAACACGCCTCGGACATCCGCCCGCGCATCAACAACGGCATGACTTTCGTCGATCTCGTCTTCCCCGGGTTCCTCTTCATCGTCGGGCTCTCCATCCCGTTCGCCCTCGGCCGCCGCCTCAAACAACCTCTCGGCTGGCTCAAGGCGATCCCGCATATCTTTGTGCGCAGCGCGTCGCTGCTGCTGCTGGGCGTGCTGATGGCAAGCGGAACGCCGACCGCTTCCAAGATGCCGTGGTATCACGCCGCCGCGCCGGCGACCGCCGCCGCCTCCGCGCCCGCAGCGACTACCCCCTCCGCGCACGACAACTCGCTCGCCGGCGCGTGGTGGGTCGTCTTCTGGTACGCCGCCGCGTTCCTCGGGTTCTGCTCCCTTCTCCCCTTCTGGGTGAAGAAGGACGACCTGGCCGCACAGAAACGGTGGAAGTGGATCACCGCCGCGATCCGCATCGTCGGCCTCGCCGCGCTCGCGTACCTCGTCGTGATCTACGAGCGCGACGGCTTCAACCGCCGCACTCACGTCGCCACCGTCAGCCACATTTTCACGTGGTCGCCGTTTTATTTTCAGCACAGGAATGCCGAGATCCTTGGCTTGATCGCCTGGGCGTACCTCGCGGCCGGGCTCCTTTTTGTGATCTTCCGCACCCGCCGCCTCCCCCTCGCCGTCGCCTGTGCCTGCATGTTCGGCTTCTGGATCTGCGACCGCAGCGGCGACGCCCACGAGTTCCGCCTCGCCGGGTTCCTCTCCCCGCTCGGCGACGCCATCTCCAACGGCGTCCTCTGGTTCGATCACAACGTGGTGGGGATCAGCGAATGCCTCGGCTCGCTCGCCGCCATCTCGGTCGCCGGCGTCATCCTCGCCACCGTCCTGGTCACGCCGGAGACCGCCACCATCCGCAAGCGCGTGAACTTCACGCTCCTCTTCATTGCCGCCACCGCGTTCGCCGCGATGGTCTTCTACAAACCGTGGGGCATCTGGAAAAACAGTGCGACCCCCTCCTGGTGCCTCTGGTCCTGCAGCATCACCGCCGCGATCTGGCTCCTCTTCTACCTCCTCGGCGATGTCCTCAAACTCACCTGGCTCACCAAGCCGTTCGCCATCGCCGGCCAGAACGTCCTGCTCGCCTACCTCCTCTCCGAAGGCCTCGAATTCTTCCTGCGCGTCGCCCGCCTTGGCAACTTCTACGAACAGCTCGGGTCCCCAACGCTGGCCGCCGCCATCTCCCGCTCCCTCGGCCTCGGCATCGTCCTGCTCACACTTACCGCTGTACTCAACAAGCTCGGCTTCCGCCTGCGGTTGTAGGGATAGATTTCCGCCTTCAGGCGGTTTCCCGGCGATGCGAAGCGCCAGCCACTTCGTGGCTCTGGCGGATTCTTTTTGACTCTGGCCGATCTCGTGATAAAGTCTCCGTTACCAAACGCTGGCATTACGCCACGAGGTGCTCTTATGCGTGAATCTCATCTCCATTCTCCGGGCCTTCTCGCCTGACCAGGCGTTGCGCCCCGTTTTCACCAACACAGAATCGTTCTGAACTTTTCGCGCGGCACGACCACGTTCGTGCTGCGCCGAACCCCGAATGGAGATGTGCCATGGGCACTTTTCACGGCGGCGACCGGCGTCGGTCGCGCCCTTGCGGAGGTCCGCTCCGCCCTGTTTTCAACCCCGAACATGCCGGCCATGAAAAGCCGGACTACAAAACCGCGGCCCTCTGCAAGCAGGTCCGCCGCGCCGTCGCGCTCGCCCTCACCGGCGAATGCGCCGATCCCGACCTGCAATCCCTGATCGTCGATGATGTCCTTCCCGCCCCCAACGCCGGCCGGCTGCTGGTGCGCCTCCTCGCACCGCAAGCCCGCGGCCACGAAGCGGTCATCGATCTCCTCCAGCGCCTCGATCACGTCAAAGGCGTCCTGCGCGCCCGTGTCGCCGAGACCATCGCCCGCAAACGCACGCCGGAACTCACCTTCGACGTCATCCCCGTCGGCCCCGCGCCAACGGAGGTGCCGGATGCAGACTGAAGCCCCTGTGCATCAATTCCTCTGCGGCTCCCTCCCCCGGGGGGTCGCTGAGGTCCTCGACCGTCTCCAAAACACGGAAGGCGTCACCCACATCGCCGTCATGCCCGACGTCCACCTCGCCTCCGAATTCTGCGTCGGCACCGTCGTCGCCTCCGACCGCTACCTCTTCCCGAACGCGGTCGGGGGCGACATCGGCTGCGGCATGCTCGCCCTGCAATTCGACGGCGACGCCTGCGCGCTCGAAGACCCGGACCGCGCTGCCCAGCTCCTCGGCGCCCTCATCGAACGCTGCCCCGGCCGCCGGCACCACCGCCGCATGGCCCCTGTGTTGGATTCTGCCGTTCGAGAAATGCCTCTTTCCCACGATGAACTCCGCAAACAATCAGGCAGCGACGCCTGCCGCACCCAGCTCGGCACCCTCGGCGCCGGCAACCACTTCCTCGAACTCCAATCCGACGAACAAAATCACCTCTGGCTGATGCTCCACACCGGCTCCCGCCACCTCGGCCAACTCGTCCACCACCACCACCTCGCCAAAACCCGAAAGCTCCCCACCAATCTCCTCGCGATCGGCATCGACTCCGAGCAAGGCCGCAACTACCTCACCGACCTGGAATACGCCCGCGCCTGGGCGAAGCAGAACCGCAAGCACCTCGCCCTGGCAGCCGCCCGCGCCATCGAGCAAATCCTCCACCTCTCCCCAAAGTTCGACACACTCCTCGACTGCGACCACAACCACTCCCAACTGGAAATGCACCCCGCCGGCGAACGCCTCATCCACCGCAAAGGCGCCACCGCCGCGCAAAAGGACCAGCCCGGCCTCATCCCGGGCTCGATGGCCACCACCTCCTTTCACACCCTTGGCCGCGGCAACCCCGCCTCCCTCCACTCCTCCTCCCACGGCGCCGGCCGCCAGCTCTCCCGCACGCAGGCCCGCAGCCAGATCCCCCGCGCCCGCCTGCGCGAACAACTCCGCCGCGCCAACGTCTGGTACGCCCCCCACCTCGAAGACTCCCTCCGCGAAGAATCCCCCGCCGCCTACAAACCGATTGAAGAGGTCATGCGCGCCCAGGCCGAACTCACCACCATCACCCGCCGCCTACGGCCGCTCCTCATTCACAAGGGAATCTGAAGGGAACCACGGAGAACACGGAGTAGAAAAACGAATCCCGTGCTCCGTGCCCTCCGTGTTCTCCGTGGTTTCAACTACCCGCGCAACCCAATGACACCGATATGCCCGCCGAATCCCTGCGCAATCGTGACGGAGCGTGCCCCCGCTGCCACGCGTTCCCCGCTGGGCGTCCGCCCGCGCGCATGGCTCATCGCCGACAACACCACGCTCACCAGCCCCGCCGCCCCCAGCGAATGCCCCAGCCACTTCTTGTGCGAAAACACCGGCACCTCCGGAAACACGCTCCGTATCGCCCCCATCTCGTACTTGTCGTGTCCCGTCCCCGTCGCATGCGCATGCACAAACGCCAACCCACTCCCCGCAAACCGGCGCAACCCCGCGCGCAGCGTCCGCGTCCCCTCATCAATCGCAATCAACCCCGTCGAATCCCCCCCAATCCACGTCCCCTCCACAAGAACCCCTTCTTGGTTCTTACTTCTTGATTCTTGATTCTCCAACAACACCGCCGCCCCCGCCTCCACGAGGAAAAAACCCTCCCCATTCTCCCCGAACGGCTCACACCGCCGCACCCCGCGCTCATCCCCCTTCGCCAGAACACCGAGCCGCGCAAACGACCCCTCAAAGAGCGGATGCAGCGACGCATCCGCCGCCACCACCAGCGCCCGCGCACACTCGCCGCGCTCGATCGCCTGCTCCGCCCGATGAAACGCATGCATCCCGGAAGAACAGGCCGCCACCGACGTATGCACGGGCCCGCAGATTCCAAGGTGTTCCCGCAGGAACGCGCCCATCGCCCCCACCCCGAGCGCCACATGCCGCGCCTGCATCTCCGTCATCTGTTCGCCTCGCGACATCCGCTCCATCGCCGCGAGGTACGTCCCCACCGGCCCCTTGCTCGTCCCGCAAAACAACTCCACCTTCCGCACATCCACCCCCAGCCGCTCCACCGCCCCCAGCGCCAGACGAATCGACCGATCCAACTCCAGTTCACCGCGCAACAAATCTTCCGCCACCGCCACGCGCTGCCCCACCCGCTCCCCCGCGCACACCGCCTCCCACGTCGACCGCCCGTCAACATCCAGCGGCGTCAACACCGAACAGCCCGCAATCACCACCGGCGACTTCACAACACAAGCTTCCCGCAGAACCAAAGCCCCGCAGTCTACCCCATCCCGCCCCCTTCCCCAACGCCCCCCGCAAAATCACCCAAAACTCGCCCGCACGCTCGGCCGCGACAACACCACGAACGTGAACACCCCCAGCACCGTCCCCACCGGCACGCCGATGCACGCGATCGCCGCCATCACGTAGATCAGCGTCAAATTCCGCCGCCGCGCCAGTGACTGCCCCGTCTTGAAATTCAAAAACGCCACCGTCCCCGCCACCAGGAACAAAAACGTTCCGAAGCACCCGACAAACAGCCCCATCCCCACGAACGGCACGCCGAAGATCGCCCCCGACGGGTCCCGCGCCGCCGCCCCCACCGCCGTCCCCGCCGCCGCCCCGATCATCGCCATCACCGCGCCAAACGCCACGTACAACAGCACGAAACACGCCACGATCCCCTGCAGCCCCGCCAGCACGTACCAGCAGATCGACAGAATCCGCAGATGCTCCGCATCCTGGTCATACCCCGGCGCCGGCAACGGTGGAGGCAAGGTCATGTTTTCTCCCGCAAAGGCGCCTCAGGCGCTCAGACAAACGTGCTCCGCACGCTCGGTCTCCCCAGCACAATAAACGTGAACACCCCCAGCACCGTCCCCAGCGGAATGTTGATGCACGCCACCCCGGCCGCGATCTGGCACAACACCAGCCGCCGGCGACGCGTCAACGACCGCCCCGTCAAAAATCCCAGCACCGCCCCCGTCCACCCCAGCAGCACGAACCCGCCGCCGATGCACGTGAACATCCACCCCATGAACTCCGGCGGCGGCGGCCCGCCACGCCCGCCCCCAAAACTCCCCGGCGACAGCAGAATCACCAGCCCAATCACCAGGTGAATCACCGGAAACGTCCCAAACAACGCCGACAGCCCCGACCACACGTACCAGAAAATCGACAGCATCCGCAGATGCTCATCATCCCGGTTCACCAGCAACGCGTTCTGGTAATCCACCTCCCCCTGCGGCAACGGCGGCGGCACATCAGTCATGTCGCTTCCTTCCCAAACTCACTTCCGCTTGAACTGCCGTTCCAAATCCGAAATCGTCAACCGCAATGTCGTCGGCCGGCCATGCGGACAATTGCTCGACCGGTCCACCTGCTCCTTCCGTGCCAGCAACGCTGCAATCTCCTCCGACGACAGCGGATACCCCGCCTTCACCGCCGCCTTGCACGATGCCATGTCCAGCACCTCGTGCAGCAACTCCTCCGGCGTCAGCTTGCTCCCCACCTCCAGCAGCTTGTCGAGCAATTCGCGCAAAAACTCCCGCGGCGACACCTTCGACAGCAGACTCGGAAACGAATGCACCGCAATCGACTGCGCATCAAAATCCGTGATCTCCATCCCCAGTTTCTCCAGCAGCCCCCGCACCCTCTCCAGCGCCGCCGCATGCCGCGGACTGATGGGCAAAATCTCCGGAATTAACAACCGCTGCCCCTCCAGCGGCCCACGCATCGCCCGCGCCAACAACTCCTCATAAATGATCCGCTCATGCAACGCATGCTGATCGATAATCAAAATCCCCTCGGAAGTCTCCGCCACGATGTACGTGTTATGCGTCTGGAGAAAGCGGATCGGCTTCGCCGGACTGATTTGCTCGGGCTCCGGGGTCCGGGGCTCGGGTTCCGCCCTCGACGCAGAATTCTCACCAGGCACGGCCCCCGAATCCCGGACCCCGGATCCCGAACTATTTGCTTCCCTTCCACTATCAAAAGTAATACGCGACGGATCCTCGATCGGCGAAGGCCCCGTCTCCACGCCAAAATGCAACCGCGGCTGCACCGGCTCACTCTGCTTGAAAAACTCCGCAATGATCTGCCGCGTCTCCGCCATCCCCGGCCGCGACAGCCCCGCCCCGTTCCCCGCATCCCCTCTCCTCCCCACAGACCCCAGACCCCAGTCCCCAGACCCCTCCCCGTCGACCCGCCCCGCCGTCCGCACCCCCGGCGTCAAATCACTCGCCAGCAGCTTCTCCCGAATCGCCGCCAGCACCGGCCGATACACGCTCCCCGAATCGCGGAACCGCACCTCCGTCTTCTGCGGATGCACGTTCACATCAAACAGCGTCGGCTCCATCTCGATAAACAAAATCGCCACCGGCTGCGACGAAGGCTCGATCAACCCCCGGTACGCCTCCTTCAGCGCATGCAGCAGCGACCGGTCCCGGATGTACCGCCCATTCAAAAACAAGTACTGGTACTTCGCCGTCGGCCGCGCCAACGACGGCTGCCCCGCGAACCCCGTCACCCGCACCCCGCGCTCCGAAAAATCCACCGGAATCAACTGCCCATACAACTCCTTCCCCCCATCGCCCACCAGCGCCTCCGCCACCCGCATCCGATGATCCCCAGTCACCGGCAATTCCAGCACGTTCCGCCCATTGTGCGACAGCGAAAACGCAATCTCCGGGTGCGGCAACGCGCTCCGCAGCACCATCTCGTGAATGTGCGAAAACTCTGTCGCATCCGTCCGCAAAAACTTCCGCCGCGCCGGCACGCTGTAAAAAAGATCCCGCACCTCCAGCGTCGTCCCCACCGGCGCCGCCGCCGGCATCGCCGGGGAAACCTGCGAATCCCGCACCTCGATCCGAATCCCGTGCGGCGAATCCTCCGTCCGCGTCGTCATCACCGCATGCGACACCGACGCAATTGACGCCAGCGCCTCCCCGCGAAACCCCATCGTCCGGATCGCAAACAAATCCTCCGATTCCTGGATCTTCGACGTCGCATGCTGCGCAAACGCCAGCGGCGCCTCCTCCGGCGGAATCCCATGCCCATCGTCCGAAATCCGAATCAGCGTCCGCCCCCCATCCTCCACCGCGATCACCAGCCGCCGCGCCCCCGCATCAATCGAATTCTCCAGCAACTCCTTCACCACCGACGCCGGCCGCTCCACCACCTCCCCCGCCGCTATCTTGTTAATGAGCGCATCCGGCAACCGATGAATTCTTTTCCGCGGCAAAATCGTCGTCATGCCAAAATCATATCCGCAACCCCCACCAGAAATAAGTCATCCCTACCCCGCACTCAACGTGCTCAAAACACATTGCACCCGTTCCCAACCCCCAAATCGAAATTCGAAAATCGAAAATCCCCCCCACCTTCTCACACCCCTACCCGCGCCCCCAACCGCACCGCCCCCGCCACATTCACCGGCCGATGCCACAACCCGTCCTTGAACTGCAGAAACACCAGCCGCGCCCGCTCCCCGTCCCGCCGAAATTCCGTCTGTTGAAACTGCTTCGTAAACAAATCCGCATACCCCGGCATCCCCGACAGCTCCGGATTCGCCGCATCCACGAACCCCATGCTCCACTGCTCAAACGACCGCTGCTCAATCTTCTCCTTGAACAGCAGCGACACATCCGTGTGCCGCGGGTCCCGCCGAATCTTGTTGTACAGCTCAATCACAATCGGATCCGCCCCCTCGATCAACTGCAGAAACGACCCGTACTGATACACCAGCAGACCCGACACCCCGCGCCGATGATTGTTCTCCCGCGACTTCTGCAGCAACGACGTCAGCGTCGCCCCATCAAATGGAACCGTCGCCCGGCTGGCATAACAAAGCTGCAACATAAAGTGGCCCTTCAAAACAACCCCCTTGTTATCGGCTCAACACCCCCGCCCCTTAAAAGACATCCGGGAAACGGTGTCTCACGCGCCCGTCAACCCATTGCACCCTCTCACCCCACTTAACCACTTAACCACTTAACCGTTCCCCCTCCCTTCCCTTGGCACACCGCCCCACCCCATACTACGATTCGCATATGAGCACCCCCTCCCCCATCCCCGCCGCACTCGCCCTCGACCCCCTCGGCGACGACGCCCGCGCCGCACTTGCCATCGCCTCTGACGCCCGCTACCGCGGCATCTCCTTCGCCACCAACCACGCCCAGCTCACCCCCGACGAACTCTCCGCCACCGGCCGCCGCGACCTCAAACGCATCCTCGCCTCCAAGCACCTCTCCCTCGATGCCATCCGCATCGCCGCCCCGCGCACCAGCCTCGCCGATCCCGCCACCATCGACCGCACCCTCGAAAACGCCCGCAAAGGCATGAACCTCGCCCACGACCTCGGCGTCTCCACCATCGCCCTCAACGTCGGCAACCTCGCCGACGCCAAAACCCCCGCCGATACCCTCGTCTCCGCCATCCGCGAACTCGCCCAGCACGCCGACGCCGCCGGACTCACCCTCGCCATCGGCAGCGACTCCTCCGACATCCTCGCCGGCCTCCTCAAACGCGTCGATTACGACCGCGCCCGCAGCAACCTCGACACCGCCCGCATCATCGCCGCCGGCGAAGACCCCCTCAAAGTCGCCGAAAACCTCGCCGATTCCATCGGCCAGCTCACCGCCGCCGACGCCGTCCGCGCCGGCAACAACCTCCGCGCCACCTTCCTCGGCGAAGGCCAACTCCCCCTCCCCGACCTCCTCGAAATCCTCCAGGAAATCGGCTTCCACGGCCCCACCATCGTCGACCCCCGCGACCTCTCCGACCCCGCCACCGCCGCCACCCACGCCGCCCAAGTCCTCGCCAAACTCCTACGCTAGTGGGGCCGACGCCCCCGTCGGCCAATTCGCCCACTGAGTGCGGACCCGCCCATCGCTCCCAGACCCTCACCCACGCTTGCGTCGTCGCGGCCCACGCATATAACAAATTGCACCCCAACCCGCGCCCGGAGTAAACAAAACGATTCACCCGCAACCCACCCCCAATCCAACGTTTTGCGTTTTGACTTTTTCGTTTTGAGTTTCAAACAATGATCTGGCAAACCGAACACCATCAAGAAACCGACTCCACCAACCGCCTCGCCGCCGAGCGCATCCTCCAGCGCTGGCAACAAAACCAGCCCGCCGAAGGCCTCGTCATCACCGCCGACACCCAATCCGCCGGCCGCGGACAGCACGGCCGCGCCTTCATCAGCCCTCCCGGCGGCCTCTACCTCTCCGCCATCATCGAAACCCTCGCCCCCACCCTCCGCGACAAACTCGCCCTCCTCGCCGGCGTCGCCACCGCCGAAGCACTCCACCGCCTCACCAACCTCCGCATCGGCCTCCGCTGGCCCAACGACCTCCTCCTCAACGACAAAAAACTCGGCGGCATCCTCTGCGAATCCGTCACCATGGGAAACAAATGGGCCGGCATCCTCGGCATCGGCCTCAACATCAACACCGACCTCTCCCAACTTCCCCCCGAACTCCAACCCAAAGCCACCTCCCTCCTCGCCCACGACCACACGCACAGGGAACTCCACTCCGTCCAGGCCCTCCTCGAACACGCCCTCGCCGGCATCCTCGACACCGCCAACCACCAGGGCCTCCCCCCCATCCTCACCCGCGCCACCCACCTCGACACCCTCCGCGGCAAACACGTCGAACTCCAATCCGGCCTACAAACCCTCTCCGGCACCGCCGAAGGCCTCGGCCCCAACGGCGAACTCATGCTCCGCACCAAGGAAAACGCCATCCTCCCCATCTCCATCGCCACCCTCCTCTCCATCAACGGCTCCCCCCTCCGCTGATGTCGCCGCACCTCTGACCTCCCGCTCTGGGCCCCTCCCCTTCACCCAAAGCCGCGATCGCTGCCTGCCTCATCTCGATTCCGCTCCCCGTCGCCAACATCCACCTGGTCATAAACATATACGCCTCTGTCTCTGTTTACCGCCCGTCGTCATAGCGGCAACGTCCTGCCCACGCGCGTTCATTTGTGGCCATTGGTGTTCATTTGTGGGCAATTTACGTCGCGGGGGGGGGGGAGGCGGGCGGTAAACAGTCACACGCCTCTCCCGAATTCTCTTGATGTTCGGTATACGTTCGCTACAATCAAACTGGAATAACGGGAGGGGTCCTCATGCAAAACCCACCACGTTCGGAGTTCCGCCTCCAGGCGGCTTTCCCCGGCGATGCGCAGCGAGCCGCCTCCACGCCGACCTCATCTCCCGCGCCCGCACGTTGCCGCGCCAAGCCCCTCCACCCTGCATCCCGGTGCAGCCTCCTCTCCCCCACCCTTCACCCGGATGCAGCGCCCACCCCTCCCACCCTGCACCCCGGTGCAGTATCCCTCCCAACCACCCCCATTCCCGCCTCAAAAACCCCAAAGGCGCAGCCGGCTGCGCTACATACACCAAACCCGCCCCTCTCCCCGCGCACCTCTCTCCCCCCGAACTTGATCATCTTCGGCTGGCGCTATCAAAAACGCGGTTCCCAAATCGATGAACTTGATAATCTTCGTGTGGCGCTATCAAAAACTCAGTACCCCCACCCAACACCCGCCACCCATCCCGCCCGTCCCGCGCCTGCCGCGTTGGACACCGCCCCCCAATCTTGACGCCCCCCACCCCCCATCCTATCCTGCGAAGTTCGTCACAAGGTGGAACCACGCTGCCAACCATTTCAGGAGACCGACCATGCCCGGCATTTATTCAGACATCACCAAAACCATGGGCAACACCCCCCTCGTCAAAATCAACCGCATCGTCCCCCCCGGCGGCGGCATCGTCCTTGCCAAGTGCGAATACTTCAACCCCCTCGGCTCCGTCAAAGACCGCATCGGCGTCGCCATGATCGAAGCCGGCGAAAAGGCCGGCAAAATCAACAAGGACACCCACATCCTCGAAGCCACCTCCGGCAACACCGGCATCGCCCTCGCCTTCGTCTGCGCTGCCAAGGGCTACAAGCTCACCCTCACCATGCCCGAAACCATGTCCATCGAACGCCGCCGGCTCCTCCGCATCCTTGGCGCCAACCTCGTCCTCACCCCCGGCTCCGAAGGCATGCCCGGCGCCATCCGCAAGTGCAACGAACTCCACCAGTCGCAGCCCAATTCCGTCATCGCCTCCCAGTTCGACAACCCCGCCAACCCCAACATCCATGAACTCACCACCGCCGAGGAAATCTGGCGCGACACCGGCGGCAAGGTCGACGCCATCATCTCCGCCGTCGGCACCGGCGGCACCATCACCGGCGTCGCCCGCGTCATCAAAAAGAAAAACCCCAACTTCAAGGCCATCGCCGTCGAACCTTCCAACTCCCCGGTCATCACCCAGTTCAAAAAGGGCGAACCCCTCAAGCCCGGACCCCACAAAATCCAGGGCACCGGCGCCGGCTTCATCCCCAAAAACCTCGAAACCGACCTCGTCGATGAAGTGATTACCTGCACCAACGAAGACGCCTTCGCCTACGCCCGCCGCCTCGCCAGCGAAGAAGGCATCCTCGCCGGCATCTCGTCGGGCGCCAACATGTGGGCCGCCGCCCAGGTCGCCGCCCGCCCCGAAATGAAAGGCAAAACCATCGTCACCGTCATGTGCTCCACCGGCGAACGCTACATCTCCACCGCCATGTACGAAGGCCTCGAACAGTAAGCCGATCGCAATAGGGGCCCGGGCAAAAACCGGGCCCCTTCATTCGGCCAGGAGGGTGGGAAGGTGTTCAACAAAACCAGATCGCGCCATCACCCGATCCGCCCCCGCCGCCTTCGCCTGCTGCGCCAGCTCCACCTGCACATGCGACAAAAACGCCACCACCCGCGGCTTTTTCGCATGCCCCCTCGCCACCCGCACCGCCTCCACCGTATCCACCCCGCTCGAATTCAAATCCACGATCACCAGCGGCGACGCCGGCCCCTCCTCCAGCAGCGCCCGCAGCCGCTCCAGGCTCCGCGCCACGGCAAACGGCTTCCCCAGCGCCTTCGCAGTCCCCGTGATCTTCGTCCCGAAAATCAAATCCGTCACCACCGCAATCAGCATCGCATCACTCCTTCACCACCCACGCCCGCGAATCCACGCCGGCCCCACATCCGCCGGCGTTAACACCACAAACTTCGGCTTCTCCTGCCCCTCTGTCCACCCCGCCGGCAACGCCTCCTCCCGGCACTCGCCGCGCGATGCCTCGTCGGCATCCGTCCCCCCGACCAGCACATTCCCCTCAAACCGGTTCGGCTCAAAAGAAAACCGATCCAGCGGCTTCTCCTTCTCCGGCAATGTCACCTTCACCGACACGCCCCCCTCCGGCCGCACAAACCGATTCCCCTCAAACACGCATTCCTCCGGCAGCAGCACCAACTGCATCTCCGGCCAGTGATGCTTGTAATCCGGTCCAATCACCAGGTCCGGCCCCCGGTTCCCCACCGCCACGTTCCGCTTCAGCAGCAGATCTTTCACCGGCGCATACGTCGCCACCACCGTCCCCGCCACCGCCGTTCCCTTCGTCGGCACGTTCGGCCTGTACCCCGGCGTCAACGCCTCCCGAATGTACTCCCCGCACGAGACCTGGTACCCATACCGGCACCCCTCCACATAATTCCCCTCCACCACGTTGTGCGCCCCCGACACCCGCACCCCCATCGCCCGCTCCACCCCATCCCCGAAAATCGCATTCTCCTTGATCGTGTTGTACTGCCCCTGCCGGATGTTGATCCCCCCGCGCGTCCCGCGAATCGTGTTGTGAATCACCAGGTTCCGATCCGACTTCAGCGAAATAATCTCCGATCCCTCCCCATCCGCATGATCGAACAGATTCTCTTCAATCGTAAAAAACGCCCCGTCCCCCGCCGCGTGCTCATACTTCCCCGAGCCCCAGATCCGCAAAATCTCCCGCCCGTTCGCCTCGTTGTACGGCACATCCTTGAAGTAACACCGCCGCACGGTGTTGTGCCGCGCCCCCTCGAGGTCGTTCCCCACCACCGGCTGCATGTTGCTCTTCCCCTTAAAGAAGCAGCGTTCCGCGAGATTGTCATTCCCGCTGAAAAAAAGCCAGTAATAGCCGGTCTCAAACTTCGCCGGGTTGTAATCCACCACCGCGCAGTCGCGCACCACATCATGATCCGAATGCACCCAGATCACGTACCCGTGCTGAATGCTCCCCTTCGTGAACAGCAACCCCTCCACATCCACCCAGGGCGCCGCAATCTCCAGATGCGACGCCCCCTCCAGCGACACGCCCCCCGGCGTCTCCGCCCGCACCGTGACCGCCTTTCCCGCGGCTCCCCCTTTTTTCACATCAACCGCCGCATCCTTCCACACGCCATCCTTCAACACCACCACATCCCCCGGCATCGCGCTATCCAGCGCCTGCTGCAACCCCGCGACGTCCTGCACCCGCACCTCGCGCGCCAACGCATCGCCCGCAGCCCACAAACAGACCGTCGCCGCGATCGCCAGAATCCGCTTCATCCACTCACTCCGGCGGCAGCCGCTTGTGCGACCCATCGCAAATCGGACCCTTGCTCGACGTCTTGCAGGTGCAGAGCCCGTAGCGCTTCGTCTCCGTGATCACCAGTTCGTGCGGCACAAACCCCGTCCCCTCATGCGACCCATCGCAAAATGGCTGCGACTTCGACAGCCCGCACGCACACCACCAGTACGTCCCCGGCGGCAACTCCAGCACAATCGGCGCACGTCCGGCACACGTCGGCGTCTTTTTCCCGGTCGGCGAGGGATCCTGTCCAAACGGCTCAGTCATGACTCACTCCACTTTTACAAAAACAACTCACGACGCCTCCGCAACCACCGGATTCGTCAACTCCCCGATCTTCTCGATCGACACCGTCACGGTATCCCCCGCCTTCAAAAACCGCTGCGGATTCATGCCCATCCCCACCCCGTTCGGCGTCCCCGTCAAAATCACGGTCCCGGGCAACAGCGTCGTCGATCCGGACAGAAACTCGATCAGCCGCGGCACGCTGAAAATCATGTCCGCCGTGTTCGACGACTGCATCACCTCCCCGTTCACCCTCGTCTCCAGTTTCAGTGCATTGGGATTGCCAATCTCATCCCCCGTCACGATCGCCGGCCCGAGCGGGCAGAAGGTGTCGAACCCCTTCCCCTTGCACCACTGCGAACCGCCCCACTGCCGCTGCCAGTCCCGCGCGGAGACATCATTCCCGCACGTGTAGCCCAGCACGTACTCGAGCGCCCGCTCCTTGGACACATTCTTCGCCCGCTTCCCGATCACGATCGCCAGCTCGCACTCCCAATCCACCTGTCCGCTGCGCAGATGCGTCGGCAACGCGATGGGATCGCCCGGATTCTGCACGGCCCCCGGGTTCTTCATGAACAGCACCGGAAACTCCGGAATCTTTGCCCCCGTCTCCTCCGCATGCTTCCGGTAGTTGAGCCCAATGCAGAGGATCGCCGCCGGCACGAGCGGCGCGAGCAGCTTCTTCACTGCCACCTTCTGGTGCGTCACCGTGTGGTTCGCCAACACATCCCCCTGGATGCGCAACGCCGTCCCATCCCCCTGGTCCACGCCAAGGTGCACCTGGTTCACCGAATCGAGAAAACGGATGATGCGCATAGGTTCTCCGAAAGAGAATTCCGGAGCCTACCGCTTCATATAGGAGGATTCAATCAACCCGCGGACGAGAGGCGAATCGGCAAGCGCGTGACGAGCGCCTGGAGTTTCTGCCGCTGGAGCTCAATTCGCCGGTTGACGATTTCCGGCCGGGGCGTCCGCGCGACCTGTGCCCGCATGGCGGCCGTAATGTTGAGCTGCACCGCCGCATTCTGCAGCCAGGCGTCGTGATTCTCGATCACGGTGCGCACCCCCTCCGCCCCATCGGTATCGGAAAGCTGCTCAAAGATCGCTTTGCTGTCGGTCAGCGCGTCCATACATGCAGACTATCGAATATGGGCAACTTCGGTCAAGGAAAAACTCCCCCCTGGCCGATAATGGGCACCCCCGGTGGGGCCGATGCTGCCCGGCGGCCGATCATTTGAGCAGCGGGAACCTTCGATCGGAGTTTTCCCGGCCGGCCGACGAAGGCGTCCGCCCCACTTCGTGCGTATACTATGCCACTATGAGTAAACGCGGCACCACCCCAACGTCCTCCAGCGAACCGAAGAAAAAGAAGTCGGAGGTCGACAGCGGCAAGCTCGCCCCGCGCATCAAGAACCGCCGCGCCCACTTCGATTACCACATCCTCGACACCATCGAGTGCGGCGTCGAGCTCGTCGGCTCCGAGGTCAAATCGGTCCGCCAGGGCAAGGTGCAGCTCGCCGGCAGCTTCGCCCGCATTCGCGACGGCCAGGTCGTCATGATGGCCTGCCACATCGAGGAATACATCGAAGCCAACCAGATGAACCACGATCCGACGCGCAACCGCCGGCTCCTCCTGCACAAGCGGGAGATCCGCCGCCTGGAACAGCGGATCAAGAAAGAAAACGGAGCCACGCTCGTTCCTCTGGAAATCTACTTCAAGCGCGGGTACGCCAAGGTCCTCCTCGGCCTTGCCCAGGGTAAGAAACAATTCGACAAGCGCCAGGCGATCAAGGACCGCGAAGACAAACGCAACATGGACCGCGCCACGCGACGGCGGTAAAACGGAGAAGCAAGAATCAAGAACCAAGAATGAAGAACCCCTGCCGCCCGCCCCTTCTTGATTCCTGCTTCTTGCTTATTGATTCCCGCTCCTCCCTTCTTCCGCAGGAGGTTCCCATGTCCCACGACATCCTTACCACCCTCATCGGCACCTATCCCGCCCCCGAATGGCTCGTCCTTCACCCCTACGAGCAGGCCCTCCGGGACGCCACCGCCGCCGTCCTGAAAACCCAGGAAATGGCAGGCATCGATCTTCTCACCGACGGCGAAATGAACCGCTACGACGTCAACCACCCCGAAACCAACGGCGCCATCGAGTACTTCATCCAGAAACTCACCAACGTCCGCACCGCGGTTACCCGCCCCGAAGATCATAAGTTCGCCGAGCTCACCCACCTCCGCTTCCGCTCCCGGGCCGCCGGCGTCGTTGACGGCCAGATCGGCGACGGCACTCTCAACCTCGAACACGACTTTCTCCGCGCTCGCGCTCTCACCGCCCGGCCTCTCAAGTTTACGATGACCAGCCCCTACATGCTGGGCCGCGTGCTCCTCGACAAGCACTACAAATCCAAGGAAGCCCTCATCAACGCCCTCGCCGATGTTCTCGCCTCGCAGGTCCGCAACATCGACGCCGAGGTCGTCCAGATCAATGAAGAGATCCTGACCGGCAACCCTGCCGACGCGCCCTGGGCCGCCGAAGCCCTCAACCGCATCTTCGAAGTGGTCCCCCGCAAGGCCGCCGTCCACATGTGCTTCGGCAACTACGGCGGTCAGACCGTGCAGCAGGGCGACTACAAGTCCCTCATCAACTTCATCAACGAACTGAACATCGACCATGTCCTGCTCGAAATGACCCGCCGCGGCCCCAATGATCTCGCCGCGCTCAAGGACATCCGGCCGGAGATCGGCATCGGGATTGGCGTGATCGACGTCAAATCCACGGTCATCGAATCGCCCGACGACATCGCCCGCACCATCGAATCCATCGACAAGGCCCTGGGGCCCAACCGCCTCAAATACGTCCACCCCGACTGCGGCTTCTGGATGCACAAGCGCAACGTCGCCGACGCCAAGATCATCAACCTCGTGAAAGGCCGCGACACTTTCATCGCCGCCAGCCGCTGAAATGGCTGTCGCAAGAAGCAAGAATTAAGAATCAAGAAGGCTTCTTGTTCCCCCATCCTTCTTGATTCTTGCTTCTTCACCCCCCTACTCGCGCGTCCCCACCACGCAGCGCGGATGGCCCGCCGCATCCCGCACGATCCGCGTGTTGCCCAAATACCCGCTCGACGCGAACACCCCCTTCAATGCGTCCCCCTGATCGAACTGCATCTCCATGATCAGCAATCCGCCCGGGTGCATGAACCGCTTCGCCCCGGCCACGATCCGGCGATGAAACGCCATCCCGTCCATTCCCCCATCCAGGGCGATCCGCGGCTCATGCTCACGAATGCCCGCCGGCAGCTTCTCCACCTCGGCGGTCGGAATGTACGGCGGATTCGAAGTGATCACATGAAACAGCGCGGGGGCCGCCTCCTTCTCCAGCGGCTCAAACAAATCGCCTTGCAGAAACGTGATCCGCTCCGCCACCCCGTGCGTCGCCGCATTCTCCTTTGCCACGGCGAGCGCCTTGTCCGAGATATCCGTCGCCGTCAGCGCCGCCGTCGGCAGCCGCTTGGCGAGCGCCACCGGGATCGCCCCGCTCCCTGTGCACAAATCGAGGATCGCCGGCATCCCGGCCCCCGCCCACTCCGTCCGCTGCCGCGCGTGCTGCAGCACAAACTCCACCAGCGTCTCCGTATCGGCCCGGGGAATCAGCACATCCCGGTTCACGGTCAGTTCGAGCGAGAAGAACCACGCCTTGCCGACCAGATACGCCACAGGCACATGGTTGGAGCGCTGCTTCACCAGCTCGCGAAACGCCGCCAGTTCCGGTTCCGGCGGCACTTTTTCATATTGCGTGTAGAGCGACATCCGCGAACATTTCAGCGAATGCGCCAGCAGCAGCTCCGCGGACAGGCGCGGTTCGTCCACGCCCTTTTTCGTAAAAAAATCTGCCGTCCAGGTGAGAAGTGAGCCGATCGTCCAGACTTGCGTGGGGTTTGCTGCCATGGACAAGTTTTATCATGGTATGATGCCCACGCAAAGCAACCCGGGAAGGCACAAGAACGGATGAGCGAACAATCCAACAATCCGCCGCAGTCCCCCGCGGACTCCGCCGCGCCTGCGTCCGCTGGGGCCGCCGCCACCGCCACCGCGCCGCAACCCGGCCCGCAGGTCCATCGCGGCCGCCGCTACGGCTTTTCCTGCTCCTATTGCTCCAGCCGCCTTGAAGCCGTCGAATCCATGGCCGGCCAATCCGGCACCTGCCCGACCTGCGGCAACTCCATCGTCATCCCCATCCTCGATGCCCGCGGCCGCCTCATTGATCCCACCTCCGGCAAGATCATCAAGCAAGACCCCCACCCCGTGCACGCCTACGCC
This sequence comes from Phycisphaerae bacterium, assembly GCA_051955985.1. Lineage (GTDB taxonomy): Bacteria > Planctomycetota > Phycisphaerae > WQYP01 > WQYP01 > DATKPA01. The sequence goes on along the minus strand of JBQCGD010000020.1, from coordinate 49,853 downwards.
GCCGCCGGCCACAAGGCCCCCCTCATCATCACCGCCGGCAAAGAGGGCGAACGCTTCATCCAGTGCCCCCGCTGCAACCGCCAGAACCCCCTCGCCTCCAACAACTGCGTCGGCTGCGGACTTCCCTTCACCATGGAGGGGACCGTCGGCGATTCGATCTCCGGCACCAACACCTGGGCCGTCGCCAGCCTCGTCCTCGGCATCGTCGGCATTCCCGCCTCCTGCATCTTCATTCCCCCGCTCCTCGCCATCATTTTCGGGATGCTCGCCCTTCGCACCGGCAATTCCGCCACCGGCAAGCCCCCGGGCCAGGGCCTCGCGATCGCCGGGATCATTCTCGGCACGATCGGCCTTCTCATCTTCGGCTTTATCCTCTATACCATGCACCGCTGATGCTTGAAGTGCCGCTTTTCGGCGGCGTCACTCGCCGGATGCGGAGCGAGGCGTCCGCCACTTAACGCGTTCAGTCATACGGAGTCCTCATGACCCTCCCCAATCCCGCTTCCGCCGCACCGCTCGGCCCCGCCGCACGCACCGGCAACACCGCCTTCCCCACCTCGGTCGCCCTTCTTCTGCTCCGGCTGGCCCTTGGCTGGACGTTCATCCGCCACGGCTATCAGCTTGTCTTTGAACTCGGCGCGGACAACTTCGCCAGGAACCTGCACCTGCCCCTCCTGCCGGAAATCGTCTGGGCTTACCTCGCCGTGTGGGGCCAGCTTCTCGGCGGCATTTCCATCTTCCTCGGCCTCTTCGCCCGCCTCGGCTCGCTCCCCCTCATCGTCAACATGCTTGTCGCCATCGCCATCGTTCACCTGCCCAACGGCTTCATGCTCGTTTCCGACTACGCCCACCCGGAGCGCATCGGCTACGAATACAACTTGAACCTCATCGCCGAAGCCCTCGTGATCCTGCTCGCGGGGCCGGGCCTCATCTCCCTCGACGCCCTTCTCTTCAGACGCGGCCTCTGGGCGATCGGCCCGCAACCGCTCGACCAGCCGGTCAAGCGCGTCTGAATCGCCGCAGACCGAGGGCCGCCAGCGTCAGCGGCAGCAACATCAATGTGCCCGGTTCCGGCGCCGGCGCCGCGCCACCGACCAGCGGCGCGTACGTGCTGCCAGGAATTGATTCGCCTTCGAACGAGAACGTTCCGGAGGCATCAAGGATCGTTGCATCCGTGTGCACGAACAGGGGGGCGGTTGAGGCGCCGGGATCGAGCGGAAATGTCCCGCTGCCGCGCGCCGGCGACCCGGTCGCGAGGATTCCGCGACCCCCCGCCGTCTCCACGCGTGCGGCGAAGAACTGCGAATAGGCGGTGTCGGGGACGATCTGATCCACATCAAGCATCGGCCCGAGATCAAAGCCTGTGATGCCCATCTGCAGGATGTTCTGGGTGAGGGGGCTGGTGCTGGTCAATTGGAAATAGAAATCGAGCGTTCCTGAGTGCGTTTCGCGCACGACGTAGTTGTGCAGGATCGCATCCGGGTACCAGGCGTTTGCACCGCCGGGATGCAGGACGATGTCCTGGCTTGCAATGACTTCGCCGGCGAGTTCGGGGCGCTGTGCGGTCGTGGTGCCGGGGAGCATCGTCGAATAGCCGTCCCAGGTGGCGGCAAGCGCTGCGCGGAACAAACCGAGGGCGGCGAGGCCGGCGACTGCGAACTGAATGTGCTTCATGTTCTTCATCGATGCACTCCGAGCGAAATGAGGAGAGAGATGCAGGTCAGATTGGCTACGCGGTCCACGCTGATCGCACCTCATCAAATTGCATGCCCGGCGGAGCTTGGGTGGATTCAGGGCAGCAGCGGCAGGATGCGGCGTGCGGCGGGTGTTCCACTTGTCGCCTCTGCCCGACAATCTGCCGTCCCCTGATTGGGGTGGTGCGGGGCAAAAATGAAAGAACGCTGCCGTTGTCGCGGCAGCGTCTTGGATTCTCTTTCAAGAATTTTTCAGATGAATCAGCTCTTGGCCATGCGACGCAGCACGGTGTGGAGAATGCCGCCATTGCGGTAGTAATCGACTTCGACGGGGGTATCGATTCGGCAGGTCGTCTGGAACGTCACCTTGGTGCCGTCCTTTTTGGTGGCGGTCACGGCGATGTCCTGCCGAGGCTTGACCTGGTCGGTGATGGCGATGTCGAAGGTTTCAGTGCCGTCGAGGCCGATCGACTGGGCGCTCTCGCCGCTCTTGAAGGTGAGGGGGAGGACCCCCATGCCGACGAGGTTGCTGCGGTGGATGCGTTCAAAACTGACGGCGATGACGGCTTTGACGCCGAGGAGGAAGGTGCCCTTGGCGGCCCAGTCGCGGGAGCTGCCCATACCGTAGTCCTTGCCGGCGATCACCACGAGGGGAATGTTCTTTGCCTGGTAGTTCACGGAGGCGTCGTAGATCGACTTGACCTGGCCGTCGGTGTAGTCGGTGGTCCAGCCGCCTTCGGTGCCGGGGGCGAGTTTGTTTTTGACGCGGATGTTGGCGAAAGTGCCGCGGGTCATCACCCGGTAATCGCCGCGGCGTGCGCCGTAGCTGTTGAACATGGACTGGGGCACGCCCTTGGAGAGGAGGAACTTGCCGGCGGGGGAATCCTTCTTGATGGAGCCGGCGGGGGAGATGTGGTCGGTGGTGACGGAATCGCCAAGGAAGGCGAGGGCTCGGGCGCCGGAGATCGTCTGAATCGGCTTCGGCTCGGGGGTGAGGCCGACGAAGAAGGGCGGTTCCTGGACGTAGGTTGAGTTTTCATCCCACTCGAAAAGCTCGCCGGTGCTGGTCTGAATCGCCCGCCATTCTTCCGAGCCCTTGAAGACGTCGGCGTACTGCTTCACAAATTGCTCGCGCGTGACGCAGGCAGCGACCGTGTCATCGACTTCCTGCTGCGACGGCCAGATGTCTTTCAGGTAGACCGGCTTGCCGTCCTTGCTGGTGCCGATGGGGTCCTTGGAGAGATCGATATCGACGGTGCCGGCGATGGCATAGGCGACGACGAGGGGGGGCGAGGCGAGGTAGTTTGCCTTCACGTCGGGATTGATGCGGCCTTCAAAGTTGCGGTTGCCGGAGAGAACGGAGGCCACGACGAGGTCGGCGTCGTTGATGGACTTGGAGATTTCATCGGGGAGGGGGCCGGAGTTGCCGATGCAGGTCGTGCAGCCGAAGCCGACGAGGTTGAAGCCGAGGGCGTCGAGGTCATCGACGAGCTTGGCCTTTTTGTAGTATTCCATGACGACCGTGGAGCCGGGGGCGAGGGAGGTCTTGACCCAGGGCTTGCTGGTGAGGCCGAGGGCCCGGGCCTTGCGCGCGACGAGGCCCGCGCCGATCATCACGTCCGGGTTGCTGGTGTTGGTGCAGCTCGTGATGGCCGCGACCACCACAGCGCCGTGCTTCAGCTTGAATTTCTTGCCGTTGTAGGTGGTTTCGACGCCGTCGAAGCCGGGATCTTCGGCCACGGCAAGGCCGCCTTCGTTGGTTTCCGCGGTGCCGGCGGTCGCAACGGCGGGCTTGTTCTTTCCGAAGGAGGTCTTGAGGCCATTCTCCCAGGCGCTCTTCATGGAGGAGAGGCCGACGCGGTCCTGGGGGCGGCGCGGCCCGGCGAGGGAGGGCTCGACCCGGGACATATCGAGTTCGACGACCTTGGTGTACTCGATGTCGAGCGCGTCGTTCCGCCAGAAGCCGTTGGCCTTGCAGTACATTTCGATGGTCTGGCAGAGCTTTTCGTCGCGGCCGGTCATGCGGAGGTATTTCATCGTCTGTTCGTCGACGGGGAAGAAGCCGCAGGTGGCGCCGTATTCGGGGGCCATGTTGGCGATGGTGGCGCGGTTGGCAAGGGGCATGTCGGCGAGCCCGGGGCCGAAGAATTCGACGAATTTTTCGACGACGCCCAGTTCGCGGAGGATCTGGGTGACGGTGAGGACGAGGTCGGTGGCGGTGACGCCTTCCTTGAGTTTGCCGACGAGTTTGAAGCCGATGACTTCGGGCAGGAGCATGTCGATGGGCTGGCCGAGCATGACGGCTTCGGCCTCGATGCCGCCGACGCCCCAGCCGAGGACGCCCGCGCCGTTGATCAGGGTGGTGTGGGAGTCGGTGCCGACAAGCGAGTCGGGGAAGAGAACGCCGTCTTTTTCCCAGGTGATCTTGGCGAGGTATTCGAGGTTGACCTGGTGGACGATGCCGGTGGAGGGGGGGACGACGCTGAAGGAGTTGAAGGCGCCCTGGCCCCACTTGAGGAACTGGTAGCGTTCGGTGTTGCGTTCAAAGTCGTGCTTGTTGTTGATGGTGATGGCGGTGTCGGAGCCGAAGGCATCGACCTGGACGGAGTGGTCGATGACGAGGTCGCAGGGGACAAGCGGATTGACCTTCGAGGGTTTTCCGCCCATGCGTTTCATGGCGGCGCGCATGGCGGCGAGATCGACGACCGCGGGGACGCCGGTGAAATCCTGGAGGACGACGCGGCCGGGCATGAAGGGGATTTCGAAATTGGCGGGCTGTTTGGCGGTGTATTCGGCGATGGCCTTGACGTCGGCTTCGGTGACAACGTGCCCATCGACATTGCGGAGGCAGGACTCGAGGAGGACCTTGATGGAGTAGGGGAGGCGGTCGATGTTGGCGATCGATTTGAGGGCATCGAGGCGGTAATAGGTCTTGGCTCCCAGGGGGGTCTGGAGAGTGGCACGGGCATTAAACGGATTGGTATTCGAGGCGGCCATCGCAATTCCTTCTGCATTCACAGTAAGAAAAATAGAAGCCCTGCATTCTACAAAAAACGGTGCCCGTTGGCGATATTGGACGGCGGTCGCGGGAGCGGGGGGAGCGGGGGGGGCGGGGGGAGCGGGGGAGGGGCGGGGGCGGGAGTTGGTTGGTTCGGAAGGTTCAAGTTTTATTTTTTGCGGGGCGGGATAGGATGGCGGAATGGAATCCACTTCTGATTTTTCGTCGCTGCGCGTGTGGTTCGTGCATGACTGGCTGACGGGATTGCGTGGCGGCGAGAAGGTGCTGCTGGAGCTGGTGCGGCTGTTTCCGAACTCGCGGATCGCGACGCTCGTGCATGTGCCGGGGAGCACGGATTCGGAGATCGACCGGCGCGTGGCGCGGACGAGTTTTCTGCAGAAGATGCCGAACATTGGGGCGACGTATCGCAACTATCTGCCGTTTTTCCCGCGCGCGGTGCGGGGGCTGGAGCTGGATGGGGAATGCGATTTGGTGTTCAGCGTGTCGCATGCGGTGGCGAAGGGGGTGGCGGTTCCCGCGGCGAAGCCGCACATTTGTTTCTGCAACACGCCGATGCGGTACATCTGGGGGATGGAGGATCAGTATTTGCCGAAGTGGTCGCCCAAGCGGCTGGCGCTGGCGGCGGTGATTCCCGCGCTGCGGGCGTTTGACCGGCGGAACGAGGGGGTGGCGACGTTTATCGCGAATTCGCGGACCGTGGCGGAACGGATTCAGCGGATTTATCACCGTGACGCGGCGGTGGTGCATCCGGGGATTGATGAGGCCTACTTCACGCTGGCGACGCAGCCGCGCGAGGATTTCTACCTGATTGTGTCCGCCCTGGTGCCGTACAAGCGGATCGACCTGGCGGTGCGGGCATTTGCCGGGACGTCGCGGAAGCTGGTGATCATCGGCGGCGGTCCGGATGAAGCCAAGCTGCAGCGCATGGCCCAGGGGGCGTCGAATATTCGGCTCCTCGGGCGGCAGCCGGACGACATCGTTCGCGGGCATTACCAGCGCTGCCGCGCGTTCCTCTTTCCGGGCGAGGAAGACTTCGGCCTGACGCCGCTGGAAGCGCAGGCGTGCGGCTCGCCGGTCATTGCGTACAACGCGGGCGGGGCGACAGAAACGGTGATCGCGGAAAGAACCGGGATTTTCTTCGACCAGCAGACCGTGCCGTCCCTGCAACGGGCGCTCGAGCGCTTCGAGAAATCAGCGATTCTCCCGCCGGACCAGATCCGCGCGCACGCGCTCCGGTTCACCTGGTCCCACTTCCGCCGAGGCATCCTCGACATCGTTGAAACCACTCTCGCGCTGCCCCGGGGCTGATCCGTTCACCACCGCTGGTGAACGTGCGGCCGGATGCGCTCGTCATAGAGCGTGCGAACCGTCTGCATCTGCTGCTCGGTGAGGGAGGGAAGTGCCGATGCCTGCGCATTGTCCTCGACCTGCTTCGGGGTTTTCGCCCCGGGAATGATCGTCGAAACGCCATCAAACATCAGGATCCATTTGAGAGCCAATTGGGCGAGCGTCGCGTTTGCAGGCACGAGTTTCTTCAACTCGTCGACCACTTCCAGGCCGATGTCGTAGGGAACGCCGGAGAAGGTTTCGCCGACATCAAACTGCTCGCCGTGGCGGTTGAAGTTGCGGTGATCGTCGGGGGCAAACGTGGAAGCGCGCGAAAGCTTTCCGGTCAGCATCCCGGACGCGAGCGGCACGCGGATGATCGTGGCGACGCCGCGCCCTTTCGCCTCGCCGAGGAAATGTTCCGCGGGCCGCTGCCGGAACATGTTGAAGATGATCTGCACCGACTGCACGTTGGGGAACTCCATCGCCTTGAGGGCCTCTTCGACCTTTTCGACGCTGACGCCGTAGTGCTGGATCTTGCCGGCGCGGACGAGTTCGTCCATCGCGGCGAACGTCTCCGGCTGGTAATAGGCCTCGGTGGGCGGGCAGTGAAGCTGGACAAGGTCCAGCGCTTCGACGCCGAGATTTTTGAGGCTGCGATCGACGAAGGCCGTCAGGTTCTGCTTGTTGTAGCCGCTCGCGACGTGGGGATTCAGCCGCCGGCCTGCCTTCGTCGCCACGTAGAACGGCGTTTTGGTTTCCTCGCGGAGGCGGCGGATCAACTGCTCGCTGCGGCCGTCGCCGTACACATCGGCGGTGTCGAAGAAATTCACCCCGAGCTCGAGCGCCTTCTTCATCGCCGCAAGCGACTGCCCGTCATCCACATCTCCCCACGATCCCCCGATCGCCCACGCCCCGAAGCTGACTTCCGAAACATCCCACCCCGTCCGGCCAAATTTGCGATAGTGCATAGCAACCTCCTGCCGCGAGTGTAAGCGAGAGTGCCGCCGGCGACGAGCCCAGCGCGTGCATGGCACCCGGTACCTTTACTCGACGTCCTCGGACATATCCTCATGCGAAAATGAAAGTGCAGCCTCTCGTCTGTCTTTGCGGGGGCCGCCATGCTACGATCGCCGCACCTCGACGGGGATTCCTGCTCGCGCACATGATCGGCGGGACATTCCTCTCTCCTCAGCGGCTCCGCATTCAGACCACTGGCACGGCAGACTTCGCAACACAAAAGAGTCCGAGTCGTTCTCGGAAATCCTCGGCCCGAATTTCTGGCACAACGAAAGGTGGACCATGAAAATCGTCGTCATTGGCGGAACGGGACTCATTGGATCAAGACTCTGTAAGAAGCTCACGGAACGCGGCCATCAAGCGGTCCCCGCCTCGCCCAAATCCGGCGTCAACACCATTACCGGGGAAGGGCTGGCGGAGGCGCTCACCGGGGCGCATGCCGTCGTCGACGTGACGAATGCCCCCTCGTGGGAAGATGCCGCCGTCATGAAGTTTTTCGAAACCTCAACGCGCAATCTTCTGGCCGCCGAATCCACGGCGGGCGTGGCGCATCATGTCGCGCTGTCCGTCGTGGGAACGGATCGGCTGCAGGAGAGCGGCTATTTCCGCGCCAAGCTGGTGCAGGAAAAACTGATCGCCGCCGGCAACGTCCCCTACACGATCGTCCGCGCGACACAGTTCCTCGAGTTTCTCGGCGGCATCGCGCAGGCCGGCACCGTCGGCCAATCCGTTCACCTTCCCCCGGCGCTCATGCAGCCCCTGGCCGCCGACGACGTCGCCGCGCTGCTGGCGGATTACGCCCTCGGCGGGCCGCTGAACCGCATCGTCGAAATCGCCGGCCCCGAGCCGATGGGCATCGATGAAGCGGTCCGCAGATTCCTCGCCGCCACGGGCGACGCGCGAAGCGTGATCAGCGATCCCAAAGCCCCCTATTACGGCGTGAAGGTGACCGAACGGTCGCTCGTCCCCGACCGTGCCGACCGTCTGGCCCCCACCCGTCTTGAGCAGTGGCTCGCAGCGCAATCCCCCGCCGCTCCGGTCTCCGTCTGAGGCGGGAAGTTGCAACCAGGATCACCACAGCGGCCTTGGCCCGTGCTGAGGCCGCTTTCATTGTCTGCGCCGCCGCCTCTTCACGGGGCGACGCGCTTCGCAAACTCCTCGCCCAACGCTTTTTCCAGGTAGGGCGTTACGCCTGTGAACGCCTTGAATTCCCGGTATTCCCGCGCGGCTTCGGGGCTGCCGGCGCCCGTTCGCACGGCGCGGATCATCAGGTTTCTCGCGGTGTGTTCGGGGGAAATAAACTCGATCACATCGGCGCGATATCCCATGATCCGCAGCACCAGCGCGCGGAAAGCGTCCGTCGCGAGGTCCGCAAAACGCTGCCGCAGAATGCCGTGGCGCTCGATCGGCTTCAGCACCGCAACCTCGATTTTTCCGTTCAGGTCGCGGTGGCAGCAGGGGACGGCGAGGAGCACTTTCGCCTCCGAGCGAATCGCCTGCGCGATCGCATCGTCCGTCGCCGTGTCGCACGCATGCAGCGCCAGCACGATGTCCGGCTTCACCCCCTCGAGACTTCCGATCCGGCCGGCGGCAAACTCAAGCCCGTGCCGCTCGCCCCCCGCCGCGTCCACCTTCTCGACGGACTTCCGAATCACCTCTTCGTTCACATCGACGCCGAGGACCCGCGCGGGGATCCGCTTCACGTCGTTGAGCCAGTGATGGGCGGCAATCGTCAGGTAACTCGACCCGCACCCGCAATCCAGGATCTGCAATTCACGCCCCCCCTCCATCTCCAGGCCTCCCAGCACCGTTTCCATCACGCGCAGAAACTCGTTGATCTGCGTGAACTTCGCCCGCATCGTCGGCCGGACGGTCTGCTCGCGCGTCATGATTCCCATCGCCTGCAGCACGTGATCGGCCTTGCCTTCGGGCAGCGGAACCTCCTTCACGCGGTTGTGCCCTTCGACCCTTTCCGCTCCGGCCGCCGCCGGCTCCCGCTTTCTCCGGCCCACCTGGAGTTGCCCCTTTTTCGTGAGGCGAAAATCAATTTCCTCGCCGCGCGTCGTCACGTGCACGTTCGCAAACCCCGCCGCCAGCACATCGGCGAGTTCCGCGACCAGCTCGCCGGGCTCCACGTTTTTTGAAAAATCCTTTTTGCCATCAAACCGCGACACCTGCACCATCCGCTCGCCACGCAGTTCGATCGCCCGCACCACGACCCGTTCGAACCGGTACTCTCCCCCCCCGCCCCGGCCGCGGCGTCTCCCGCCAAACACCGCCCGCACCAGGTCTTCCCGCCCGAGCACCTCCGCCATTTCCCCCGCGCCGGCCGCCTGATCCCGTAATTCCATGCTTATCACTCAGAATTCAAAATACACACCGATCCCCCCATCATACCCGTGCAATCCTGCCTCCCGTCCATTCCCATCGAATAAATACCCGCCACTTCGGCACTTCCCGTTAGAATCAGGGGACCCTGAACATCCCCGCAAACCGGGTGGAAACCAATGGATCACGCCGATCCGCGCTACGTGCAGTACGAAGAGTGGGTTCGCGCCCACTCGGCGGAGCTTTACCGCTTCGCTTTTCGGCTTGCCGGCAAACGCGAAACGGCCGAGGACCTGCTGCAGGAAACGTTCACCGAGGCGTGGCGATCGCTCGAAAAAAAGGAGCCGCCCGACCACCCCCGCGCCTGGCTCTTCCAGATACTCCGTTTCCGGTACGCCCATCTCATCCGCGACCACGGCCATCACCTCCGCACCTCCCACGACGCCGACACCCTCGATGCCCAGCCCGCTCCCGAAGTCACCTCGCCGCTGGAATCCCTCGCCAACCAGGAGCTGCTCCAGAACGCCCTCAATACCCTCGCCCCCAGGATCCGCGAAACGTTCCTCATGGTTTTCCTCGAAGGTAACACATGCCGCGAAACCGCAGACGCCCTCAACATTCCTCTCGGCACCGTCCTCTCCCGGCTCGATCGCGCCCGACAACTCCTTCGCGCTGCTCTGGGCCCATCCGCTTCCCCGCTGGCTGCCGTCAAACAGGAGGGCGGCCATGACTGAACCTTTCGATCCCTCTCTCGCCCGCCTCCTCGAACTTGCATCCCTGCCCCCGGGCGACCCACGCCGCACCGACCTCGAGCAGGAACTCGCCTCCCTGCCTGATGCCGAGCGCGCCATGTGGAGGCACATGATGCACGAAACCGACCTCCTCTACGGCTCGCTTCCGGAAGTGGAAGTTCCGCCGGATCTTCAGTCCAGGCTCCTTCGAATCCCGGATGCGCCGGCGGCTGCGGCCGGCACGCCCTCGGTCGCCCTCGACGAGCCAGCAGCGCGCACGCCGCTGGCCAGGATCTCGCCGCGCCGTTTCCGCCTGTATGCCGCCTGCCTTCTGATCCTTCTCCCGCTCGCGGGGATCGCGATCTGGAACATGCCGCGGTCGGACACCACGCCCCAGTCGTTCGCCCTTGCCGCCCCGAAAGCCGTGGAAATCGCCGACCTCGCCGAAGCACTCCACGACGCCCCGCCGCCGCTGACCATCACCTCCGGCGACCCGCACGCGGTCGAAGAAGCCCTCACCTCCGCCATGAAGCCGTACGACATGCCGTTCCCCCCCATCGTGCCTGCACCCAAAAAGCCGCTCACCCTCCTGGGCGGCGGCGTCGCGGCCTTCGGTGCCACCCACGCCGCCTTCACCCGCTGGACCAACGGCTCCTCCACCTTCACGCTCTATCAGTTCGATGGTAAGCCGCTCCACCTCCCCCCCACTTTCACCACCACCCTCGCCTCCGCCAGCCACGGGCATGTGGTCTCGATCTGGCCCGGCTACGGCAATCCCTGCACGTGGGCCCTCGTCGCCAACAACAAATCCAACGCCGCCCTCTTCGATTGAACCGGTGCATGCATCGCCGCCAGCGGGAGAGAACGCCCGTTCCCTGGCGCGACAGCCCCCGAAGATCCCTCCCCATAAAATTTTCAGACGGACCGAATAATCCCCCCCCTGTGGCGGCACTCCCCAGCGGAACTTCAACCCGTGGGAGAAAATCATGAACAAACGCATTGCCGTTGCGATTCTCTGCGCCCTCTTCCCCGCCGGTGCCGCGTTCGCCTCACTTCAGGCCGACGGCACCATCCTGCCGATTTCCAGCCCCACGGACACCTCCTTTCAATACGACATCACCCTGCACAACACCGGCACGACGAACGTCGGCTCCTTCTGGTTCGCCTGGGTCCCCGGCCTCGACTTTCTCCCCTCCCAACCCCTCAACGTCCAATCCCCCGCCGGCTGGACCGCCAACATCATCAACGACCCCTACTCCTACTACGGCGACGGCTACTCCATCCAATGGATCGCCAACACCCCCCTCCCCGCCGGCCAATCCCTCCCCGGCTTCTCCTTCACCTCCGCCGACACCCCCGCCACAATGGCCGGCTACTCCCCCATCTACTTCGGCTACTACCCCACCACCACCTCCTACGCCTACGCCGGCACCCCCGAACTCACCGAAGCCACCTCCTTCACCCTCAACGTCCTCCCAACAATCACCGCCACCCCCGAACCCGCCACCGCCTCCCTCACCGCATGCGCTGCCGCAAGACTCCTGCTAAAACGCCGTCGCCAATCGTAACTCCAATCGAACCCCCCACCCCACAGAGCCGGGTCGTGTCGACCCGGGGGCACCGCAGTGCCCATCTCCTCGATCACGATCGCGTGCATCGAACACAATGAAAAGACCACTTCCTGTATGTAGGCGTGTGTGCGTGGTTTCATGTGCGGCGGCGATACATGGATCCCAAACACTCCCCCTTCGACTTCACACACCCACATTTTTTTTGACGACTCCCCATTCCCGATTCATAATCGTTCCGTCACGTCAAAGGGAGAAGTCGCGGCTTGGAGTGATTTATAAACCTCTTCCATCACCGCGCCACCCCACAACCCTTTCAGCATCGGGAGTCAACACCATGCGACACACCACCTGTTTAACCGCCCTCGCGCTCCTCGCCTCCCTCGCCATCACGCCCCCCGCCAGTGCCGCACAGTCCTACTCCATCCTCGACCTCGGCACTTACCCCGGCGAGTTCTACAGCGCCGCAACCGGCATCAATGCCTCCGGCCACGTCACCGGTTGGGTCATCCCTGCCGGGCCTATCCAGCAACTCGGTTTCATCACCAAGCCAGGACAAACACTCGGCTACTTCAACTACATCGGCACTTTCGGCCCCTACAGCTACCAAAGTGTCCCCAGCCACATCAACGATTCCGGTGTCATCGTCGGCGCTGCGACCATTCCCCCCGGCCATAACCAGGCCTTCATCCTCGCCCCCGGCGACGCCGCTCTCACCGATCTCGGCACCTTCACCGGTGGATATGAAAGCGCCGCCGCCTCCATCAACAACGCCGGACAGGTCGTTGGGTGGTCCGACTCCACCTCCGGCGCCCGCGCCTTCCGCATCAGCCCCGGCGGAAGGGTCGGTGATCCCGGATCCAACCTTGGCGTCTTACCTGGCGGCGCCAACAGCCAGGCCTCCTCCATCAACGCCTCCGGTCAGGTCGCCGGTGAATCCCAAAACTCCCGCGGCTTCCCCCACGCCTTCCGCATCTCCGCCACCGGCGACCTCAGCGACCCCGCTGCCGACCTCGGCACACTCGGCGGACTCGAAAGCGCCGCCAACGCCATCAACGACTCCGGCCTCGTCGTCGGCTGGGCCAATACCGCCTCCGGTGCCACACACGCCTTCCGCACCTCCCCCACCGGCGCCATCACCCCCGATACCGACCTCGGCACACTCCCCGGCGGTACCTCCAGTTCCGCTCTCGCCATCAACAATCTCGGCCAAACCGTCGGTGAATCCAATATTTCCTCCTCCGGCCCCACCGACGCTTTCCTCATCAACCTCACCGGCCCCATGATCGACCTCAATGACCTCCTCCCCGCCGGTTCCCCCTGGCACCTCTATGAAGCCACCGCCATCAACGACAGCGGCGTCATCGTCGGAGACGGCAAAATCAACGGCCAGGACCACGCCTTCGTCCTCATCCCTACCCCCGAACCCGCCACTCTCTCCTTCATCGCCCTCGCCGCCGGATCCCTCCTCCTCAAACGCCGCCGACCCATCTCGTCGTAATCCTCATCCTCATCTCCTACTGCCCCCAAAGCCGACGGATTTAAATCCGTGTCCCACGATCGTCATCTCCCCGTGCTCCCCCTTCTGAAATTTCAAATTTCAAATCCTCCCCACCATGTCCGCCTTCCTCTCCGTGCTCGAATCAAACCCTCCCACCAGCCAAGCCGCCGCGCAAAAGGCCGGCACCCGCCCACCACAAACTCGTAATGCGCCAAAAATCTGAGCAATCGTGGACAAAAAATTTTTTTCGATCGTCACACGTTAAAATCCCCGGGTCGCCCCCGGAGATCCACATGTCCAGAACAACGCCGCCGCCATGCCTCAACGTTCTCGAACTTCTGCCCACACTCAGCACACGCGCCAAAACCGCCGTCCTCCTCCATCCGCGCATCGCCGATGTCCCCGTGCCCGCCGACATCAGCAAGCTCGGCGGTCGCTTCCTCTGGCCTGACGCCGACCCCTGGCCCTCCTGCCCCGAACATCACCAGCCGCTCGCCCCCATCCTCCAACTCCGAAAAAGCGATGTCCCAGAATTTCCCTTCAAACCCGATACCGATCTCTTCCAACTCCTCTGGTGCCCGGAATACCACGCCTTTCCACCCATTCCCCACATCCACGCCACCTGGCGAACCAACCTCACCGTTGGATCTTCCCATCCCCAACCGCCATCCATCCCATGGCGAACCGAGCGCGATGTCAAAGCCGCCGTCGCTATCGCACAAAGTCGCGGCATCCGCATCCCTCTCGACGAAGTCCGCACCGCCCTCATTCCCCCCGAATGCCTGCTCTTCCCCGAGCGCGTCCAGGAATTCCCCGACATCCAGGACCTGACTCCCGAGGAGGAACAGATCCTCGACAATACCCTCCTCCCCTATACACCCGAATTCAACGACCGTCGCCAGCTTCATGGACGCCTCGACGCGCCCACGTTGTACCAGTCGGAATTGAGCACATCGCCCGGCACAAAAATCGGCGGCCATCCCCTATGGCATCACACCAAATCGCCCCCACGCTGCGACCACGGACACCCCATGGACCTCCTCTTCCGCCTCTCCGACTCCGAAGGCACCCTCCAATCCTGGCGCCGCTGGATGCCTCTCGAAGACCGTCCCCACTGGCAGGAATGTGTCGCACGCCGGTCTCACGCAGGCGCTCCTTGGGAACTCGGCTTCGGCATCCACGGAGACGTCATGCTCTTCATCTGCCAGACCTGCCCCGCCTGGCCGCTCAAAGTGCGAGTCGAAGTCGACTGATAACTTTCCGATCCATCTCCTCTGTGCGCACTCGGTACCGTCTGTGACTCTGTGGTAAAAAAAACGACCAGCAAACGCAGACGCTCCACGCCTATCTCATCTCCTTTTCGCACGGACCTCTTCCTCTCTTCGTGCGTCCTTCGTGCTCTTCGTGTTTCCGTCCCCCCACCCCCTCGCAGCTCCAAAAATCTTCAGAATCTGTGAACAATCTAAATCCCTTCCAAACCCGGCGCGTTAAAATCCCCAATTCAACCCGGAGCCCGCAAATGCTCGCCGCAGCCGACACCCTCTTCCACGACCACAAACTCGACGAGGCCCGCGCTGCCTACACCCACCTCTACAAAACCTCGCAAAACCCCTCCGAACAAGCCGAAGCCGCCGCCATGGTCGCTCGCACCTTCCTCACCCTCGACCACAAGGAAGACGCCCGCCCCTGGCTCGAAACCGCCCGCCAGCTCGCCTCCCCTGACCTCCCCCGCGGTTACTCCCGCTACCTCGCCGTCCGCGGCCGCATGGAATGGAAGGACCACCACTTCGAAACCGCCCAGGCCACCTTCAAATCCCTCTACGACTTCTGCAAATCCCATCACTTCCCCGACCGCGCCCTCGACGCCCTCATGATGCTCGCCATCGTCTCCCCACTCCCTGAACAAATCGCCTGGTCCAAGCTCGCCATTGCGGAAGCCCAGGCCGCGAAAATGGACGAACAACTCGGCGCACTCTGGAACAACCTCGGCGCCACCCACGAGGACCTCAACCAGCACGCCGAAGCCCTCGAGGCCTACCGCCACGCCCGCGACTACCACCGCCGCTTCAGCCCCCCGCTCGCCCAGCTCAAAGCCGACTACGCCATCGCCCACACCCAGCGCCTCCTCGCACGCAACGCCGAAGCCCGCGAACTCCTCACCCTCCTCCTTCCGGCGTTTGAGGAACTCGCCAACGATGAGTTTCTCGGCTGGACCTGCCACGAGCTCGCCCACCTCCAACTTGCCGACAACAACCCGGTCTCTGCCCACGACTATTTCATCCGTGCGAAATCCCACCTCATCGATGCGGGCATCGCCACCTGGGATCCGGCCACGCTCGAGCGTATCGTCACCCACATCGCCCACCTGCAGCCGCGCCCCCCGCTGTAACCCCTCGCCCCCCCCGCGCCCCCCTCCCGCCTGCACGAAGCCTCCCCGAAACTCACCCAAAACCATCCCGAAACGGGGCCGAAAGCGCCCCGGAACGTACCAAAACCATCCCAAAACTGTTCAAGCATTGACTGACGGTGCACGAATCGTGACAACGCCTTCGGGCGCACCGGGACGTACCGGAAGCGCCGGGAAAGCGTCCATTTTTCACTCCACACAGCCGAAACGTTTTAGTTAGAATTTGTGCTTGTGAGCCAGGAGAAGGAACCGACATTTCTGCAGTGCCGATGCCCTAAGTGCAGGCGGCCGTTTGACTTCGTGCCGATTTCGGCGGATGAGTGCCCGTTTTGCCGGTGGGAGATTCGGCGGGAGGAGGTGTGGCAGACGCGACGATATCCGGGGGTGGTGATTCTGCCGGGGTGGGTCAAGGCGTTTGGTTGGCCGTTACTGCTGATGGTGGCGGGGGTTGTGTTCTTTTTATGGTGCTATTTCACGGTGGATGGGATGGGGACAAACGCGGTGATCGTGGCCTCGGTTTTCTTCGGAACCGGGCTGATTTTCTTTATCGCCAAGCTCAATACGGATGGGGAAGCGTAAGAGGTTGTGGGAAATGGAGTTGCGTGTAGGTGTTTTCCCGATCGGTTTGGGCGGAAGGGGTCCTACTTGAAACCCAGTCTCAAGATGTTATCATTCGGGAGTTCTTGAAAGGGTCGTTTGTGACGCCTCCGACTTCGATGCTTGAGACTTCCCACGCGGCGGGCCGCACGGTGCATCTTCCGACGCAGCAAACAGTTGCGCCGCATTCACCGGTGCCATCCGCGCGGAAATCGTTGCGGCTTTCGGATTTGAAGGAGGGGGAGACGGGGCGGATTCTGCGGGTGAGCATTGCCGAGGCGGGTTGTCGTAAGCGCTTTGCGGAACTGGGTTTGGCACCGGGAATGAAGGTGACGGTGACGGGGACGGGGGACACGTTGATGCTGGTCCTGGGCGGAAGCCGGATGGGCCTGGCGTCGCGGTGTGCGGAAGAGATCACCGTCGTTCGGGTGTAAGCCCATGACACTCGACGAGTTACCACTTGGACAATCAGCGAAGGTCGTGAAATTAACGGGGGCGCCCGGGGTGCGCCGGCGATTGATGGAAATGGGGATTACACCGACAGTTATGGTCGAAGCGGTGCGCCGGGCGCCGCTGGGGGATCCGCTGGATATCAAGGTGCGGGGGTATCACTTGAGCTTGCGGAAGGAGGAGGCGTCGGCGGTGGAGATTCAGGTGGGGTGAGGGCTTGGTGAGGGTGGCGCTGAGGGAGGGTTGGGGGAGGGTTGGGCCGCTATTTGGGGGCATTTTGGGGGGATCTGGTCCGTTTTGCGGGTGGGTTTGGGATGGTTTTGGGGGGGTGATGTACGGTTTTGTACGGTTTTTTCCGGGAAGTGTGAGGGGGAGGGTAGCGAATAATGAAAGCAGTCTATTGGTTTTGCGGCGTGGCGACGTCGCGGCGCGACGACGGGAATTGTCCGCAAATGAGGTCTCTTGGGGACAAATGAGGCGGGTGTGGGGGAGGGTTCCCGCCGCGGGGAGGGATGATACTGGAGTAGTTTAGATACATAGATTTTTTAATTCAATTCGTTGACATATGGGGCCGTGCCTCCGCGTCGGGAGGGAGCGAGAAGAATTTGTTGACTGCTTGCGATTGCGGGTTACTTTGGGGTGGGAACGAATTCTCGGTCGTTGATTTCACAGCGTGGAATTGTCGGAGAAGGCGAATATGTCGGACGGAAATTGGCGGGCTGCCGTTGTGGTGGCGGCGGTGATTGCGGCGAGTTCTGTTAGCGGAGCGCGAGGGGCGACGTGGCAGACGGGCTCGGGGGACTGGTTTACAGTGTCGAACTGGTCGGGCGGAGTGCCGACGTCGGGCGTGACGGCGCTGATTTCAAATGGAGGGACGGCGCAGATCACGACGACTGGAGCGACGGCGAGCGCTTTGGAACTGGGTGTAAGCAGCGGGCAGCAGGGGGCGGTTTCGCTGGGGGCGGGAGGGGCGCTGACGGCGGGAACGCAGTATGTGGGGATGAGCGGCAGCGGGACGTTCACGCAGTTGGACGGGACCAACACGTTGGCGGTGATGTACCTGGGGTACGGCGCCGGCTCCTCGGGGACGTACCTGCTGGAAGGCGGAACACTGAGCGGAAGGACGATCTACGTGGGGCTCCGGGGGACGGGGACGTTCACGCAGTCGGGCGGGATGGAGACGGGGTCGTTGAGTCTTGGGGGCATCGGGAGCGCGGGAAGCTACGCGCTTCAAGCGGGCGTCCTGAGCGCCCGGAGCGTGCAGGTAACGACGAGCGCGAGCACGTTTACGCAGACGGGGGGGACGTTATCGGTGGGGCAGTTCACGGAATCGGCGGGGACGGTGTCGGTTCCTTCTCTGGTGCTAGGCACGCAACAGAATGCGGCGAATTACACGTTGTCGGGCGGGACCCTGAACTCTCCGACGGTCACGGTGCAGGCCGGGGGAACTTTTTCAATGACGGGGGGCTTCCTCGGATGCACGACATTTACGATCAATGGCGGAACGGCGCGTTTTCCGACGGCGATCCTGGACAGCGGGGCGGCGGTGGTTTCGGTTCCGGCGCCGGGCGGCGTTGCGCCACCGACGATCAACTTCACGAGCGGGACGCTGGGCGCGGCGAACGTCTATCTCGGGTTCAGCAGCGGCAGCTTTTCGTACGCGCAGCGAGCGGCGGGGCTCGGGTTTGACGCCACGACTCTGTATGTCGGGTATGCGTCGGGATAGAATGCCACGTACGCTGCTTCGGCGGGGGCACTTTCGACGACGGAGGAAGTGATCGGCAACAGCGGAAACGGGTCGCTGACGCAGGGCGGAACGGCGACGAATTCGGCAGTGACGCTGATCCTTGGAGCGAACGCGGGGAGTTCGGGGACGTACACGCTCAACGGTGGGAACCTGACCGCGTCGACGGAGACCGTGGGGGCGACAGGGAGCGGCGTGTTCGTGCAGAATGGGGGAACGAACAAGGTGTCGAACCTGACGCTGGGGCATGGGAGTTATGCGCTCAACGGCGGGACAGTGACGGCGCAGACGATCAACTATGGCGCGAACAGTTCGCTTTCGATCAATGGCGGGAATCTTTCCTTCGGGCAGTTCGTGCAGACCGGCGGATCGCTGACGGCGGGGCAGCCGGGCGAGCTGCCGGATCCGTTTGTTCTTGGCACAGGCGGGGTGGGGATGAATTTTGCGTTGGAAGGGGGAACGTTCGCGAGTCCAACGATTACGCTGAATTCGGGCGCGGCGCTGAATTTGAATCTTGGGGGAACGCTGGTGAGTTCGACGATCAATGTAAACGGGGGACTGCTGATTGTGTCGAACATTTCGCTGGACAGCGGGTCGCCGGTGTTCAATTTGCCGGTGGGGACGGGGGCGCAGCCGCAGGTGAACCTGGGGAGCGGTGAATTGCACGGGATCAATGTGTCGCTGGGGTCAACAGCGGCGGGGACGTACACGTACACTCAGAATCTTCCAGTCACGCTGGGGGCGAATACGTTGAGCATCGGGGTCGCTGATGGAGCGACGGCGACGTACATTTTGCCGGCGGGGCAGACGCTAAATGCGCGGGTAAATCTGGGAGGGTGGACGAATCTTCCGGGAGCAGGGGTGGGGCATTTCATTCAGACGGGGGGGACGAACCTGGAGGGGACGTACATTCATAACGGGACGTATACGCAGTCGGGCGGGACGCTGGGCGCGGCGGTGTACGTGTCGAACGGGACGTTCGAGCAAGACGGCGGCGATGATGGATACGGGTATTCGAGCGTGATCGAACTGGGGATCACCCCGGGGGCGGGGACGGCGACTTACACGATGACGGGGGGATCGATTTACGGGGATGGGACCATTTTGGTGGGTTACAACGGAACGGGGGTGTTCAACCAGTCGGGTGGGTCGGTGACGGGGCAATCGCTGCAAATCGGGCAAGGGGGAAATGCTTCGATCAAAGGGACGTATCGTTATTCGGGGGGGACGCTGGACATCGGGGTCGGGGATTACATCGGCGGGACGTTTATCGTGGAGAACTACAGCGGGGCGGTGAGAGAGATGTATGTGCAGGGGATTTTGAGTCTCGCGGGAGCGACGGAGACGGAGAAGGCGGGGAGTTTGTCGATGACGGACGGGTATGAGCAGACGGGGGAACTGGATATCGGGTTGGGCGGTCCGGATGCGGAGAGCGAGTACGGGGTGCTTTCGGTGACGGGCGGGGCGACGCTGGGGGGGAAGCTGGTGGTTTCGCTGACGAATGGTTTTGTGCCATTGCCGGGGGAGCAGTTTGAGATTCTGGCGGTGGATAAGATGACGGGAACGTTTTCGCAGGTGGTGCTGCCTGCGGGGATGGAGTTGGGGTATACGGCGAATGGAGTGATTGTGACGGAGGTTCCGGAGCCGGCGATGGGGAGCGTGCTGCTGGCGGCGGGGGTTTGGGGGATCATGCATCGGCGGCGTCGGAGCGCAGCAGAGTAGCATATGTGACGAGGAGAAGAGGCTCACGGAAGTGAATCGGTCTGAGTGGGGGCGTGATAGAGGTGCCGCCTGCGTACATCGGCGTCGTGGCGAAGTGTCTCGAGAGGAAGCGGGGAGCGTGGGACAGTTGGGGGGATTGCGGGGCTCGCGGGGGCGCGAGCGGGGAGTTGCTTTCGATGCTCAATTGAATTGGCGAGGGAAGGCGTCGATCGTCGATCGACGGCTAAACTTTTTGGAGGGGCGGCGACCGGGAGGTTCGTGAATTGGAGTCGGTGGCGAGGGGCCATGATCTCCATGGCGTGGAAGCCATGGGCTTGGTGGGTGTGGGAGGGGAGGAGGGGGTGGAAATGACTTCTGACCCTTTTTTTAGAGGGATGGCGAGGTGGCGGGTTGGGTTGTGGTTGGGGGGGCGGTTACGAAGCGGGAGGGCGGGGGGGCGATCCAGTTGGGGTTGCGGATTGCCTCGTAAATGCGCAGGTTTCTCAGTTCGTGCGGCGCGGTTCCGGTGCCGAGCGAGAGGGAGGTTTTGGGGAGGCCGAACAGTTCGTGTGAGCCGAATGCAGAGACGCCGTTGCAGGTGGTGAGGACGTTGTTTCCCATGAGTTCCATGCGGAGGGTGTACCACTTGCCGGGCTCAAAGGTTGCGGGGACGTTGTCCACGGTCGTGATGGCGCCGGGCTTCCACTCGTCATGTTCGAGGACGAGGCCGAGGGGGCGTGCGCTGTTGTCCTGGTTGGCCCAGACGGAGGCGGCGTAGGCGCGGGGGTTCAACTCGGGGTTGGCGGCGGAGATTCGGCAGGCGGCCCACTTTCCGGGCTGGGATTCGAAGCGGAAGTCGAGTTCGATGACGGCGTCGCTGAAGGCGCCCTGGTATTGGAGCACCGGCATGTGGCCGGTTTGCCACACGCTGGCGACGCCGTCGGCGGTGGGTTTGAAATCGGCATGTCCTGCGCGGACCTTCCAGCCGGGCGCGACCTCCTGGTATTGCTTCGAGTAGGGCGCTTTGGGCCGGAAGTGGTCTTCGAAGAGGAGTTTTCCGGGGAGGGCCATGTGCAGTGTGTCTTTGGGGGCGTTGGCATTGACGGTTTCATCGGCCGGCGGTTTTCCGCCCATGAAGTTGCGGACGTGGCGCCATTTGACGACGGCCTGGGCGGTGTGGAGTGTTCCGTAGCAGCCGTACTTGTGATAGTTCTGTCCGTCGTGGTTCGTGACCTTCTCGTTGTCGGGGAATTCCAGCATCTTCTTGTTGTCGATGTAGACGATGATCTTGTTGCCGGCATCCTCCTGGAGGTGAATGACGTTGACCTTGACCTCGCGGCCGTAGCAGTTCGTGGCGACGGTGGGCATTCCCTTGACGACGGCGTTGGCGCAGCGGATGGAGCCATTGTTGGCGGCAAATCCGCGGACCATCAGTTGGGTGGCACCTTCGTCGCTGCCCCAGATCTGGAAGAGGGACTCGTCGTTGAGCGGCGGATAGAAGGTGACGTAGCCTTCAAACTGCCGGGAGCCGGTTCCGTATTCATTTTCGAGCCGGATTTCGGCGCGGTTGGCCTTCTTGTTCAGGAGTTTGAAGGTTTCGGTGTCGGTCCTGGCGTCGTAGTCGTAGGAAGCGCACGGCGGATCGCCGATGAGTTGGCGAGGGGACCAGTCGAAAGCGACCATTCCCTTGTGGACGGGGAGGTCGAAATTGACGAGGTGGATTTTTCGCGCGGGCTTGTATTCGGTCCAGCCTTCGCCGAGTTCTCCGTGTGCGGTGCGGGCGCAGGCGCCGGTAAAGAGGGCGAGGGCTGTGACGGCGAGAAGGAGGGGGTTTCGTTTCATCATCGGCTCCTGGGCGTGAAAGCGGGCGTTACCTGGCGGCTAGAGTACCTGCGCGCTGGGCGTGTTTCGCGGGTTTTCGGGCGATGGGAATTGGCGCTGCGGGCGGGTTGAGGACACATTGGAAATGGGATTGGCGGGGGCGTCTCTGTTCCCCGGCCAAGGCTGGGCAACCGCGTTGCGATGCAACGCCTAAACGTGGACATTGGATAAGTGAAGATCCATAAAAGTTGGGTGTGGGTGGGGGCGGGTTGCGGGGAGGTGGGGGGTGGTGTACATGATTGGGTTTGAGGTTGTGGTTGCAGGTGGAATGGGGCCCGCGTCGCCTGCGGGCGACGGGCGTCGTGGGCGTTGTGGTTCTGGCGGTGATTTTTTTGCGTTTGGAGATGCGGCATGTGGAAATGGGTTTGTGCGGTGGTGGTGGTTTTTGTGGCGGGGTGTTCGGGGGCGCGTGAAGGACATGCGCGGGAGGGGGTTGGGGCGTGGTCGACGATTCACAATGATTTTTATTGGCGGGATGAGAGCGGGGCGCGGATTCTGACGCGGAGCGGGTGTTTGCGGGAGTTTGGGGGGACGTATTACTGGTCTGGGGGGAATCCGCGCGGGTTTCGGGAGCAGTATTGTTACGCGTCGAAGGACCTGGTGCATTGGGTGAACAAGGGGGTGGTGTTTCGGCAGGCGGTGGATGCGAACCGGGTGGATGTGCTGCGGTGCCCGAAGACGGGGCAGTATGTGATGTTTTTGAAGTACAACGGGAACGGGGCGCATTTGGCGATTGCGACGGCGGCGCGGCCGGAGGGTCCGTTTGAGAAGAAGTGGGAGGGGCTGGTGGATGGGGCGTTGATGGGGGACATGTCGATGTTCCAGGATGAGGATGGGCGGGCGTATTTGGCGTACGTGTCGTGGGCGGTGGGGACGAATGCGCAGCATGGGATTTACCGGATGTCGGCGGATTATTTGTCGCTGGAGAAGCGGATGTATTTGTGGGATGTGCGGGGGCGGGAGGCGCCGCACATTTTCAAGCGGGAGGGGGTGTATTACTACGGGACGTCGCGGACGGCGTGGATTGATTCGACGCCGACGAAGTATTACATGGCGAAGAGTTTGGAGGGGCCGTGGTCGGAGGCGAAGGAGATGGAGACGCCGGGGTCTCGGAATTCGTGGGACACGCAGGTGGATTTTGTGTATCCGATTCGTGGGGAGAAGGGGACGGTGTGGATGTTTGCGGGGGATCGGTGGTTGAAGGATGTGGAGAAGGGGCGGAACGGGGATTACGTGTGGTTGCCGATGGTGTTTGGGGAGGATGGGGTGCCGCGGGTGGATTATCGGCAGGATTGGGAGGTGAATTTGAAGGAGGGAGAGTGGCGGGGGTTTGATGAGAAGCGGGATTTGGCGTTGGGGAAGGAGGCGACGGCGTCGTCGGAGGTGGCGGGGCATGGGGCGGGGAATGTGACGAAGGGGACGACGTGGGAGGATTATGCGGCGTATCGGTGGGAGAGTGCGGCGAGCGATCCGCAGTGGGTTCGGGTGGATCTTGGGGAGGTGCGGGAGGTGAACCGGGTGGTGTTGAAGTGGGGGGCGTATGCGGCGAAGGTGTTTTCGGTGGAGACGTCGGTGGATGGGGTGAAGTGGGAGGGGGCGTATCGGGAGGGGAACGGGAGTTCGTTCATGGTGACGGATGTGCGGTTTGCGGCGAGGAAGGCGCGGTATGTGCGGATGGTGGGGACGGAGCGGGCGGCGGTGATGATGGGGCGGCGGATTGGGACGGGGCCGAGAGTGGGGGCGGGGACGAGGCCGGCGAGGATGCGGCCGCGGGAGGTGGTGGAGGTGGCAGGGGTGCATGGGTATTCGGTGTATCGGTTTGAGGTGATGGGAGAGGGCGCGAATGACGAATGACGAAACGGGGGGATGGGTTGTTGCGGGTTCCGACGGGAGGGAGAGGGGCCCGCGTCGCCTGCGGGCGACGGGCGTTGTCAGGGTTGGATGTTGCGGAGGGCGTGGTCGAGGGCTTTGGGGTCGACGGGTTTGGTGAGGTGTCGGGAGAAGCCGGCGTCGGTGGAGCGGCGTTCGTCGGCGCCGGTGCCGTAGCCGGTGAGTGCGATGCCGGGGAGGTTGGGGCGGAGCTGGCGGAGTTCGCGCATGAGGTCGAGGCCGGACTTGCCCTGGAGGCCGATGTCGGAGAGGAGGACGTCGAAGGATTGATCGGCGGCGGCGCGGAGAGCGGCGTCGGCGGAGGAGACGGCGACGACGGTGTGTCCCATGGAGGTGAGGAGTCGGACCATGGCGCGTGCGGTTTCGGGGATGTCTTCGACGAGGAGGATGCGGAGAGGTTTGGCGGGAGGTGCGGCGGGGGGTTCGGGGTGCTCGGACTCGGGGAGGCGGGAGCGAGCGGGGAGGGTGAGGGTGAAGGTGGAGCCGACGCCGACGATGGAGTGGACGGTGAGCGAACCGCCGAGGAGGTTGGCGGCCTGGGAGGCGATGGAGAGTCCGAGTCCGGCGCCGGGCTGGCCGTGGGTGTTACCGCGGACGAAGGCGTTGAAGAGGCGAGCCTGGTCTTCTTCGGCGATGCCGGGGCCGTCGTCGGTGACGGCGATGTTCCATTCGCCGTCGGGGCGGCGTGTGGCGAGGAGTCGGACGGCGCCGTGGCCGGTGTATTTGATGGCGTTGCCGAGGAGGTTCTGGAGGACGAGGGCGGTGAGTTCGCGGTCGCCGGTGACGGAGGAGTCGGGGGAGACTTCGGTGAAGAGCTGGAGTCCCTTGGATTTGGCTTCCGGGCGGAAGCGGGAGAGGAGGGAGTCGATGAGTTGCGCATGTCGAAGGACTCGCGTTTTGGGGCGACCATGGCGTTGCGGAGTCGTTCGGCGGCGAGGAGGCGGTTCATGCCGTCCATGGTTTCGAGGATGGAGCAGCGGATGGAATCGAGGTCGTCGGCATCCTGGTCGGCGGGGGCCTGGGCGCGGAGTCGCTGGCCGTGGACTTCGAGGACGAGGAGCGCGTGGTTGAGGTGGTTGCGGAGGTCGTGGGAGAGGAAGGCGAGGTACTTGGCTTCGGCCTCGGTGGCGGAGCGGAGTTGTTCGGGCTGGAGCTCGGCGAGGTAGTTGACGCCTTCCTGGAGGGCGGCATCGATGCCGAGGTCGAGGGCGACGAGTTCGGCGGTGGTGAGGGGTCCCTGGATGGCGGCGGCGACTTCCTCGATGACGATGCGGCGAAGGAGACGGTACTCGGTGAGGAGTTCGCGGAGGGAGTACTGGTGGATGAAGCGTTCGTTGGAGTGGGTGCGGGTGGATTCCTTGAGGGCGAAGGTTTCCATGGAGCCGGGGGTGCGGAGGGCATCGCCGAGGCGGTCGAGGAGGAGGGGGAGGTGATCACGGAGCTGTGGGAAGGTGAGGGTTTCGGCGTGGGGGAGTGCTTCGCGGACGGCGGCTTCCCAGCGTTCGAGGATGGCTTCCTTGCGGGCGATGAGGGCGTCGGCGACCTGCGGGCGCGGGTTGTCTGTGAGGAGAGGGCTTGGGTGATGATCGTTCGACATTGTGTTGGTCCAAAGGGCGCGCGGCGGCATCCCGAGCAAGCGGAAAAGCAAAGGGTGTACCGATGAGCTGTTGCGGGGTTCGCGCGGGGGGAAGGGGTATTGAGGGGGGATGGGCAGGAGGTGCGCGGACAATGTGCGGCGAAACTGTCGCAGTAGGCGGCGTGCTGCGGGAGCGAATCCGGGGAGCGGGAGGCGGGAGGCGGGGCGCTCAGGCGTGGCCGGTGAACTCGTCAATGATGTGCTGACGCATGGCGTCGCTGGGGGTGAGGATCGGGGGGAGTGCGAGGTAGGAGACGCAATCGGGATCGTCCTCGTGGCACCAGGCGAAGCAGCGGGAGGCGGTAGGATGGGCGAGGAGGGTGAAGACCTCGATGTTGCCGTCGAAGATGGTTTTGCCGTGGAATTTTTCGTGGAGGGGAACAGTTTGAAAGTGGGCGGCGCGGCATCCGTGCTTTTGAAAAATGTGGTCCTGGAGAGATTGGAGGTACTGCTCGCGCGCCACTGCCTGCTCCTGAGGGAATTGGGGGTGGGCGATTCATTGTAGGGGGATGGAACAGGCGGAGAGAACAGTGGTTCTACGTATGGGCTCACGTTGGCGGAAGGGCGGCGTGCGCTGCGCGGAAGAGCGGGTGGAGCGGCTGGGCGGCGGGCTGCTGCAGGGCCCAGGTGAAGGCGTCGCGGAGCGCTGGGTCGGGGAGCTGCGAGATGCGGGCGTTGCAGCGGAGGAGGGCGGCGGCGATGGCGGCGTAGTAGAGGAGGGTTGCGGGGTCGCCGCGGAGAGGATGATCGGGCGCGGCATTGGCGTGGCGGGCGAACTGCTTGATGGCGTCGAGGAGTTCGAGCGCGGGGGCGTCGGCGGCGAGGTGGGCGGCGAAGGTTTCGGCGGGGCGATGCTGGAGAAGCGCTGCGAGCCGGGCGGGCTCGGCGCCGGGAGGCGTGACGAGATCGGGGAGGAGCGGCGCGGCGAGCTGGTGGCGGAGGATGGCGGCGAGGTCTTCGGGGGCGGAGGGCCAGGCGGCGGCGGGCGCTGGGGTGAGGAGGGCGGCGAGTTTTTCGGGAGGGAGGGTGGAGAGGTCGTCGGGGTGCATGGGGGACCTGGTCGTTATTAGTTATTGGTTATTAGTTATTAGGTATTGGGAATTCTGGGGGTTGTTCGTTGGGGGGTGGGTGGGGGTGGGTGGCGAGAATTTGGTGGAGGTGGGTGAGTTCTTCTTCGATGTTGGCGGGGTTGGGTTCGTATTCGGCGATGGCGAGGCGGAGGAGGCGGGCGTAGGTGCGCTTGGCGGTGGTGAGGAGGTTGGCGGCCTGGGTTGGGGAGGCGAGGTGGAGTTGCCGGGCGAGGGTTTCGTAGTCGAGCGGGGGGCGATTGTCGAAGAGGGGGAGGAGGATGCGCTGCTCGAAGACGAGCCAGAGGTCGTGGCGATGGGTGCGTTCGCATTCGTCTTTCATGGTGCGAAGGAGATCGTGGAGGAGGGCGCGGGCCCAGGCGGCTTCGACTTCGGCGTGGGGGGTGTTGTCGTGCTCGAGTGCCGAGGGACTGAGTCCCTGGACCTGGGGGTTCGCGGCGGGGATTTCTTTCCGGGCGCGGAGGTGGGAGGTGATGAAGTTGTTGAGGGTGGTGAGGAGGAAGGTGCGGAAGCGGCCGCGGGCTTCGTCGGCGTGCTGGAGGAGCTGGCGTTCGAGGAGCTTGTCGGAGATGAAGGACTGGAGGAGGTCGTCGGCGCGGTCGGGGGGAATTCGTCGGACGAAGCGGAGGTGGGAGCGGAGGGCGGGGAGGTAGCGGGTGAGGAGGGTAGCGAGGGCTTCGCGTTGGGTATCGCTCTGTGGGCTGCCGGCGCGGCGGACGAGGGACCAGTGGGTGGCGGGGAAGGGGTGGTAGTGGGTGGACATGAGGGGAATGTACGGCGGGCGGGGGGGATGTGGAAGGGGAACAGATTGGCTCGGGGTTCGGGATTCGGGGTTCGGGGTTCGGGTTTTTGGTGAGGGGTTTGGGTGGGGACGAGGGGTTGTGTGGGCATGGGAGGTCCCGGTGGAATGGCGGTTGAGCGAGTCTCGGCACACTCGATGCCCGATACCCGAAACCCGACACCCGGATCCCGAATCCCGAATCCCGAATCCCGAATCCCGAATCCCGAATCCCGAATCCCGAATCCCGAGCGCATCTGCTTTTCTTCCACAGCCACAGCAAATGACGAGCGGGGAGGCGTGGACCCCACCTTCTCCCGTGAGGGCCGACGCGCTCCCCGCCCGGTGCGTGATGCCGCGATGGATCGAGCGATGGACAAGGGAGTGTTCCGGGCTGGGGCGCTGGTGCATCGACGGCGTTCACGACCGAGTGGCATTTTGTGATACGACGGCGGGGAGAAAACGTTCAGGGGGAATTGGGGGCGTGCGTGGGTGGAGCGGGAAGGCCCGGGCGTCGTTGGTGATTTCGTGATGTATACGCGGCGGGTGGGGGAAATCTGCGCAGGGGGTTTTCTTTTTTTTTTTTGAGACGGAGCAAAAAAAAGGCCGGCGATTCCCGGGGGAATCGCCGGCCTGAGTTGGGACCGGGGGGAATTAGCGGGTGATGGTGATGCTGGCGGTGGCGAGGGCGGTTTCGTTGTCGACGGTATCGGTGATGTTGGTGGTGACGGCGTAGGTGCCCTTCTTCTTGTAGATGTGGAGGCCGATCACCTGGAACGCGCCGGAGGCGGTGCGGACGACGAGGCCGGTGGAGGTGGAGCCGTCACCCCAGTGGATGGTGGTTTTGAACCAGCTGGCGGTGGCGAGGGGGTCGGCGGTGAAGGTGGCGACGGTGCCGAGTGCGATGGGGCCGAAGATGGGCTTGAGGACGAGGTTCTGGGAGGCGACCACGGGGACGGCGACGATGTTGGCGGAAGAGGTGGCGACGGCGGACTGGGTGCCGTCGGAGATGGTCACGGTGATGGTGAAGGTGCCGAGGGCGTTGTAGGTTTTGGTCTGTCCGGCGGCGAGTTCGACGACATACTCATTGGCGCCGGTGGCGACGATGGTGCCGGTGGTGGAGGTGTTGTCGCCCCAGTCGATGGTGGCGGTGTAGGAGGCGGGAGCGCCGCTGAACTGGGCGACGACGAGGGTGGGCTGGCCGGAGACGTTGGGGGCGAGAGCGACGTCCTTTTGTCCGGCGATGGCGGGGACGATGCCCTGGGCGACGAGAGGGATGGTGGTGGTGACGGGGGCGACGGCGGCGACGCCGTGGACGATGACGGTGTCCCCGGAGGCGCTGGTGATGGTGAGGGTGAGGTCGTAGTTGCCGGCGGCGGCGTAGGTGACGTTGCCGGGGACGGTGTAGGAGCCGGAGCCATCGTTGGTGATGGTGCCGGAGAAGGAGGTGCCGTTGCCGTAGTCGATGGAGTAGGCGAAGTCACCGGCGTCGGCGGAGCCGAACATGGAGATGGCGCCGGTGTAGGCCTGGGTAGCGGTGGCGTCGAAGCCGACGCCGATGCTGGTGATGTTGCTGGCGTCGGCGGTATCGACGGTGTCGAGCTGGACGGAATCGCCGTTGTCAAAGACGCCGGCGGCGGGGAAGACGCTGACCCAGACGGTGGCGCCGGAGGCGACGGTGTAGTAGGGGGTGTCGGCGCCGATGACGATGCGGGCGAAATCACCGGTGTTGGTGTCGAGGCTGTCGAGGGCGTTGACGACGGGGTTCTGGATGGGGCCACCGGCGTTCATGTCGGCAAGGTCCTGCTGGTCGATTTCGGAGAACCAGAGGACGCCGTTGGAATCGACGGTGAGCTGGGCGGGGATGAGGGAGCTGTGGTCGCCGGCGGGGATGGTGGTGTTGAGGAGATTGAGCTGGGTCTGGGTGCCGCCGCCGGGGAGGGAGGCCTGGAAGACATCGGCCTGACCGGCAGTGACGGAGAATTGATCGACCTGTCCGGCGACATCGGGGTAAGCGATGCTGCCGAAGCCCCAGGTGACGCCATCGACGACGACGCCGCTGGCCTGGCCGTAGACGGCGACGGAGCTGGTGTAGTAGACGGAGTAATCAGCGGGGATACCGTCGGCGTTCTGGATGACGACGGGGCTGCTGAAGACGTTGGCGGAGTCAGCGACGTTGAAGGAGCTGAGGTTGATCTGGCTGCCATCCCAGCTTGCCTGGAGGAGGCCGGAGGTGGCGGTGAAGACGCCGCCGGAGAAGCTTTCAAAGATGCTGGAGGTGGTGGCCCAGACGGTGCCGTCGGCGGCGGTGGCGAGGGCGCTGACGTTGGTGCCGTCGGGGAGGGCGGTGAGGGAGAAGGTGCCTTCCTGGAGGTTGAGGCGGCCGATTTCGGAGGTGCCGGTGTAGTCGTTGCTGCCGGAGGAGCTGGCCGCCGCGCCGGAGGTGGTGAACCAGAGGGTGCCATCGGAAGAGACGGTCATGGAGGCAATGAATTCGCTGTTGGCGGCGAACTGGGCGCTCTTGGAAGCGGGGTCGAAGGCGGCGACGGTGGTGTTGCCGGCGGTATCGAAGTGATAGATGAGGTTGTCGGAGCCGGCGGCCCAGAGGGTGTTGTCGCTGGCGCTGTAGGCGAGGGCGGTGAAGGAGATGCCGGGGTTGGTGCCGGTGACGGTGGTGTTGACGAGGGAGTAGTTGCCCTGGGCGTCGAGGGTAGCGTGGTCGAAGGTGTTGTTGACGTCGATGGCGTAGACGCCGCCGTTGCCGTCGGAGGTGGTCTGTCCGGGGAGGAGTCCGCCGGCGGCCTGGGCGACGACGCCGGAGAGGAGGGTACGGACTTCGAGGGTATCGAGGAGTGCGGCCGGGGCGGTGCGGGTGCGGGAAAGACGGCGCGGGGACGAAATCGACATGAGGGAGCCTCCAAAAAAAATTTTCCCGGAGACCTGCGCGTGGAAAACGCGAGGTCACATCTTTAGCGGACGGCCGGGAGAAGACGGCGGTACAGCCGCGCGTCGCACACGGACCAGCAGCCAATTGCTGAGTTCAGTCAATCCGAGGATGCCGCAATCATGCGCCGGTTTCTGGCAAATGCAAAAAGCTTTTCACCGTTTTTTAACAAGTGAGAAGAGACTTATCGGCGGGAGACGGATGAGTTCAGCAGAGAAACCGCGGTACAGAACTGGGCAAAACTGCTGGATTTAGGCAAGAAACGGGGGGCGCGTGGAAGGACCCGCGGATGCGAAGCGCGGTGCGGAGATGTCGTCCCTTTTTCTGGACTCCCCTAAACTCCCCTGCCCGCATGAGAAGCGAGGAAAGAGGTGCGGGATGGTGGGGATGATGTCGGTGTGCGCGGGCACGAAAAAAGCCGGCGAAAGCGCCGGCTTTATGGATGAGCTACCTCGCGGATTGCGCCAAGGCGAATCAGAGGTCGGGATCACAGGGCGACAGTTTGTCCCAGGCGTCATGGACGGCGGGGGAGGCCTTCGACCAAGGCATCAGCCTGCCGTTGGGGGATTGTTCCCAGGTTTGCTGGAGCATGGGCTCGGCCTGGGACCAGGATTTTTCACAGTGTTGAAGGCGGGTTTCGATGCCGAACATGTAGGCGGGGCGGTAGACGTCGTAGGGGGTGCCGGGGGCGACATAGGGGCGGCGGGCGTAGTGGGTCTGCCAGTAGTGGTCTTCGGTGGAAGGGTGGATCGATTCGGCGACGACGCGGCCGGCAGCGCCACCGGCAAATCCGGCGGCAATGGCGCCGGCGGCGGCGCCCACGGCGGCGCCGATCGGTCCGGCCACAGCGCCGATGGCGGCACCGGCAGCAGCACCTGCGGCTGCGCCCGTGGCAGCGCCGACGGTGGTGCCGACGGGATGCGTCGAGGGGCGATTGGAGAAGGGATCGTGGTGGTCGAGGGGGACGTGAGGGCTGGGGAGGGGTGCGTCGGCCTGGGTGCTGTGGGCGGTGGAGTCAACGAGGCGTGCATCGGCGGGGACGGGCGGGGCGGAGTTGGGAGGCAGTTTACGGGTGAGGGAATCGTCGTAGAGATCGTCGGCGCGGTCGGGGTGGCGCGCGGAATCGGCGGCGGTACGGGGGCGGAGGACCTGATCAGCGGCACCGGGACGCGGAGGACAGGTGCCGGTGTCGGGGAGATTTTCGGGGCGAACGTCGGACATGCGAGACCTCCTTTGGTTGACAACAGGAAGAATCCGCAAAGGGGGTGCCGAAGTGAGGGGGGGAGGCACCAACTGCCTCTATTGTAGCATTTGGGGAGGGCGAGGATTTTCGATTTTCGATTGGGTGGGTGGTTGCTTGCAGCAGGGGGAGTAAAATGGGGGTTTTTGGCGAAGCAGGGCCGGCAGGATGGCGAGTGAGCGCGACAATTCAGGCGGGGCGGGGGCGCCGAGGGGGAGGAGCGCCACCAACGGGGAGCTGCTGCGCCGGATGGTGAAATTCATCTGGCCGGTGAAGGGGATCGCGTCGGCGGCGGTGATCATGGTGATCGTGTGGATGACGCTGGATGTGCTGTCGACGCGGATGATGGGGACGGTGGTGAATGCGATCCAGGCGCTGGAGAATCGGCAGGCGGCGGGGGCTGTGCCGGTGGGGCATGAATCGTTCTGGAAGGCGATGCATCACGAGCCGGTGCGGACGATCGTGTTCATGGTGATGGTGCTGGGGTTGCTCGTGATGCTGAGCGGGGTGGTGCGGTTTTTCCGGGAGTTTGTGAACTCGAAGTTCACGATGGACATGGTGTTTCACATGCGGGCGGCGGTGTATGACCGGCTGCAGCGGGTGGGGTTTGCGTTTCACGATGAGCATTCCAGCGGGGCGTTGATCAATCGGGCGCTGTCGGACCTGCAGAACGTGCGGGCGTTTCTGCAGATGGGGATTGTGTTGTTGATGGAGATCGTGGCGTTTGTCATCGGGTACTGGGTGGTGATTATGTTCATCAGCCCGTGGCTGGGGCTGGCGGCGCTGATCCCGGTGCCGTTCTGGATCGTGTACATCCTGCGGTTCAGCAAAAAGATGCAGCCGCGGCAACTGGCGATGATGGAGGCGGGGGACGCGATGGTGACGGTGTTCACGGAGAACGTGGCGGGGGTGCACGTGGTGAAGGCGTTTGCGACGCAGGAGACGGAGATCGCGAAGTACCGGGGGGCGGCGGGGCGGTATTTTGACCGGATCATGGAGACGGTGGCACTGTGGCGGAATTTCGTGCCGATCGTGCGCGGGGCGGCGAGCGCGGCGAACCTGGCGCTGATTGCGATCGGGGCGGTGCTGGTGGTCAAGACTATGGGGTTGCCGGCGGATGCGATCCGGAAGGTGAAGGTGGGGGATCTGCTGGTGGTGGGGACGGCGATGGGGGCGATCCTGGCGCGGCTGCAGCAGGTGAACCAGATCACGGAGCAGTATCAGAAGGCGATCACGTCGTCGCGGCGGTTTTTTGAGATATTGGATGCGCCGTCGACGGTGCCGGAGAAGGCGGACGCGGTGGATTTACCGAAGGGGGCGGGGGTTGGCGGGGCGGTGGATTTTCATTTTGTGACGTTTGGGTACGACCCCGGAAAGCCGGTGGTGGAGGACATTGCGTTTGATGTGCCGGGGGGGAGCGTGGTGGCGCTGGTGGGGCCAACGGGGTCTGGGAAGAGCACGCTGATGCAGTTGCTCGCGCGGTTTTATGATCCGCAGCGGGGGAAGATTCTGATCGATGGGGCGGATATCCGGGATGTGACGTTGAAGAGTTTGCGCGGGGAGATCGGGTTTGTGTTCCAGGAGACGTTTTTGTTTTCGGACACGGTGGCGAACAACATTCGCTATGGACATCCGGAGGCGACGATGGGGGATGTGGAGGCGGCGGCGCGGGTGGCGCAGGCGCACGAGTTCATCATGGAGTTGCCGCAGGGATATGAGACGATGCTGGGGGAGCGTGGAGCGACGCTGAGCGGGGGGCAGCGGCAGCGGCTGGCGATTGCGCGGGGGATCATTTCGAATCCGCGGATCCTGGTGCTGGATGATGCGTTGGCGGCGGTGGATCCGGAGACGGAGCACCTGATTTCGCGGGCGCTGGAGCTGGTGATGGTGGATCGGACGGTGTTCATCATTGCGCACCGGTTGTCGACGGTGAAGGCGGCGGACCTGGTGATCGTGCTGGAGCGCGGGCGGATTACGCAGGCGGGGACGCATGAGGAGCTGATGCGCGAGCATGGGCATTACCGGCATATTGCAGAGGTGCAGTTGGCGTACCAGGAGCGGGAGCTTCTGGCGAAGGCGGGGAAGAAGGCGGATATTGCGGCGGCGAAGACGTGAGGAAGCGACGACGTAAACACGAAGGGCACGAAGGCACGAAGGACCACGAAGGAGGTGTAATTGGTAAATAGTAAATGGTAATTCGCTGGCGCGGGATCGCTCCTTCCAATTACCAATTAAAAATTACCAGTTACCTACATGACGATTCTCGAGAACATGCTCTTGAAGCGGAAGCAGCGGGCGATTGTGGCGGGCGCGAAGAGCACGGCTGCGCCGTCGGGGAAGGACCCCAATGCGCCGGAGGGGGAGGAGGCGTACAAGCCGCTGGAATGGCCGGTGGTGAAGAAGCTGCTGGCGTGGATGATGCCGTTCAAGTGGGCGTATGTGCTGGCGCTGGTGTTGAACCTGATGTTCACGGGGCTGGAGATGACGGGGCCGATGTTTCTGCGGCACCTGATCGACCATGACATTCGGGGGGATGTGCATCCGGTGATGCGGTGGATGGCGCCGATCGTCGGAACGTGGATCACGCAGTTGGCCGGGCCGTGGCGGGCGTTTTACAGCATCGGGATGACGATTGCGCTGTGGGGGTGCGCGGTGCTGGCGGCGAACCTGATCAACCGGTTCAATTTCCACTACAACCGGAAGTTCGGGGAGCAGGTGATCCTGTCGATCCGGATGGCGGTCTTCACGCACCTGCAGCGGTTGAGCATGTCGTTTTATGACAAGACGAAGTTCGGGCGGATCCTGTCGCGCGGGACTTCGGATATTGATGCGCTGTCGAACCCGATCATCAACGGCATCAACACGGTGTTTATCAATGCGATGATGATGCTCGTCGCGGCGACGATGCTGCTAATCTCGGACTGGCGGATTGCCCTCTCGGTACTGTGGCTCGGGCCGGTGCTGTACTTCATGAACCATTTCTACCGGAGCCGGATCGGCGTGAAGTGGCGGGCGGCGCGGGAGGCGTACACGCGGGTGAGCACGAACCTGGCGGAGAACATCAACGGGATGCGCGTGGTGGCGGCGTACAACCGGCAGACGGAGAACCTTTCGAACTTCAATGTGCTGCAGGATGCGAACACGTACAACAACGTGGCGGCGGCGATTGTCAATGGGATGTACCAGCCGCTGCTGGGGGTGGTGGGATACATCGGGAAGGTGATCATTTTTATTTACGGGTGCTACCTGGTCGTCGAGGGCGGGGCGAAGGG
Organism: Phycisphaerae bacterium; assembly: GCA_051955985.1. Lineage (GTDB taxonomy): Bacteria > Planctomycetota > Phycisphaerae > WQYP01 > WQYP01 > DATKPA01. The sequence goes on along the minus strand of JBQCGD010000020.1, from coordinate 15,038 downwards.
GTTGACGGTGGGGACGCTGGTGGCGCTCACGATGTACTGGGACTGGTTCATGGGGCCGGTGCTGAACTTTGGGAATTTTCATAACGAGATGATGCAGTCGATGGCATCGGCGGAGCGGGTGTTTGCGCTCTTGGATCAGAAGCCGGAGGTGATGGACAAGCCGGAGGCGAAGCCGTTGCCGGAGATTGCGGGGCGGGTGACCTTTGAGGGGGTGAGTTTTCATTACGTGGCGGACAAGCCGGTGCTGAAGGGGGTGAGTTTCGAGGCGTTGCCGGGGCAGACGATTGCGCTGGTGGGGCACACGGGGTGCGGGAAGAGCACGATCATGAACCTGATTTGCCGGTACTATTTGCCGCAGGCGGGGCGGGTGCTGGTGGATGGGCATGATCTGCGGGAGGTGACGTCGGAGAGCCTGCACCGGCAGATGGGGATTGTGTCGCAGGCGAATTATCTGTTCAGCGGGACGGTGCTGGAGAATATTCGTTATGCCAATCCGGCGGCGACGGAGGCGGAGGTGGAGGCGGCGGCGCGGGCGCTGGGGAGCCATGAGATTCTAAGTGCGCTGAAGGATGGGTACCACACGCAGGTGGGGGAGCGCGGGGCGGCGATGTCGCTGGGGCAGCGGCAGTTAATCTGCTTCACGCGGGCGTTTGTAGCGAATCCGCGGATCCTGATGCTCGATGAAGCGACGAGCGCGGTGGATACGCACACGGAGATGGTGATCCAGGAGGCGCTGGAGAAGCTGGTGCTGCATCGGACGACGTTTATCGTGGCGCATCGGTTAAGCACGGTGACGCGGGCGGACCAGGTGATTGTGATGGATCATGGGGAGATCATCGAGCGGGGGACGCATGCGTCGCTGCTGGAGAGCGGGGGGAAGTATGCGGAGTTGTATCGGCAGTTTACGCGGGAGATTGGGTGAACGGCTCAATTCGCCACGAAAGAGACGGTTTAAAACCACGGAGGACACGGAGGGCACGGAGTTTTTTTCTCCGTGTGCTCCGTGTTCTCCGTGGTTTCAATGATTGTTTGGGGAGGGGGTGCAATGTGGTTTTGCGGATCCAACTGGCATGCTTATGGCCCCGAGGTTGGGCCATAAGCATGGCACCCTGGGGTGGGTTTGTCAGACCATCAGGCAGCCGAAGGTGGCGTTGGCGAGGAGGGCGGAGTATTGGACGGTCACGAGGCCGTCGGCGGGGTTGTTGTCGGTGTTGAAGGCGTCGTAGCCCCAGGGGTTTCGCACGGTGACCCAGACGGTGCCGGCGTTGTCTTTGGCGACGGCCGTGACGGAGTAGCAGTGCGAGCCGATGAGGGGGACGCCGGCGGCGACGGTGGGGTTGGTGAGGATGTCGACGCCTTTGCTGGCGTTAAGGGCGTTGCCGGCGGTGGTGAAGAAGGCGTTGGGGTCTTTGGGGAGGGTGATGGTGGTGTTTTTGATGCCGAGATCGGAGTAGACGGTGCTGTTGAAGCCCCAGTCGAGGGAGGCGTAGGAATTTTTGGCGGAGCGGAAGTCGGCGTAGGCTTTTTCGATGAGGAGTGCCCACTGGTTGCCGGAGGCGCCGGTGCGGGCGTATTGCAGGCCGCCGTAGCCGGAGGTGGCGAGGTCGCCGTCCACGCGGACATAAGTCGGCTTGCCGCCGCGGAGGAACTGGACGGCGTAGGTGCCGTCGCCGAGATCGACGGCCATCTGTTCGAGCGATCCGGGCTGGACCTGGGCGAGGGAGGAGAGCGTCGAGAGGAAGTAGCAGTCGGAGGAGAAGCCCTGGTTGACGTCGGACTGGAGGGGGCCGGTGCCCCAGAGGCTGCTGGCAGTGAGGCGGGTCCAGCCGTTGCCGGCGGAGGCGGGATCGGGGAGGGTGGCGCCGTCGCGGGTGTTGGAGATGTAGCCGTTGGCATTGGGATTGGTGGTGGAGGGCTGGTAGAAGTTGGCGATGGTGTGGACATCGCCGGCGGCTTTTTCGGCGGGGCTGGCGTGGACGACGTCGGCCGGGGTGACCCAGTAGGCGGTGTTAATGCCGTTGCCGGTGACGGTGGCGGAACCGCCGTCGAGGGTGACGATGGTGGCCTGGCCGGAGGTGAAGTTGTTGAGGGTATCGTTGCCGGCGCCGGCGTAGAGGCGGGCGCTGATGTTGACGGAGGAATCGACGGTGATGGAGGCGTTGCCGTCGCCGGCGAAGATGACGAGGTCGCCGAAGTTGCCGGTGACAGTCTGGAGCTGGCCATTGGCGTTGATGGTGAAGGTGTTGCCGGACTGGGAGACGGTGAGGGAGGCGTCGGGGACGATGGCGTTGATGTCGAGTTCGGTGAAGCTGGTCATCCAGCGCTGGTTGATGGTGACGGCGGGGGTGGCCGGGGGCGTGGGCGCGGCGGGAGGCGTCGGCGCGGGGGGCGTGGCGGGCGTGGTGGGCGGGGCGGGAGGTGCAGGGGGAGTGGGCGTGGCGGTGGAGGCGCTCTGGCGCTGCAGCTTGAGGGACTGGAGGTTGTACTCGCTGCCGGTGGAGGCGATTTCGAGGGTCTGCACGCCGGCGGGGAGGGTGACGGTCTGGCTGTAGCTGTTGTAGGACTGCCAGTCGCGGGTGTTGGAGAGCTTGAAGGTGGCGATCTTCGTGCCGTTGTCGAGGAGGTCGAACTTGTTACCGCCGGTGACGGCCGAGGCGCCGATGGTGATGGTGTAGGTGCCCGCGGTGGCGACATTGAGGGAGTAATCGATGGCGGCGCCCTTGCGGGCGACGTAGCCGATGTCCGGCGTGGCGTTGACGAATTCGAGTTGCGCCCCCTCGATCGCGGAATAGCCGGCGATCGGCACGTTCGTGTTGTCGCCGACCATCAGCGACGCCGCCGACGCCTTCACCGAGAGGTTCCGCAGGTTGTACTGCGTGCCGTTGAGGGAGGAAAAGCGGATGACGTTGGCGCCGGCATTGAGGCGGATGGAGGCCGCGTGGGAGTAATAGGTCTGCCAGGCGCCGGTGCTTCCGCCGGTGATGACCTGGCCGGGGGTGGCGTTGACGGAGACCTGGGTGCTGAAACTGGTGGGGGAGGCGAGGTCGACGCCGAGGGTGTAGACGCCGGCGGCGGGCGCGTTGAGGGTGTATTCGATCCAGGCGCCGCTCGGGGAGACATACCCGATGTCGGGCTGGCCGTTGACGACTTCAAGCTGGGATTTGTAGATGCTGGAATAGGAGGCGACGGGGATGGTGGTGGTGCCGGTGGAGGCGACGGCCGCGCCACCGTGGAGTTTGCCGGCGGCGGCGGGCTTCACCCTGGCGGCGCCGACGATCTGCGTTCCGAGGCGGCCCATCGCCGCGGGCGCGACCGCGGCATGGAGCGTCGAGAGATTCAACCGGGTTTCCAGCGATTCGATCCCGAGGCGGGATTTGTCCACGATCGGCCTGCAGCGAATGTGCTCCACGATAGCCTCCCTGATGGCGATGCCCGGTTCCGCGGGATGGAGAAGGTGGACGCTCGACAACCCGTCGCACTGCTGACCATGCCGTCCCTGGCTGATCCCCGGTGGCATCCAGGCTCACCCGGCGCGCAGCGGTGGCGCGGCAAAGGCGAGCGGACTTTGAAATAAGACGGCGCCGTCCGGCGGAGGGAACCCTCGCACGGGAATTCGCCGTGAACGAAATCACCCTGATAACGCTTGTTGAGCTGAGGTTCGTTCCGCGATTTCTGCGTTTTTTTGCAGTTGACTCGCAAACCCGATCAGCAGAGGTATTTATCGACAATCACGCGGCGGGCATTGAAGCAATTTCATGAGTTGAGCCAATAAAGGGAAGAGTTTTCCCTCACCCGCGCCACCCCCCTGCCGCCGCGCGGCGCGCACCCCTTCCCCCGCGGGCGTGCTGCGCCGATTTTCCCCCCGGCCCGGCCATGCTTATCCGTTGACGACCGAGTAATACGTCACGTTCGCATACAGCGCCGCGTACGACACCGTCACGAACCCATCGTTCGGATTCGAATCCACATTGAAGCCATCGACGCCCCAGGGATTCCGCAGCGTCACCCACACCGCCCCCGCCGCATCCTTCGACACGCCGATGACCGCATAGCAGTGCGACACCACCAGCGGCGCCCCGTACACGACGGAATTGTGCGTGAGGACATCCACCGGCTGCTTGGCGGAGAGCGACTGGTTCACCGACGTGTAGAACGAATTCCCATCGGCGCCGAGGATCATGGAGTAGCTGCTGACGCCGAGGTCCGCATAGACGTTGGTCATGTAGCCGTAGTCCAGCGACGCATACGAATTCGCGCCGGTGCGGAGGTAGGCGTAGGCCTTTTCCATGATGGACACCCACTGGTCGCCGCTGGCGCCGGGGTGCGAGTAGTACAACCCGCCCCACGAAGCGGTGGGCAGGTCGCCATCGACCCGCACGTAGACCGGGCTGCCGTTGCGCATGAAGCGCACCGCGTAGGTGCCGTCGCCGAGGTCCACCGCCATCTGCTGCAACCGCGCCGGCTGCAGGCGCGCGAGCGACTGCAGGTCCGTCAGGAAGTAACAGTCAGACGCCTGCCCCTGGTTGATGTCCTGCTGCGTCGGGCCCATGCCCCAGAAGCTGCCCGTGAGGCGCGTCCACCCGTTGCCGCCCGCTGCCGGATCGACCAGGTTCGCCCCGTCGCGCGTGTTGGTCACGTAGCCGGTGGCGCCGGGCGTCGATGTGTACGGCTGGTAGAAGCCGGAGATCGTGTGCACCCACAGGGCATTTCGTTCCATGCTGCTGGCGTTGACGGTGTCCGACGGCGAGACCCAGTAGGCCGTGTTGATGCCGTTGCCCGTCACCGTGTTGGAATAGCCGGTGAGGGTGACGATCGTCGCCTGGCCGGTGGTGAGGTTCTTGATGGTGTCGTTGCCCTGGCCGGAGTAGATCCGCGTCGGGATCGTCACGGAGCTGTCGACGGTGATGGTCGCATTCCCGCTGCCGGCGTAGATCACCAGTTCGCCCAGCGCCATCGTGTTGTGGTAAAGCTGGCCGTTGGCCTTGATCGTCAGAGTGCCCCCGGACTGCGTCACCAGGATCGTTTCGCCCGGCAATGCCCCGGTCACATCCAGTTCGTTGAAATTCGCCTGCGCGTGCTCGTTGATGGTCACGGCCATGGCGGAAAGCCCGGGAATCACCGCCGGGTCGGAACCGGTGGCATCGGTCGTTCCCGTCGCGGTCATCGAGGGGGGCGTGTAGGGCGGCAGAATTGCGCTGGGCACCGGCGTCGGCAGCGCCGGCTCGGTGGCCAGCGGCGCGTTGTAGGAGAGGCGGAATCCGTAGAGATCGACCGCCGTCGCCGTGTTCGCCTGGATCCGCAGCACGTCGGTGCCGGCATCGAGGGTCAGGTGCAGCGTCGCCGCGGTGTGGTTGCGCCATGAAGGCCGCAGGGTCACCGATCCTTGATCATTTCCATTGACCGAGAGTTCCAGCGAGCCGCTGGAAAACTGCAGCGTGTTGAGCGTGAGCGTGTAATCGCCGGGCGTCGCCACATCGAGCGTGAATTCCGCCGCGGCCCCGGCGGTCGGCCGCATCGCGATGTAGCCGCCGATCCAGTATCTCTGCAGTTTGGCGCGGGTCAGCGAGGATGCGTCGTCGGCGCGGACAGAAGTGCTGTCGCCGACCTCCACCACCGCTGAAGGCGATGCCTTGTGCCCCCACCGCGACCCGATCGCAGCGATCGTGGCTGACAACATCTGGCGAGCTTCGAGGGGTTCAACAAGCGCCCGTGCAGGACGACGCCGGCCACCATGCCGCGAAAGGGATTCAGACACACTCGCCTCCGGTACAAATCGTTTCGCATGCCGGCAGACACCTGGTCCGGGGTTGGCCGGCAACAACCGTCCAGACCATCACAACTGCCCTTCCAGGCGCAGACTGTCAGCGCCGTGGAAGGATGAAATTTCCGCGGAGGCGCCGCAAGCAAGAAACTGCCTGCGGGATGCCCGAGCCCTGCACCCAAAGTTGACCGTCAAAGACAGAGCGAATCTGCGAAGTGAACTGCTGAAATTTCAGCGATGCGAAACCGCTGAAATGCCACCATGGATCACACGAAATATAACGTCACTTTTGCGCTGCGCGAAAATAACTTTTCGATAAGACCGAGATTTTTGGCATTGGTTTGCCGTCGAGATGAGTTTTTTTCGGCCCATCCGGACCGATTCGCCCCGCCGTAACACTTTTCAGCAGAAGTAGCAGCGACTGCTGAGTTAAGCTGGGCGGAATTTTCGCTTCTGCAACATAATTCCATCACTCCATGCGAGGTCGGCAATATGGGATTTCTGGGACCTCTGGGTACTTTTCCCTATCGCCGCCACGCGCGTCTGCTCAGCCTTGCGCGTCTCACCACCCTTCTCTCCCTCGCCGCTGCCCCACTCGCCGGCGCCGCCGACCTCATCCATATCCTGCCACTCGCCTTTCAGCGCCCCGCCACGCCCCCCCTCGGCGTCAACCTCGAGGGCCTTGCCGACAACTCCCGCTCCCACATGTTCATCGATTGCATGAAAACCGCCCGGAAGTTCGGCTCGCCCGATGCCCCCTGGGACGAAAAAGCCCCCGTCGGGCCCGACGGCTGGCCCACCGGCGATGCCGGCGCCGTCGTCATCACCGACGCCCGCGTCCAGCCCGGCGATTACCTCTTCTCCTGCACAGGCCGCTGCGAGCTCTCCACCCCTGTCACCAACGCCCGCGTCAAATCCCTCGGCTACAACCGCGCCACCCGCCAGTCCGTCGGCATCCTCACCGTCAACCCCGGCAATGACCACCTCTTCCTCGCCTTCAAAAACACCGACGGCGGCATCAAGAACATCCGCCTCCTCCGCCCCGGATACACCCTCGCCTCCAAAGAAATCTTCACCCACGAGTTTCTCCAGGCGATCGAACCCTTCTCGGCCCTCCGCCTGATGGATCTCCTCCGCACCAACGGCTCCGACGTCGCCGACTGGAAGGACCGCACCACCCCCGACAGCCCCACGCAGGCCGGCCCGCGCGGCATGGCGTGGGAATACGCCATCGACCTCGCCAACCAGTCGCACAAGGACCTCTGGATCAACATCCCCCTGCTGGCCACCGACGACTACGTCCGCCGGCTCGCGGCGCTCATGAAGCAGAAGCTCGACTCCGACCGCATCGTGTATCTCGAGTATTCCAACGAGCTCTGGAACGCGAGTTTCCCGCAGTACGGCAAGAACATCGAGCTCGCCCAGCAGGAAGTCGCCGCCGGCAACACCTCCCTGCAGGAAGGGGACTCGGACCGGCAGAACAAGTATTACTGGGGCTGGCGCCGCACCGCCGAGCGCATCGTGCAGATCGGCCAGATCTTCCGCGATGTTTACGGCGCCGACGCCATGATGACCCGCATCCGCCCGGTGCTTGCCTCGCAGGTGTCCTACGGCTTCGTCCTCCGTATGCAGCTCGCCTACATCGAGCAGCACTTCGGCCCGCCGAACCGGTTTGTCTATGCCGTTGCCGGCGCTCCGTATCTCTACCTCGACCAGAAGACCGCCGATCGCGAGGACCTCACCGTTGATCAGATCTTCAACCCCGGCTTTGCCGACGCCCTCGCCACCAACAAGGCGGGCCTTCTCGAGTACCAGACCCTCGCCACCTATTACCGCGTGCATGCCTTCTGCTACGAAGGGGGCGTCGATCTCGAGGGGGACCACAGCCTCAAGGCGAAGATCGCCGCCAACAGCGACCCGCGCATGGAAAACGTCGTCAAGGAGTACCTCAACAACTGGTACGCCCAGGGAGGCGGGCTCTTCATGTATTTCAACCTCGCCGGCACCTACTCCAAGTTCGGCTGCTGGGGGTTGACGGACGACATCCATCGCCTCGACGAGCCCAAGATGAAAGCCGCCATCGCCGTCGCTGCTGAGCCCACGCCGCCGATCACCGCCGGCGCTCCGGTTCCCGGCAACTGGATGGCCGTGGCGTTCAAGAGCCGTTCCTCCGGCGGCAGGCCCGAAGACGATGGCGCCGGCGGCCAGTGCATCGCCTCGCTCGGCGACCGGGATTGCGTCGATTTCCTCCTCAACGTCCAGCAGGAAGGCAACTACGCCCTGCACGTCGAAACCGCCTACCCCGGCGACGACGCCCACCTCGAGCTGCTCCTCAGCGGCCAGTCCGTCGGCGCCCTCCACTGCCCCAACAGTGGCGGCTGGCACAAGTTCGTCCTCAGCCCCGCCTTCCCGGTGCACCTCTCGCCGGGGCCGCTCACGCTCCGGCTGCGCGTCGTCGGCAAAGCGCCGAACATCCGGAGCGTCCGCTTCGACCCGCTTCCCGCCGACGCCTCCCCCGCCACCCCGACCCGATAACGCTCCGCGAGCCGGCTTGTGCGGCGACGCATTCCGCAAACACAAATAAACTGTACAGCTCACCACGGCAGCCCCTCTTGGACGCCGCGGGTTTCATGTTTTTTTCATGTGGTTCGCGCGCAAACTTGCGACTTTTTCTTGTTTTTGGATCGCCCGCGGGCGACAATTTCTCTTACATATCTGTTCGCGCCGATCTCGTGATGTACGAAGTAGAAGAGAAGGGACCACCGCATGGCATCGGTACAGAAAATCTGCGTCGGCTGCAGCGCCGACGTCGCCAATCAAAAACGTGTGAAGGACGCCCAGGGCAACTACTACTGCCAGGGCTGCTACGAAGCCAGGCTCGCGGAGAAGAAGGCTGGCGCCCGCGCGGCGCAGCCCGAACCCGTGGCGGCCGCCGCTGCCGCCGCCCCGGACCCCTATGACTTCCCCCCCGAGCCGCAGGACATCGGCGAGATCGGCCTCGCGGAACCGCCCCAGGAACTCGCCCCCGAACCCGCCGCCTCCGACCTCTTCGGCTGCGCGGACTGCAAAAAACTCGTCCCCTCCAGCCAGATCCGCAACGACGACGGCGAGTTCGTCTGCTCCCGCTGCTTCTCCAAGCGCCGCACCATGGTCCGCCCGCGCACCAGCAGCACCACCTACACCGCCGCCAGCACCCAGGCGCCGGCGAAGGCGACGCCCCTCTGGCTCACGCTCCTGTACATCGGCGGCGGCATCTTCGCCACGATCGTCCTCATGCTCGCCATCTCGTACTTCCTCCCCGATTTGAGCCGCAAGGTCTTCGGCTGGACCGCCGTGGTCGGCGTCATCATCTTCTTCTTCGCCCTGCGCTGGGCCACGTACATCGCCGCGGCGGACAATCTCCCGCTTCGCCTGGCCTGCCGGTACATTCCGCTGGTGGGGATCGTCGTGGTGATCCGGCGCTCGCTCATCGACTGGGGCGAAATGCAGGCGGCGGTGTTTACCACGATCGGCGCGATGGTCGTCGCCGTCGCGGCGGGCGCCTTCTGGTTCGGCATCGCCGTGACCCAGGAAGCCGCCAAAATCCAGGCGCGCCACCAGCAGTTCATCGAACAGATGCAGCACGCACACCCCGCCGCGGCCGACAAAAACGCCGCGGACGACAACGCCGACGACGCCGCAGCACCGGCCGCCGACAACAACGCGCAGCCCGCCGCCCCGGCGAACTGACCCGTCCGCTGCCGATCACCTCGCGCCTCGGGACTTTGCAACCTTTGTGGGAAGGACGCTGAGCCATGCCAACCGTTCAAAAGATTTGCGCCGGCTGCAACACCAACGTGGCTAACAAAAAGCGGGTGAAGGACACGCTGGGGAACTACTACTGCCAGCCCTGCTACGAAGCCCGGATGGCCGCCGTGGAGTCCGCAACGGCCCGCGTCGCCGCCGCCGCCCAACCCGAACCCGTTCCCGCCGCCGCCGCCGGTGTGGCGGAGGTTGATCCGTATGACCTCGCCCCCGCCCCCGACCGCAGCACCGAACCGGAGATCGACCTCGCAGAGCCGGCCCAGCTTGCCCCCGAGCCCATGGCCGCCGACATGTTCGGCTGCGCAGACTGCAAAAAAGTCGTCAACTCCCGGCAGATCCGCAACGACGATGGCGACTTCGTCTGCGCCCAGTGCTACGCCTCCCGCCGCGCCCGGCGCGCCCCCGTGAAAGCCCAGCCCCGCAAATCCTTCGCCGAAGAGGAAGGCATCTCCGACGAGCCCGGATTCAAGGATTCCATCCTCGGCGGCATCGTCATCTCCGCTGTCATCGGCATCGTCGGTTTCGGCGTCCATCTCGGCCTCCTGATGGCCTACCCCGAAAAACATTTCCCCACCAGCCTCCCCCTCACCATCATCACCGCCGCCATGATGACCGTCCTCCTCGTCGTACAGTCCGGCGGCCTCATCGGCAGCATGTTCATCACCGCCCGAATCCTCGGCGGATGCGACTTCGGCACCCTCGGCAGCGCCCTCTGGAAATCCATGGCCGTCGTCCTCGCCCTCCACGTCGTCAACTACTTCATGCCCTCCATCGGCTTCTACACCTTCGGACTGCGCGGCCTGATCCTCGTCGTCACCTTCATGGCCGTCTTCCGCCTCGACCACTTCGAAGCCGTCCTCCTCGCCGTCATCAATTTCTTCCTCTTCCTCGGCCTCGCGATCGCCATGGGCCTCGCCATCCTCTCCCTCTCCCACACGTTCCGCCCGCACGACTACAACAACGACGACGACGCCCCCGCCTTCCACCAGCCCCCCGACCTCAAAGCCCTCCCCGCCGACAACAACAAGGCCCAACCCGCCGACAATCACGCCCCGGCCGACAACAATGCCCCCGCGGACAACAACGCCCAGCCCGCCCCCGCCAACTGACCCGCCTCTTCGCAGACCCTGTTCCCTAGACCCCAGACCCCGCGGCCCCAAACGGCGGCGTCACCCCGTCCCACTTGTGCGCTGCCACCGAGGCCGCAATCCGGCTCGCAATGTCCACCGCCACCAGCCCATCCTCCCCCGTCACCTCCGGCTCCCCGCGCGTGCGGATCGCCTCCAGAAAATTCTCCAGCTCCGCCCGCACCGGCTCCGTGTCCTCGATCTTCAAATCCTCGTACTTCACCAGCTCCGGGTAGTTGAGCTGCATCAGGTCCGTGATCCGCCCCTCCTTCACTTCCTTCCGCACCCGCTCCAGTTCCTTCTCGTTGGCCGTCTTCGTGATCACCGCCCCCTGCTTCTTCTGGTAATCCACCGTCACGTACGCATTCGGCGAAAAGAGCCGCATTTTACGCTCCGTCCGCAACGCCAGCCGCGACGCCGTCAGGTTCGCCACGCACCCGTTGGCAAACGTGATCCGCGCGTTCGCGATGTCCTCGTACTCCCCGATCACCACCACCCCCACCGCCCGCACATCCGTCACCGGCGACTGCACCAGGTGATTCACCAGGTCAATGTCATGGATCATCATGTCCAGCACCACCCCCACGTCGATGCTCCGGAACGTCATCGGCGAAATCCGATGCACCTCCACGAACTTCGGGTGCAGCTCATATTTCGCCAACGCCCGGTACGCCGGGTTGAACCGCTCCGTGTGCCCCACCTGCAGCACCCGCCCGTACCTCTTCGCCGCATCCACGATCCGCTGCGCATCCTCGACATTCGGCGCCAGCGGCTTTTCAATCAGCACATCCGCCCCCGCGCCCATCAACAGCTCCGCCACGCACCGATGATGCACCGTCGGCACCGCCACCGACGCCGCGTCGATCTTCACCCCCGCCTGCCGGCTCCACGCCAGCAACTCCTCCGCCGTCCCGAACCCCTTGCAGCCATATTCCGCCGCCGCCTTCTCCCGGTTCCCCTCGTTCACATCCACCACCCCCACCAGCTTGAACCCCGGAATCTTCGCGTAATTCCTCGCATGATGCTGCCCCATCCGCCCTACCCCCACCACCGCCGCATTCAAAACTCCATCCGTCATTCCAGTCTTCACCCTTCTGTCTTCCGACTCCTGGCTCCTGGCTTCTCCGTTAGTTCCCCGACACGTGCGGCGGCGTCTCGTCATCCTCGTGCCACTGGCTCTTCCCCCGCAGGTTCTCCCGGTACCGCCCGAACTTCCCGCTCGCCGCCTCCCGCATGAACTTCAGCAGGATCTCGATCTCGCGCTGCCCCGGATACATCTTCTCCAGCTCCACCGCCTGCTTCACCAGCGGCGTCGTGTCGCTGAACAGCAGCCGATACCCCATCTTCAACGCCCCCAGTTGCTCCTCGTTGAACCCGCGCCGCTTCAACCCGTTCCGGTTGATCCCCCGCACAATCCCCGGCGTCCCGTCAAACACCATGAACGGCGGCACATCGCGCGTCACCCCCGTCAGCCCGCCCACAAAAGAATGCTGCCCGAACCGCACGTAATGATGCGACGCCGCCCCGCCCGAAATCACCACGTGATCCTCCACCAGCACATGCCCCGCCAGCAAAACATTGTTCGCCAGGATCACATCGTTCCCAATCACGCAGTCATGCGCAATGTGCGCCCCCACCATGATCAGATTGTCGTTCCCAATCACCGTCTCGCCCCCCCCGTCCTCCGTCCCGATGTGGATCGTCGTGTTCTCCCGGATCACGTTGTTGTTCCCGATCACCACCCGGCACGCCCCGCCGCGATACTTCAAATCCTGCGACACCGCCCCCACCAGGCAGTTCGGAAAAAACTCGTTGTTCTCCCCCGCCACCGTGCGACCCTCCACCTGCGCATGATGATGCAGCACGCACCCCTTCCCCAGCACCACCTGCGGCCCCACGTACGCAAACGCCCCCACCACGACATCGTCCGCCAGCCGCGCCCCGCTCTCCACAACCGCCATTGGATGAATCTTCGGCATCAGTTACCCGTTTTAGTCATTCCGTCATTCGTCATTACGCCAACATTTCATTGTCAACCAGCATAAACTTAATCTCCGCCTCCGCCGCAATCTGGTCCCCCACGTACGCCCGGCACTTCACGTGCCCCGTCCGCGCCTTCACCCGGATGTTCTCCGTCTCCAATATCAACTGATCCCCCGGCACCACCGGCCGCCGCAGCTTCACCTTGTCCAGGCTCAACAACAGCGGAATCTTCCCCGAGTGCTCCAGCTTCCGCGACAACAACAGCCCCGACAACTGCGCCAACGCCTCCACAATCAATACCCCCGGCATCACCGGCATCCCCGGATAATGCCCCTGGAAGAACGGCTCGTTCATCGTCACGTTCTTCACCCCCAGCGCCCGCCGGTCCCCATCCATCTCAATCACCCGATCCACCAGCAGCATCGGATACCGGTGCGGCATCACCCGCAGAATCCGCTTCACATCCATCACCGCCTCCCCCAGCGCCAGCTTCGCCCGCCGCTGCGCCTGCAGCATCTGGTCCAATTTCCTTACCAGCGCGTGATTCAGCGAATGCCCCGACTTGTACGCCACGATCTTCCCCTTGATCGGGCACCCCAGCAGATACAAATCCCCGATCAGATCCAGCACCTTGTGCCGCACGCATTCGTTGGGAAACCGGTAATCCGTCCCGATCGGCCCCGTCGTGTCCAGCACCAGCACGTCCCCCGGCTGCAAATGCGTCCCCAGCCCGCGCGACCGCAACGCCTCCGCCTCCATCTTCGTCACGAACGTCCGCGCGGGCGCGATCTCCCGCGGAAACGTCCCGTTCAGCTCGTACGCAAACAACTGCTGCCGGATCGGCTCGATGTTCCCGTAATCCAAATCGTAAATCACCTTGAACTCGTCCCCCACCGGCGGCGCGGCTATCAACGTCGCCGCCCCCGCACCCCCCTCCCCCGGCCCCACGCTGTCCTGCACCTCGATCGGCTCCGAAATCGTCAGAAACATCCGCTCCGCCGGCTGCTCCACCAGACCCGTCTTCTGCAAAAGTTCCACGAACGGCAAACACGACCCATCCACCCCCGGCACCTCGCCGCCGTTGATGTGAATCTCAATATTGTCGATCCCCAGCCCCGCCACCGCCGCCATGCAATGCTCGATCGTCTCAATCGAATCCGCCCCCGCCCGAATCGCCGTCCGCCGCGACCGCTTCGTCACATGCTGCACCAGTGCGGGAATCCGCACCGGCCGCGTCAGGTCGGTCCGCACGAACACAACGCCATGCCCCACCGGCGCCGGCTTGAACGTCAACGTCGTCTCCACCCCCGTAAACAACCCCCGGCCCGAGATGGAAGCCTCAGCAGCAATCGTCTTTTGCGGTACAGTCACGCTCACAGGCGCGCACACTCCTCAAAGCCACGGAAAACCCTAATCCCGGCAGGGCAAGCGAGTTATTATGCCGCATTGAAGAGGTTTTATCCACGCCCCCCAAACCGTGGCCCCTTGTGTGGCATGGGCATCCTGCCCGCAACGGCCCGCAGGCCGCCCAGTCGGGGCGAGGATCGGAAACAACGCAGGAGGATGGCATCTTCCCCAATGCGCCCCTCCCGCCGCCGAGTCTTCCGCGGTCGCACATTTGCCCATCGATTACAATCACCCAGGAATTCTCCCGGGAGCACCTCATGAACGTGATCGTCACCCACGGAGACATCCTCGATGTGGAAGCCGACACCTTAATCTGCTCAGCCAACGTCTTCCTGAACCTCTCCGGCGGCGTCGGCGGCGCCATCCGTATGAAACACGGAGACCAGGTCGCAGACCGCATTCAGTCCGCCCTGCACGCACACCTCCAGGATCGCGGCCTCCGGCACGTGAATCGCGGCGAAATCGTCGTGACCACCGCCGCCGGGACCAATTTCGCACGAATTGTCCACGCCGTGGCCGTCGATGGGATGTACGAATCGTCCGTCCCGGAAATCACCCGCGTCGTCACGCTATCACTCGAACGCGCCGCATCGCTCGGAGCCAAGCGCGTTGCACTCACCGCCCTCGCCACCGGCTACGGACGCCTCACCCTCGAGCAGTTCGCCGAGGGCGCCACCAGCGCCCTTACCCGCTCTTTTGCGTTGGACACACTCACCATTTGGGTGCGCCATGCGGATGAAGCGGAAAGAATCGAACGCGTGTTCCGCCGCGCAACACCCCCTCACCCCTCCCCCACCACCGAATAACTCGTACTCCTCCCCCCACCCGCGTTCCTCTGCAAAATCCCCCCCCGCATAAAATCCGCAATAACTCGCAACGCCGAATCCGCCCAGCAATTCGCCAGATTCGCCCACGTCGACCAAGTCAACTACCCCACAAAAACCAGCAATACCCGG
>JBQCGD010000019.1:0-34118 GCA_051955985.1 Phycisphaerae bacterium | reverse complement strand
GCGGCGGGGGAGAAGGCAGGGAAGCGGTCGCATGGTTTTTCCCAGGGTGCGCGTGTCGCTGTGTGTTGTACACAATTGGCGGGAGGAAGGGGAGGGACAGGTTATGGGGAGGGGAGCGGGGTGATGGAGGTGCGTGGAGGGGTCCTCGGGGGGCGCGCGATGGGGTATTTGCTTCTTGAAGACGGGGTGGTGGGGGGAGAATTTCAGGGTTGGGTGGTGGATTGGGGGGCGGAGTGTTGTTTGTGGAGCCAGTCGGCGAGTTGCTGTTCGTAGTTGGGGAGGTATTTCGGCCAGTCGCGGATGCGGTGGGGGGCGCCCTGGAGGGGGATGATTTCGCAGGAGTTGCCGAGGGCTTCGTCGGCTTTTTGCCAGTTGATGGAGTCCTGGAAGAGGACGGATTTGTCGGCGGTGCCGTGGAGGATGAGGATGGGGGGCATGTTTTTGTGGAGGTAGTGGAGTGGGGAGATGTCGTGGAGGATCTGGCGGGATTCGGGGGTGAGTTCGTGGGGGCGGTCGAGGAGGTTTTGGAGGGAGGGGGAGAGGCCGCCGCGTTGGGGGAGGTCGAGTTCAAGGTCGGTGGGAGGGGAGAGGCCGACGACGGCGCGGAGGGGGATGTCGGTTTTGGTGGCGGCAAGGAAGGCGAGGTGACCGCCGGCGGAGTAGCCGAGGATGGCGAGGCGGTTGGGGTCGCCTTTGTATTCGGCGGCGTGGTCGTGGACCCAGTGGAGGGCGGTGTTGACATCATCGAAGCAGGCGGGCCAGCGGTGTTGCGGGGCGAGGCGGTAGTCGATGGTGAACCAGACGATACCGGCGTCGTTGAGGGGTTTGTAAAGTTGGTGGAAGTCGGCGGCGCGTTCGCCGCCGGACCAGCCGCCGCCGTGGATCATGAGGACGACGGGGAAGGGGCCGGGGCCATCGGGGGTGCCGACATCGAGTTTGAGCGGGGTGTTGTCGGGGGTGGCGTAGGTGATGCCGGTCTTGATATCGGCGTGGGCGACGGCGGTGAGGAGAAGGGCGAGCAGGGGGGCGGCGACGCGGAGGTGTTTTGTGAGCATAAGATCCTCGTGAATTGCAGGAGGGGGCAGTGTAGCACGGGGGGCAGGGGTGGGCGTTGTCGTTTTGGGGGCGAGGGTTTCAAAATCGGGGGACGGCAGAGCTGGGAAAAATTTGGTGATTGGGGGCGGCGTGGTTTTATAATGCGGGCACGTTTTGAGATGAGGCTGCCAAAGGGGAGCGGCATTTCGCGCCCAGCGGGAAGGATGGAAGGCATGACAGCGGTTGCGCCGGAACAGGCAGCGGTGAAGGTTGAACGTGGTGTGTGCTGGGACTGGGTGACCTGGGTGCTGCTGGCGCTGCTGGCGGTGTTTGTGGGGGTTGCGTTTTTTCCGGCGGTGAAGGCGAGTTTTGTCGACCTGGATGATCAGATTTATGTTTTTGGCAACCCGCGCGTGCTGCAGGGGGTGACGCCGGGGAACCTGGTGTGGGCGGCGACGACGCGGAAGGGGGGCTTGTACATTCCGGCGACGTGGGTGTCGCTGCAGGTGGATGCGACGATCAGCCGGTGGATGGGCCTGGACGACTTGCGGGCGGTGCTGCAGGCGCTGGCGATGCCGGACGGGCGGGTGTATCACACGACGAACATCGTGCTGCATGCGGTGTCGGCGTGGATGCTGTTTTTGTTTTTGTACCGGGCGACGGGGAATCGGTGGGCGGGGTTTGCGGTGGCGCTGTTGTGGGCGGTGCATCCTTTGCGGGTGGAATCGGTGGCGTGGGTGACGGAGCGGAAGGATGAGCTTGCGGGGGTGTTCGGGTTCCTGGCGATGTACTGGTACGTGGCGTGGAAGCAGGGGGGGAGCCGGTGGTGGTTCTGGGGGTCGTGCGTGGCGCTGGTGATGAGCCTGTGGGGCAAGCCGATGTTCACGGTGATGCCGGGGTTGCTGGTGATCGTGGACTGGTGGCCGCTGGGGAAGATCAAGGGGTGGCGCGATGTGCTGCGGTCGGCGCTGGAGAAGTGGCCGATGTGGGGGGTGGCGTTGCTGGATGCGATTGCGTCGATGATCGCGGCGCGGGGGAACGGGACGTTGAAGATCAGCGAGCTGGAGAAGTCCGGGAATGCGATCCTGTCGTACGTGCGGTACATCGAGATGCAGGCGGATTTCGGGAAGCTCGCGCCATTTTATCCGTATGTGGGATTGAGCTGGGCGAAAGTGGGCGGGGCGGTGGCGATTCTCCTGGCAATCACCGTGGGAACGGTGCTGTTGCGGCGGCGGTATCCGGGGTTGTTGGCGGGGTGGCTCTGGTATCTTCTGGGGGCGTTGCCGACGATCGGGTTTGTGCAGGCGTTTACGCAGGCGTATGCGGACCGGTACACGTACCTGGGATCCGTCGGGCTGGTGGGGATGGTGGTGTACGGGGCGTTTCGATGGCGGCGTGCGGCGCCGGCGCTGGCGGCGGGAGCGGTGGTCCTGGGAGTGGTGCTGAGCGTTTTTGCGTATCGGCAGACGGAGTACTGGCATGATTCGGTGCGGCTGTTTGAGCGGGCGCGCGAGGTGACGCCCATGAGCCGGGAGCTGCACTGGTCTCTGTCGTATGCGTATTTCCGGGAGAAGCGACTGCAGGACGCGGAGGAGCAATGCCAGGCGGTGATCGCGGCAGATCCGAACTTCAAGGAAGCGCGGTGGCTGATGGCGACGATTTACCGGCGTGAGGGCCGGACGGACCTGGCGGTTGCGGAAGCGCGAAAGGGTGTGGAGATTGCGCCGGAGGATGGGATGTCGTTGAAGATTTATGGGTTGATGCTGATGTTCGAGGGGCGGTACCCGGAGGCGCTGGGGCCCTTGGAGAAGGCGGCGACGAAATTGCCTGAGGATGAAGACGTGCAGCAGGCGTTGGCGCGGGTGCGCGAGATGGTGGGGCCGAGGGGGTGAGCGGTGGGGGAATTCAGAATGCAGAATTCAGAGTTCAGAACTGGGTGGGGGCGGCGGATTGGTGCGGGGAGGGTGTTTGGTTAAGGTCGTTCATGAGTTGGGCGGCGAGTTCGAAGGAGTGGATGCGGGCGGGATGGTCGTAAATCTGCGCGGTGAAGATGAGTTCATCGGGGGTGACGGCGTTGATGAGGGTGGTGAGCTGGTCGCGCGCGGTGGTGGGGGAGCCGACGATGGAGTAGTGGGTCATGTGCTCGACGCGGGCCTGTTCGGCAGGGGACCAGTCGAGGGAATCGACGGGGGGTTGGAGCTGGCGCGGGCGGCCGCGGGTGAGGTTGAGGAAGGCTTGCTGGAGGGTGGTGAAGAGGCGGGAGGCTTGGTCGTCGGTGTCGGCAAGGAAGAGGTTGAGGGTGACCATGACGTAGGGTTTGGCGAGTTGGGGGGAGGGTTGAAAGTTGTTGCGGTAGAGGGCGAGGGCGTGGAGGAGGTAGTCGGGGGCAAAGTGGGAGGCGAAGGCGAAGGGGAGGCCGAGCTTGGCGGCGAGGCGGGCGGAGAAATCGGAGGAGCCGAGGAGGTAGATGGGGATATCGAGGTTTTCGCCGGGGACGGCTTTGACGGGTGCGGTTTCGGAGGAAGGGTGGAAGTAGTTCATGAGTTCGGCGAGGTCGTTGGGGAAGGAGTCACCGTCGGAGTTGAGACCGCGGCGGAGGGCGCGGGCGGTGAACATGTCGCCGCCGGGGGCGCGGCCGATGCCGAGGTCGATGCGGCCGGGGTAGAGGGATTCAAGCGTGCCGAATTGTTCGGCGATCTGGAGTGGGGCGTGGTTGGGGAGCATGATGCCGCCGGAGCCGACGCGGATTTTTTGGGTGTGGTCGGCGATGTGGGAGATGAGGATGGAAGTGGCGGCGGAGGCGATGCCGGAGATGTTGTGGTGCTCGGCGAGCCAGTAGCGGGTGTAGCCGAGGCGTTCGGCGTGCTGGGCGAGGTCGCGGGAGTTGCGGAAGGAGTGGGCGGCGGTGGAGTTGGTGAGGATGGGGGAGAGGTCGAGGAGGGAGTAGGGGAGGGGCATGGGTGGTCCCGTCGGGGCGAAAGGAGATTGTAGGCGTTACTTGCGGCGACGACTTCGCAGTTCTGCTTTTCTGGATTTGTCGCAGAGTTTGATCACTTTAACCATGCGGGCATTCGTTTCGCCGAGGTCGAATTGGGTGGGATCAAGGACTTCTCCCTCTTTCAGGCCGAGCCATATCCGGATGTCCTCATCTTCCTCTTCCTGCGGATCGTTTGCGCGTTCGACTTTTTCCTCCCAGCCCCAGATACCGCCGGAATCTTCCTGAGGCGCCATCATGGCGCCGGCGGTGCAGCGCGGATAATCGGCGCCTTTTTCGATGGGGCCGATCTTTTCCACGCGGACCTGATGGTCCCAGCCGTCGCCAAAATCGTAGGTGTAGACGAACGTGGTTCTTGGCGCGGGTGCGGCCTCGTTGAGCGTGACGGCCCATTCGTCCTTCGCGTTTTCCAGGTCGAAAAGGGGGTCGCTGTAGACGGTTTGGCCCCAGAGCTCGTCCACATCGAAAATGCCGGCTGCTGCCTGCTTCGCGATCTTTGCCTTGTCGGGTCGGACTGCTTTTCCGAAGACAAACTGGTGCAGGTGCGATTCTTCCCATGCAAAGACGCCCTGGGTCACGCGATGCAGATCGCCCAGGGTGATGTCGCTTCGCACTTCGACGCGACGCCAGATCGCCGGGCGGCTGCGGTCGATCGTGATTTTCAGGCGATAGATTTGGTCGGCTTTTGGCATGTCATAGCTCCCGGTAGATGGCGAGGGGGGTGATGGACATGGCGGGGAAGATGGGGGCGGAGGCGACGCGGTGGATGCGGTTTACGGCGAGTGCGAGGCGTTCGAACATGTCTTCGACGGCGTTGCCGGTGGGCATTGGGGGGGTGTTGGTTTCGCCGGCGACGTTCATGAGGCCGAGGATTTGCCATTTGGCATCGACATCGCAGCCGTATTTTTGAGAGAGGACGGCGGCGGATTCGGTAAAGCCGTGGGGGTGGCAGGAGCCGACGAACATTTCGCCGCGCTGGGAGCCGGCGGGGACGATTTTGATGCGGACCGTCTGGCCATAGAGTTCGCGGACGACTTCGGTGAGTTCTTCCATTTTCCACTGCTCGAGGTCTTTGAGCTGGGCCTGGTGTTCCTTGACCTTGGCGTCGAGTTCCTGCTGGGTGAGCTTGTGCTGTTCGCGCTGCTGCTTGAGGGCGGAGAGTTCAGCGCGCTGGGTGACCTTGAGCATACGGGGCATGGTTTCCATGACGGAGGCGAGCCAGGGATAATCGAGGAGGCGGACGAGGCCGGTGGTGAGGACGAGCTGGCCGTCGTGGAAAAGGCCGGGGGACCAGCCGGCGTAATCGTAGGAATCGGTGATGTCGGTGATGGCGTTTTTGTCGCGGAGGGCTTTTTCGACGGTGTTGAAGACCGCGGTATGGAGGGAGCGGGTTTCGTGCTGGTGTTTGTAGAAGCGGTGGTCGCGGTCGGCTTCGGGCTGGGTGAGGATGGAGAGGTCGCCGGACTTCCCGGAGAGGAGCGTGCCGCCGTCGAGTTGGGCGGCGAGGCCGCGGATGCGTTCCCAGTCGAGGTAGAGGAGGTCGCGGAGAGTGGCGGCGGACATGAAGGGCCTTTCTGCATGAGCTGACGGTACGGCGATGTGCCGGCAAGGGAGTGTCGCTCCGGCGTCTGCGGGCGTCAATGCGATGAGGCGTCTTTCAGCAGCGGCAGCAGTGCTTCGGCCATGCGTTTGCCGAGTTCAAGCTGCGACGGAGCGTCGAAGTGGGTGCCTTTGTCGAGGGTGTTGAGGTGGGCGGAGGAGGCTTGAGCGCAGTGGGGGATGGCGGTGGGGGCTTCGCGCTGGGCGGCGAGGATGGAGTCGCGCTTGTGGTTGTCGTACACCTCGCCGAGGACGACGGGGAGGTCGGGGGCGTGCATGTCTTCGCGCAGATGGGTGATGAGGTTTTTGAGGAGCTCGAGGTATTCGTCCTTGGTGAGCGAGGCGTCGGATTCGCCCTGGTGCCAGGCGAAGCCGCGGAGGGTGTAGGTGTCGCCGCGGGCGGTGAGGGCGTCGAGTTGCTTGCGGTAGAAGGGGAGCATCTGGGCGTAGAGTCCGCTGGGTTCGCCGACGCGCCAGTTCTTTTTGAGCGATGTGCCGCCCTCGACGAATTTGAGCAGCGCGATGCGGGAGTGGAGTGCATCGGCGAGGGTGCGGCCGAAGGCGACTTCGGGGCCGAAGGTTTCGCCGGGGATTTTGTCGATGGGGGGCTTGCCGGTGCGGACGCTGTAGCCGGGGATGAGAGGTGTCCAGTCGGCGGAGAGGATGTGCCCGGTGCGTGTGCCGGAGTTGGAGTAGGCGATGATGACATCGGGCTGGGGCTTTTTCCAATGGGCAAGGTCGCCGGTGAGGGCGGCGACCTTGGCGCGGCCGTCCATGTTGGATTGGCCGGCGAGGAGGAAGAGGTCGTAGTGCTCGGCGCGGGCGGGGAGCGCGAGCGAGAGGAGGGCGAAGGCGGCGGTGAGGGCGAGCTTGAGAGGCATGCGGGCTCCGGAAAAGGAAGTGGCGAATCAACGGATGCAGAATGCGCGTGATGCAGCTTTATTACACGGCTGCCTTGACCACACCGCCCTCGGCGCGGATCGCCGCCCCGTTGATTGCGGCGGCCAGCGGGCTGCAGAGAAAGGCGCAGATGTTGGCGATTTCTTCCGGCGTTTCGAACCTTTTGATGAGCGACGTCGGCCGGACTTCCTTGAAAAACCATTTCTCGATCTGGGCGACATCCATTTTCTGTTCCCTGGCCATTTGTTTGACGAAACCCTCCACGCCTTCGGAGGCGGTGGGACCGGCGAGGACGGAATTGACGGTGACCTGCGTGCCGGCGGAAAGCTCGGCGAGGCCGCGGGCGACGGCGATCTGCGCGGTCTTGGTCATGCCGTAGTGGATCATTTCGGAGGGAATCTGCAGCGCGGACTCGCTGGAGATGAAGAGGATGCGGCCCCAGCCGGCGGCTTTCATCCGGGGAAAATAATGCCGCGAGAGGCGAACACCGGACATCACGTTGGTTTCAAAGAAGCGCATCCAGTCGGCATCGGGAATTTTTTCGAAGGGGACGGGTTCAAAGATGCCCATGTTGTTCACGAGGATATCGGCAGCGGGAACCTGCTTGAGGAACGCATCGCAACCCTGCGCGGTGGCAAGATCGGCGGCTACGCCGGAGACCGCAGCGCTGGGGACGGCGGCACTGAGTTTGCGAAGCGCCTCGTCGACGCGCGGCTGCGTGCGGCCGTTGAGAACGACGGACGCGCCTTCCCTGGCCAGTGCAGCAGCAATTGCGAAACCGATGCCGGCGGTGGAACCGCTGACGACGGCCTTTTTGCCTCGAAGATTCAGGTCCATCATCGTCCCTTCATGAAAGCGTCATAAAATGCCCATGCGTAAAACTGCCCGCCGACGAGGGGGTCGTTTGGATTTGAGAGCTTATAAGCTAAAATCCCCGGGTCAATTCGCCTGAGACTTACAGTTCGTGCGGCTGATTCTCGGCATTAGTGGAGCCCTATGACCACGATCATCGAACCCCCGGTGCAAACAGAAGCACCGCCTCCCCCGGTATTCCACACAGCTTCAACCCGCATGCGCCGGTCCTGGATAGACCTGGATCTCCCCGCGCCTCGGCGCGTCCCGGAGGTGGAGCGCTTTCCTTTGTCGCGCGGCACGGCGACGGTTTATCCGGCCGAACTGATTCCGGCGGGCATCCTCGGATCCACGCGCCTGTCCCGGGAAATTTGCGACCACCGCTATTACGAGCTGGTGCACCGCACGCTGGGGCATGATTTTCCTCTGTCGTATTTCGTGATCCGCGACCGGCAGGACCGGCTGCGGGCGGCGCAGCCTTTTTTCGTGGTGGACCAGAACATCCTGGCCGGGGTGCAGGGGCGTATCGCGGGGCTGGCGGAGAAGGTGCGCAGGAGATATCCGGGGTTCATGACGCTCAAGACGTTGATGCTGGGGAATCCGGCGGGGCCGGGAGCGCCGGGGATCGTCCTGCCGCCGGGATCCACGGAGATGGAGGCGGATTACCACGGGTACACCAGCGCGCTGGGAGAAGCGTTGGCGGCATATGCGCAGCGGCATTCGATCCGCATTGTGGTGTTCAAGGACGTCCCTGCCGAACATCGGCCGGCGATGGCCGGGCTCTCGGAGGCCCCCGACTTTGTGCGCATTCCGTCGATGCCGATGACGCGGCTGCCGCTGCATCATTACACGTCGTTCGACGATTACCTGCAGAAGGCCCTCAGCAAGGTGACCCGCAAGAGCACGCGCCGCAAGTTGAAGGAATCGGCGGGGGAGAACATCCAGTTTTCCGTCACCAGCGACGTGTCGGGATGCATTGACGAGGTGTACCGGCTGTACCTGCAGGTGTATGACCGGGCGGGCATGAAGTTTGAGAAGCTCACGCCGCGGTATTTCCTCGAGCTCGGCCGGTGCATGCCGGACCGGGCGCGTTTCTTTCTCTGGCGCCGTCGCGGGGAGTTGGTCGCGGTTTCGATCACGCTGGTGCGGCTGCCGTCGGATCACCATGCGAAGCTCGGGGCGGAGACGGCGCTGATCGACCTTTACCTGGGGATGGAATACCCGCTGGCGCTGGACCTGCACCTGTACTTCCTGACCATGCGGGACGTGCTGCAGTGGTGCATGGAGAACGGCATTTCGACGTATTACTCGACGCCCCTGAACTACGACGCCAAGCTGCACCTGAAGCACCAGCTGGTGCCGCAGGATCTTTACGTGCGGCACGCATCATCCATCCTGAATCCCGCCTTCAAGTTTGCGATGAGGTTCGCGGAACCGACGCGGCATGATAAGATCATTCCGCAGTTCCCGAATGCGCACGAACTCTAAGCACAGCACGTGCGCGGTGAAATCGAAGGCCCCTCATGAATTCCCCGCACATTCCCCGTTCCCGCCGGCAACCGCTCTTCCTGTTATTGCTGAACATCGCGTGCGTGGCGACGGCGGAACTGTTCTTGGCGATGGGCTCCAAGGGGGCGCAGGCGGGTGGGATCCTGGATTTCGCGGCCCTTTCGTCGCCCTGCACGGTGGTGGGAATCCTGTTTCATATTTCGGCGTTTGTCTGCTGGATGCTGGCGCTGCGCACGGTGCCGCTGGGACTCGCCTACAACTTCACGGCGGTGAACCAGGTGCTGGTGCCGGTCGGGGCGCTGGTCGTGCTGCACGAGCGGATTTCCGGCGTGAAATGGGCGGGGATCGCGCTCGTCGTTGCGGGATTTGTGCTCCTGGTGCCGCTGATCGTGCGAACGGAGGAGCAACTGGAGCCCGCGGATGAAAAAGCGGCGGCCCAGGAACCGGCGGGAGCAGAGGCGGCGGCTCAATGACCAGCAACCTGCTGATCTTCGGCCTGCTGGCGGAGGGGGCACTGGTCACGGGGCAGTTGCTGCTCAAAAAGGCGATGCACGCGCATCCGCGCCGGCCGATTTCCCGGGGGAAGCGTGTCGCCTTCTTCGCGACCTCCATTGTCGCACAAGCCCTGTATTTTTTTCTGTGGCTCGGGCTGCTGCACGATTATCCGCTTTCCAGCGTCTATCCATTTGATGCGGGGGCGCTGGTGCTGCTGGTGATCGCCGGGATCGTGCTGCTGCACGAAAAATTGACGCTGCGTGCTGCGCTGGCGATGGGGTTTATCCTCAGCGGGCTGGCGATTATTTCCATGGCGTGATGTTGAAAGTTTTTGTGTCCGCCGGGTCGATGATAGACGATTGTTTCGTCACACGACCGAACGAAGAGAAATGATGAAAAGCAATCGAATTCTGTTGTTGAGCTGCCTCCTGGCGGCGGTTATCGCCGGCTGCCAGGAACCGCCGGCCGTGACGACCGTGCCGGCGCCCAATCCCGTTCCGCCCGTCGCTGCGACCGGTCCGTCCCAGGCGCGCATACCCGCGCCGGTGGTTCCGGCGATCCCGTCGCCGCTGCCCAAGCCGAAGGTGCTTGGTCCCTCCATGCCGTCGATCGTCGTGGTTCCGCCGGGGATGCGCGAGCCGATGATCCGCGTGAGGTTGACCGACGAGCTTTCGTACCGGCCGGTGATCAAGAAGGCCTATCGCGGCCGGCTGGAGGTGATCACGCTGCCGAACGGGAAATTCGTCGCGGTGAACGTGGTGCCGGTCGATGATTACCTTGCCGGCGTGCTGCCGAAGGAAATCCTGAACAGTTGGAGCCCCGAAGTGTTCCGGGCGCAGGCAATCGCGGCGCGGACCTTCGCGCTCTTCCAGATGTTCACGGACGGCAAAGACAAGCCGTGGGATGTCTCGAACGACACCGCTTCGCAGATGTACGGCGGGGTGTCGGGCGAAACCGCGCGGAGCCGCGCGGCCGTGGCGGCGACGGCCGGGCAGGTGCTCATGGCGAGCCTCAACGGCCACGAGGGGATCTTTTGCGCCCGGTATTCGGCGTGCACAGGCGGGGCGACGCAGGACCCGTTCGACGCCTGGGGCGACCCTTCCCTGCCGGTGCTCGCGGCGCGAAAGCTCGGAAATATTGAGAATATCTCTCCCAGCGCCCACCTCACCTGGGCGCCCATGGTGGTGCGCAAGAGCGACATTTCTCGCTGCATTCACGCCTGGGCGCAGCGCAACGCGCTGCCGTACCTGGCGCCGCTCGGAGAAATTCGATCGGTGGTGATTTCCGGGCGCAACGCCGTCACGGGCCGGCCGTCGGAAATTAAGCTGACGGACACCGCCGGCCACTGGGCGCCGGTGCGTGCGGAAGAATTCCGGCTGGCGCTCCTGCACGACCCGGCCGGCAGCGCGCCCAAGCCGCCGTCGAGCTGGTTCGAAATCCGGGACCTTGGAAACGCCATCGAACTGTACAACGGCCGCGGCCATGGGCACGGGATCGGAATGTCGCAGTGGGGGGCCCAGGCACTCGCGCTGCGGGGCGAATCGTACCGGCAGATCCTGGAGTTCTTTTATCCCGGCGCGGCGATCAAGCAGGTCTGGTGATGCCGATCATTTCACGCCGGCCGATCATTTCACGCTGATGGTGTAGTCCGCAGTGCCCGGGGGGGCCGTTCCGCCGGCGATGTTGCTGATCTTGACGTTCTTGGTCGCCTCGTCGTAGTGGAACTGGGCGGTGTTGAGGAGCGTCATGTCGTGGGCGACGACCGCGCCCTGCACCACCGGGCTGCCCGTCTGCATGGTCACCGAGGAGCTTGGCGAATAGATCACGCTGACCACCTTGGAGGCATTGGTGATCTGAATGTTGCCGGTGGATGGGAGACCGAGGATCTGCACGGAGCCGGGGAGCGGATTGGTGCCGCTGGTATTAATTTGCCCGCCGTTGATGTTGATGTTGCCGCCGACATAAAGGGTGAGCGTGCTGCCGTTCGTCAGAACGATGGAGCCGCTGGTTCCCATGTTCATGTTGCCCGTCACGTACATGACGGTATTTCCGTTGATGGTGGCTTTGGCGGAGGAGCCGACAACGAAATTGCCATTGACGTAATACGTCCCGCTGCCAAGAAAGACCGTGGTGGCCGGAAAGTGCGAGCCGACGGTGAAGTTGCCGTAGCTGCCAGGGGGGGGACTTCCCGAGGACCCACTGAAGCCGCCCATCGCCGTCAGGCCGGAGACGTTCGGCGGGATGACGACGCCCGGATCGCGGGTCTCGGAAGCGGCGGCGACGCTGCTGTTGCCGCCGAGGAGCATTCCCAGAAGATTGACGACGGAGGAGAGGAGGGAATTCGGGCCGGCGAGCACGGAACCGTCGAGGATGGAGTTGGTATTTACCGTGACGGAGCCGCCGGCGGTGGAATTGGTCCAGACAACCGCCTTGGTGCCGCTGGTGGAATAAGGTCCGGAGGAGGAGTTGTAGGAATCCACGATGGCAGCGGGGGCCAGGAGGGGGAGCCCGCCCGAGCCGATGACGACGGTGCTGGCGAAGTAATTGCCGCCGCGGAAGACCTCCCCGCCGCCGGTGGGGCTGATGGTGGCGGTGAGGGTGAACTGGCGGTTATTGGCGAACCCGGTGGAGGTCAGGATGATCGGCTGGTGGTAGTCGGCGGTGAAGGAATCGGTTGCGCCGGCGGAGTGGGCGGTGACGGTGACGCTGCCGTTGCCGATGGCGAAATTGCTCAGCCAGGTGCCCGGGGACATCTTTTCGCGCCAGCCGGGCTTGTCGGCGGTCGTGCGGGCGGCATCGAGCGCGCGGATCTGGGCAAAAGAAAGGTCGATGCCGGCCTGGGCGAGCATGCGGCATTGCTCTGCGTCGCGCTCATTGCGCGCAATTGCAATTGAGGTCCCCTGCGTGGAAAGGAATCCCGCCGTCAGCAGCGTGCAGACGACCAGGCCGATCATCACCAGCAAGAGGGCGATGCCGCGGCGTTGACCGTTGCGGAGAGAGTTGCGTTTCATCAGGAACTCCTGTGCCTCACTGGGGAGCCTTCTGGTTCTGGAGCACGGCGCTGGAGACCACCTGCTTCGTGCCGGCAGCGTCGGTAAACGTGATAACCGTGTGGATCAACTTGGCGTTCGTCATCGTGCCCGCATCAAGCGACGACACCATCGACGTGACGCCGGTCGCGATGAGCGTGGGGACGAAACTGGAATTGGACTTGGCGGCCACCGCGGCCGACCGCCAGTTGGAGCTGGCGGCATAGGTCTGGTCGTTGGAGCAGCCGTTCGAAGTGGACCAGAGGTAGAGATTGCCCGTGGTGGTATCGACTTCCAGCATGCAGAGTTCGGACAGATCCACGGAGCCGTTGAGGGCATTGGGCTGGTTCATGTCCTGGGTCGTCTTGCTGCTGTCGGAGGGAAGCGCCGGGGCGGGGTCGCCGGTCCAGTAGATGACGTAAAAGGGGCCCGACGAGGAGGTGGATCCGTTGATCGAGGCGTCCAGGATGCAGCGGGCATTCGCCAGCTTGTCGCCGAGGAGCGCCTTGATCTGCTGGAACTTTACAAGCGAGCGCCGGCCGTCCTGCTGGGAGTTCGTGCCGACGGCGGTGGAGGTCATGAGCACGGCAAGGACGCCGGCCACAATGGCAGTAATCGCGAGGCCGATAAGCAGTTCCATGAGGGTCAACGCACGCTGCCGGCCGGGGTGGGGAGAGGGAAGACGATGGAGCAAGGGGCGATGCACGAGGCGATCCTTCCGCGCAGGAACGGTGCGGCGACAGTGCCGCTGTATCCTTGATCGCCAGAAAAGGGGGATGACTTAACAAGCGGGGAGAGAGGGGAAACGGGGATTTTATCGGCGTTCCGGGCGGAGAGATTGCCAGGATTGCCCAGCCGCGCTCGTGCCGGCGGGCAAGGAAGCGCAATGGCCCACATTGGCGGGGGTCATTCGGCTGCGGTGCGGGGGCTCGTCGGAAAGAAAGGATCAGGAATGGAGGGGAGGATGGAGCCTGATGCCACCACCCCCCCTTGGAACTGCCCGGGACAGGAGTCGAACCTGCATGCCTTGCGGCGCTACCACCTCAAGGTAGTGCGTCTGCCAATTTCGCCACCCGGGCTGGTGAGTCACATATACTATACGATCGACCGGGTTCCACTCAAGCATCCGGGGAGATTCGGACGACTCATGTCTGTGAATTCTGCAAAACCCGATTCCGGGCCCTCCTATCCCGTGCCTCCCGACGAGGAAGCGCGGCTGGCGGCCGTGCAGGCGAGCGGGCTGCTCGACACCCCGCCGGAAGCCTCCTTCGACGACATCACCACGCTGGCGGCGCGGATCTGCGGGACGCCCATCGCGCTGGTGAGCATCCTCGACAAGGACCGCCAGTGGTTCAAATCCAAAACCGGCATTGACGTCTCCGAAACGCCGCGCTCCATGGCCTTCTGCAACTACCCGGTTTCCGACAGGCATTTCACGCAGGTCGTCGATGCCGCATCGGATGCCCGCTTCGCCGCCAACCCGCTGGTGAAGGGCGACCCGCACATCCGCTTCTATGCCGGGGCCCCGCTGATCGGCGATGATGGCCATGCCGTCGGAACCCTTTGCGTCGTGGATGTCGTCCCGCATCAGCTCACCGCCGACCAGGTCCACGCCCTGGAGGCCCTCGCCCGGCAGGTGGTCCGCGAAATCCAGATGCGGCGGCAGCTTGTGCAACTCCAGAAACTCGTCGGCGAGCGCGATGCCGCCCAGCAGGCGATCCAGGTTTCCGAATCCATCCTCCGCAGCTTTTACAATTCCTCGCCTTATATGATGGGCGTTCTCGAACTGCGCGATGGCGACGCCTACCACCTGGCGGTGAACGCCGCCGCGACGCGCTTCCTCCGCAGACGCTCGGAGGATCTCATCGGTCAACCCTCCGCCGCCATCGGCATCCCCGCCGCCGACGTCCAGATGTACATTCAGAAAATGCACGAAGCCGCCCGCATCAATGGCCCCGTCCACTTTGAATACATCCGCCATTTCCCCAACCAGCGCTACGTGCTGCTCGCCACGGTGACCCCCGTCAGCGATTCCCACAGCCCCTATCCGCGCTTCAGTTACATCGTGGAAGACGTCACCGCCGCCCGCCAGGCCGAGGAACAACTCGCCATCTCCCGCGAACGGCTCGAATTCGCGCTCGATGCCACCGAAGAAGCCTTCTGGGACTGGGACATCACCACCGGCAACGTCGTCTTCGCCCCCAGTTGGTTCACGCCGATCGGCTACGAACCCGAAGAACTCCTCCCGCACACCATCGACGTCTGGAACCGCCTCTGCCACCCCGAGGATAACGCTGTCGGCTGGGAAAAACTCCAGAAGCATTTCGCCGGCGAAACCCCCTCGTACGAGCACGAACACCGCCTTCGCCACAAGGACGGCCACTGGGTCTGGTTCACCGGCCGAGGCAAGGTCGTCAAGCGCGACGAGCATGGCAAACCGATCCGCATCGTCGGCACCAACCTCGACATCACCCGCCGCAAGGAAGCCGAGGAAGAACTCCGCCGCGCCAAGGAGGAAGCCCAGAAGGCCTCCGCCGCCAAGAGCCAGTTCCTCGCCAACATGTCCCACGAAATCCGCACCCCCATGACCGCCATCCTCGGCTTCGCCGACCTTCTCGAGGAAGACCTCCCGCCCGACCAGCGCGAAGCCTTCGTCCAGACGATCCGCCGCAACGGCCGCCACCTCATCACGCTGATTAACGACATCCTCGACCTCTCGAAGATCGAAGCCAATAAAATGCCGGTCGATCGCGTGCATTACAACACCAGCCAACTGGTCTCCGAAGCGACCGGCCTGGTGCGCGAGCGCGTCACCCGCAAAAACCTCCGCTTCTCGGTCGAGTACGAAAACGCCATCCCCGAAACGATCTACACGGACCCGACGCGCGTCCGCCAGATCCTCACCAATCTTCTCGGCAACGCCGTCAAATTCACCGAGCACGGCTCCATCCGCCTGCGCGTTCACTGCCAGCGCGACGATGCGGGTCACAAACTCATGTTCGAAGTCATCGACACCGGCATCGGCCTGACCGAACAGCAGATCGACACCCTCTTCGAACCCTTCACCCAGGCCGACGCGACCACCACCCGCAAGTACGGCGGCACCGGGCTGGGACTCTCCATCTCCCGCCGCCTCGCCCGCGTGCTCGGGGGAGAACTCTCCGTCCGGTCCACGCTCGGGAAAGGCTCCACTTTCACGTTCTGGATCCCGCTCCCCGAGGAAGAGCCCTGCGAACCGGGAGCGGCCCCGCGAGCGATGTCCCCGCTCGCCGTCGCCGCGGCCGCCGAACCCGTGCGCGGGAACATCCTCGTCGCCGAGGACGGCCCGGATAATCAGGCGCTCCTCCGTCTCCTGCTCCAGCGCGCCGGCGCGACAGTCACCCTCGCCGACAACGGCCGGATCGCCGTCGACAAGGCCCTCGCCGCGCGCGACGCCGGAACGCCCTTCGACGTCATCCTGATGGACATGCAGATGCCCGAATTGGACGGCTACGACGCCACCCGCCTGCTGCGCGATAAAGGGGTGACGATCCCCATCGTCGCCCTCACCGCCAACGCCATGGCCGGCGACCGCGACCGCTGCCTCGCCGCCGGTTGCAACGATTTTGTCAGCAAACCGATCGAACCGCCGGTGCTGCTCAATGCGCTCCGGGGCCAGTTGAAATCAGGCACCTTGCCCGATCCTTCCTGACCTCACTTCGTCGACAGCAGCTCCTCACTCGTCGGATTCTCCTCCACCACGATGTTCCGATACTCGTCATACAACCCGTCATTGTGCATCTGCAGCGCAAACGGCCCCGACCTTGCCGCCTTCGAATCATCAAAATCCAGCACCTCCACCGCCTTCGTCCCGATCGGCGACGCCACCGCCATCTTCGCCACCCCAGTCTTCGCGTTCACCAGGATCTCGCACCGCGCCCACGCATGGTTGTTGAACTTCGGCTTCAGCACATTCGTAAAATTCTTCCCGCCGTTGTTGAACCCCGGACGGTAATCCCAGTGGCCGCCGTTGGGCACCTGGAACTGCACGCCGCCGAGCGCATCGAGAAATTTCTCCCCCGGCTCCGGCCGCATGCAGAACACCAGCACGCACGCCTGGTGATCCTTCTTCGGATTCGACGCCGGCTCGAACCCCACATGCCGGATGTCGAAGAAAATCCGATACGAGCCCAAGTCCTTGTCCGTAAACAGCGTCCCCCGGCCGGCGCCCGTCGATGCAATCGCTGCCCCGCCCTCCTCCGGCTTCACCGTCCACTCCACGAGCGGCGTCGGCTTGAAAATCGCCGGCCAGGTGTCTTCCAGAATCGCCCGGTTCGCCCGCGCCAGGGTCCCGCCGGTCGGGTGCGTCGCCAGCAGTTCCGCCGTTTCATTCCGCCCCGCCCCCTCGCCGCGCGGAAACGCCTCCGTGAGCATCATTCCATTCAGCGAGTTCAAGAGATCCGTGCGAGCCTTTTTGATCTCCGGCGACACCGGCGGCGCCTTGCCCGTCGCCGGCGCGTTTGCACGCGCCCCTTCGTCGGCCGGCCTGGCGAGCGTCTCGAGCGCGCTCTTCGCCTCTCCCGAGAGATGATCGTAAATAAACGCCGCCCGCGGCTCGCTGTGCGCGGACAGCTTGCCCAGAAACGCCGGCGTCAGATTCCCATTCCCCAGCGGCCGCGGCTGCGTCGTCCAGCCGTTCAATGTCTTCCCATCGAACAGCGGCGCCAGCCGCGCCTGCACATCCGCGGGCAACGGCGCCGCCGTGCCCTCGGTCGCCGTGAGCGCCGCCGGCTTCGTGGCGGGCGTATCGGCCCCCATCGCCGGCATCGCCGTGCAAACGCCTATCGCAACCATCACGCCCAGCATTGTGCACTTCATCGAGAGTTCCTCCTCAACGTGACATGCCTCACGCCCGCACGCGAACTGCCGATGCCGTGGCGCCTTTCTCAAACGCAACCTCGCCCACTGCCGTCCACTCCACCGTGATGTCCGAATTCTTCTCCCCCTCCACCTGCAGCACCCGCCCCGTCCTGCCGGTGACCCGCGCCGCGGAAACCAGCACGTCCCGCACGTTGCTGAAACAGAATGCCGCATCGGCCCCGTCGCTCCCGGCCACCGTCGCATCGGAAATGGCGACATCCCGCACCCCATCCAGCATCACCGCCGGCCGGCCCTCCGGCGTCTGCAAATCAAACCGAACGTTGTTCAGCGTCAGCCCCGTCGCATTGCGCGAGTAAAACCCATAGGCCGGAATCGGCCCCAGCGCGAAATACTCCCCCGCAACGTTCGGCAGCTCCCGCCTCTTTCCCTCCTCCACCGTCCCCCCGCCGCCAAACGTCAGGTGAATATTGTTGAACGAAATGTTCTCAATGATATTCCCCTCCACGCAGTTCACGATGATCGCCGAATGCAGCTCTCCCGCGTTCGTGCTCCCCGTGAACGTGGAGTCGTCGAGATGCCCCTGCTTCGTCAGCACCGTCCCCGAGATATTGTTGAACGAAACATTCCGAATCGTCGCCGGCGCATGTGGATCGGCCGCCGGCGTTTCGCGCGGCGCCTCTTGAGTCGCCGCAGGCCGCGACGTCGGACGATTCCGCCGTCCCATCGGCCCCGCCCCCAGCGAGATCGGCCCCGTGCACTCCTGCAGCACCAGATCCGAAAACGACATGTTCTCATACCGCGAGCCCGGCTCGCACCGCAGCTTGATCGGGCAGCCGAACACCTGGTACAGCAGGCAATTCGAAACCGCCACGTTCTCCGCAATTCCGCCGCCAAACCGGAAGCAGCTCCACCGCGTCGAAAAGAAACAGTTCGAAACCATGATCCACCGGCACGACCCGAACAGTGCGCACGCATCGTCCTGGCAGCGCACATTGCAGTTCGTGATGTTCACATGGTCCGCGGAAATAAAGTGGAAACCATCGTTGTTCCCTACCAGCCGCGAAAAGATCCGCACCCCTTCAATCGTCACATACGACGAATTGCAGATCCGCAGCGTGTGATACGAGGAGTGATACAGGTACACCTCCCGGATGCGCAGATTCGTGCATTTGTAAAACAGCGCCAGGTGGCACCGCCGGTTCCCCGAAAGCCCGTTCGCCCGCACCTGGTCCCCTTGCCCGTCAATCATCCCCGGCCCTTCGATCGTCACGTTCTCCGCATTCGCCGCATACACCAGCCCCGTGTTCCCATCCCCCATCGTGTGATCGCCGTTAAGCGGGATCCCGCGCGCCGGGTGGTAGAGCGATTTCTCCGTCGTGCCCACCAGCCGCGCATCTGCCGAGAGATACAGCGTCACATTCGACTTCAGCTCAATCGGCGCAATCACAAAACTCCCCGCCGGCACCAGCACCGTCCCGCCCTCGTTTTCATGCGCCGCGTCGATCGCCTTCTGAATCGCCTCCGTGTCCAGCGACTTCCCATCCCCCACCGCGCCAAAGTCCCGGACATGAAACGTGCGTGCACCAAGATCGGATGGAACGGCTGTCGGCATCTGAAAACTTCCGCATAGAGAATTGAACCGTATCGCGAGCCGCGAACCGACCCGTCGCGAACGTGAGAGCAGAACGCGAGGGCCCCCGCCATATTTCGCACACACGCTCCGGGAGTTTTGTTTTACGCAAATAAAAACAACGCCCGTCACCGCCGCAAAAAAGGCCGGGCCCCGCAACGCTCGCACGCCGCGGGGCCCGATTTCTGGAAGGGTCGATAAGCCGAATTCTGTTCCCTTGCGGGCGGCGATCATTTATCTGGGAGCGCCCTTGCGAGCGCCCTCGAGCGACCTACCCGGAACCTGTGTCCCTTTCGTTTCCTCACCGCTTCCGCGGCTTCGTACTCCGAAAGGCACTATTCCTCCTGAATCCCGTCCACGCAAACTCCATTGACGGGGGCGGCGTGGGCCGGGGGGAGGACGCGGTGCGGGTCGCACCTTCGGTTCCCTATTTGGTCTTGCACCCGGTGGGGTTTTCCCTGCCAGCCCTGTCACCAGGACCGCGGTGCGCTCTTACCGCACCTTTTCACCCTTGCCTGATCCCTTTCGGGCCATCGGCGGTTCGTTCTCTGTGGCACTCTCCCGCGCCCTTCCTGGCCGAAACCAGGCCGGACGGGTGGCTGTTAGCCACCACCGTACCCTGTGGTGTTCGGACTTTCCTCCCGGCCGACTCCGTCAGAAACGAAACCGGTACCGAGCGATCGCCTGACCATTCCATCGACAATCATATCAAATTTCGCGCCTCCCTGCCTCTTGCATATGATATTGCCGGCAGGAATACAAGGCTCAAACCCGAGGAGAAACCGATGGCGTGGCGCTCGATCAATTCCGTCTTGGCCTCTGCGCTTGTCCTGGCATGTTGCCCCCTGGCCGCATTCGCCGCACTCCCCCACACCGCCGCCGACATGGACGCCGCCCACGGCCGCGATGCCATTAGAATTAAAGACGACCTTCTTGCACCGCTTCCCTCCCTCACCGTCATCAAGCGTGCCGAATACGCCACCGAAGTCGTCCAGGCATTTCAGACGGAACTCACCAGCGCCAACCCCGACGCCCGCCTCAACACCGCCATCCTCTTCGCCAGCTTCGAATCCCTCGCCTGCGACCACGTGTACGAAACCATGCTCAGCAGCAAAGACCCCGCCGTCCGCCTCTGGGGCGCCAAAGGCCTCGCCGCCATTGCCTCCGACATCAAAAAGGTCGGCGGCGCCACCCTCACCCGCGCCACCACCGCCCTCAAATCCGCCGACGCCGCCGAATCCTCCCAAGTCGTCAAAGACCAGATCGAAAAAACGCTCACCCTCTTCTAAAGTGAGCCGACGCCCCCGTCGGCCTTCCAAGCCTCAGGCCTCCAAGCCCGCCCGCAAGCGCACAAGCCTCCAAGCCTCCCGCCCGCCTGTACCCCCTTTGCTCCTCGGAGTATACTCACCCCTCTAACATACGAGGTACCCCATGCCCATCGATCACCCCGCCGCCGCCAAGCTCAAACAACAATTCCCCGCCCTCGGCCTCAAAGGCACCCAGTTCCGCGGCGACACCCAGATCATCGTCCCCCCCGCCAACCTCCTCGAAGTTGTCACCTTCCTCAAAGGCGAAGGCACCCTCAATTACAACCAGCTCGCCGACGTCTCCGCCGTCGATTACCTCAACTACCCCGGCGCCGCCCGCGACGGCCGCTATGGCCTCGTCTACATCCTCAACTCCATCCCCCTCACCGCCGGCGACCCTGCCGCCCCGCGCCTCCTCCTCCGCGTTTTCCTCCAGGACGGCGACGCCAACCTCGAAGTCGATTCCCTCGTACCCCTCTACGCCGGCGCCGAATGGCTCGAACGCGAAGTCTTCGACATGTTCGGCATCCGCTTCCGCAACCACCCCGACCTCCGCCGCATCCTCACCTGGGACGGCTTCAAAGCACACCCCCTCCGCAAAGACTACCCCGTCACCGGCCGCGGCGAACGCGAGCAATACCCCATCCTCACCCGCGACTCCGCATGAGTGACGAGAATCAAGAACCAGGAATCAAGAATTAAGAACAGAAAACGGCTTCTTCGCCCTTCTTGATTCTTGCTGCTTGATTCTTGCTTCTCCCCCCAACTCACTGCCCCCCGAACATCCCATTCAACGCATCCGCCAGCCGATAACCCGCCAGCGTTACATTCCGTTCCGCCAGCGCATGCGCCTTCTGCAGGTACTCCGCGCTCAACGGCACCAACGCCGGCTGGCTCGCGCTCTCCCCCTTTGTCCGCGGCACGCCCGGCAACTTCCCATCCCCATACACCACCCGCTTCGCCTCTTCCAGGCTCCCCAGCGCCCACTGGTCCACGTCCCGCACGCCCAGCTCCTTCTCAAACTCCTTGCGCGGATGATCCTTCTCATACTTCGCCGAAATCTTCTCCACCTCGCCGATCTCCATGTACCCCCCGATCAACCCGTCCCAGAACGAATGCAGATTCGACGTCCGCCCGCTCCCCCCGTTGCCATCCGGCGGCGTCCGCACAATCATGCTGTTCCCGCCCCGGTCCCCCTCGGGATACTGCGCGCTGTACAAGCTCGTCGCATGCAGCGGCTGATGAATGTCCCCGACCAGGTGCTCAATCCAGCACAACGCAACCGCACGCTCCGCCGGCGTCAGCGATGTATTCCGCAGATCCACCGCGTTCTTCTTGATCGCCTGGATCGCATTCGTCGGTTCTTTTTGCCCCTCCTCCGGCCATTTCATCGAAATGTCCGTCGGCGCCTTCACGTTGCCAATCACGTACGGCAGATCAATGAAATGCCAGTTCGAATGGGCCAACTCATGGCTCTTCCCGAACGACGGACTCCGAATCAGGTCCGGCCACGTCGCCGCCACCATGAACGCCTCCCGATCTCGCTCTTCCCCCGCCTGCGTCGTCTCCTTCATCAGCGTCCGCTTGTAATCCGGATGCTGCTTGAGCAACTCCGTCACCTTCGCCTTCGCCGCTGGCGTGAGGTTGTCCCACGCAATCGCCGCCACCGCCTCATGCCCGGTCCCATTCCACGCCCACACGTTCGAGCAAAACATCAGCGCGCAACCAACCACGACGCGGGCCATCAACTTCAACCGCATGCAGCTCTCCATTCTCAAAAGGCGAACGCCCTATCTTAGAGGCCGATTGCCGCAAAACAAAGAGCCTCGGGGCTGTTTCGCATTCGCAGGCACGCTATGATGAACGGCTGGCAAACACCTCCATTGCCGCCTCACCGGAGAAAGCGATGCGCCGTCTCCTCCCCATCCTCGCCCTCGCCCTTTTCGCCCTCCTCGGCGCCCCCTCCGCCCGCGCCGAGGAACCCGCCGTCCAAACCAGGATCGACGCCGACGTCTCCGCCATCCAACCCGGACAACCCTTCCACCTCGCCATCACCGTCACCCCTCCCCCCGGCTGGCACATCTACTGGCAAAACCCCGGCGACTCCGGCCTCCCCACCAAGGTCCGCTGGTCCCTCCCCCCAGGCTACATCGCCGGGCCCCTCCAATACCCGCTCCCGCACCAATACACCCTCCCCGGCGATATCATCGCCTACGGCTACGAAGGCCCCACCTCCTTCCTCGCCACCATCACCCCCCCGAAAGACCTCAACCCCAACCAGCCCGCCTTCATCGAGGGCACCGTCTCCTGGCTCTGCTGCAAGGAAGAATGCGTCCCCGGCAGCAAACCCTTCTCCATGGCGATTCCTATTTCGACCCAAGCCACCCCAGCCAACCCATCCCTTTTCAAAGACGCCCAATCCCGCCTGCCCACTGACACCCCCTGGGCCGCACGCCAGGCCGCCCTCACCCCGGACCTCCAAAAGACCTCCGACGGCCTCTCCGTCACCCTCCACCTCGGCCTCCCCGCTCTCCCCTGCCAGATGTTCCCCCTTCCCACGCCCACCATCACCCTCTCCCACATCACCTGCACTCCCACTCCCGCCGGCAACGACATCCATTTCCAAACCCACACCCTCGCCGGCCAAAAACCCCCGCAACACCTCCCCATCCTCATCGTTTATTCCCAAGATCACACCGCTGCCAACGCCACCACCGACAACCGCACCGGCTTCTATCTCAACATCAACCTCTCCGGCCCGGCCCCCGCCGGCCACCCGTGAGATCAAAATCAGACCTTTTCGGAGGACTCCCATGCGTACCAAACTCATGCTCGCCTCGCTCCTGGCCCTCTCCCTCGCCGCACTCGGCGCCGACAACGCCCCCGCCACCGCCAAACTCGGCGCTCCCGCCCCCGGCTTTACCCTCGACGATCAAACCGGAAAACCCGTCTCCCTCTCCGACTTCTCCGGCAAAATCGTCGTCCTCACCTGGCTCAACCGCGACTGCCCCTTCGTCCAACGCCACCTCAAAGCCCACACCTTCAATAACCTCAACGCCAAGTACATGGACAAAGGCGTCATCCTCCTCGGCATCGACTCCTCCCACACCCACACCACCGAAGGCAACGCCAAAACCGTCAAGGATTACTCCCTCACCTTCCCCCTCCTCAATGATGCCAAGGGAAACGTCGGCCACATGTACGACGCCAAAACCACCCCCGAAGTCTACATCGTCAACAAGGACGGCACCCTTGTCTACCAGGGCGCCATCGACAACAACCCCGACGGCAATACCCCCAACCCCACCAACTACGCCGAACAAGCCCTTGACCAGCTCCTCGCCGGCAAATCCATCTCCACCCCCGAAACCAAAAGCTACGGCTGCAGCGTCAAATACGCCCAGTAACTGATTCGAACTCTGCACGCGAGCTCATGCTTCTGACCCACGACGTCCGTGGGTCAGAAGCATGTCTCATGAACTCGCGCAGCCCGATTGCCCCCCATCTCGTATTAATCCTTCGTCATCCCCCGCCTCCGCCTTCTCGCCAGCATCCCCACCACCCCGGCTCCCACCAACCCCACCGTCGCCGGCTCCGGCACATACTCCACGACCCCGTAAAACCCAATCCCAATCGGATCTGCCGTCCGATTCGACCAGTCGTTCCAACTCCCCGGATCCCTGAAATTCGGATAATACATCGCCACGTAAAACTCATTCCCATTCGCATTGTTCGGCTCGTTCCCGTTCCACTTTGAGTACGTCAACGACTCCCCGTCCACCCATTTCATGTTCTCCAGGTGCGTCCCCCCACTGAGATCCTGGCTCGGGTCATACAGCCCGATCCACAGAATCCGCTGCACCCCCCCGTACCCTCCAAACGTATTGAACACAAAATCCTG
This sequence comes from Phycisphaerae bacterium, assembly GCA_051955985.1. GTDB lineage: Bacteria > Planctomycetota > Phycisphaerae > WQYP01 > WQYP01 > DATKPA01. The sequence goes on along the minus strand of JBQCGD010000019.1, from coordinate 10,006 downwards.
CTGCTCCTGGTTCCGAATCACCGCCAGATGCCCGCCCAACCCCTCCGCCGCCGCCTCTGAATCCGTCCAATTCCCCTTCGTGAGCAACTGATATTGAATCCCCGTCGTCGTATCCGTCACCACGCCGCTCAACGGAATCACCGCCCCCAGGGCAGGCGCTCCCACCATCAACAACCCCAGCAGCCCCCAACCGATCGATCTCCAACCGCCGGCAACGCGCGACCGCTTCATCGTCATCTCCTCCTCATGTTGAAATGGATAAGTGAGCCGCGCGCACCCAGCAGCCACCCGAAAAGGCAACCCCACTATACCCCACCCTGTCCCCGATTCGATGAAAAAAACGCCGGCCCCGCCCCCTCCGTTCCGGAGGTCCCGTTCCTTACCCGTCGCTTCTCTACGCGCCCCCCGTCCGCTTCCGCCCGCGCGACCCCTTCCGCTCATCGCTCGCCGACGCCACCGGCCTCCGGCTCCCACTCTGCTGAATCAACTTCGCCACCAGCGCCGTCCACCCCGTCTGGTGCGACGCCCCCAGCCCCGCCCCATTGTCCCCATGAAAATACTCGTGAAACGGCATCAAATCCCGCCACAAAGGATCGTTCTGAAACAGCTCGCACCCCCCAAACACCGGCCGCCGCCCATCCTCCCCCCGCGCAAAAATCGAAATCAACCGCTTCGACAGATCCGTCCCCACCTCCCACAACGTCTTCTTCTCCCCCGACCCCGTCGGACACTCCACCATGAAGTTGTCCCCGTAATAAAAATCAAACTTCTGCAGCGACTCGATAATCAGGTAATTCAACGGAAACCACACCGGCCCGCGCCAGTTCGAATTCCCGCCGAACAGCGACGTCCGCGATTCCGCCGGCTCATAGTCCACGCTGTACGTATGCCCGTCCATCTGCAAAACCGCCGGATGCTCCAGGTGATACCGCGACACACTCCGCAATCCGTGCGGCGACAAAAACTCGTTCTCATCCAGCATCTTGCTCAAAATGCACTGCAGCCGCTCCGCGTTTACAATCGAAAACAACCGCCGATCACCTTTCCCCGGCACCGTCACCGACGCCACCGCGTTCGTCAGCTCCGGCCGGTTCGCAATGAACCACTCCAGCCGCCGCGCAAAATCCGGCAGCAACTCCATCACCTTTGGCTCAATCGTCTCCACCGCCAGCAGCGGAATCAGCCCCACCATCGACCGCACCTTCAAAAACTGGTGCTCCCCGTTCTGCTTGTGCAGCACGTCGTAATAAAACCCATCGTCGTCATCCCACAAATCAATGTTCGACTCGTCATCATGCGACGGAATCGACGGCCGATCGTTCATCGCGCTCGCAATGTAGAAAAAATGCTCCAGGAACTTCGTCGCCGTGTCCTCGTACGCGTCGTCGTGCTGCGCCAATTCCACCGCGATCGCCAGCATGTTCAGGCAATACATCGCCATCCACGCCGTCCCGTCCGATTGATCCAGGTGCGCCCCGCCCGGCAGCGGCTTCGACCGGTCAAACAACCCGATGTTGTCCAGCCCCAGGAATCCCCCCTGAAAAATATTCCGCCCGTCCGCATCCTTCCGGTTCACCCACCACGTGAAATTCATCAGCAGCTTCTGAAACACCCGCTCCAGGAACAGCGTGTCCCCCTTCCCCTTCATCTTCCGCTCAATCCGATACACGCGCAACGCCGCCCACGCATGCACCGGCGGATTCACGTCCCCAAACGCCCACTCATACGCCGGTAACTGCCCGCTCGGGTGCATGAACCACTCGCGCAACAACAGAATCAACTGCCGCTTCGCAAAATCCGGATCAATCAACGCCAGCGATATCGTGTGAAACGCCAGGTCCCACGCCGCATACCACGGATACTCCCAGCAGTCCGGCATCGACATCACGCTGTCGTTCGCAATGTGCAGCCACTCGTGATTCCGCCCCAGCCACCGCGACGCCGGCGCCACCGGGCACGCCGGATCCCCCTCCAGCCACTTCTTCACGTCGTAATGATAAAACTGCTTGCACCACAACAACCCCGCGAACGCCTGCCGCTGAATCATCGCCAGATCCGCCGGCAACTCCGGCGTCGCCACCTTCTCATAAAACGCATCCGCCTCCTTGATCCGCTTCTCAAACAGCGCATCCACCTCCTCCGCCGCGAGCGTCCCCACCGCCGCCCTCTCCTCCCGCTTCGCCAGCCGCAGCCGCACCGTCTCCGATCCCCCCGCCGGAATCGTCATCTCATACACCACCGCGCACTTCGTCCCCACACCCTCCGGATTCACCGCCCCCAGATCGCCATTCACAATGTACCGATGAAACGCATCCTTCACCCACGGCGACCGGTTCATGCTCTGAAACAGCCGCGCATTGTTCGTCTCGTTCTCCGTGAACAGCACCTTCACCCCCGCACGCTCCTCAAACTGCATCACGTACGCCCCCATCTCCCCATGCTCCGCCAGCACCGCGCTCCCCGACCCCTCCATCGAAACCCGCGGCTTCTCCCCCTCATTCCCCCAACTCCACGTGTTCCGAAACCACAACGAAGGCAACAGCGTCAGCCGCGCCTCCTCCGGCCCGCGGTTGAACACCGTGAACCGGATAAACACATCCTCCACTTCCTGCTTCGCATACTCCACCTGCACATCAAAATACCGGTTCTCCCCGAACACCCCCGTGTCCAGCAACTCAAACTCCGGATCATCGCGCCCTCGCCGCGCGTTCTCCGCCACCAGCCACGCGTACGGAAACTCCCCCTGCGGATACTTGTACACCGCCTTCATGTACGAATGCGATGGCGTCGAATCCAGAAAGTAAAAATACTCCTTCACATCCTCCCCATGATTCCCCTGCGGCCCGGTCAACCCAAACGCCCGCTCCTTCAGAATCGGATCCTTCCCATTCCACAGCGCCATCGCAAAACACAAGTACTGCCGCCGATCACAAATCCCCAGCAGCCCATCCTCATTCCACCGATACGCCCGGCTCCGCGCATGATCGTGCGGAAAATACTCCCACGCCGATCCATCCGCCGAATAATCCTCCCGCACCGTCCCCCACGTCCGCTCCGACAAATACGGCCCCCAGATCTTCCAATCCGCCTCCTCCCGCGTCTGCCGCAACCGCTTCTCTTCTTCCGTCATCACTCCTCCGCTCGCATCCCCGGTAAAGACCCGCCTCAATGAAAGAAATCATGTGTGGACAATTTACGTCTTCTCAATTCTCCATCGTTGATCGTCCCACAAAATGAACAGTTTGGCGGTCTACCCTATTTCCTGAATTTCCACCAGTCAAAATTCATGCCGTCCCCACCTTTAAACACAAAAAATAGATCATGCACCCCCTTCACATTCCGCACCGAACACGACTGCCTCTCCCACTTATCCACCCCACCCGTCCCTTTCACCTGCAGTGTCCCAATCAATGTCCCGCCCGGCTCATCCAGCCGAAGCTCGATTGCATGCCCCTCGCCACCCGAAGCAACACTGGCGACAAAGCCCGACGCCCCCTCCCCAAAATCCACCGAGCACACCCGGATATACGCACCCGGATGAATATCCGTCACATAAACGCCCTCCTCCCCGCTCCCCGCAGCGCCCCCCTTCGTCTTCACCCCCGACTCCCACGCCATCGTCTCCGCCTCCACCCGCTCATACGGATCCACATGCCCCACCGCCGCCGGTCCCTCCTTCGTCATCCGAATCGTCGGAATCGTCCCATCCGCGTTGTATTTGAATTCCTCCACGCACACCGACCGCGCAAAACTCCCTCCCCCAGGCAACCCATCGTTGTGATAGAAAAAATACGAGTGCCCCTTGTAATCAATCACCCCGCAATGATTCGTCGAACTCTTCCCCTCCGTCGGCATGATCACCCCCCGAAAACGCCACGGCCCCTCCGCCCCCGCGCTCGTTGCATAACAAATATTCTCCGGCAACCCGCCCGCCGAAAACAACATGTAATACAAATCCCCGCGCCGGTAAAACCACGGCCCCTCCTCATACAACGTCGCCCGCGGTATCCAGCTCCTCCCATTCCCCACACCAAACCCCTCATGCGTCAACGGCACCTCCACCACCCCCTTCCACCCGATCGACGTATCAAACGAAACCATATCCTTATTCAACTTCACATAAAACAAATGCGGATTCCCCCAATACAAATACGCCTGCCCGTCCCTATCAATAAACACCGTCGGATCAATATCTCCCAACCCCGTCTTCACCAGCGGCTTCCCCAACGCATCCCGAAACGGCCCCGTCGGACTCTCCGAAACCGCCACCCCAATCGACCCACCCCCCGACTTCTGCGTCACCGGCACGTAATAATAAAACTTCCCCTCCCGCTCAATACACTGCCCCGCCCACGCATCCGACTTCACCCACGAAAAATCTTTCAACGACAGCACCACCCCATGATCCGTCCAGTTCACCATGTCCGTCGACGAATAACACCGCCAATCCTTCATCACATAATTCCTCGCCCCCTCCTCATCATGCCCCGTATACACATAAACCGTATCCCGCCAAACCATCGGCGCCGGATCCGTCGTATACAACGTCTGCACAATCGGATTCACCGCACGAGCACTCGGCAACCCCACCGCCGCCATCAACGCCACCACACCCGACTGCACCAACCAACGTCCGCCGTTCATAGTCACTCCCAATAAAACACGTGCCGCGACACTCCCATGCACATAATACATGCTCCCCACACGGCCGCCGACCCCTACACGCCATCCCCCAAGGGAACCCGTAGCGTAAGCGCCGGTGAGGGAAGCGCCACCCCCGCCACAACCCTTCCCCACGCACGCGGCCAACAACTGTCACCAACGCTTGCGTCGTCGCGAACCATACATATCACAAATCGCACCCCCTCGATCCACCTCCCGCTTTTAGCGCCGTCGCAACGCGACGCTCAGAGCCGCAGCGCGGCGACGTTAACATAGCCGCAACGCGGCGTTCGTTCATAGCCAGGGGTGACCAACGGGAACCCTGGAAACGAGCAATCAAAAAATCCGTTTGTGCCCCGAAGGGGCGATCGTCCATCTCCCGCCACTGCGTGCACCACAACTTTCCGCTATCATCTCCTCATGCACCCTTCGACAACGTTTTCCTCCCGGCCACAAACGCTGTCATTTTCGTTGACCGCATCACCGCGCGGTTTATAGACTAAACAACAGCGCGCCCGCCGAACTGAACACGTTGTGCGAATAACCGCGCAAATGGACCATGACCAGCCACCTATGTGGGATTGCACGCCTCAACTTCTTCCCGACGCCCCCGTCGGCTAAGTCGCTCCCCGCCCGGGCCTCCGGTCCCAGCATTACGCCTTCACACTCCGGCCAAAGGCCCGATCGCTGCTTGCTTCGTCGCGACACCTTTCCCCCAATTAGACCTCACGATCCCAGGATCTACGCCCCGACGCCCGCCGCCTCGGGCAGCGCGGGGCAATTCGCGCCCCGCCGAGCGTCCGATCCCCGTGAAATTCTGGTGCCATCGAAAGCCGGCGGCCGCAGCCGCAACGCGTCCCCTGAAGGTCGAATGGGCCGCAATGGTCCGTCCCCTTCCGGACCGAGTTCCAAGAATTCCTCCAATCCGGGCGCAACGAATGCCATCGCGGCCGCGTCGATGTATAGCGAGTCAGGAAATTTGCCGGCATCCTCAGTTCGTTGCAGTTATACTGAGGCAGTCTCCTCTCGTCGCGGGAAAGGTCTCAGCGTGAAAAAGCCAGCGGAAGTGTTTACGCCAAGGTCGGCAGATGTCAACGACGCAATGTATATTCATCGACCGGATCTCGAGAAGGCGCTGCGAAACGCGCTACTCGGAACCATGAATATCATAATTCATGGTGAAAGCGGTACTGGTAAGTCATGGTTGTACAAGCGGGTCTTTACCAACCAAAACGTTGAGGTGATGACCGCAAACCTCGCAAACGCTTCCCGACTGAAGTCGATTGCCGCCGAATTGCAGAGCCTCGTCGAAAAAAGTAACCCGGTTGTCAAGATTGGATACGACGAATCGAAGAAAGCCGATATTGGAATACCCGGCTTGGGCGCGGGCGTCGGGCACACCGGACATTATGTTATCAAATCGAAAGAGCCATTCGAAGCTTGCCTGGAGTTACTGCGACATCGAGCGGGAACCCGACAAGCTTGTTTGGTTCTCGACAATCTCGAACGGGTCTTTGAAAATCAAGAATTCATGACCGAGCTGGCTGATTTAATAACGCTATTAGATGACGCACGGTACGCCCAATACAAGGTCAAGATGCTCGTAGTCGGTGTCCCAGACGACGTAAAGAGGTATTTCAGCCGTATTCCGAACCTAACCACGGTCGCCAATCGAATCTCCGAAATACCAGAAGTTGCACGACTAACCAATTCACAAGCGCAAGATTTTATAGTTCGTGGATTGTTCGGGGAGTTGAAATATCGAACTGTTGGAAGAAGGGAGGATGTAATCAAGCACATAAGCTGGGTAACGGACCGCATCCCTCAGCAACTCCATGAATACTGTCTGGAACTGGCGAACATCGTAGAGGAACGCGAGCGCACAATTTGCGATGACGATCTAATCTTAGCCGACAGGCAATGGTTGCAGACTTCCTTGGAGAGCAGTTACGTAGCTGTAGAAGCGATGATGAATTCTCGAGAAACCTCAGTCGGTCGTAGAAACCAAACGCTCTACGCGCTCGGACAATTCGATGGCGAGGACTTTACCTATTCCGACATAGAGGGGGCAGTTCGGCAGGAATTTCCCATGTCCACAGTCGACATTGAACTAAACATTCCGCAAATATTGGATTACCTCGCCAAACTCCCGCATCCGCTTATCAGGCGTACGCCGAAACAGGATGCGTATAGGTTTATAAACCCTAAGCATAGGATGGGTATTCGCGCGATGTTGCGAAAGACCGACCAAGAAACCGTCGAAAAAATGGACGTTCGCACGCTCCTCTGGGATAAGTTAGCAAGCGAATGACACGAGGCGCGGCGAGAAAGCAGCCAGTTTCCCAGCGCGCATGGAATCGACTAAGCAGCCAGGAGTCAATTCCCCACGTCCTCTGTGCGTCTCTGCGCCCTCTGCGGCTCTGTGGTTTCTAACCACGCCGTAAAGATCGATGCTCCACGCGCATCTCCCCCTCGCTCTCCCGGCCCTCTTCGTGGTCCTTTGTGCCTTCGTGCTCTTCGTGTTTCCGTCCCCCCTCAATACTTCGTCACCTGCTGCGTCAACCCCCCATCCACATAATAAGTACTCCCCGTCACATACTCCGACTCCGAACTCGCCAAAAACAGCGCCACCGCCGCCACCTCGTCCGGTGTCCCAAACCGCCCCCACGGAATCTCCGACACCGCATCCTTCAACGCCACCGGATTCTCCAGCACACTCTTGTTGATCGGCGTCGCAATCGCCCCCGGCGCAATGTTGTTCACATTGATCTTGTAAGGCGCCAGCTCCATCGCCAAATTCCGCATCATCATCCGGATCGCCCCCTTGCTCGCGCAGTACGCCGTGTACCCCGGAAACGGGATATCCTCATGCACACTCGAAATAAAAATCATCTTCCCGCCCCCACCCTGCTTCACCATCTGCTTCCCCGCCACCTGGCTCACCAGGTACGACCCAAACAGGTTCACCTTCAAGACCAGGTTCCACTCGTCATCCGTCACTTCCAGAAACGGCTTCTTGATCTCGATCCCCGCATTGTTCACCACGATGTCCAGCCGCCCGAACTTCGCCACCACATCCGCGACCATCTTCTCGACGTCCGGCCGCTTGCTCACGTCGCCGGGCACGGCCAGCGACTCGGTCGGAAAAGCCGCGACCTCGGCCTGGGCGTCTTGGGCGCGGTGGCCGCCGGGGAGGTAATTGACGGCAACGTCCGCCCCCTCTTTTGCGAATTTTTCCGCAATGCCCCGACCAATGCCGCTATTCGCACCTGTGATTAACGCCACTTTGCCATCCAAACGCATCGCAATTTCCTCTCAAAAAGAGTCCCACTGGCGACGATTACGCTCCAGATGCGTGTAAATTCCGCACCTTTCCGTTCCAAAACAGTACCTTTTCCCCACCTGGAGTGTACCCGCAGCAGCCCCTCACCTACCCGAAATGTACCAGAAGCCTACGGCGTCGAGCCGCCGGCCTGACGCTCCCCCGCCGTCTGATAGACGCGGAGGTAGTCGATTTCGTAGCGGATCGGGAAGGCGGTCTTGGAAGGATCGCCGCCCTGCTGGCCGCCAACTGCTTGATTCAAAAGGAGATAGTGCGGTTGGTGGAAGGGGTTTTGCGGGGCCTGGCGACGGCCTTGGACCTTTGGATCGTTGAGCGTCTTCGAGAGGTCCTGGGTGTTTAGTAACTTGTTATCACAGAAGAGTTTAATGCTGTTCTCGTCCCAGTCCATCCGCCAGACATGAAACTGGCTGGACCAGTCGGGCCCGAGCTTCGAGAGGGGGGTGCGGACCGAGTTCCAAGTTGCGGGGCCTTCAGTAGTTGCAGCGCCTCGCCAGGCGATGTTCGCGAGGAGCATGCGGCGGTAGTACTCCATGATGTCGATTTCGCCGTTACTTGGCCAGCCACCGTGGGTTCCGAGCGTCCAGAACGCCGGCCAGGAGCCTGCGTCGGTGTTGATGCGGGCGCGGATTTCGAATCGGCCGTACTGGTAAGTGTGTTTGTGGGCAGTGTTTACGCTTGCGGAGGTGTACTCGATGAATTCGCGGCTGGTGCGCCAGTCCTTGGAGCCGGGAGTGTAGCGCGGGTTGGGTTTGTGTTCCCGGCGGGCTAGGATGACCAGGAAGCCGTTGTGGCAGATGGCGTTATCTTCTTGGTACCACTGGAGTTCCTGATTTCGGACGAAGCCTTTTTCGTAGTTCCAATCGTTCGGGTTCAGGGGGCCGTCGGTGTTGAATTCGTCGGACCAGACGAGGGAGTAGGGGCCGTCGGCGGGGGGCGGCTGGATGGCGGGTTCTTCCGCAAGTGCTTGTTTGGAAAGGAATAAGAGAATGGCGGCGAGAAGTGCGTGGCGGTTGAGCATGGGGGCGTTATAGGGGATTCGCTTTTGACATGGAAGCAAAAAAGCAGCAGGCTCGGACGGGAGGTATCCGAGCCTGTTTTGGGGGGAGAATCCAGGTGTTTAAGTTATGATTTCCCAGTTGTTTAGCCTTGTTCGATCAGCGGCGCCAGTGATGTTCCCCGCCGCCGCGGTGATCCCAGCCGCGGTGTTCCCAGCCGTGGCCCCAGCCGGCGTGGTAGTAGACGGGGGCGGGGCGGTAGACGACGACGGGGGCGGGTTGATAAACCACTGTGGGAGCGGGGGCTACGACAACCGGTGCGGGGCAGGCGGGGGTGGTATAGACGGGGGCGGGGGCGTAGACGGGGGCTGGGGCGGTGTAGACGGGGGCGGGGGTGTAGACCGGGGTGCCGAAGGAAATGCCGAAGCTGAAGTGGTCATGGGCGCTGGCGGTGGGGGCGCCGGCGGCGATGCCGGTGGCGGCAACTGCTGCAGCAGCAAGGACTTTCATCTTGGTGATCGTGGCAAACATAACAAGCTCCTCAATATCTCTGCGCTCTGGACGGGGCTTTTTCAGAAGCCTCTCCGATCGCCTCGCAGAAGATCGCGACGGAGAGTGATCGAACCCGCAATAATTTCGACAAGTTAAGTATTAACCAGTTAGAATTTAAAATTGTGAATTCCAGGGGGCGGGAAAGTGCATTCGCGCGGGGAGGGTGGGTGGGGGGCGGGAGGGGGGCGGCGGGTTTTGGGTGGGGGTTCGGCGGATTTTGGTTCATGGGCGGGAGGGTTTGGAGGTGTTTTGGGAGGGGATGGGAACGGTTTTGGTACCGTTTTGGACGGAATTTGCAGTGTTTGGGAACGGTTGAGGAACGATTTGGCGGCGCGTTGGAGGGGTGGTGGAGGGGTGGTGGGGGGGGGCTGGGGGTCGGCTGGGCGGGGGCTGAGCGGGGGCTGTCGGGGGAGTTACTACCCGTGGCGGGGGTGGAGTGTTCAGTGATGGGGGG
>JBQCGD010000018.1:0-5172 GCA_051955985.1 Phycisphaerae bacterium | reverse complement strand
CGGCCGGCCGGCCGGGGCGCGTCGCCGGCTCGGCGTGGGCGGGCGGGGGGGGGGCTTGGGGGTGGTGGGCCGGAGCCCCTGGGGGGGGCGGGGCCCGGGACGGGGGGGGGCTTTGAGGTGGTGGAAGCGCGTGGTGGGAATCCTGGGCCGGTGGGGGTGCGGGATACTTATCATTTTGGGTATGGGGATGGGACGGCGTATTTTCCGTTTGGGACGACGTGTTATGCGTGGGTGTATCAGCCGGAGGAGTTGCAGGAGGAGACGTTGCGGACGTTGAAGGGGGGGCCGTTTAACAAGATACGGATGTGTGTGTTTCCGAAGTGGTATCAGTACAACCGTGGGGAGCCGGCGCGGGTGCCGTTTGTGCGGGATGGGGGGAAGAACGATTACGCGCGGTTTGATGTGGAATTTTTCCGGCACTTTGAGAAGCGGATATTGGATTTGAGATCCATTGGGGTGGAGGCGGATTTGATTTTGTTTCATCCGTACGACAAGTGGGGGTTTTCGGAGATGCCGGCGGAGGTGGATGATCGGTATTTGAAGTATGTGATGGCGCGGTTTGGGGCGTATCGGAATGTGTGGTGGTCGCTGGCGAATGAGTTTGATTTGATGAAGCACAAGACGAATGGGGATTGGGATCGGATTGCGGGGGTGGTGACGGAGAATGATCCGTACGGGCATTTGCGGTCGATTCATTATTCGCGGGGGCCGTATGACTATTCGCGGGTGTGGTGCACGCATGCGGGGGTGCAGGATTATTCATTTGAGAAGGCGGCGGGGTGGCGGGCGACGTGGCGGAAGCCGGTGGTGTTTGATGAGATGATGTATGAGGGGAATATCAATTCGCGGTGGGGGAATTTGTCGGGGGAGGAGATGGTGCGGCGGTTCTGGTTGTGCGTGTGTGCGGGGTGTTACGGGGGGCATGGGGAGACTTATGTGAGCGAGGGGGAGATTGAGAAGGAGGGGGCGGTGTTGTGGTGGTCGCATGGGGGGAAGTTGAAGGGGACGAGTGCGGAGCGGTTGGCGTTTTTGCGGCGGATTGTGGAGGAGACGGCGGGCGCGGGGGGCGGGGTGATTGGGTTTTCGGCGGTGGAGCCGGTGTATTATCCGGGGGCGGAGCGTGGGAAGGGGGAGGCGTTTTTGTTTTATTTTGATTTTCACCAGCCGTTGTATTGGGATTTTCCGTTGCCGGCGAATGCGAAGTATCGGGCGGAGTTGATTGATCCGTGGGGGATGAGGGTGGAGAAGGTGGAGGGGGAGTTTTCGGGGAAGGCGCGGGTTTTGTTGAGCGGCAAGCCTTACATGGGGGTGAGGTTTTGGCGGGTGTGAGGGGGATTGTCCACAGATTACACAGATTTTTTGGCATTAGGAGTTGGTATTCGGGAGTGCCTGCTCGTCAAGACGGTGCCCACGTCGCCTGCGGGCGACGGGCGTCAGGGGGAGAGGGTGAGGAAGTAGACGTTGTTTTCGTTCATTGGGAGGTCGAGGGCGAAGGGGGTGTTGGGGGCAATGGTGATTTGCCTGGTTTCGGGGGTGCCGTTGCAGAGGGGGCGGAGTTTTTCGAGGATTTCTTTGGGGAGGAGTTGGGGGTGGTCGGGGCGGCCTTTGGGGGAGTGGAGGGAGAGGTAGGCGTCGTAGAGGTCGTTGTGGTGGTAGCCGACGCGGGTGGTTTGGAGGGTGTAGGTGCCGGGGGGGAAGTGGGTGAGGGGGAGGTGGGCGGGGGGGAGGGGTTGGGCGGGGAGGTCGCGGGTGTAGAAGGGGTTGTCGGGGGCGTCCTGGGTGGGTTGGTGGTAGTCCCAGAAGAGGAGTTGGAAGTTGTTGTGGTTGTCGGTGCAGGCGAAGGCGTTGGGGTCGTTGGAGTGGAGTTCGGTGGGGCCGAGGTGGTTGAGGAATTGGTAGGCGAAGAAGGCGGGTTTGGGGAGTCCGTCGGAGGTGAGGAGGCCGAAGCCGCCGTGGAAGGGTTGGTTGGGGGGTCCGGGTTCTTCGAAGTTGTCGGAGAAGGCCCAGTAGGACATGGCGGTGACGCCGGTGGGGAGTCGGCGGAGGCGCTCAAGGATCCAGGGGGCGGCGATGTAGGAGTCGTGGATGGGGTCGCGTGGGGAGTAGGAGGGGCCCCATTCGGTGATGAGGAGTGGGAGGTTGGGGAAGGGGGAGTTGTGGATGGTTTGGAGGACCGGGGGGAGGTCCTGGATGACGGAGGTGGGGCTGGGGTCGAGGGTGGTGTGGCCTTTGCCTTTTTCGTCGAGGAAGCCTTCCATGGTGCCGTAGGTGTGGGTGGAGATGAAGTCGATGGGGGTGTGGGTTTGGTTGCAGAAGTCGAGGGTGTCCTTGATCCAGGCGCAGCCGGCGGTGGCGGGGCCGCCGACTTTGTATGCGGGGTCGATTTTTTTGATGGCGTTGGCGGAGGCCTGGTAGAGTTGGAAGTAGGGGTTTTTGCCGGCGGGCCAGAAGCCGTCGAGGTTGGGTTCGTTCCAGACTTCGAAGAACCAGGAGCGGACTTCGTCGTGGCCGTAGCGGGTGGTGAGGTGCTGTGTGAGGTCGTGGATGAATTGGGACCATTGGTCGTAGGACTTTGGGGCGGTGACGTTGCCTTTCCACCAGAAGACGGTTTGTTTGCCGGAGGCGAGGGGTTCGGGCATGAAGCCGAGTTCGACGATGGGTTTGATGTGGAGGGAGAGGAGGAAGTCGTAGAGTTGGTCGAGGTTTGTCCAGTTGTAAGTGAGTTCGCCGGTGGGGGAAGTTTGGACGAGGTGCATTTCTTCGTTGAGTAGGCCGTGGAAGCGCATGTAGCGGAAGCCGCAGTTTTGCTGGAGGAAGCGGAGGTCGCGTTGGAGGTCGGGGCGGAGGAGGATGAGGGCGCGGTCGGAGCCGACGGAGAAGTTGAATGCGTGGTTGAGGGGGGATTGGGGGGCGGAGGCGTGGAGGGTGATTTGGCGCGGGGGTGTGGGTTGGGTGGAGGGGGCGGTGGTGGCGGCGAGGGAGAGGAGGAGGGTTGCGGGGAGGAGTTTTTGGAGAGGGGGCATTTTTGTTTCCTCGCTTTTTTGTTGGAGATATCGCGGATTTTTTGGGGATTTTGAGTTGTTGTTTGAGAGTGGCGGCGGTTGGGCGTGGTGCCCGCGTCGCCTGCGGGCGACGGGCGTCAGGGGGGGTTGAGGAGGGAGTGGAGGTGGGTGAGGGAGGCGGGGTCGTTGAGGTTGAGGAGTTGGTTGGCGAGTTCGGCGGGGATGGGGAAGGTTTGGATGTTGGGGAGGGTGAGACATCGTTGGAGGGAGAGTTTTTGCTGGGCGATCCAGGTGTTGAAGTGTGGGAGGATGGCGGGGGTGTAGATGGCGAGGAGGGGCTCGGCGCGGTTTTGGTGGGTGGTGAGGGTGGCGAGGGGTGTGGGGATTTTTGTGGTGTGGGTGGTGAGGAGGGATTGGAGGAGTTCTTTGGTGAGGAGGGGCATGTCGATGGGGAGGAGGAGGGTTTCGGATTGGAGGAGTTGGAGTGCGTGGCGGATGGCGGGCATGGGGCCGTGGTGTTTTTCGTGCGGGGGGTCTTCTTCGAATTGGGCGGGGAGGTTTGTGGGCCAGTTTTGGGGTTGGGGGCGGCCGAGGATGAGGATTTTTTTGGTGAGATGGGAGGCGAGGTGGGCGGTGCGTTCGAGGAGGGAGTGGTTTTGGAATTGGAGGAGGGCTTTGTCGGAGCCCATGCGGGAGGAGCGGCCGCCGGCGAGGATGGTGATGGGGAGCATCATGGGATTATAAATGAGGAAATTCGAATGACGAACGGGACCGTGGAGAAACGGGAGGATGGAGGTGCGCGGCGAGAGTCCAAAATCCCCACGGCGTGGAAGCCGTGGGCTTGGTGGTTTTTGTGTTAGCGGGAGCGGTATTTGGGGTTCCAGGTGAAGTGTGGTTTGGGGTGGGTGGTTTTTGTGTGTGCGGGTTTTTGCTTGGGGTGGGGTTTGGGTTTGGGGTGGTGCGTGGGTGGATGGAGGGGGGCGGGGGTGGTGAGGGGGAGAATGGGGGTGATATCGGTGGTAACTGTTGTTGTCGTGATGTCGTTTGTTGTTGTGGGTGGCGTGGTGGGTGGGAGTGTTGTCGGGGCGGGCGTGGGGGTTGGGGATTGGGTGGTGGGGGTGGAGGTGGTGGTGATGAGGGTGGGGGTTATGGCGGGGGCGGGGAGGGAGGCGCCGAAGTTGTTGAGGACGAAGGAGAGGTCGGTGAGGTTGATGGTGGGGGCGCCGTCGAAGTTGCCGTCGGTCCAGAGGGGGGATTGTTTGCCGAAGTTGTTGAGGACGATGGAGAGGTCGGTGAGGTCGATCTTGTTGTCCTGGTTGGCGTCGCCGGGGAGGACGTTGAGGGTCATGGTGCTGGTGGTGGTGAGGGTGGTGAGGGGGTTGGTGATGGAGACTTGCAGGGTGTAGTGGCCGGACTTGGAGAAGGTGGCGGTTGTGTTTTTGGCGGAGTTGGTGGCATTGTCGGAGAAGGTGACGGGGGCGGGCGGGGTGCCGAGGGTGGACCAAGTGTAGATCAGGGCGGGCTCGCCGGCGGTGACGTCGGTGGCGAGGATGGAGAGGTTGGCGGTGTTGGTGAGGGTGTTGGGCGTGGGGGTGTTTGCGGGGGTGATGACGGTGGGGGTTGCCAGTTCGAGGATTTGTTGGGCGTTCAGGGCGAGGGGGTAGAGGCGGAAGTCGTCGATTGAGCCGGAGAAGGCGGGGTCGGGGTACTGGGATTTGGCGAGGTAATTCTGGGTGGTGTTGCCGAGGCTGGAGGGATGGAGGGTCATGTTGTTGTTGGTGTTGATGGGCTGGCCGTTGAGATAGAGGGTGGCGGTTGTGCCGGAGAGGGTGACGGCGATGTGGTACCAGGTGTTGGTGTTGAGTGCAGGGCCGTTGAGTTGTTGTTCGTTGTTGTTGCCGTTGTTGGTGATGGCGAAGCGGAGGTTGTTGGAGCCGCCGGCGTCGGGGGTGAGGAACATGTTTTTGGAGGTGCCGGAGCCGAAGTCGAAGATGCGTTCCCAGTTAGCAAGCGAAGAGATGTTGACCCATGCGGCGATGGTGAAGTCGGAGAGGGAGGAGGTGATGTTGTTGGGGAGTTGTGCGAAGCCGCCGCTAAAGCTGATGGCGTTTCCGGAGACGCCGGGGGAGAAGGAGGTGGAGCCGGAGAGGGAGGCGTTGTTGTTGTTGCC
>JBQCGD010000017.1:0-46411 GCA_051955985.1 Phycisphaerae bacterium | reverse complement strand
CCCTTTCCCATGCCAGTCCCCGCCAATCCGCACATCCCCCCCCCCCCCCCCCCCCCCCCCCCGCCCCCGCCCCCCCGCGCCCCCGCGGCCGGGGGGGGGGGCGGGGCGCGGGGGCCCGGGGCGGCGGGGCGCGGCGGGGGGGGGCTGGTGGTGGTGGGGGCGGGGGATTTGTTTGCGGCGGGGATTTACAACTCGGGGACGGTGGCGGCGCAGCGGGTGACAATGAATTCGGGGAAGGGGACGAATGTGTCGACGGGGAGGGTGGATGCGTCGAGCGTGGATGGGAAGGGGGGGGCGGGTGGAGATGATGGGGGCGAAGGTGGGGGTGTACGGGACGGTGGATGCGTCGGGGGCGGCGGGCGGGGGGGATGTGCGGATTGGCGGGGACTGGCATGGGAAAGGGGAGTTGCCGAGGTCGGAGAAGACGGTGGTGACGGGGGCGGTGAAGGCGGATGCGACGGGGACGGGGAATGGCGGGACGGTGGTGGTGTGGTCGGAGGGGGAGACGGTTTTTGCGGGGTCGATTTCGGCAAAGGGCGCGGGTGGGGGCGCGGGGGGCGGAGGTGGGAGCGCGGAGGTGTCGAGCCATGGGGTGCTGAACTTTAACCCGGTGACGGTGGACATGGGCGGTGGGCAGCTTTTGCTGGATCCGATTTCGATCACGATCCAGGATGCGAATCCGGACATCAACGGGAACGGGACGACGGGGGACGATATCAACAATGCCAATGACCTGGATGCGGTGAGCAAGCAGAACGGGCGGAACAGCATCATCACGTCGGGGGCGCTCAACGGGTTGATGTCGGGCGGCGGGGCATCGGACGTGACGCTGGCGGCGTCGAGCTTTATCACGATCGGCACGAGCGGGACGCACATTAATACGGGGACGAAGACGCTGACGCTGGATGCGCCGACGATCAACCTGGGGGATGTGTTCACGGGGACGATCACACCGGGCGGGACGGTGACGGCGGTGCACGTGACGAACACGGCGGCGAAGATCCAGGACGGGGTGAACCTGGCGACGACGGCGGGGGCGGTGCTGACGATCAACGCGGGGACGTACACGGGGGCGGTGTCGGTGACGGGGAACCTGACGATGAACGCGAACGGGACGGTGATCGCGGATTCGTGGACGACGAGCGGGGCGGGGAAGACGGTGACGATGTCGGGGACGTTCCAGAGCGCGGGGAACATTTCGCTGGGGAGCAATTCGACGCTGGGGGGCACGACGGTGCTCAATGGGGGGAACATCGGGATCAGCGCGCCGGTGACGGGGAACAACAACACGCTGCAGTTGATCAGCACAGGGGATGAGTCGATCACGACGACGATCACGCTGGGGACGGGGGTTTTCTCGTGCGCGGGGGCGAATTTTTCGCTGTCGAGCGGGGTGATCGGGGCGAACAATATCACGCTGACGCAGAGCGGGAATATTAATCTGACGGGGAATTTGACGGCGGGGAGCGGGGCGTCGGGGTTCGTGACGCTGGCGTCGGGCGGGGGGATCGTGACGGCGGGGATTTCGGGGACGAACGTGAGCGTGACATCGAATGCGGGGGCGTCCGGGGCGGTGACGCTGGGGAACATCAGCGCGAGCACGGCGCTGGTGGTGTCGGCGGACGGGGACATTTCGCAGACGGCGAGCACGACGATTTCGTCGGGTGGGGCGTCGCTGGTGTCGGCGAACGGGAACGTGACGCTGGGCGGGGCGTCGGCGTCGGCGAGCGGCGGGAACATGAGCCTCGGGGCGGGGCTGGCGATTTCGGGGGCGAACGTGACGGCGGGGAACTTGACGGGGACGGCGGGGACGACGCTGAATCTGACGGGCGGGCAGGTGAACACGTTCACGGGGACTTCGCACGGGGCGATGACTTTTGTGAACGGCGGCGGGCTGACGGTGAAGGGGGCGAACAGCAACGGGAATGACATCACGCTGTCGGATTCGACGGGGGCGTTGAGCGTGACGGGGAACGTGACGGCGGGCGCGGGGAACGTGAGTTTGACGGGACATACGGACCTGACGAATTCGGCGACGGTGAGCGGGGCGAACGTGACGCTGGCGGCGACGACGGGGTCGATCCTGGGGACGGGGAACGTGACGGCGGGCGCGGGGGATGCGACGCTGACGGCGGCGACGAACATCACGACAACGGCGGGGACGATCAGCGGGACGAACGTGGTGCTGACGGCGACGGGCGGGGCGATTTCGGGCGGGGCGAACATCACGGCGACGGGGAATGCGAATTTGACGGCGGGCGGAGATATCTCGGCGGCGGGCGGGTCGCTGAGCGGCGGGGCGGTGAACGTGACCTCGACGGGCGGGAACGTGACGATTTCGGAGAACTACACGGCGACCGGGGCGGGGAACGTGACGGTGACGGCGAACGGGGATGTGACGATGGGGAGCTTTACGATAAGCGGGGGAAACGTGACGCTGACGGCGACGAACGGGAGCATGACGGGGTCGGGGACCGTGACGGCGACGGGGCTGGCGAACCTGACGGCGGCGGCGAATCTGATTGTTTCGGGCGGGAGCGTGACCGGGGGCGTGGTGACGGCGACGGGCGGGACGCTCATCATGGATGAGGATTTCACGGCGACGGCGGGGAACGCGACGCTGTCGGGGAGCCTGAATGTGTGGGATCATGCGGGCGGGGTTGTGAGCGGGAACAACGTGTCGATCACGTCGGCGAACGGGGGGATCGGGCAGGGCGGCTTGCCGGTGAAAGTGTCGACGGCGGGTAACGTGACGCTGGTGACGGGCGGGGCGGGGGGCGCGGGGGACATCGTGGTGTCGACGGGCGGGGCGCTGGATTTGGGGACGGTGGCGGTGACGACGGATGCGGGGTCGGGACAACTGGTGTCGCTGACGGCGGGCGGGGCGTTGACGGTGAGCGGGGCGTTCGGGACGGCGGCGGATGATCTGTCGCTGACGGGGACGACGGTGGCGGTGAATGCGGGGCTGACGGGCGGGACGGTGGGGCTAACGTCGACGACGGGCGGGATTTCGGGGACGGGCGGGGTGACGGCGACGACGTTGAACCTGAGTGCGGCGACGACGATTAATCTGACGGGGAACGGGGTGGGGACGCTGAACGGGACGGCGAACGGGACGGTGACGTTCGGGAATGCGGGCGGGTTTGCGGCGGGGAATGTGACGAGCAATGGGAATGATCTTTCGTTGCGTGACACGACGGGGGCGGTGTCGGTGAGCGGGGCGGTGACCGCGGGGACGGCGAATGCGACGGTGCGCGCGGCGACGAATATCACCAATGGGGGCGGGACGGTGACGGGGGGGATTGTGACGTTGACGGCGGATACGGGGAATATCGGGGCGTCGGGGTCGAGCGTGCAGACGGTGTCGGGGAGTGCGACGGCGGACCTGGTGCTGTCGGCGGCGGGCGGGAATATTTTTGTGACGGATGCGCATGGGATTGATACGACGAACGTCGCGGTGACGCTGGGGAGCGGGAAGACGCTGAGCCTGGCGGCGCCGACGATTGCGCTGACGAACTCGCTGGTGAATGATGCGGGGGCGACGGTGGTGCTGACGTCCACGACGGGCGGGATTACCGGGACGACGGGGAGCATCAATGCGGCGAATGTGTCGCTGGTGTCGGCGGCGGGGATCAACGTGGCGAATGTGACGGCGGGGTCGAATTTGTCGCTGACGGGGAGCGGGGCGGATATCACGCTGGCGAACGCGACGGGGACGCTGGATCTGGGGATTGTGCATGTGACGGACACGGCGGGGCAGACGGTGACGCTGACGGCGCCGGTGTTCGGGATGACGGGGAATTTCAGTGCGGCGGGGGATGTGCTGGTGCTGAATGCGATCACGCCGGGGGGGACGACGACGATTGCGCACAACATTACGGCGCAGTCGATCACGTTGAGCGCGGATGATTTGACGGTGACGGGCGGGGCGCTTTTGGCGGATGGGACGAGCGGGACGCTGCAGATTAAGCCGTTCACGAATGGGCGGGGGATCAATTTGTCGGGGTCGGTGGTGGGCGGGGCGTTGAATATTGATCCGGCGCTGCTGGCGGGTTCGACGGCGCACACGGTGGTGCTGGGGGGGAGCGGGGTGATCGGGGGGATCACGGTGGGGACGGCGGACCTGCACCTGGCGGCGTACGACTTGACGTTGCAGACGAGCGGGGGGGTGACGTTTACGGGCGGGGGGACGCTGACGCTGGCGAATGACAGGACGTTGACGTTTGACGGGGTGGGCGGGGTGGTGAACGGGACGTCCGGGCCGGCGGTGGTGATCGGGGGGACGAACGGGACGGTGGCGTTTACGAACGTGGCGGGGGACATCGGGACGCATGCGAATCCGCTGACGACGCAGGTGTCGTTCCTGGATGGGGTGAGCGGGGTGGGGACGGTGTATGTGTCGAACACGGGCGGGTTGACGGTGAACGGGGTGGTAAATCCGACGGGGGGGAACGGGGATGGGTTCATCGAGACGCACAGCCCGCTGACGGTGTCGGCGGATATTGCGGTGGCGGGGAATTTCACGCTGACGGCGAACAACGGGGATTTGACGGTGGACAATGGGGCGACGGTGAGCTCGACGACGAGCGGGGAGATTGATTTGGTGACGGGGACGGTCGGGGACATGGTGTTGAACAACGGGAACGTGTTTACGGCGGGCGGGACGGCGAAATTGGAGGCGGCGGGGAACCTGACGCTGACTTCGGCGAACGTGACGGTGGGGAGCGGGACGGCGAACCTGACGGCGGCGGGGAATCTGACGTTGAACAGCTCGACGGTGTCGGCGACGGGCGGGGCGGTGAAACTGGATTCGGCGGAGAACGTGACGCTGAACACGTCGAGCGTGCTGACGGGGAACGGGAATATCACCCTGCTGGGGGAGGGCGGGGTGGTGACGATGAACGGGACGAACTCGAGCCTGACGGCGGGGTTGCTGGATGCAGAGTCGGTGTCGGGGACGGCGCTGGATTCGAACAGCATCACGGTGGGGACGCTGCGGGCGGTTGTTTCGCCCGGGGCCGGGGATCTTGTGTTCAAGGACCAGACCGGCGTGGTGATTGACGGGATCACGATCGGTGCGGGGAATGCGACGATCGTGGCGGGGGGGAACGTGACGCAGGGGATTACGCAGATTTTCGTAGCGGGCGGGAACCTGACGGTGCAGACGCGGAGCGCGGGCGGGGCGTCGATCCTGCTGACGAAGCCGTCGAACGACCTGGGGACGGGGCTGGCGATGCTGCAGGTGCAGGATGCGGGCGGGGGGAACACGGTGTCGGCGGATGTGCAGTTCCGGACAACGGGGGAAATGCATGTGCAGCAGGTGGATGCAGGGACCGGCGGGAACGTGACGTTGACGGCGGGGACGACGATGGACCAGGTGCTGGCGGACGGGGTGGGGATTCGCGGGGCGGGGCTGACGGTGAATTCGGCGGGGGATGTGGCGCTGACGAACACGAACAATGCGTTCGCGACGCTGACGGTGGCGGACACGAACGGGTCGGCGTCGCACCTGGCGTTTGTGACGAACGCGGCGGGCGGGCTGACGGTGGCGGGATTCTCGCAGACGACGACGGGGGGCGGAGCGACGGCGAGCATCGTGAACCAGACGGGGGCGATCTCGAGCGGCGTGGCGCTAACGACGGGGAATCTGAGTTTGACGGCGACGGGCGGGGTGTCGCTGTCGAACACGTCGAATTCGATCCCGGCGATCACGGTGACGAACAACGTGTCGGGGGTGATCAACATCCTGGATGCGAGCGCGCTGACGATCCTGGGTTCCACGCAGAATGCGGGGTTTGCGACGACGTTCACGGGTAGCAACGACATCACGGTGGCGGGGAATGTGATCGGGGGGAACGGGACGAGCCTCACGACGGGGAGCGGGCACACGTTGGCGACGGCGGGGGCGAACATCACTGACGGCTCGTTTATTACACTGAAAGCGGATGGGTGGGTGCTGGACCCGGCGCAGACGATCACGGCGCCGGCGGTGACGCTGACTTCGGCGACGCCGACGCATGCGATTTTGCTGGACGGGTCGGTGGGGGCGGGGCTTTCGAACGGGGAGCTGGACTCGATTCATACGGCGAGCCTGGTGATCGGGGACAGCGGGCTGACGGCGGGGATTACGTCGGGGACGACGGCGGTGAGTTTCGGGGCGAACGCGACGGGGAACATCACGCTGGTATCGGCGGGCGGGATTTCGCTGGCGTCGGCGAACTTCGCGGAGAACGGGTCGGCCGCGGTGTCGATGCAGCACACGGGGGTGCTGACACTGGCGAACGGGACGTTTGGCGGGACGTTTGTGGAATCGGCGGTGGGCGGGACGGGTGCGGGCGGGACTGCGCAGTTGTCGGGGCTGATCCAGACGACGAACAAGACGGTGACGTTCAATTCGCAGGTGCAACTGGCGGGGACGGGTGCGAGCGTTTCGACGGTGGGGACGACGGGGGCGAACATCACGTTCGGGTTCAGCGGCGGGGCGTCGGTGATCGGGACGACGGCGGGGGGGCAGAATTTGACGCTGACGGCGGGGACGTCGACGATTTTGTTCGGCGGCGCGGTGGGGACGGCGGGGGTGCCGCTCGGGGCGGTCACGGTGAATTCGGTGGGAACGTTGAATTTGCCGACGGTTTTTGCGACTGGCGAGAACATCACGCACAACGGTGTGCTGACGGTGAGCGGGGTGCAGACGCTGGGGAGCGGCGGTTTTGTGGAGGGCGGGACGGGGAGCGTGGCGCTGGGAGCGAATGTTGTGAGCACAGGCGGGGCGAACGTGTTTGGATCGGCGGTGGCGCTGGGGACGAGTGTGTCGATCAGCGGGACGACGACGACGTTCAACGGGACGCTGACGGGGAACGGGCATGATTTGACGGTGAACGGGAATGGTGTGTTCGCGGCGGTGGGCGGGGTGGGGACGGTGCATGTGACGGGGAACGGGACTTTTGGCGGGACGTTGAATGGAGGGGCGGCGACGGTGGACGGGAACGGGAGCTTCGCCGGTGTGGCGTTGACGGGGGCGCTGCAGACGGGCGGGGCGGCGGCGTTCAACGGGGGGGTGAATGCGGCGACGGTGAGCGTGGGCGGGCTGGCGACGGTGGCGACGCCGACGATCACGACGAGCGGGATCCAGACGTACAGCGGGGGGATGTCGCTGTCGAACGATGCGGGGCTGTCGGGGACGACGGTGACGATCGGGAATACGCTGACGGGGAACGGGCACAGTTTGACGATCGGGCAGGATGCGGTGCTGGGGATGGTGTCGGGGACGGGCGGGCTGCACGTGCTGCGGGATGCGACGCTGGGCGGGACGGTGAACACCGGGACGCTGCAGGTGGATGGCAACGAGATTGTGAACACGGGCAGCGTGACGAGCAGCGGGTCGCAGACGGTGATCGGGGTGACGGTGCTGGGGACGAGCACGACGCTGGCGGGGAGCTCGGTGACGCTCGCGGGGGGCGTGTCGGGGAACGGGCGTGATTTGACCGTGGCGGGGAGCGGGGTGTTCGGGGCGATTGACGGGGCGGGGGCGATTCATGTGACGAGTGCGGCGCAGTTCAACGGCGCTGTGACGTCGTCGGGTTCGGTGCTGGTGGATGGGAGCGCGGTGATTGCGACGAACGCGATCACGACGAGCGGGACGCAGACGTACAGCGGGACGACGACGCTGGGCGCCGGGACGACGCTGACGGGTTCGACGGTGACGTTCGGGAACGCGCTGGCGGGCGGCGGGTTTGATTTGACGGTGGGCGGGAACGGGGTGTTTGCGGGCGTTTCCAATATTGGAGCGTTGCATGTGACCGGCGGGGCGACGTTCGGCGGGGCGGTGTCGGCGAACTCGCTGGTGGTGGATGGGGCGAGTGCGATCAATACGGGGGTGATCACGACGACGGGGACGCAGACGTACAACGGGGCGGCGACGCTGGGGACGACCGCGACGCTGACGGGTTCGACGGTGACGTTCGGGAATTCGCTGATCGGCGACGGGCATGATTTGACGGTGTCGGGCAATGGGGTGTTCAACCTGGTGAGCGGGGTGGGCACGCTGCATGACACGGGCGCGGCGACGTTTGACGGCGCGGTGTCGGCGGGCAACGTGACGGTGGATGGGGCGGCGGCGATCAACAGCGCCAACATCACGACGACGGGGACGCAGATTTATTCCGGTGCGGCGACGCTGGGGACGACGACTTCGCTGACGGCAGCGACGGTGACGTTCGGCAACACGCTGACGGGGAATTCCCACGGGCTGACGGTGCACGGGAACGGGGTGTTTGCGACGCTCGCAGGTCTCGGTGATTTGCATGTGACCGGCACGGCGGGATTCGGCGGGACGGTTACGGCGAACTCGGTGCTGGTGGATGGCAGCTCGGTGATCAACACGGGGAACATCACGACGGTAGGGGCGCAGACGTACACGGGCGGCGCGACGCTTGGCACGAACGCAACTCCGGCGATGCTGACGGGCACGACGATCACGTTTGGCGGAGCGCTTGCCGGCGGCGGGAATTCGCTGTCGGTGATTGGGAACGGCGTCTTCGCGCAGATTAGCAACGTCGGGTCGTTGATCGTGACGAAGGCGGCGACGTTTGATGGGACGGTGTCGGGAGGCATCCTGGCGGTGGGCGGCGTGGCGACGATCAATAGTGCGAACATCACCACGACGAGTTCGCAGACTTTCACGGGCGGGGCAAGCTTTGGGTCGAATTCTTCGCTGACGGGTTCGCAGGTGACGTTCACGGGGACGCTAACGGGGAATTCGCACGATGTGACGGTGCATGGGAACGGGGTGTTTGGGACGGTGGCGGGGATTCATAACCTGACGGTGAACGGGGCGGGGGCGTTCAACAAGAACGTGAACGGGAGCGGGCTGCTCAAGGTAACGGGGGCGGGGACTTTCAACGGGACAGTGGCGGTGGGGTCGCTGAACGTGGGCGGGGCGGCGAGCCTGGTGCAGAACGTGACGACGTCGGGGGACCAGACGTACGGCGGGAAGCTGACGGTGAACTTGTCGCACGATGTGGTACTGCAGACGACGGGGCATGTGCCGGCGGGATCGACGGGTTCGATTTTGATCAACGGCGGATTGGATGGGACGGGCGGCGGGACGTTGACGCTGCAGACGGCGAAGCAAGGGAACGGGGTGATTGCGAACGACACGGACCACGCGATGAAGATCGCGGGGAACGTGAGCATGGGCGGCGCGACGTTGAACATTGTGAACGGCGGGGCGGTGCAGTTTGCGCCGCTGGGCGGGACGAGCCAGACGGTGAATGCGGGGAAGGTGTCGTTCGCGCTGCCGGACGGGCAGAAGGCGCCGGACCAGGTGCTGGCGACGATTTACAGCAAGGGCGGTGATTTGACGTTCAACACGGGGGCGGGCGGGTTCTTCATGGGGCATGGGGAGGCGCTGACGGTGTTCAATCCGAACGGCGGGGGGAATTTGAAGATCGTGTCGCCGACGGGGAACATCACGCTGGGCGATTTGACGGTGCTGGGGGACATTGACGTGGATTCGGGCGGCCGGCCGATTGCGTTCCAGGCGCACGGGAACATTTCGTTGCCGAACAATTTGAATTCGCCGAACAAGTTCACGCAGACGACGGGGGTGGTGGCGGGGGGGAACGTGACGATGAACGGGCAATTGACGATACCGCACGAGAACGTGCCGAACCCGTTGCCGCTGAATTTCAAGAACGAGGTGTGGTTCAGCGTGAAGAACCCGGGGATGCTGCATTTGACGGGGACGCAGGTGGCGCAGGGGGCGAACGGGACGCAGGCGTCGGCGCAGTTCTTCTCGTTCAGCCAGGTGACGACGCTGGCGCCGAACCAGCTGGACGTGAACGGGGTGGTGGTGTACGCCCCGGCGGACGGATCGGCCCCGGCGTTTGCGTTGCAGAGCAGCGTGCCGCGCGACGTGCAAACGCTGCAGCCGGAGCGTGCGGCGACGGTGGCGGGGACGATGCTGGAGGACCTGCAGCACCTGGGGGTCAATGCGCGTCCGGCGAACAAGGATGAATTGCTGGCGTACCTGCTGGGGAACGCGATTTACAACGACATACCGATGACGCTGACGCCGGCGTACAAGGACATGCGAGTGGCGGCGAACCGGCTGCCGAACGAGCCGATCCTGCCGACGGTGAGCGTGTACCGGAAGCTGTTCTTCGAGCCGGTGGTGGATGCGAACGGGCAGGTGGTGAAGGACAAGGACGGGAATCCGCAGATGCGCCGGCGGAGCGACAAGATCCAGGGGGCGTTCGAGCTGGCGTGGGACGCGTACATGGCGGACCAGCCGAAGGGGACGCCGGAAGGATTGCGGGCGTACCTGGAGAGCAAGAAGTCGGATGCGCAGATGGCGACGGCGCTGGATTATCTGAACCAGATGCGGGAGCTGCTGGTGCAGATCCGGTCGCTGGGACTGACGGACACGGAGTTCAACCTGTCGAAGGGGGTATTGTTCCGGGAAGTGCAGCCGCAGAACATTGCGAGCAGCGACGCGTTTTTGTCAGCGATTATGGGCGTGACGCAGTCGGCGAAGCAGAACGAGGCGGGGTCTCCGCGGGCGGAGGCGGCTGAGGAGAATTCGCTGAAGAACGTCACGGCGATGAGGTGAATTGGCCGATAGAGAGGGCGCGACAGAGCATTTTTTTCGCAGCGGCAAGGAGCCGCGACCGGTCGGGAAGTGGCCGCTGGTCCGAGAAGTCAGGGAGTGTTCATGGGCGTGATCGAGATAGAGCCGCTGTTGGCGGAAGTGTCGGCAGAGGCGCCGGCGGGGGCGGACGTGGAGTACGATCCGGAGTATTTTGAGCTGGAGAAGCTGGCGCGAGGGACGCCGGAGTCGCGGATGGGGGACGTGGTGAAGCCGGCGGAGGAGCCGGTGTGGCGGGAGGTGAAAGAGGCGGCGTTGAAGCTGTCGGAGCGGACGCGGGACGTGCGGGTGGGGATGATCCTGTCGATATCGCTGTTGAAAGAGGACGGGCTGGCGGGGTTCAAGGACGGGGCGGCGCTGCTGCGCGGGATGGTGGAGCGGCTGTGGGAGCAGTTTTATCCGAAGCTGGATCCGGACGATAACAACGACCCGACGGTGCGGGTGAACATTTTCAAGGGGTTTGTGGGGGACGCGCAGGATGCGGATTCTGCGGCGGACATTTACAAGACGAAGCTGCGGCTGCGCGAGGCGATCCTGACGAACTCGCAGCAGCGGATCGGGAAGTTCAGCTTCCGGGACATCCAGGTGGCGCGGGGGGATGTGGCGGCGCCGGCGGCGCCGGAGGGGGAAGAGGTCAAGCCGCCCGACATGAGCATCATCAATGCGGCGTTTGAGGACACGACGACGGAGGATCTGCAGGCGACGCAGGCGCTCTTGCAGGGGATCGGGGAGGACCTGGACGCGCTGGATGCGGGGCTGGGGGAGAAGGTGGGCGCGGGGAGCAGTCCGGATTTTCAGCCGATCAAGGGGGTGTTGAAGGAGATCGGGGAGGTGATTGAAGAGCAGTTGGGGAAGCGCGGGCTGGGGAGTGCGCCGGCAGTGGATGGGGGGAGTGGGGAAGAGGCGTCGGGCGGGGGAGGGGTGGTGTCGCGTGGGGCGGGGATCAGCGGGGAGATTACGAGCCGGAACGATGTGATCCGGATGCTGGACAAGATCTGCGACTATTACGAGCAGTACGAGCCGACGAGCCCGGTGCCGATATTCATGAAACGGGCAAAGAAGCTGGTGACGATGGATTTTGTGGCATTGATGAGGGATTTGGCGCCGGAGGCGATGGGGAAGATAGAGGTATTTACCGGGGAGCCGGCGGGGGAACAGAGCTCCGGGTGAGGGAAGCTGAACTGTTTGGGAAAATAGTAAACGGAAGTAGGACAAAATCATATTGCTCCATGCAGGAACAGAATTTAGAATGGGCTTGGCGAAAGCCACACCTGCACATCTTGAGATAGGGACCGCGACCCCGGACTTCGCTTTTACAAGGAGCCATTATGGCTAAAGCAAGCAGCCAAAAGTTCATCGCGCGCAATCGCGCGCCGCGAGTACAGATCGAGTACGACGTGGAGATTTACGGCGCGCAGAAGAAGATCAATTTGCCGTTCGTGATGGGCGTGATGGCGGACCTGTCGGGGAATCCGAAGGAGCCGCTGCCGGGTGTGGAGCAGCGGAAGTTCCTGGAGATCGACGTTGACAACTTTGACGATCGGTTGAAGAGCATGAAGCCGCGGGTGGCGTTCCAGGTTCCGAACAAGTTGACGGGACAGGGGAACCTACCGGTGGAAGTGACGTTTGAGAGCATGGACGACTTTTCGCCGGCCGCGGTGGCGCGGAAGGTGGAGCCGCTGCGGAAGCTTCTGGAAGCGCGGACGCAGTTGTCGAACCTGCTGACCTACATGGATGGCAAGGCCAAGGCAGAAGATTTGATCGCGAAGGTGCTGCAGGATCCCACGATGCTGCAGGCGTTGGCGTCGGCCCCGAAGGCAGGAGAGTAAGCAATGACAGAACAAGCAAAGCAGGCAGAGGCAGCCCCGGCGGCCGCAACGGAAGAAGTCAGCGAGTTTGAGAAGCTGCTGGAGCGCGACTTCAAGCCGCAGGGCGAAGGGGCGCGCGAGGACATCAAGTCGGCGGTGCGTGTGCTGGCGGAACAGGCGTTGTCGACGACGAATCTCGTCTCCGACGATGCCGTGAAGACGATCCAGGCGATCATCGCGGCGATCGACGCGAAGCTGACGGAGCAGGTGAACGAGATCATTCACCACGAGCAATTCCGGACGCTGGAAGGGTCCTGGCGCGGGCTGCACTATCTCGTCAACAACACCGAGACGGACGAGATGCTGAAGATCCGGGTGCTGAACATCTCGAAGAAGGATGTGGCCAAGACGATCAAGAAGTTCAAAGGGACGGCGTGGGACCAGAGCCCGCTGTTCAAGCAGGTGTACGAGCAGGAATACGGCACGATCGGCGGCGAGCCGTTCGGGGCGCTGATCGGGGATTACTACTTCGATCACAGCCCGCCGGACGTGGAGATTCTTTCGGGCATGGCGCAGATTGCGGCGGCGGCGCACGCTCCGTTCTTTGCGGCGGCGGCGCCGAAGCTGATGAACATGGAATCGTGGCGGGAGCTGTCGGATCCGCGCGATTTGACGAAGATATTCCAGACGCCGGACTATGCACCGTGGCGCAGCCTGCGGGAATCGGACGATTCGCGGTACATCGGTTTGACGATGCCGCGGAATTTGAGCCGGTTGCCGTACGGGGCGAAGACGAACCCGGTGGAAGAGTTTGCGTTCGAAGAGGACACCGAGGGCGCGGATCACAACAAGTATGTGTGGTCGAACTCGGCGTACGCGATGGGCGTGAACATCAACCGTGCGTTCAAGCTGTACGGGTGGTGTGCACGGATCCGCGGCGTGGAATCGGGCGGGCTGGTGGAAGGGTTGCCCTGCCACACGTTCCCGACCGACGACGGCGGCGTGGACATGAAGTGTCCGACGGAGATTGCGATCACGGACCGGCGCGAAGCGGAGCTGTCGAAGAACGGCCTGCTGCCGCTGTTGCACCGGAAGGGTTCGGATTCGGCGGTGTTCCTGGGCGGGCAGTCGCTGCAGAAGCCGCAGGAATACGACGATCCGGACGCCACCGCGAATGCGAATCTCGCTGCCCGTTTGCCGTATCTCTTTAGCACTTGCCGGTTTGCGCACTATTTGAAGTGCATTGTGCGGGACAAGGTGGGGTCGTTCAAGGAACGGCATGATATGGAGAAGTGGCTGAACGAGTGGATCAGCCAGTATGTGGAGGCGGATCCCGGCGCCTCGGAAGAGGGCAAGGCGAAGCGTCCGTTGGCGGCTGCGGAAGTGGTCGTCGAGGAAGTCGAAGGGAACCCGGGGTACTACACCTCGAAGTTCTTCCTGCGGCCGCACTATCAGCTCGAAGGGTTGACGGTGTCGTTGCGACTTGTTTCGAAATTACCTTCGGCAAAAGCGGGATAATGACGCGTAATCTAACGAAGCCCATTCGCGGTGAAAGGGCTTCAGAGACCGACTTACAGGCTCGAAGGATTCTTTTAGGGAGGACTTCACATGGCAGTTGACGCATTTCTCGAATTCGACCCGAGCTCGGGGATCAAGGGCGAAAGCCTTGACTCGCAGCATGGCAAGGGCAAGGGAGACTGCATCCAGATCGAAGGTTTCAGCTTCAGCGCCGAAGCGCCGGCAAGCGCCGAAACGGGCACGGGCCTGGGCTCGGGCAAGCTGAAGTTCAATGAGTTTGCGTTCAAGATGAAGGCGTCGACTGCGTCGTACGCGATCTTCAAGAACCTGACGCTGGGCACGCACATTCCGCAGGCGAAGCTGTACCTCCGGAAAGCGGGCGGCGGCTCGGCGACGGGCCAGAAGGACTTCATGATCTACACCTTCAAGCAGCTGGTGATCACGAAGTACGGCCTGGACGGCGGGTCTGAAGACCCGGCCGAGGACGTATCGTTCGCGTACACGTCGCTGGGCATCCAGTACAACCAGCAGAAGCAGGATGGCTCGGTGTCTCGTGCGGGCAGCTGGCAGTACGACATGAAGGCGAACTCCGGGTCCGAATAATTCGGACGCGAGACGCGAGAGCAATCGAAGCAAGCGTAAGCAAGCGGCCACCGCAGGTGCAGAGTGCGCCTGCGGTGGCTCATTACTCGCCCCGAATCTCCGGCGGTTTGCGGAAGCAGGCATGGCGGAGCGGCGGGGAAGCTTCGCGAAGGGGCTGCTGGCTGAGCCCGGCTGTTTTGGCCGGAGAACCGGTCGGTAGCCGCGTGGGTATGGGGGTTTGAAACAGACGTGCGTGGGGCGGCGGGCAACATGACGGGAGGTTGGCCGAATGCCGGAAGAACTGAACATCCAAGGGTGGTTGTGCCTGGAGCCGGACAAGGGGGCGCCGATCGAGGGCGAGTCGCAGGACGCGGTGCACAAGGGGGAGCTGCAGGTGGTGTCGTTCGGGTTCGGGGTATCGAATCCGCGGACGGCATCGACGGGGGAAGGGGACTCGAAGCCGGACTTCCATGAGTTGACAGTGGGCCTGGTGGCGAGCAAGGCGTCGCCGGCACTGATGCTGGCGGTGGCGCGCGGGGATCATTTCAAGAAGGCGACGCTGAGCCTGCGGAAGCACGGGGCGTCGAAGACGAACGCGGACTACGTGCAGGTGCAGGTGTCGGACGTGTACATCACGAGCCACACGTGGGGCGGCGGCGACTCGGCGCGTCCGACGGAGAGCATCACGCTGAGCTACATGACGATCGATTTTTATTACGCGCAGCAGGACGCAGATGGCGCGTTGAAGCACTCGTGCAAGCGGGCGTGGTCGATCGACAACAACAAGGACACGCCGTCGCAATTGCCGTACACGGCGAAAAAAGGTTCGTGAACGCGCGGGTGACCGCGCTGGAAGGAAGACGTAATGACTGCCAAGGAACTGTTGCAGCAGGGGAAGCTGGAGGAAGCGCGGAAGGCGTTGCAGGACGAAGTTCGCGCGAAGCCGACGGATGCGAAGCTGCGGGTGTTCCTGTTCCAGTTGATGGCGGTGCAGGGGGAGTGGGAGAAGGCGCTGAACCAGTTGAACGTGGCGGCGGACCTGGATGCGAAGGAGTTGCTGACGGCGGAGATCTGCCGGCCCGCGATCGCGGCCGAGGCGTTGCGGGCGGAGATCCTGGCGGGGAGGCGGTCGCCGCTGGTCTTCGGCGAGCCGGAGGATTGGATCGGCTGGCTGCTCGAGGCGAACAAGCTGCTGGGGGCGGGGCACCCGGAGCACGCGGCGGAGCTGCGGGACAAGGCCTTTGAAGCGGCGCCCGCAACGTCGGGAACGATCAATGGGCAGGCATTCGAGTGGATCGCGGATGCGGACCAGCGGCTGGGGCCGGTGCTCGAAGCGCTGGTGGACAAAAAATATTACTGGATTCCGTTCCATCGGATCGCCAGGATCGAAATGGAGCCACCGGCGGATCTGCGCGACCTCGTGTGGGCGCCGGCGACGTTCACGTGGGCGACGGGAACCCAGGCGTGGGGGCTCATTCCGGTGCGCTATCCGGAGACGGAGAAGATCGGGGACAACCTCGCGAAAATGGCGCGGAAGACGGAATGGCTCGACCGCGGAGGGACGTCGGTGGGCGTGGGTCAGCGGCTGTTGACGACGGATGCGGCGGAGGTGCCGCTGCTGGAGGTGCGGGAGCTGGTGTTGAACACTACGTCAGCGTCGCCCGCGCCGGAAGCGGCGGCGGCGACGGGTTCGTGAGGGAAGTGTGAAGAAGCCAGGAGTCAGAAGTCGGAAGTCAGAAGTCAGGGGAGGGGGAGATGCAATGTGTTTTTGCTCGTTCATGAGGCATGCTTTTGACACCGAGGTAGTGTCAAAAGCATGGCACCCGAGGGGGGGTGGATAATGGCGGAGATCAATCCACGGGATCGGTTGCAGCCGTTTTTGCTGGATCGGCTGCTGGATGACCAGCCGGGGCAGACGAAGGAGTCGCGCGAGAAGAACCTGCTGTCGCCGATGCAGTTGCGGGCGTCGATCATGCGGGACATTGCGTGGCTGTTTAACACGCCTGCGCCGGTGGACCGGGACGGGATCGAGGAGTTTCCGGAGGCGGCGGCGTCGGTGATTGCGTACGGCGTGCCGGATTTGACGGGGATGACGGCGTCCTCGCTGCGGTCGGGGGACCTGGAGCGCGGGTTTTTGAAGGCGCTGCACCTGTTTGAGACGCGGATGTCGAAGCGCGGGCTGCTGGTGGAGGTGCGGGACAACGAGGACGGGACGAATTCGATTTCGCTGCGGATCAGCGGCGAGGTGATCGCCTCGCAGGCGGTGGAGCGGATGTACATCAAGACGGAGATCGACCTCGAGACGGGGCAGGTCAGCGTAAAGGAAACCACGGATGGATAGACGACTGCTCCGCTACTACGACCTGGAATTGCAGCACCTGCGCGGGATGGGGGCGGAGTTTGCGCGCGAGTTTCCGAAAATTGCGGGGCGGCTGGGGATGGAAGGGTTCACGTGCGCGGATCCGTTTGTGGAGCGGCTGCTCGAAGGCGTGGCGTTTTTGTCGGCGCGCGTGCATTTGAAGCTGGATGCGGAATTTCCACGGTTCACGCAGTCGATGCTGGAGACGGTGTATCCGCATTATCTTGCGCCGACGCCTTCGATGGTGATGCTGCAGTTTGAGCCGCAGGCGGATGAGCCGGCGCTGGCGGCGGGGTACAAGATTCCGCGGCACACGGCGGTGAAGTCGCTGATCGGGAAGGGGGATGCGACGTCGTGCACGTACCGGACGGCGCACGACGTGACGCTGTGGCCGCTGAAGGTGGTGGAGGCGAATTATTACATCCGGGAGCTGGCGTCGCTGGATATTCCGCAGGCGACGCTTGCGGGGGCGAAGTCGGGGATCCGGCTGCGGCTGCAGACGACGGCGGGGTTGAAGCTGAACCAGATCCAGGCGGACTCGCTGGTGTTTTATTTGAACGCACCGGGCGAGCAGCAGACGCGGCTGTATGAGTTGATCGTGGGGCACACGATCGGGGCGGTGATGCAGCCGGCGACGAAGCCGCCGAAGTGGCGCGAGGTGATCGGCAACGCGGCGAATCCGCCGGTGAAGACGGTGGGGTTTGAGGATGAGGAGGCGCTGCTGCCGTACGGGCCGCGGTCGTTCCAGGGGTATCGGCTGCTGCAGGAGTATTTTGCATTTCCGCAGCGGTTCTACAACTTTGAAGTGGGGGGGCTGAAGAGCGCGTTCAAGCGCGGGACGGAGAATGTTGTCGATCTGATTTTGCTGTTCAACACGGTGAACCTGAACCTGGAAAACATGGTGTCGGCGGCGAATTTCTCGATGCACTGCACGCCGGCGGTGAACCTGTTTCCGATGAACGCGGACCGCATTCACATCACGGAGAAGCAGGCGGATTTCCAGATCATTCCGGATCGCACGCGGCCGCTGGATCTCGAGGTGCATTCGATTGAGAAGGTCGTCGGCATCGGCGCGGGTAACGACACGGTGACGGAATTTCTGCCGTTCTATCGCGCGCGGGATGCGGAGGAGGGCGGGGCGTATTACCAGATCAACCGTGTGCCGCGGGTGCCGTCCGCGAAGGAACAGCGATTCGGGACGCGGACGCGGTATCCGGGGTCGGACCTGTACGTGTCGCTGGTGGATGCGAAGAACGCGCCGTTCCGGTCGGAGCTGAAGCAGCTGGCGGTGGCGGTGTACTGCACGAATCGCGACTTGCCGCTGACGGTGCCGATCGGGAGGGGGCCGAGCGATTTCACGATGGAAGCGGGGGCGCCGGTGGTGGCGATCAGGTCGGTGTCGGGCCAGCCGACGATGCCGCGGCCGAGTTACGCGGAGGGGGACACGGCGTGGCGGATCATTTCGCATCTGTCGCTGAATTACCTGTCGCTATCGGATGCGCGCGGAGAGCAGAGCGTCGGCGGCGGCGTGGGGGCGGGGGCGCTGCGGGATCTGCTGCGGTTGTACACGGGGCCGCTGGAGACGCGCGGGGCGGCGGATTCGGCGGAGTTTTCCGGGATTCGGAAACAGGTGGAGGGGGTGAAGAACATTGCGACGAAGCAGATCATCCGGCGGGTGAACAAGCCGGGGCCGATCTCGTTTGCGCGGGGGCTGGAAGTGACGGTGACGTTTGACGAGATCAATTTTGAGGGGACGGGGGTGTTTCTGCTGGGGGCGGTGCTGGAGCGGTTTTTTGCGAAGTACGTGACCCTGAACTCGTTCACCGAGACGGTGGTGCGCACGATTGAAAGAGGGGAGGTGATGCGATGGCCAGCGAGGCTGGGTCTGCGGCACACGCTCTGAGTTTCAAGTTGCAGGAAGAGGGGCAGACCTTCAATTTTTTCGCGGCGGTGCGGCGTATTGAGTGCGTGAACCCGGAAGCGCCGAAGATCGGGACGTCGTTGAAGCCGGCGGACGATCCGGTGCGCTTCTGCCAGGAACCGGCCATGGCGTTTGCGACGTCGACCATTTCGAAGGTGACGCCGGATGCGCTCTCGAATGTGCCGCGAATGTACGTGAACTTCATGGGTCTGTTCGGACCGAACGGGCCGATGCCGCTGTTCCTGACGGAATTTGCGCGCGAGCGAATCATTCACGTGAATGATTACACGCTGTCGCGGTTTTTCGATTTGTTTCATCACCGGCTGATTTCGCTGTTCTACCGCGCGTGGGCGGTGAATCAGCAGACGGTGTCGTACGAGCATGAGGGACGGGACCGGTTCGCGGAGTATGTCGCGTCGCTGTTTGGGGACGGGTCGGAGCATTTTCATGACCGGGATTCGGTGCCGGACTCGGCGAAGCTGCATTATGCGGGGCGTCTGGTGGGGATGCCGCGGAATGCGGAGGGGCTGGAAGCGGTGGTGCAGGATTATTTTCAGATCAAGACGCGGGTGGAGAGTTTTGTGGGGGAGTGGATCGAGTTGCCGGCGGATTCGCGGTGCCGGCTGGGGGAGAGCAAGCGGACGGGGCTGGTGGGATCGACGGCGATCGTGGGGGCGCGGATCTGGGAGTGCCAGTACAAGTTCCGGATCATCATGGGGCCGATGGGGTATGACGATTACCAGCGGATGCTGCCGGGCGGGGATTCGTTGCGGCGGTTGATCGACTGGGTGAAGAATTACGTCGGCGAGGAGCTGGCGTGGGATGTGCAGCTGATTTTGAAGAAGGAAGAGGTGCCGGCGGCGCAGCTTGGCAAGAGCGGGCGGCTGGGATGGAGCACCTGGACGAAGGCGAAGCCGATGCCGCGGGATGCGGATAATTTGATTCTGGATCCGCGGCAGAATTGACGGACGACGTAAACACGAAGGCACGAAGGACCACGAAGACGACTTAGAAGGTTTTGGGTAAAGGAAAGAGCGTATGGCAGACATTTCCCGCGCGGCGTTTTTTAAGAAGTTGAATTCGGTGGGGTACAAGTGTTTTGAGGCGGCGACGGTCGCGGCGAAGACGGCGGGGAATCCGTACATTGAGATCGTGCACCTGCTCAACCAGGTCTTCACGATGAGCGATTCGGATATTCACCAGATTGTGAATGCGTTCGGGGTGAATCCGGCGCGGCTGGCGAGCGATCTGCAGAGCGCGATGGCGAAGTTGCCGCGCGGGGGCGGGTCATATGTGGATTTTTCGACGCCGACGATCAACATGGTGCTGGCATCGTGGAAGTATGCGTCGCTGATGTTTTCGGAGCAGAAGGTGCGGACGGGGCACTGGGTGGTGGCGCTGGTGAAGGAGCCGGACCTGCGGGGGTATTTCCTCGCGATTTCGCGGGAGTTTGAGAAGATCAAGCCGGAGGCTCTGACGGATGATTTTGCGAAGATCACGGCGCGGTCGCCGGAGGAGCAGTTGTCTGCGCGCGAGGGGGACATGGGCGGCGGCGTGGCGCCAGGGGAGGCTTCGGGGTCTGTGGCGCCGGCGCAGATGGGCAAGCAGGAGGCGCTGAAGAAATTCACCGTGGACCTGACGGAGAAGGCGCGCAAGGGGGAGATCGATCCGATCGTGGGGCGCGATGATGAGATTCGGCAGATTGTCGATGTGCTGATGCGGCGGCGGCAGAACAACCCGATTTTGACCGGCGAGGCGGGCGTGGGGAAGACGGCGGTGGTGGAGGGATTTGCGTTGCGGATCGCGCGCGGCGATGTGCCGCCGCAGTTGAAGGATGTGACGCTGCGGTCGCTGGAGATGGGCGTGCTGCAGGCGGGGGCGTCGATGAAGGGGGAGTTTGAGA
The DNA here is from genome assembly GCA_051955985.1 of Phycisphaerae bacterium. Taxonomy (GTDB): domain Bacteria; phylum Planctomycetota; class Phycisphaerae; order WQYP01; family WQYP01; genus DATKPA01. The sequence goes on along the minus strand of JBQCGD010000017.1, from coordinate 25,672 downwards.
ACCGGTTGAAGGGGATTATCGACGAGGTGCAGAGCTCGCCGAAGCCGATCATTTTGTTTATTGATGAAGCGCACCAGTTGATGGGCGCGGGCGGCGGGGCGGGGACGGGGGACGCGGCGCAGCTGTTGAAGCCGGCGCTGGCGCGCGGGACGCTGCGGACGATCGCGGCGACGACGTGGGACGAATATAAGAAGCATATTGAGAAGGATCCGGCGCTGGTGCGGCGGTTCCAGGTGATCAAGATCGACGAGCCGGACGAGAAGAAGGCCGTGCTGATGATGCGGGGGGTGTCGGCGAGCTTTGAGAAGCATCACAAGGTGCAGATCCTGGATGAGGCGATCGAGGCGAGCGTGAAGCTGAGCGCCCGGTACATTCCGGCGAGCCAGTTGCCGGACAAGTCGGTGAAATTGATCGACACGGCGGCGGCGCGGGTGGCGATTTCGCAGCATGCGGTGCCGGCGCAGGTGGATGATTCGCGCAAGCGGATCGAAGCGCTGGAGACGGAACTCGCCATCATTGAGAAGGAAACGGCGGTGGGGATCGATCACAAGACGCGCGCGGCGGAAGTGAATGGCGTGCTGGCCAAGGAGAAGGAGCGGCTTGCGGGGCTGGAGAAGCGGTGGAACGACGAGAAGGAACTGATTGCGAAGGTGATTGAGATCCGTTCGAAGCTGCGCGGGGCGGGGGAGCCGATCGAATCGGCGGCCGATCCGAAGAGTCCGAAGCCGGACGCGGCGACGGCGCTGAAGCCGGAGGAAAAGGAGAAGCTGATCACGGAGCTGCAGGGATTGCAGACGAAGGTGAGCGAGCTGCAGGGGGAGAATCCGCTGATTTTTCCGTGCGTGGATGCGCAATCGGTGGCGAGCGTCGTGGCGGATTGGACCGGCATTCCGGTCGGCCGCATGGCGAAGAACGAATTGGAGCAGGTGCTCAAACTCGCGGACGTGCTGGAGAAGCGCGTCATTGGGCAGCGGCATGCCCTCGAGATGATTTCGAAGCGGGTGCGGACGAGCCGGGCGCGGTTGGACAACCCGAACCGGCCGGTGGGGGTGTTCATGCTGGTCGGGCCGTCAGGGACGGGGAAGACGGAGACGGCGCTCACGCTGGCGGAGACGCTTTACGGCGGCGAGCAGAACTTGATCAAGATCAACATGGCGGAGTTCCAGGAAGCGCACACGGTGAGCACGTTGAAGGGTTCGCCTCCGGGATATGTCGGTTACGGGGAAGGCGGGGTGCTGACGGAGGCGGTGCGTCGCCGGCCGTACTCGGTGGTGCTGCTGGACGAAGTCGAGAAGGCGCATCCGGATGTGCATGAGATTTTCTTCGAAGTGTTCGATCGCGGGCACATGGAAGATGGCGAAGGGCGCGACATTGATTTCAAGAACACGATTATTATCCTGACGAGCAACGCGGCGCAGGATGTGATCATTAATATGTGCAAGGATCCGGACCTGATGCCGGATGCGGAGGCGCTGGAAAAAGCGATGCGGCCGCACCTGGTGAAGACGTTCCCGGACGCGTTGTTGAACCGCCTGGTGGTGGTGCCGTTCTATCCGATCAGCAAGGAGATGCTGCGGACGATCATCCGGTTGAATTTGAACCGGGTGGAGAAGCGCGTGAAGGAGAACCACAAGGTGCCGTTCACGTTCGACGACGCCGTGCCGAACCTGATCGCGGATCGCTGCACGGAGCTGGAGCGCGGCGCCCGCATGGTGGAGTCGATGATCACCAACAGCATGCTGCCGGAGATCGGCCAGGCGATTTTGTCGCGGATGGTCGAAGGGAAGGCGATTGCGAAGGTGCATGTCAGCGTGGCGGACGGGAATTTTGCGTACGCGTACGACTGATGTCGCGTTGATGTGAGCGGGAACTCTCCTCCGGCAGCGGTGCAGCAAGCGGTTCGAAAGGAACTTGGTTATGGCAAAAGTGCAGACGTATCGCCAGATGTCGATTGAGACAGCCAAGGGCGGAGACACGCTGCTGCTCGTCGGGATGCATGGGTCCGAAGCGCTCGGCCGGCTGTTCCAGTACGAAGCGGATGTTTTCTCGGAAGGGGGCGAGCCGATCAAGGCGAAGGACATGCTCGGCACGAACGTGACAATCCGGCTCCTGGGCGGCAAGGATTCGACGCGCTACTTCAACGGGTTTGTGTCGAAGTTTACGCTCACCGGCGTGGACCGCACGAAGAACGAGTCGCTGAGTTATTCGTACCGCCTCACGCTCGTGCCGTGGCTGTGGTTCCTGACGCGCACCGCCGGCTGCCGGATTTTCCAGGAGAAGACGGTTCCGGAAATCATCAAGTCGATCTTCAAGGAGCGCGGCTTTACCGACGTTAAGGATTCGCTCACGGAGACCTACCGCACGTGGGAATACTGCGTGCAGTACCGCGAGACGGATTTCAATTTCGTCTCGCGCCTGATGGAAAACGAAGGCATTTACTATTACTTCGAGCATGAGAACGGCAAGCACACGCTGGTGCTCTGCGATGCCGCCACAGCGCATTCGAAGACGGAGAACTACGAGACGCTGAAGTTCGACGAGCCAGACATGAACGAGAAGGGGGATTGCTTCGTGTGGGACTGGGTGCACGGGAACGAGCTGCTGTCGAAGGGGTATGCGCTCACGGATTACAACCCGCTGACGCCGAAGACGGATCTGTACAACACGATTGAGTCGCAGCACACGGATGACACCGCGATTTTCCAGCTCTACGACTTTCCCGGCGCCTACACCACGCCGGACGAAGGGCGCTTTTATGCGCGGATGCGCATGGGCGAAGTGGAAGCGCAGTACTCGGTAGGCCGGGCGGCGACGAGCGCCCGCGGCGTGGTGCCGGGGGCGACGTTCGGGCTGCAGGGCCATCCGGTGATCGATGACGGCGATTTCCTGATCACGTCGGCGACGTACCAGCTCACCAACGACGAGATGGCGCCGGCAGCGCGCAAGGGGCCGGTGATCACGTTCCAGTCGCAGATCACCTGCATGCCGGCGAGCGTGCCGTTCCGTCCCGCGCGCGTGACGCCGAAGCCGATCGTGCAGGGTCCGCAGACGGCGGTGGTCGTCGGCAAGGCGGGGGAGGAAATCTGGGTGGACAAGTACGGGCGGATCAAGGTGAAATTTCCGTGGGACCCGGAGCCGACGACGGACGAGACGTCGAGTTGCTGGGTGCGTGTGACGCAGAACTGGGCGGGGAAGAAGTGGGGGATTTTCTTCCTGCCGCGGATCGGGCAGGAGGTGATCGTCGATTTCCTGGAGGGGGATCCGGATCGGCCGATCGTGACGGGGCGCGTGTACAACGCGGAGAACATGCCGCCGTACGAGCTGCCGGCGAACCAGACGCAGTCCACCATCAAGAGCAACTCATCCAAGGGCGGGCAGGGATTCAACGAGATCCGGTTTGAGGACAAGAAGGGGGAGGAGGACATCTTCATCCATGCCGAGAAGAACATGGATATCCGGATCAAGAACGACCGGTTCGAGAATGTCGGGTACACCGACAGCAACGGGAACGTGTGCGGCGGGAACCGCCACCTCGTCGTCGAGAAGGACAAGTACGAGCACGTCAAGAACAATCGGCACGAAGTCGTCGATGCCGACCACAAGGAGCACATCAAGAAGGATTATCACCAGAACATCGACGGCAAAGAGGCGAAGAGCGTCACGGGGTCGAAGAGCCTGCAGGTGACGGACGATGTGATCGAGCAGTTCAAGAAGAACCACTCGGAGGTGGTGACGAACGATTATTACCTGAAGGCCGACAACATCGTGATCGAAGGCCTGACGAACGTGACGATCAAGGTGGGGAACAATTACATCGCGATCGAAAAGGACGGGATCAAGATCGGGTGCGAGGAGTCGGCGGCGACGATCGAGACGAGCTCGACGGGCGACACGAAGATCGGTTCGCAGCAGAACATCAAGCTGGATGCGATGAGCAACGTGGAGATCAGCTCCACTCAGGCGACGAAAATCCAGGCGACCTCGGAGTTCAAGGCGGCGGCGCCGAAGATCACCGTCAGCGCCGACATGCAGATCCAGCTCACCGGCGGCGCGCAGGCGGAATTCTCGAGCACCGGGCAGACGGTCGTGAAGGGGAGCATCGTCATGATCAACTGACGGTGCTTCGCGGAAAGGAAGACGGATGGCTTCGAAAAAGGATGGAGTTGCCGGCACGCCGGAGTCGCCGGCGGATCCAACGGAAGCGCAGGACTCGCTCGACGGGCAGGCCGGCGCGACGGAAACGGCGCTTGCCGCCGGCCAGGACCGCGGCACGCAGACGATGACGGTTTCCTCCGCGACGGTTTCGGCCGAGCAGGATGCGGGCTCGGAAGGCGCGGCCGGCGTGGAGTAGAATGCGGCTGGTTCCAACTCGAAGGGGAACGACATGCCAAGCGCAAAATCAGGAACTGCGGGCACTCCGGTGTCGCCGGCCGATCCGACCGACGCACTCGATGCCGATACCGCCGATCCGGGCGCCGTTGAAGAGGTAAAGCAGTTCCAGAAGCAGACGGGCACCGGCAAGTACGGCACCGTGCAGACGCAGCCGTTCAAGAAGGAAGAAGAGACCGGCGATTCGGACACGCCGACCAAGACCAGCTGGATCGAGATCGTGCTGGTGGATGAAGAGAGCAAGCCCGTCCCCGGCGAGCGCTACCGGGTGACGCTGCCGGACGATACCGTCGCGGAGGGATCGCTGGACCAGGAAGGTTTCGCCCGGCTGGACGGGATTCCGTCGGGCAACTGCAAGATCACGTTCCCGGACCTGGACAAGGATTCGTGGCAGCCCGCGTGACGGGCGGCCTGCGAAAGGAATTACCCCGTGCCTGAAACCATGCCGACCTTCGATCACGAGAAGATGATGGCGGAGCACCGCGCCAAGGTGGCGAAGGCGGAAGCCGACGCCCGCGCGAAAGCGGACGCCATGATGAAAGATGACACCCTGGCCCGCGGGAAGGGGAGCAGCCCGGAGCAGATCGAAGCGCGGAAGCGGGTGGCGAAGCTGTTCTGCGAGATTCACCTGCCCGACGAAAAGCCGGAGCAGATCGAGGCGCGCCTGGGGCAATTCGACTACACGCAGACGGTGACCAGCACGAACGGGCGGTTGAAGAAGCTGGATGATCCGAAGGGCGGATTTTTCGGCCTCGGCCGCAAGCCGGCGTACATTGTGTCGCAGCGCTGCCCGCCGAAAACGGAGAGCGATCCGATTTATGTGCTCGAGTATTTTCCGCTGAAGAAATGAGGCGCCTTGGCGCCCAAGGAGTAGAACATGCCTCCAGCCGCACGCGTTACCGACATGCACACCTGCCCGATGCAGACACCGGGCACGCCGCCGATTCCGCACGTGGGTGGTCCGATCGTGCAGCCGGGCGGCCCGACGGTATTGATCTGCAACATTCCGGCGGCATGCGTGGGATCGACGATGGTGTGCGTGGGACCGCCGGACGTGATCGCCAAAGGCTCGGCGACCGTGATGATCTGCGGAGTTCCGGCGGCGCGCATGGGCGACACCGCGGCGCACGGGGGATCTATTGTTGCCGGCGCTCCCACCGTGATGATCGGCGGATAACCTGTTGCCGCCTTTTTCGCGCGCGACGTTGCGCGTCAGAACGACTCCAGGAGGAACCATGCCCAGTGCGAAGTCCGGCACCGCTGGAACGCCCGTTGACCCCGCCGATCCCACCGATGCCCACGATGCCGACGTTGCCGATCCCGGCGCCGTCGAGGAAGTGAAGCAGCTTCAGAAGCAGACGGGCACCGGCAAGTACGGCACGGCCCAGACGCAGCCATTCAAGCCCGATTCCGACAGCGGCGACAGTTCCGCCGACAGTTCCAACTCCACCAAGACGACGTGGATTGAGATCGTGCTCGTTGGCGAAGACGACCAGCCGATCCCCGGCGAGGCGTACGAAATCACACTTCCCGACAACAGCGTCGCCAGCGGAACGCTCGATGACAAAGGGTTCGCCCGCGTGGAAGGGTTTCAGCCCGGCGAGTGCAAGATCTCGTTTCCCAAGCTCGACCAGGACGCCTGGGAGCCGAAGTAATCCCGTGCAGCGGGAAGTGCGGCGGCGCGCGGAGGGGGGCGGTGGGGGGGCGATCAGCGGCTTCCGGCCGTCACCTTCGCATACTTCGAGAACGCCATCCCGCGCAGCATCAGGAGCTTTGCATCGGGCGCCGCGTCGGTCGGAATCGCGGGCTGAAGCTTCGTTGGATCGGTTTTCCCCGCCCCGCTTCCATCCTGAAACACGCCCTGCACCACGTATTCGCCGGGCTTGGGCGGAATCCAGGGCATCGTCGCCACCGTCAGCGCGTCGCCGGGCTTGATCACGATGCCCGTGTCGAGCGTGCCCGCAGGCGGAAGTTCGAGCCGCACCGTGTCCCAGTACAACGGCGGATCCATGAAGCCCGGCTTTTTCACCGGCGTTGCCGCGACGCGGACGATGGCGCGCGGTTTCTGCCCCGACTTGGCCGGAATCCGCAGATCGCCCACCAGCACGTCATGAATCCCCACATTCGTCAGCTTCAACTGGAACTTGATTCCGCCGTTGCCGCCGCCCGCGTCCGGGGCGTCGGGCAGCCGCTCGACGCTGACGGTCACCGCGCGTTCCGGGCGGTTCAACAACTGCAGCATGACCGGCTGCAACTCCGCCATCACCGCCGCCAGCGCCGTGAGCGAACCGCGATCCATGGCGTTGCACGTCGCCGTGAATTTCCGCTTCCCCTCGCTGTATTCAAGCTTCAGCGTATTCGCCCGCGCATCCCCGCCCGCCGCCTGCGGCATCCCCTTGGCGATGAGGTCTTCCATCGCCTTGGCCACCTGGCGCGCCCGGGCCGGCGGGACCACGTCGGAAAACGTGCCGATCGGCTTGCCGATGAGATCGCCGTTGTGGTGGTTCAGCAGCATCAACGCCCGCGGGCGCGCGCCCCCCTGCAGGTTCAGCACCGTGGTGTAGTCGTACAACCCGTCCCCCAGCGGCGCGCCGCCGGTGGAGGTGAACTGCAAACGGAAATCAGGCACGGGCTCGGCTGCGGGCCTGCTCTCGGGTTCGGTCGTCGTCATTCTGGTCACTCCAATTCAGCGGGAGAGGCTTTAGGCCGTCTCACTTCGCCGGCAGCGCGTCGTACGTGAAACCGTTGCACCGTTTGGTGGCTTCATCCACCATGGCGGCGATCTGCAGCCCGATGTACTTGAAATGTCGCTTTTTGAGTTTCGTCATGTTCTGGCCCATCAGCGAATCGGCGTCGATGCCGTTGACGGCGCCGTCATCGTTCAAGGTCTTGTCGATGTTGGCGCCGGCGTACTCGTCCGGATTGCCGAGATGATGGCCAAACTCGTGCGCCGGCATGTTGGCCCGGTCATCCGCCAGCGACCAGACCATCGAGTTCGAGCGGGCGTAATTCGGCGCCAGCACAATCGCGGCGTCCTTTGCGGGCAGCTCCTTGAACTCCGCCGTCACCGCAATGTGGTAGCGGCAGCAGGTGTCGTCGCTGCTGGGGCACTGCGTCCGGCGCAGGTCAAACTTGCCCGTCCAGATCGTCTCAATCGTACTCTTCCACACCGGCAGCGTCTTGGCGGCCAGGGCATTCTCCGTCGCGCCCCAGTCCGGCAGTTTCTCCGGATAGGCCAGCGTCCCGTACTGTATCTGCGGATTCCCCGATTCATCCTTCCACATCGCCATCCCGAGAAGCTGCGTGGCGATCGGATCCGCCCACTTGTCCGGCACGTCCTGCCACGCCTTGCCGTCCCAGTATTTCTTGCCGGTGGCCGAACTCGTGTCGTCCTTGGCGAAGCGCCAGGTCGATCCGGAGATCTTGTCCGCCGCCTTGGCGCCCCAGTTGATCCCGATGTTGCCGCCCGTCGATGCCGGCACCGTGTCGCCGAGCTCGATGATCCAGGTCATCCACCCCTTGACGTACGTGACGTTCCCGTCGATCGACGCCTGGTATCCCTTGGACTCAATGAAGTACTCGCCCCCCTTGGAAGCCTTGGTCCGCGGCAGATCGGGAAACTTGTCGTGCGCGGGCGTCGCCAGCGTGTTGGCGGCCTGGTCGCCCCGGGCCACCGGCGGCGAGCAGACGGCGGGTTCCTGCGTCGAAGCGTTCTGGCTCTCGCTGTACAGGTATTTCGGCGCGCAGCAGACGCTTGGATCATCACTCACATCGACCATACTCAAGCTCCCCTTCTTCGCAGCAAGTTGTTCCCCACGCCCGCCGCCCCCGCATCAATGCCCATGCTTGTCCTGCAGTTTTGAACGCGTCGCATCATCCAGTTCATTCGTCACGGGCAGGTTGTTGTCCTTCTGGAAACTGTTCATCGCCGCGGTGGCCGCATCGTCCCAGTTCTCGTCCAGCGGTCCGCTGTAGTAGCCAAGGTTCGCCAGTCGCGACTTGGCCCCGCTGACCGTCGAAGTCGGATTCAAGTGCCCGAGGTTCAGAAAGTAAGGATTGTCCTTGTCGGCATCGAGGACCAGCTTTCCCTGCTGCGCGTCGGGCGGGATGCTCACGTGGATTTCGCCGGTCGCGGAGGTCGTCCCCGTCTGCGGCACGCCATCGATGTACAGCGTGTACGCCATGTTCGCCCGCGGCTTTTTGTCGGCATCCAGCAGCTTGATGCGCAGCTTCTCCGGAACGCCCTTCTTTTTGAACTTGTAGCGCGCACCGTCGGAGCGCGACTCCTGCTTCTTGCGCAGGTCCGGAATGACGACCTGGTCGCCCTGCATCAGCACATTGGGGTCCTTGCGCAGGTTTTTCAGGTCTGCGTTGTCGGGGAGATCCCACAAGGTCTGCCAGAAAAAGCCGGTCTGCGCGCCGATGCTCGCCATGCAGTCGCCCTGTTGAACCGTATAGGTGCTGGACATTGTTGGCCCGTAGAAGTGCAGAGGACTCCCAGTATATCGGCACGGGAGAACGGCAGAAAGAGCCAATCCAGCGGCGCAGCGCGTGTGGAAAAATCGAACGCACGGCTTCGGCGACACACGCCGCGAGTTTCGCCTGCAGCGGCTTTTGTCTTTGACCGAAAATAGCTCTGACCGTAAACTTGCGTTCACCGTGACGTAACTTTTGCAGTGCGGGCATCTTCCCGCCGTACTCTTCCGCAATACCCGTGAGAGGGATGCATGGCCGCCCCCCCCACAGTTTCCGTACTCACTGCGCCCACCGCATTGCCCAAGGGCTTTCTCGCTGTCAACTTATTCCCGGACTGCAAAGGCTCCCCGCTGCGCATTAACATCATCGCGCGCGAGGAACCCGATCCTGTCGCCGGCCACTTTGTCACGCTCCGCACGCTGCTCGATGCCGTCGTTTACCTCGGCGCCGTCACCGATGCCGCGAATCGGCTTCACCACTACGTGGAAATCTGGGTGCAGAATCTGGATGGCCTCGCCGATGCCCCCGCGGCCTCCCGCGAAGCGCTCTCCAACAAGATCCTCGACGACCGCTGGGCCCGGCTCTTTAAGTCCTTCGATGCCCTCGACGATCACGCCACCGGCGCCCTCGTCCGGACCGGGTTCGAAACCGCCCATCCGCGCCCGCTCTTTTACGATGCGGAAAAACGCGAAGTGATCCACCCGACGGACGCCTTCTCCAACGGTGCCTGGTCGCTCTGCACCGATGATGCCGCCCTCGCCGCGAAACAGCTCCCGCCCTACTCCACCTCGCTCCACCGCTATTTGTGCGTTCCCGGCGATGCCAAGGCGCCGGTCGTCCCCGTCACACCCAACGCGCCGGCGAACGCCGGCACCACGCCGCTTTCTGAAATCACCGGGCCGAAGGGAAACCTCGTTCCGCTCTCCACCGGCGGGCTCCTCCTTGTGCGTAAATACGCCCCCGCGCCGCTCGACGCCTTCTTCGATCTCCTCTCCGGCGGCACCTGGGAGGGCATTCTCTCCGGACGCTCTGCCGTCCATCTGAACAACCTCAACGAGATGCTCGAAGGCAAGGACGGCACCACCGCGGCCGCCGCCGACGGCCGCCTCTTCCTCGGCAAGCACGGCAAATGGGGCCGGCTCATCGAAACGTTCCACCTCAAGCTCCGCCTCCTCGCCGACTGCTTCTCCGCCGTCCGCGGTCTCACGTTCAACACGCAGCGCCCCTTCCTCAACCTCACCTCGCAAAGCTTCCAGGTGAGCGTCGATGCCTCCGGCGGCGCTGGCATCGCCCACGCCCTCCCGTTCCTCTGGACCGCCCGCGCTTCGCTCGTCGATCCCGGCGATGCGATCACCCTCAAAATGGAAGGCTCCGACGCCCAGTACTTCCTCCGCGGCCTCTCCGCCCCGGCCAACGTCTACCAGCCGGAATCCGTCAGCAAGCCCGCCTCCGGCCGCGGCACGCTTCGCATCCGCAAGGTGATGGCCGAATCCGCCGGCATGATCCTCGAAGGCACCTTCACCACCCAGGAACGCCTCGGTGATGCCGGGGGGGGCGGCGGCCCCACGCGCAACGACCTCCTCTGGCTGCGCGTCCCCGTCGGCTCTTCGCGCGTCGATCTCTTCGGCCACGTCGAAAAGGAGCCCGCCCTCGCCGCCGGCGAATGGCGCTTCCGCACCGAACGCCAGAAACTCCCCGAACCCGTCCTCGCCCAGCTCAAAGCCGGCGAAGGCGTCCCGATCCCCGAAACCCTCTTTGAGGTGATCCCGCTCCTCTCCGCCCCCGTGGACATGTACTCCCTCGCCATCCTCGCGGCCCGCGCGCTGCTGGTGAACCACGACACCACCCTTGCCATCGTCGCCGACGAACTGCTCTCGCTTGCCCGCCAGGTTGCCCTCGAGCACAACACAAATGCCCCGCTTCCCGAGCGCATCCGCGCGATCTTCCAGGTCGATGCCCGCTGGCTCAACTCCCTCGGCCCGCACCGCCTCTCGCGCGAACTTGCCGGCGATCCCAACGCCGGTGGGGGGGAGGAGGCCCTCACCCCGCAGGAAGCCTTCGACCTCGTCCCCGCCGACCTCTGGTTCGCCACCCTCGCCATGATCCTCCGGATGCTCCCTGCCATCGGACCGGACTCCCTTTGCCGCGATTTCGGCGATGCCCCCCGCGGCAGCATGCACAAAATCTACGACCCCGTGATGAATGACCTCGAAACGCTCCTCATTCGCACCCGCTCGCTGATCGTCATCGATTGGCGATTCAATCGCGAAATTCACGGCGTCCTGCGGAAAATCTCGGTTTCCGCCCGCAAATGAACCGATCTACTTAAAACTTCTCAAAGGAGAGAATTCATGATTCGCAATGCCCTCGCCCTGGCCGCACTCGCCTGCATGGGAATGCTCGCCGTCGGCTGCTCCTGCAATCCCACAAAGCTGAACGTCACCGTTTCGCTCGATGATGCCATGCGGCAGAAGCTCGAGGCCCGCAAGATCGAGGTGGACATCGTCGCCCTCGACTCCAAGCTCGCCCAGGCCCGCTGGGAAACCTATTCCATGACCCACTACTGGGAGCCCGGCGATGAGCGCCGCGAATCCGTCGACAGCTACAAGATGATCTTCGATCCCAAGAACGCCGAACCACACACCCTTTCCAAGACCGACCCCCACTGGGACAAATGGTTCGGCAAGTCCGGCGGCGAGATGCAGCTCTATGTCCTCGCCCTGCTCCCCGGCCTCATTGACGACCAGCCCGGCGACAAGGACCCGCGCCGCCAGATCCTTCCCCTCGGCTCCTGCCGCTGGAACTCCACCGACGTGAAACTCCTCGTCCAGAAGGATGGCATCATCACGCTGACGCCGCCGAAACCCGAAAAGAAATGATCCGGCCGTCGAAGAGTTGAATGAATGCGTGGGCTGAACGGGCGAACGGTAGGTCGTCCGTTCAGCCCCCTTTACGTACGACGCACCGCTTATGGCAAAGTTTGGTCAACACGAAACAGCGCAGCGCCTGCACCTCTCGGGCGTCGGTGGACTCTTTGCCCTCGCCGCCGATGACAAAAAAGTCGTCAAAGTCCTCCTCCCGCCCGCCGGCGTCTGGTCGGAAGGCGTGCTCCGCGCCGAAATCGACGGCTTCCTCCTCCGCTACAAGCTCCAACGCCTCCTCGCCAAGGCTTCCAAATACTGGGCGCCCGTCCACGAAGTCGCCGGCATCCGCGACGAAGAGTTCAAAGACCACTACCGCGCCGCCGGCGCCTATGCCGTCCTCGATCGCCATGAACGCTCCCTTCACTCCCTGATCGAGGGACGCGTCCATGTCGAGTCGCTCGATCTCCGCAACCTCTTCACCGGCATCCTCCAGGGCCTCCTCGATTGCCGCAATACACTGAAACGCCCCCACGGCGACCTCAAGCCCGCCAACATCCTCCTCAAGGACTCGGCCAACCTCACCACCGCGACCGTGCACCTCACCGATCCCGCCCCCGACGGCGCCCTCAACGGCAACGCCGACAACAAAGACCTCGCCGACCTCGGCAAAATCCTCTACGAACTCGTCAACCTCCGCCCCTTCGCCGGCGGCACCATCGGGCCTTCGAAAGATTGGTCCCGCCTCGGCCCCAACGGCGAAGATTGGCGAAAACTCTGCGGCGCACTCCTCGACCCCCACGCCCCGCCTGACGAACGTGACCTCGAAAAAATCCTCCCGCGCATCGCCACCTGGACCCTCAAGCCCAAAAAATCCAAGGCCCCCCTCATCGCCGCCGCCGTCTTCCTCCTCCTCATCGCCGGCGGCGTCACCACCTTCCTCCTCCTTAAGCCCCCCAAGCCCAAGTGGGACGAAGCCAAGTGGGATGAACTCTGCCTCGACTCCCACGCCTGGTTCCAGGATTTTTATGTGGACGCCAAGTCGCCGGAGACGCTCGTCACCCTCAACGGCGACGGCCGCTATCCCAAGAACGCAGTCGACCTCATCACCGACGCCCTCAAAAAACGCGCCGCCAAAACGCAGTATTACCTCCCCGTCGAAATCGCCCAGGACAACAGCGGCGGCGAGATTCGCCAGCTCATCGTGATGCCCACCAACGAAGCCAAGATCCACCCCGGCCCCGCCTATACCCTCGTCTCGCTCAAGCTTGTCCACGACATCCAGGACGCCCTCAAGCCCGAGGGCTGGCCGCTGCTCCAGAAGCTCCAGCACCAGGCCGACACCTATGAAAAAGATCGCCACTGGCAGGCCCCCGCCGACGACCTGCGCATCATCGCGGCCGCCACACAGCCGCCCGAACTCCCCGCCGGTCCGGATGCCCTGTCCCGTTACGACGCCATCAAACCGCACAAGAACATCGTGCACGCCCTCGAAACCACGGTGCACGCCTCCGACGCCGTCAACAACATCGAAACCGCCTGGGTCGCGATCGAAGCGAACATCAAGACGATTCAAACCCTCGAAACCACCGCCCACGCCAGCGTCCCCATTCTCGACGGCGCCCCCGACTTCGCCCGCGCGCTCCCCACCGCCGGCACGCAGCCCGATCGCCCGAAAGACATGTCCTCCGAAGCCGCCCTCACCGACATCGAAGGCTTCGCCGGCAAACTCACCCCCGCCGCCACCACCCTCGCCGACATCGCCGCCACGCTGACCAAACAGAAAATCGACGTCGCAGAACTCGCCAAGGCCCCGGTGGCGCAGGCCCAGCCCTCCGTCGACAACTACAAGGCGTTCGCCGCCCGCGTCCCCGATTACGCCGTCATCGAGGATCCCCGCCAGAACGCCGCATGGACCTCCGCCATCAACGAAATCAAGGGCATCGTCGAGATCATCCAGCAGACCGCTCCCACCGATCCCGAAATCGCCGCCATCAACAAGGGCCTCGCCGACCAGCAGGCCGTCATCAACCAAACCAACACCCTCGCCCTCATCTCCCTCAACCGCCCCTATTTCAAGCGCAACATCGACGGCGACGACGGCTACCCCGGCATCGCAAAAAGCCTCAAGCTCCTCCGCGACCGCGGCATCAATGATCCCAACTACATCGACCCGCCCAAGGAAAAGGCCTTCCTCGCCGAAACCCTCGCCCATCCCCCGAAGGAAATCGCCGGCGCTTCGCCCGCCGTCCTCGACCAGTGGAAGAAAGCCCAGCAAAAACTGATCGACACCTTCTCCCCCCTCGACGACACCACCTTCCGCCACCAGTACCGCCACAAGATGGTCGAACGCCTCTACCAAGCCTACGCCGATCTCGAAAAACAACTCAGCCCCCGCGTCCCCGCCCTCGATCTCAAATCCGCCCCCGCCTGGCAATCCAAGATCGCCGCCCACCTCGCCTCCCGCTTCCACGATGAAGCCCTTGTCAAACTTGTCACCGACTACACCGCCCAATACGCCCCGCAAGCCGCCCCCGAACTCACCGACCCCGGCTACCAGAGCTTCGTCAAAGCCCACCTCCAGACCTACCTCGTCCGCTGCAACACCGGCCGCGACTTCATCGCCGGCTACGCCACGATCGAAAACGCCCTCAATGGCCTCTACCTGAATCGCAACGAACCCGCCCCCAACGCCCCCTACTGGTCCGACCTCGCCGCGCAGCTCACCAAGGCCGAATTCCTTCCCGACGACCAGGTCACCGCCGCCCTCAAAGACTCCGGCCTCGCCGACCGCATCGCCAACCTGCAGTCCCTCGTCGCCGCCACCGACTACACGAAAATCGAGCCCGCCCTCGCCGCCGAAGCTCCGGAACTCGTCCTCACCGCCTGGCGCAAGCTCGCTACGATCCAGCTCCCCGAATCCGCCACGTATCTCGACGCCGACGCCAAGGCCCAGGAACGCCTCAAGGCCATTTTCGCCAAGCTCCCCGACCCCGCCCGCGCCCAGCTTCTCTCCGCCGAACTCTCCGCCGGCATCCCGATGCACTGGCATCACTGGGCCGCCAACCTCACCACGCCGGAACTCATCGGCGTCGCCCTCCAGCGCCGCCCGAAAGATGCCCCGCTCCGCCTCCCCGGCGAAGACGACCGCCTCGTCTACGACAACGAGCTCTTCCAGCTCGGCCAGCAATTCACCTCCCTCCGCACCACCATCCCCGATTTCAAAACACGCGACGCCGCCCTCAAGAAAGTCACCAGCGACTTCCTCGACACGGTGAACAAAACCCCCTTCTCCCCGGAAGTGCAGAAAGCCGCCGCCCTCGACAAGCTGATCACCACCCTCCGCAAGCCGCTCGACGCCAAGAGCGCCGACATCGCCGCCTCCACCAAGGCCGGCCCCGCCCTCGCCAACTGGGGCAGCGAGATCGACAACAACACCGGCGTCGCCCGCTTCTTCTTCCCCGCGACGGGCACCCGCGAATTCACCCTCGAATTCCGCCGCCTCCCCGACCAGGCCGATGGCCGCACCGCCTATCTTTGCACCACCGAACTCCCCCTCGAAGTCTTCGCCTTCGCCCTCAACGAACCCACCCCCCGCGCCACCGCCCTCAACAAACCCAACTGGCTCAATATCAACGATGACAGCTACGTCACCTGGACCGGCGTCCGCGGCTGGCAGGTCGCAGGAAACCTCTTCCGGTCCAACAGCGATTGGCTCTGCAAAACTACCCTCATGCAGAAATACGCCGATGTGCCCCAGGGCGCCAAAGCGTACGAACCTCCCGGCCCGCAGATGCCTATCCAGCGCATCTCCCCCTGGCTCGCCCTCTACACCGCCCACCTCCTCGGCTGCCGGCTCCCCACCGCCCCCGAGTGGACCTCCGCCCTCAACACTTTCGAACTCCACCAGCCCGGCCCCAAGGACTGGAACCTCCGCGGCAACGTCTTCGCCGCTCAAACCCAATACGTCAAAAGCCTCAACACCAACGACCTCTACGTCGCCTGGCCCTACCCCGACAAAGACATCTTCGACACCGTCAAGTCCATCGGCAAGCGCAGCGAAAACGCCCCCATCTGGCTCCCCGACGAGCTCGTCAAACTCGCCCCCGACGCCCTCTCCCGCGCCAACGCCGACACCCTCCTCGCCAATTCCACCCTCTGGTTCCGCAAAGTCCCCACCCAACCCACCACCGGCATCCCCCCCATGCACGACCTCATCGGCAACGTCGCCGAATACTGCTTCGACAGCCCCGCCGCCGGAAAGGCTCTCTCCGACAAAGACGTCCAGTCCGTCACCACCGCCTCCATCGAAAGCGAAATCGACGCCGGCACCCTCGCCATCGCCGGCGGCTCCTCCCTCTCCTCCCCACTCGTCCCGCCCACTGTCCCCGAACGCATCGCCGCCGGCTCGCTCCCCCTCGGCCGCTGCGACGTCGGCATGCGCCTCGCCTTCACCGCCCCCATCGAGTCCATCGAATCGGTCCTCGCCCACCTCTTCGCCACCCCCAAATACCTCCCCGCCCCCGCCGTCGCTTCGAGCAACGCCGCCAGCACCCTCCAGCCGCAATAAGAAAATTCTTCACAACCGGGAATCAAAAGCCGCCCGCTTCCCCAAAGCCGGAAGAAAACTCAAACCTTGTGGCCCTCTCGAACCGACTTTATAATGCGACGCAAACCAGCCGCGCATCATAACTAGAGTTTCTGCCGACAGTTTCCTGCATCGCACCGCTTTGCATCCCCGGCAGATTGTCCGCGTGACGAGCCGCTCCTCGCACCCGTCGCGCCTCGCGGTACCGGTCCGCGGACCCGATGGAACGACCCCGCCCCCGCGGGATTCCTCGGTCGAAGCCTTAAAACCCGAATCCCGAAGGGGGTTTCTCTTGCCGGAATTAGCCACTGACGTCTCCCGGCTCGTCGCCGCCACGGTGAACCGCCTGCGCCTGATCCAGGTCGATTTCGCCGATCAGCCCGCCGACGTCCGCGAAAACTACCTCGCCGACGAAATCGAGCACGCCCTCGCCAAGCTCCTCCCCGAACAACGCGCCCCCTTCGTTGAAGAACTCAAGGTCCGCTTTCCCACCTGGGACCGCCAGGTGGACATCTCCGCCCCCAGCACCGGCTCCGCCACCGAGTCCGCCAGCGACACCAAGGACCTCCACGACTTCACCTTCCTCGTCTCCCGCCTCACCCAGCTCGCCCCCTCCCTCACCGAAGAACAACGCAAAACCGCCATCGCCCGCCTCGCTGAGGCCGGCCTCTCTTCCTCGGGCGCCGGCCCCGAGTGGCCCCCCCAACCCGTCAAAACCCTCAAAACCAAGCTCCAGCTCACCGACCGCGACACCCTCGACGCTGCCCGCCTCCTCGACCTCCTCTCCGAACTCGTCACCTTCGCCAGCAGCCTCGACCAGCTCGTCTGGGCCACCTGGAAGCAGGTCGCCCCGAAATCCGACATGAAGCGCCCTACGCCGGTCCTCCGCTCCTGTGCCCGCTTCGTCTCCGGCGACCCCGAAATCTCCCGCACCCAGGTCGCCGCCGACGTCGACCGCCTCCGCCAACTCTGCGCCGGCGTCATCTCCGCCATCGCCCAGGCCGGCAACCTCTTCGCCCAAAGACACGTCGGCAAGTTCTCCGTCGCCAACATCGAAACCTACGCCGACAAAATGCCCGGCATGATGATCGGCAAGGAAGTCAAATGCTGGCGCCAATACAAAGAACTCGCCACCGCCATGGACGTCCAGACCATCGAACTCGAAATCCAGAACGCCATCGCCGAGTACACCGAAACTCTCATCAAGGGACGAAGCCGCGCGTAAGCCCGCCGCGTCCCACTGTTGTTGTTGCGTCACCGGTTAAGTAGTTAATTGGTTAAATGGTTAAGTAGGACACGCGAACAAACTCAAACTCGCCCACCGTACTTAACCACTTAACTACTTAATCACTTAACCGTCACCCCGGCACCCACGGAACCGCCCTCGGAAAGGATTCTCTCAATGCCCGGTCCCGTCCACTGGCACGAAGGCCTCTTCCTCCAGCCCCACCACCTGCAGTCCATGCAGCACCACCTCCTCGAACGCTTCGGCCTCGAGCGCAAGCTCTCCTTCATCTTCCCCTACGGCGTCATCGACATGAAGCTCTCCGCCGACGCCCTCGAAAACATGCTCGTCCGCTTCGACCGCCTCCGCGTCGTCATGCCCTCCGGCCTCGAAGTCAACTTCCCCGAAAACGCCGACCTCCCCTCCCTCGACATCAAGGCCGCCTTCGAAGCCTCCTCGAATGCCTTCACCGTCTCCCTCGCCGTCCCCCTCTGGTACGCCACCCGCGCCAACTCCATCGATCCCACCGCCGCCAGCAATCCCAACGCCCCGGGCGGTGGGGGGGCCGAGTGGCGCGTCAAACGCATCTACAAGATCGCCGAGGAACAGCGCACCGACGAAAACACCGGCGAAAACCAGCAACCCATGATGGTCCGCCGCCTCAACGCCCGCCTTATCCTCGACGACGACGACCACACCGACCTCGAAACCATCCCCCTCCTCCGCATCGCCCACGCCACCGGCCAGGATGTCGGCACCGCCCGCCAGGAACCCGGCTACATCCCCCCCTGCCTCACCATCTCCGGCTCCTCCAGCCTGCGCGAAAAACTCCGCGACCTCACCAACCAGGTCCAGGCCTCCCGCGCCACCCTCGCCCAGCAGATCACCGCCGGCGGCTTCCAGATCGAAGCCCTCCGCGGCGTCCAGTTCGAACAGGCCATGCGCCTCCGCACCCTCAACCGCTACGCCGCCCGCCTCGGCTCCCTCCTCCCCATCCTCCCGCAGGTCCGCCCCTTTGACTTCTACCTCGACCTCCGCGAACTCCTCGGCGAACTCTCCGCCGCCCACCCCGACCGCGACAAGGAATTCCTCGTCCCCGAATACGACCACGACAACCTCGCCGCCAGCTTCGAAGAACTCATCTCCAAAATCCGCTCCCTCCTCGGCGGCACCGTCCAGGAACGCTTCCTCAAGATCGACTTCGTCCAGGAAGGCGGCGTCCTCGTCCTCCAAAAGCCGCTCGAACAGGAACACTTCGACAAGCCCACCGACTACTTCCTCGGCATCAAGACCCGCGAAGACCACGCCGCCCTCGCCAAGCTCGTCGAAGACGGCGACAAGTTCAAACTCATGGCCAAATCCATGATCCAGCAGCGCATCTGGGGCATCAAACTCCAGGAAGAACGCCACCCCCCCCTCACCCTCCCCGCCAAGGGCGACCTCTACTACTACCGCCTCATGCGCTCCGAATCCGTCCGCATGTGGGACCGCATCAAAGACGAAAAAATGATGGCCGCACGATGGCCGGATATGCAAACCTCGGATTACCAGTTGTCGCTGTACATGCCGATCCCGTGACGAGGAGAAACGGTTAAGTGGTTAAGTAGCTGCCGGAGCCTTCACCATGGACGAACCACTGTTTACGTTCGAGAAACTGCAGACCAGAACGCCCGGAGCTTCAGAGTAAGGATTTACAAGTTGGCGCGATTGCTTCCCAAGGACGAATTCAAACTCAAGATTCAAATGCGGGACGCCGCGCGCAGCCTGACCAACAACGTCGCCGAAGGCCACGGCCGCTACACCTTCAAGGACCGCAAACGCTTCATTACCGACGCCCGCGCCTCGCTCCAGGAACTCGTCGACGACATCAACCTCTGCAAAGACGAAAGCTACGCCAAGCCAGAACACCTCTGCGACCTCAAAATGGACGGATTCGCCCTGTTAAAACAACTGAACGGTTACTCCAAATTCCTCGAAAAAGAACACAACGCCCGAAAAGCAAAAACTCCCCGAAAAACAGAACCAGCTACCGACCGTACTTAACCACTTAACTACTTAACCACTTAACCGTCTACCCGGTGCCCTATGACAATGACCGCCTCCCAAGCTTCGCAAGTCTCCCTCGGCCGCCAAAAAACCCTCTTGGACCTCTGCGAACCCCTCTTCCAATACATCTGCCGCCTCAACCGCTCCGCGCGCAAGGGCGGCAACTACGAACTCTCCCAGGTCCAGTCCGAAATCCACTCCCTCCTCACCGAAGCCCGCTCCAAGGCCGTCGGCGCCAACCTCTCCCAGCAGTGGGAACAGGTCGAACTCCCCCTCATCTTCTTCTGCGACTTCATGATCAAGGAATCCCCGCTCCCCTGGGCCCGCGAATGGAAGGAACTCGCCTTCGAACGCAAGGAAATGGCCGGCGATGAAAAATTCTTCGACCTCCTCGAAGAAACCCTCAAGGACCGCTCCCCCGCCGCCAACGACCGCCTCGCCGTCTTCTACTGCTGCATGGGCCTCGGTTTCACCGGCTGGTACACCGGCCAGCCCGAATACCTCCGCCGCAAAATGAAGGAAATCGCCGCCCGCCTCCAGGCCGCCGGCCAGTTCACCGAAACCCAGAAAATCTGCCCCGACGCCTACGAAAAAGTCGATACCCGCGACCTCATCGAACCCCCCGGCACCAAGCTTGTCGGCATCGGCATCGCCCTCGTCGGTCTCCTCATCGTCTTCTTCTTCACCTACGGATTCCTCTACCACGACAGCGCCAACGCCCTGCGACGCGCCTTTTCCACCATCAGTACCAATTCAAAAGCCGTCGCCAACACCGGCGATAAGGAGGTTGCCAAGTGAACCCCGTCAATGGATTAGTCACCTCGCTCGAACGCCTTGGCAACATGCCCCTCATCGGCAAAATCGCCTTCAGCGGCTTCAGCGGCGCCACCATCATCGGCCTCGCCTTCCTCGTCTTCTCCGGCAACAAAATGGCCGTCATGATCCTCACCGTCGGCATGATCGCCGTCTTCGGCCTCATCGTCCTCTACCAGGGCATCCTCAAGCTCATCAAAAAACGCAAGGCCAGCCCCCTCACCCAGGGCATCGCCGGCAACGCCGCCGCCGCGCCTCAGGGCATCTCCGAACCCGCACGCCGCGCTCGCCTCGATGACCTCCGCCGCAACTTCGAACAGGGCGTCGAAAAATTCCGCGCCGCCGGAAAAAACCTCTACTCCGTCCCCTGGTACGTCCTCGTCGGTGAGCCCGGCTCCGGCAAGACCGAAGCCATCCGCCACTGCAACGTCGGCTTCCCCCCAGGCCTCCAGGACCAGCTCCAGGGCGCCGGCGGCACACTCAACATGAACTGGTGGTTCACCAACCAGGCCATCATCCTCGATACCGCCGGACGTCTCATGTTCGAGGAAGTCGCCCCCGGCTCCACCAACGAATGGCAGGAATTCCTCAAACTCCTCAAGGGCAACCGCCCCAACTGCCCCATCAACGGCATGCTCCTCGTCATCCCCGTCGACACCCTCATCAAGGACACCGCCGACTCCATCGAGAAAAAAGCCACCAAGATCGCCCAGCAGTTCGACCAGATCCAACGCACCCTCGGCGTCCGCTTCCCCGTCTTCATCATCATCACCAAGTGCGACCTCCTGAACGGCTTCCGCGAATTCTTCGACGACCTCAACGACCCCCAGCTCCAGCACCAGATCATGGGCTGGTCCAACCCCGCCAACCTCGATGAACGCTTCGACCCCCACGCCGTCACCACGCATCTCGAAGTCGTCAAACAGCGACTCACCGAGCGCCGCACCCAGCTCCTCCTCGACCCCGTCAACACCGAAGACGCGCAGGGCCGCCGCGTCGACCAGGTCGATGCCCTCTACGCCCTCCCCGATTCCATCACCAAGATCGCCCCGCGCCTCAAACGCTACCTCGAACTCATCTTCGTCGCCGGCGAATGGGCCCCCAAGCCCCTCTTCCTCCGCGGCATCTACTTCACCTCCTCCATGACCGAAGGCTCCGCCCTCGATGCCGAGCTCGCCGAAGTCCTCGGCGTCTCCGTCGATGCCCTCCCCGAAGGCAAGGTCTGGCGCCGCGACCGCGCCTACTTCCTCCGCGACCTCTTCATTGAAAAAGTCTTCCGCGAAAAAGGCCTCGTCACCCGCGCCGACAATGCCGACAAACTCGTCCGCACCCGCCGCGCCATCGTCATGACCTGCGGCTTCCTCGCCGTCATCATCCTCGGCACCTTCACCTTCCTCGGCTACCGCCAGCTCCAGAAATCCATCGGCATCCAACGCAGCTTCTGGACCGACGTCGCCGACAAGAACCGCCCCGGCACCGAGATCGGCACCATCCACATCATCGACCCCGAGGACAAGTCGTACCAGAATCCCAAGGTCAAAGTCCTCGGCGTCTCCAAGCCCCTCGCCACCTTTTTCGACGACACCGCCAAATCCATCCAGGAAAACATCCAGGTCCCCTTCATCTTCAAACCCCTCAACTTCGTCACCGGCGACATCAACGACCAGCGCCGTGCCGCCTTCCGCCTCTACTACGAAGCCACCGTCCTCTCCCCCGTCTACAACGCCGCCCGCGAAAAAATCAAATCACTCCCCGACGACAAGTGGACCAACGACGACACCCTCGCCCTCGAACAGCTCATGAAACCCGAATACACCGCCGCCACCGGCAAAATCGCCGAGGTCGATCACCCACAGGTCGAAGTCGCCCCCCTCTTCCGCGTCGCCCTCGCCCCCGACAGCGTCAAGCTCTTCGAAGACGACAAGGACCACCTCCAGCGCGTCGCCGACGCCATCTACGCCCCCGAGAACGGCCCGAAAATCTGGCCCGATGCCGTCGTCCACCCCGACAACCCCGACCTCACCAAGGCCAACCTCAAGATCATCGACACCGGCGTGCAGCGCACCATCTCCTATTGGAAGCGCCAACGCTCCGCCCAGGGCGAACACATGGGCGCCATCCTCACCGTCCAAAGCGCCCTCGACGATTTCCGGAAAGCCGAAGACTACCTCGCCACCCTCAAAACCAAGCCCGTCAACACCCTCGCCGATTACAACAGCTACGTGAAGGAGTGGAACGCCACCCTCGCCCGCATCCAGGCCGCGCGCGACACCGCCGCCAGGGCCTGGACCATCGCCAGCAAGGATGCCGGCGAAAACCCCACCCTCAAGGACCTCTACACCGCCGAGATCAATCGCGTCGCCACCGACGCCCAGAGCGTCTACAACACCCTCCTCAAGCTCACCCCCGACCCCGCCGCCGATCCCAACAAGCCCGCCGACACCCTCCCCCTCGCCTCCTCGCGCCAGTCTCTCAACGACGCCCTCAAGGACCTCGACGCCTGGAAAACCCAGGCCATTGCTAAAGCCGGCGACTTCGAACAGATCGACAACGCCTACCTCGCCCAGGTCAAGAGCGTCGACGATTCCATGCGTCCGCGCTTCCTCGTCCAGGCCCAGCTCTATGAGCTCGCCGACCGCATGCTCGTGAAAGGCGACGCCGCTACCCAGCCCGCCGCCACCGCCAACATGGCCGCCGCCCTCGCCTCCGTCGACAGCGACGTCAACGCCGCCGACGATCGCATCAGCATCGTCACCCGCCCCGCCTCCAGCGCCGACCGCCTTGATCAGGCCGGCAAAATCGCCATGTTCACCGTCGACGTCGGCGCACGCCGCCGCCGCTACGACCTCGTCCACGCCATCCTCGCCCCCATGCCCGGCAACGACACCGACAAGTGGTTCGACTACGTCGCCCAGCGCGCTGCCGCCTTCCCCACCGCCAACATGCTCCGCCCCTCCGTCCCCCTCGTCACCTTCGCCGACAAATCCTTCCCCGCCCGCTACTCCCCCGATGCCGTCGGCTACATCAGCGACTCCCTCAAGGCCATCAACGACCTTGCCAAGGACCCCGCCAACGTCCGCGTCCTCGAACCCCGCACCCTCATCGACGCCGCCCGCGCCAAGCAGCAGGACTTCAACGCCTACCTCGACCTCTACCTCCGCTACTGGAAGGAAGAAGTCTTCGCCGATCTCAACGGCTACTCCCTCAAAAGCTGGACCGACTTCGCCAACGCCATCGCCAGCCTCCGCGAACGCAGCGTCCGCTCCTCCCTCGAAGACTTCGGCCAGAAAGTCCAGGACGCCCTCAACAAGGTCGGCCACGGCGATGACGCCAACGCCATCCAGCAGGCCACCCTCATCGGACAAAAACGCGACTTCCAGTCCAACTGCTCCGACATGATCTCCTACTGGAGCAACCTCGGCGACAACTACCGCCAGTGCCGCCGCCAGATCCTCGCCATGGATCCCCGCAGCTTCATGAATAACTACTCCGTCGATACCGGCTCCGACGACGGCTTCGTCGCACACTACTGGCAGCACTTCACCGTCGAAGCCATCCGCGTCATCGCCGCTCAATCCCAGGATGACATCTTCAACGGCCTCAAGGAACTCGAAAAATACGAACGCTTCCCCCTCGCCCCCCTCACACCCTCTGCAAAACCCGAAGATGACCTCCAGCCCAAGGACCTCGCCGCCGCCCGCGCCGCCCTCGACCGCGTCGCCGGCTCCGCCGCAGCGCCCGCCGGTGGCGTCAAATCCATCGGCCTCGGCACCCCCACCAAAAACAAGGACGTCGATCTCCAGCTCGACGCCCTCCGCGGCACCAACCTCCTCCGCGGCAAACTCGACTACATCGCCGCCCTCCAGAAGTTCTTCGCCGCCCTCCCCACCGACGCCTCCCAGCCCCTCACCGTCTCCCTCTCCGTCGTCAAGGAACACCTCACCGACGACAACTCCGTCTCCCAGAAATACCACGACATGCCCATCGTCCAGGGCAAAACCACCCTCTCCCAGGCCTACCTCCAGGGCAAGGACCCCGACAAAAAAGCCGACGTCCAATACCCCGGCGACGAACTCTCCCTCCAGTTCCGCGAAACCCCCGACGGCCCCATTATCCAGTCCGTCCCCTTCCCCGGCCCCTGGGCCGTCTTCCGCCTCCTCGCCGACAAAAACGTCCAGTCCGTCAAACGCGACGGCACCAAGTGGACCATCAACTACACCCTCACCGACCCCAACAAAAAACAATGGTCCCTCTATCTCCTCCTCGACTTCAAAGCCGAAGTCCCCGACCTCAAAGACTGGCCCAAACCCCCCGCAACGCCCCAGTGACCCCAAGAGGGTCTGGGGTCTAGGGTCTAGGGTCTGTGCCCCCGAACCACATACCCCAGACCCCAGTCCCCAGACCCCCGGAGACCCGAAACCCGAAACCCGAAACTCGAGGCCCCATGGCCGCCTTCTTAAAAAACCTCGCCCGCATGCTCGGCTCCAACAAGGAGCCCGCCGTCTACCTCGCCGCCTTCGGCAAGCACCCCGGCTGGAATGACCACATCGACGACCTCGGCCTCGATACCGACGACCTCGTCACCGCCAAACGCCTCCTCTACATGCAGGGCATCAACCAGAACATCGACGCCGGTTCCTGGCAGAACCTCGACCCCGAAAAACGCCTCAACGACTTCCGCCATGAATTCCTCTGGCACATGGGCACCAAAAACGCCGACTCCCTCATCGCCGGACGCTTCTGGTCCTCCGTCGATGGCAAGGGCCGTGACAAATACCCCATGGTCCTCTGCGCCGGCACCGTCGAACTCCCCGACAACTTCGCCGCCCACGTCGCCCTCCGCGCCCTCGCCCAGACCAACCAACGCTGCCGCGATGCCTCCACCGCCGACCAGGTCCGACAGGTCCTCCTGACCGACCGCGACCTCCTCCGCGCCAAGCTCCAGCCGCCGCCTCCTCCCGATCAGCTCCAGGGCGCACAAATCGCCGCCGTCGCCAACCACCGCGACCTCGCCCCCTCCCGTGAAGGCTTCCACCGCATCGTCTACCAGTTCATCCGCGGCATGGCCGCCTACCGCCCCGGCGCCCCCGCCAACGGCAACAAACGCCCCGAACAACTCCGCGTCCCCCTCTGCGGCATGAAACCCGCCGACGCACTCCTCTTCTGGCTCCGCTTCTCCCTCACCTTCCTCAACCCCGACGTCCGCCTCCGCCTCCGCGCCCCCGCCCCCGCGGTCCCCCGCGGCGGCGCGCGGGGGCGGGGGGGCGGGGGGGG
>JBQCGD010000016.1:0-22919 GCA_051955985.1 Phycisphaerae bacterium | reverse complement strand
CAATCACTGCTGTGGCGACATCGAAGAACTGATGGCCGCGACCAGCGCCTGGCTCACACGCCGCAACCGACATGCGGCCATTCTCGCACGCAACCATCGACAGGCCGCTTGAGGCTACACTCTTTGCGCAAGGTTATTTAGTGGCGAGGACGCCGGCCCTTCAAGCCGGAGGCGCGGGTTCGATTCCCGCTGGGGCTATTTGGAATAACCGGAGAGATGGCGGAGCGGTTGAACGCGCTGCGTTGCTAACGCGGACTTCCTCTGTAGAGGAAGCGGGGGTTCAAATCCCTCTCTCTCCAATTCGACAAAGGCACGTGTCCACTTCCTTATTGTTTGACGAACAGGATGCGGGAGGTGTCGAAGCCGGCGTGTTGCGCCTGTGCGAGGAGGGAATCGATCTTTGCGGGCGGCAGGGTGGGCGTGCGGGAGAGGATCCAGAGGTACTTGTAATTGGGGCCGCAGACCATGGCGACGCTGTAATCCACGTCGAGGTCGATGACGTTGTAGGCTCCGTAGAAGGGGCCGAAGAAGGAGACCTTGAGTCGCGCGACGTTTGGGGAAGCGATGAAATAGGCTTTTCCGGTGGCGCGGCGCCATTTGCTGGTCTGCGGATCGAACCCCTGGTTGATGACATTGATTCCGCCGTCGCTGCGGAGTTGGTAATCGGCGGTGATCTTTTCCAAGCCTTTTTCGAAGCTGTTGGGAAGGCGGGCGATTTCGTACCAGGTGCCGACGTAGCGGCGGGCGTCGAACGGTTCGGCGGCTTTGACGTTTTTCGGGATGCCGGTGCAGCCGGTGCAGGCGGCTGCTGCGAGCGTGATGAGCAATTGAAAGAGAATGAGCAGGCGGTTCATCAAGCTCCATTTTATCAGCGAGGGCGGGAGCTTCCAATGTTCGTGGTTGCAGCTCGGTGGTCGAGCGCCTGGCTGAAGACCAGGAGGTGCAGGTTCGATTCCTGCCGGCCACAGTCTTCACCTTGGGACCCGCGGCGGCGTTCTTTTCGCAGGGCGTCGCCGCGCTATGGAGGGTCACACCGATTGGCGACGGGAACTGTCTCGAAAACAGTTGTGCGTAACTGCCTTGGGGGTTCGACTCCCTCACCCTCCGTATCATTGGCGCGTAGCACAATGGTAGTGCGCCCGGCTGTTAACCGGGAAGTTGCAGGTTCAACTCCTGCCGTGCCAGCGTTTTAATTATGAACATGAGCGAGACGCCCATGCCACTGTTGACCGCGTAGCTCAATGGGAAGAGCGCCTGCCTACGAAGCAGGAGGTTGAAGGTTCGAGCCCTTCCGTGGTCGTGTGAAGAAGACTGGGTCGTGGTGCAATTGGTAGCACATCGGACTTTGAATCCGGTTGTTGCAGGTTCGACTCCTGCCGACCCAATGATGCGATAGTTCCATTCACTTGTTATTCGGGGTGTTAGCTCTAATTGGGAGAGCGCCTGTTTTGCACGCAGGAGGTTGCGGGTTCGAATCCCGCCCACTCCAATTCGCGGCGGCTTGATAAGCGGCTTGCGAACGTTCGCTGTTTTCACGTGCCGATGTCGGCGGCGGCCTGCAGCGATCACATCCCGTAACTCAATGGCAGAGTGCCTCTCCTACAAAGAGGAAGCTGGAGGTTCGAGTCCTTCCGGGATGATTCTCGACAGGAAAAGCGAGGCGGTATCCAAGGCTGGTTCAAGGACGGTGACTGTAAATCACTGGGCTCATGCCGATCGGGGGTTCAAATCCCTCCCGCCTCAATCGCGTCGATCTCCGATCGACGGCTAAACAATTCGTGTGGAATTCCTGGCGTGTTGGCGTAGTGGAAGCGCGCTTGCCTGTCTAGCAAGAGGCACGGGTTCGATTCCCGTACATGCCGTTGGGGTGGGGGAGAGATACGGCGGATGCTCGATTGGGAGAGCACCGGTTTCCAAAACCGGTTGATGCGGGTTCGAGTCCCGCCCGCCGTGTGTGGATGGTGGCCGTAGCTCAATTGGCGAGAGCACCGGATTGTGAGTCCGGGGGTTGCGGGTTCGAGGCCCGTCGGTCACCCGTGTGAAACAAACTTTTCAGGCCGTAGCTCAGTTGGGAGAGCGCTTGCCTCGGGCGCAAGAGGTCGGTGGTTCGATTCCACCTGGCCTGAATTCATTTTCGATTTTTGATTTTCGAGTTTCGATTTTATCCGGAAAGGAGGTGCACGATGAGCGCGGTGTTGCAAGAGCCAGTGTTGACGCTCAACAAGATTTTCGCGCCCATTCGCGTGATTGATGTGCGTCGTGCACTGAGTTTGCTCGTGACGGGTGCGGCGGAAGTGGTGGATACGGAAGATCCGCATCTCGCCACGTACGACTTTGGTTCGTGGCGGGAATTGTCGATGCTGCGGGCGGAGTTTGAGGCGGAGAAGCATGCGTGGGTGGGGCTGGTGCGCGGTTGCGTCGCGGTGCCGCACGTGGTGCGGTTGACGCGGTTTGACCGGCATCGGCGCGTGCGCAACGGGGGTGTTCCGCTCAACCGGCGGAACATTTACCAGCGGGACGCCAACACGTGCCAGTACTGCGGGAAGCGGTTCTCGACGAGTGAATTGTCGCTGGACCATGTGATTCCGCGGTCGCGCGGCGGGGGGGATACGTGGGAGAACCTCGTGTGCGCGTGCACGGGGTGCAATGCGCGAAAGGCGGACAAGACGCCTGCGGAGGCTCGGATGCAGTTGATCCGTGCACCAAAGGCCTTGAAGACGCCGGCGCAATTGATTCGCGTGCAGCATGCCTCGTGGGCGCAGTTTGTCGAAGAGGCGTACTGGAACGTGGAGTTGAAGTCGTGAAAGGGAAGGGCGGGATGCTCAACCCCCCCTTGCAACGGGGGGGCATGTCGGGCCGGCGGCTCTCCCTGCCTGCGGTTGTTTCCTGGGAATTGTTGCAGGCAAGCGAAGTCCTCTGAGAGAAGGAGCGGGCGTGAAAGTCCGCGAGGGGACGTGGCTCTCGCCGGGAGGGCCGCCGGCATGGTGGGGCCGGGGGTTGCGACGCGGGGTAGCTCAAACAGGAAGAGCGGCGGCTTCATACGCCGAAGGTTGAGGGTGCGAGTCCCTCCTCCGCGAGTGGAGTGGTTTCATTGCGGGATGGACGAGTGGTCAAAGTCCGCAGTTTCATAAGCTGCGTTTCGTTGGTTCGAATCCAACTCCCGCTGGTGCATGGAGGGTGAACAGATGACGCTCCGGAGATGGCATGTGGAAAGGCCCGTAGCTCAATTGGCAGAGCGCTTCCCTTATAAGGAAGTGGGTGGCGGTTCGAATCCGCTCGGGCCAAGGGGTGGGTGGCCGCAGGTGGGGACGCAACGGTTTGTTTGATGTGAATGCTGGCTTGTAGCTCAGGCGGGAGAGCGCTTCCCTGATAAGGAAGAGGTCGACGGTTCGAGTCCGTCCGGGCCAAGTGAAGACTCCGTAGCTCAATCGCAGAGCATCCGCCTCTTAAGCGGAGGGTTCTGGGTGCAAGTCCCAGCGGGGTCAATTGGGGCGTTGTCGATTTTTGATTTTCGAATTTCGATTGATGCGGGGAATTGCTCGGATGGCTGAGAGGGCGAAGGCGGTGGACTGCAACTCCACAGCGCGCAAGCGCCGC
This sequence comes from Phycisphaerae bacterium, assembly GCA_051955985.1. Taxonomy (GTDB): domain Bacteria; phylum Planctomycetota; class Phycisphaerae; order WQYP01; family WQYP01; genus DATKPA01. The sequence goes on along the minus strand of JBQCGD010000016.1, from coordinate 19,322 downwards.
GCGGGTTCGAATCCTGCTCCGAGCTTTGGCGGAGGGGCACATTCCCGAGTAGCTCAATGGCAGAGCGCCTGTTTCGTAAACAGGAGGTTCGGGGTTCAAGCCCCCGCTTGGGATTTCCGGCGCCCGGGACGGTTCTGACGGGAGCGCCAGGCCCCAGCGGCCATGATGCCAACCAAAAGGGGAACTCCGGCGTTCGCCGCAGCCGGAAGCGGAACCGCCGGGGTCGATGCGAATTCAAAATTGGGACCTGCGGTCACGGAGGCCTCGGGGTTGTATTGCGGGAACGAAAGCGGATCGCCGTAGGGGTCAAAATAAGAGGTGGTGAAACTGACGTTTGGATCCGCGGTGACAGGCGCACTCGCGGTGAAAAACGTGCCAGTCGAATAGTAACCGGCAATGCGATAGGCCTGGCCTGCCTGCAGTTGTACGGGAGTGGTCAACTGAACGAAGCGGGAGCCGCCCACTTCCGGCTCGACGGTCCCCGCAGGGAGCGTGGCAGTTGCCAATTCGGTACCGGAATCGGTGTACAGCGCGAGGGGAATATCCGCTGTTTGATCGAAGTAAGCGACCGAGGCGCCGAGCGCGGTCAACTGCATGTCGATGGAGGGGATGAAGCGAATCCCTACCACATCGCCGCTGGCGACCGAGGCGTAATAGGGGTTGCCCATTGTGTAGGCCGGCACGCTGTTGGCGTTGGCTGGAGTTGAAAGTAGGGATGTTGTTGACGCTGCAACGATCAAGGCAAGCCAAGAAGTCGATCTGGAAACCACAGGCAGTCCTCCACTTTACTTAAAGAAATGCAGCGGAAATCTGTCCGGACCAGAAGAGCTGGTCAAGCTCAATTCATCAATGTGGTTGGTGGGGAAGTGGCTTTCGTCGTCCTCAGAACGGCGAATCTCGTGCTCGTAGCTCAGAGGCAGAGCGCTGCCGTGCCAAGGCGGAGGTCGTGGGTTCAAGTCCCATCGAGCACTTTTGGAAAATGCTCTCGTGGCGCAAATGGGAGACGCGGCGGTTTCAAAAACCGCTTGATGCAGGTTCGAATCCTGCCGGGAGCACTCGTGTGTGGGGATTCTGTTGGCGGTGTTAGCTCAATTGGCAGAGCGCCTGCCTTCTAAGCAGAGGGGTGCAGGTTCGAATCCTGCCGGGGTCATCGGGGCCGGCGGTGGCGCGATGCGCGATTCGCGTGTCGAAGAAAGATCTCGTAGCTCAATCCGGAAGAGCGTCGGCCTCCGAAGCCGAAGGGTGTGCGTTCGAATCGCACCGGGATCATTGAGACGCTCTCGTGGCGCAATCCGGTAGACGCGCGGGCTTGAGGTGTCCGTTGTTGCAGGTTCGAATCCTGCCGAGAGCATTCTTTTTTGTAGACCGACTCTTCACATGCAGGCGGCCCGGTGGCGCAACTGGGAGACGCAGCGGATTTAAACCCCGCGATGTGCGGGTTCGACTCCCGCCCGGGCCACGTCCATGGTTTGTCAGCGACTCCGTAGCTCAATCAGCAGAGCATCCGGCTTTTAACCGGAGGCGTGCAGGTGCGAGTCCTGCCGGGGTCATTCGTGGGGCTGGGTTTGGGAAGCGGGAGCGGTTGTCGCCTGCGATTGCGCTTCGGGGAGAGGGGAGTGTTGCCGCCAGAACTGGACCCAGCGGGGAGGATTCTGCGGATTGGCGATGAGCTGGCTGCTGTCATCATCGGCGTAGAGGCGCGGCACTTTGGAGGCTTTTGCGAACTCTTTGGCGCCGGCGCCGGGCGTCAGCGGGTAGAGGGCGAGACGGCCTGGCAGTGGGCCGTCGATCTGGGCGATGGCGGCGGAGGTGAGGACGGGGATGGAAGGGGAGCCGGGGTCGTAAAAGCGGATGGCCCAACGAGAGGCGGCGAGGTAGTCGGGGGACGGGGTGAGGGGCTGGTGCCGCCCGAGGAGTGTTTGGAGGGGCGTTTGTTCGCCATCTTCGAAGAGGATGGTGTCGCGTCCAGCTTTGGAATCGACGGCGCGGGTGAACTGCACGAGATTATCGCCGAGGTTGGTGGTGGCGGGGGAATCGAAGAAAGCGTTGTTGAGGATCACGACGGCGAGGAAAGCGAACGTGGCTGCGACAAGCATCCGAAAGGAGAGGTGCAGCTTTGGCGCATATTCGAGCGCCAGCCAGGCGGAGATGAGGGCGAGCGGAGGGAAGGTCGGCGCATAGCGGTCCGGGCGCTTCGTGGTGAGGAAGCAGAAGGAGAGGGCGATCACGGCCACCCAGAGGGTGGCGGGGGCGAGCGGGTGGCGAAGGTTCAGCGTGGGACGTGGTTTTGTGGCGAAGTACCGCATTCCACCGAGGATGAGAACGGCGAGCGGGATCAGGGACCAGGGGAGGAATCGCGTGATGATGTAGATCGGGCCGTTGGGGAGGGTGGTGAGCCATCCGAAGTGATTGGGGTTGTCGGGCGTTGGAAGGAGGCGCTGGCTGACTTCGCGGTCGACGAGAACTTCGCGGAAGAAGGTGGGGTGCTGGTTGAAGGCGAGGAGGCACCAGGCGCCGAACATGAGGAGGATGAGGGGGATTCCCCACCAGAGGCCAGCGCGTCGCAGCGGTTGCCAGGAACCGGCACAGAGGCGCGCAGCGACAAAAAGGTAGGCAATGGGGAGCAGCGCGATGGGGCCTTTGGTGAGCGCGGCTCCGGCGACGGAGAGCCAGAAAACAATCGCGAAGCCGATGTGGCTTTTCGATTGAAGAATGATTCTGGTGCCGGTGAGCCAGGCAACGGTGAGGCATGCGGTGACGAGCATGTCGGGGCGGGCGAGGTACATCAGCTTGGCGGTCATAAAAGTGGAGAGCCACATCAGTGCGGCGAGGGTGGCGAGCATGGAGGTGTGGTTTTGTGGGGAGAGGACCGGGGAATCGGCGGGAGTGGGGGACGTCGGGGGCATGGTGCGGGCGGCGCGGAAGATGCAGAAGAGCACGAGCGCGGCAGCAAGGAATGACGGGAATTTGAGGGTCCATTCGTGGTAGCCGAAGCCGGCGACGAAGGGGGCATCGATCCAGTTGAACAATGGGGGCTTGGTGGCGGGGATGTCGAAGCTGTCGGTGGGAAGAATCCACCGGTGGTGGAGAAGCATGTCGGCGGTGTAGGCGGCGGTGCGCGGCTGCTCCTTGTCATACAAGTCGCTTGGGCCGAAGACCCGGCAGAGCGCGAGCAGGAGGAATGCGACGGCGACGGCGAGGAGGGGCAGACGTATTTGTGGAAACATCCGGGGAGCGTACGGAGAGCGCCGGGGTTTGACAAGTTTTGTCGGAGGGAAACCAAAGGTAATTCCGAACGATCGCGCGCGAAGCATCTAAATGAATTCGTTTTGCGAGCAGGAAAAGGGCGCGACGTTGGCGCGCGGCGACCAGGTTCGGCGACTTACGTCATTCTCATAAACCATGCGGTAATGTATGTGTGCGAGGAAGGGAAGGATGGCTGGAGTGGTATGACCGAAGAGCCGAAAGTGTTTGGAGAATCGCCGCCGTTTGCGTTGGTGCATGGAGACGATCTGAACGAAGTGATGCGGTTCCTGGATGATCGCGGGGTGGCGTTCAGCCGGACCTTGAGCGGGCCGTCGCTGTACAAGCTGCAGTTCATGGGAGAGCGTGCCGAGAACATCCAGCGCCTGATGCGGGAACTGTTTTCGCACAGCGTGCTGCGTCGCGGGTAAACGGGGAAGCTGGCCGGCCGGGGAGGGGGGGGCATGTCGCGTATCCGCGTTTTTGCTACAATCCGGGCAGGGGCACCAGATCAGCAACCTGCGGAGTGCGGCAACGAATGCAGTACGCATACATCAAGGTGAAAACCGGATCAGGCGAACGGCAGATTCCCCTGACGAATGAAGCCCTCACGATCGGCCGGCATGAGAGCAACAAGCTGATGCTCGGCGAGGTGATGGCCAGCCGGTTTCATTGCGTCATCGAGCGGAAGGACTCGAGTTACGTGCTGCGCGACCTGCAGTCGCGGAACGGGACGCAGGTGAATGGTCAGCGGGTGCTCAATGCGATGCTCAAAACAGGCGACGTGATTTCGATCGGCGCGACGCAGATCGCGGTGACGATTCACCAGTCCAACGGGGCGGCTCCGCAAAAGCGGTTCGAGCGCACGATGCCGGCGAAGAATGTGCCGGCAAAGCCTCCGGTGGAGAAGCTCGACGAACTGGAAGTGCTCGACGAGCTGGAGGTGATCGAAGAGGGCCCGATCGAAATGGTGGGAAGCGAAACGGAGGGGCCTGTGGGAACGCTGCGGCGGACCGCCGACGCAATGCCGGACCACTCGTTCACGGAAGAAGCGATTTCGCTGATCAACACGCGGGGGAAGGTGGCGCACGAAGCGGGGGAAGTCTCGAGCAGCGAAGTGGTGCGGATGTTCCGGCTGGCGCTGTTGATCTGCTTCAGGAGCCACTCGAGCGACATTCACCTGGAGCCGCGGGCGGAGGATTATCTGCTGCGGATACGGGTGGACGGCAATCTGATCGACATCGTGGAATTCAGCCGGGAGGTGGGGATCAAATTTTCATCGCTGGTAAAGGTGTTGTGCGAGCTGGACACGACGCAGCGGTCGATCGTGCAGGAGGGGCATTTCGCGGCACAGGCGCCGAACAAGGGAACGGTGCGGTCGAAGAAGGAGAATGCGCCGGCAGTGCGGCGGGTGGATTACCGCGTCAGCTTCGTGCCGTCGCTCCATGGACAGAAGATGGTCATCCGAATCTTCGACACGGCCAACGCGCCGCTGCTGGTGGAGGACCTGGGACTGCCGGAGCCCGTGCTGGAGCAGATCGTCAAGGAACTGACGCTGGATGCCGGGCTCATCATGGTGTGCGGGCCGACGGGATCGGGAAAGACGACGACGCTGTATTCGCTGCTTCGGAGCTGCGGATCGTCGTTTCGCAACATCATCACGATCGAAGATCCCGTCGAAGTGCAGATTGACGGCACGACGCAGCTTCCGGTGGATGAGGAGGCGGGGAAGAGCTTTGCGGCGCTGCTGCGCTCGGTGCTGCGGCAGGACCCGGACGTCATCATGGTCGGCGAAATCCGCGACCCGGAGACGGCGCGCATCGCGCTGCAGGCGTCCATGACCGGCCACCTGGTGCTGACGACGATTCACACGCGCGACACAGTCGGCACAATCTTCCGCATGCTCGATCTTGGAATTGAGCCGTACATGGTGTCGCAGGGGTTGCACCTGGTGCTGGCGCAGCGGCTCGTGCGGACGCTGTGCACGGCCTGCAAACGGCAGGTGCGGCCGACGCCGGATGACCGCAAACGCATGAATCTTGCACCGGACGCGCCGACGAAAATTTACGCGCCGGTCGGTTGTCCGCGCTGTCTCGGCACGGGGTATTACGGCCGGCGGGCGTTTTTTGAATTTCTCTCGACCACGGACCGGCTGCGCGAACAGATCCTGCGCAATCCAAGCATTGCGGAAATCAACAAGGACCTGGGGGAAAGCGGGTTCATATCCTTGAGCAATGCGGGGTATCAGCTCGTGCTGGACGGGCTGACGAGCATTGACGAAGTGGATCGGGCGGTGGGGCGGTAATCGGGCGTTGGAGCCGAAGCTGCGTCGGCGAAGGCGCCGCGGGCTTCCTCGCCTGCCGAGACGCTGGCCTTTCTTATTGCTTCAGTTTATCGATGGCAGCGCGGATCTTGTCGGTGTCGAACTGAGCGAGCACGGCGCGGCTCCCGCCGCTGGGGGTTTTTTCCAGGAGAAAAACGGAGTTGGGGCCGACGAGTTGCGTGTCGATCATGTTCGAATCATGGAGGTTGCCGATTTTGCGCCCGGTTGTGCTTTCGAACAGCTCGTCGCCGTAGACCAGCCAGGCCAGGCCATTCTGAATCCAGAGCAACCCGGGTGCTTTCACGCGGTCGTTTGCGGGGACGAGTTGGCGCGTGGAAAGAATCGGGCTGAATGCGGGCGCGCCGGTCATCACCGAGAAGGGAAGCATGGTGGTCACCTGCTGCATCACCGCACAGAGTGCGATCTGCTTTCCGTCGGGCGAAAAAGCGAGGCCGATCACGCGTTCCACCGGTTTGCTGGTGGCCTGAATTCGGCGGTAGACCATCCCGATGCCCGACGTTTCGGGATCGTAGATGATGATCTGCGTGCCGCTGGGCGCGTTGTCCACGACTGCAAGGTACCGGGAATTCGGGCTGATCGCGGTGGCATCCGGAGAGTCCGGCACGCTGCCGGGGAGCGTGATATTGCCGGTCGGGCGCAGGGCGATCGGATCAACAAACTGCAGGATGTTGGCGGCGCGAATGGCCACGCGCGCGTTGATGTTGGCGAGGTAGGCGACGGCGACCGGCGGTACAGGCGGGTTCTCACGCTGCGGGAAAATCTGCGGAGGCTTGTTGGACTCGAAACCGAGCACCTGGATCTGCTCGCGCGGCAGGTGGGTACAGGCGACGACCGTATCCCCCTTCGGGGAAACGACGAACGACGCAGGCAGCACGGGCGATTCCACCAGGCCGACACTTCCCTTGTGCGCCAGGGGGTCGAGCGTCCAGTGTTCCAGCGTCACGATCCCTTCGTCAGAGGTCTTCGCGAGAACCGCCCAGTTGCTGCCGCCGGGACCGGTTCGGATGCCGGTGACGGCTTTGAAAGCAGGATTGTCGGTGTTGACGTCGGTGAGGAAGGAGTATGCCTCGGGCTCGGCCGGCGGAGCGGTTTCGGTGGGAGTTGTCGGCGCGCTATTCGTCGATTCGGTGGGCTCGGTGACGTTGGCGCTGGTTTCCTTGGCAACGCTGAAATGGAAGCCGGGTTCGGTGCTGGAGGGAGTCGCCGATTTCGTTGCGGCCGCAACGGCAGTGGTCGGCGGCTTGGGGGGCGCCGGGATCTCGAGCGGTGCCGTGGCGAAGGCGCTCCAGGGCCCTTCCGGGAGCATCGGCCGGTAAAGCGCCACGGCATTGCCGAGCGGCCCGGCCACTGCGGAGAGAACCAAACAGGCCGCGAGAAGCCCGACGGCCGCCGCACCGACGGACGCGATCCATTCGAGCGCTTCCGAGCGGAAGAAGTAAATCAGCAGAGCGGGCGCCAGAAGCCACCCGAAGGTCACGATGGCCGAATCGAGGGAACTGTCGAGCCCCGGCCATCCCGCGAGAAGGCTTGCCCCGAACGGGATCATCACCACCAGCAGCGTGCGGTTCAGCGTGTCATCGCGGGGCGGAAATTCGAGGAAGCGGGAGGCCAGCTTCACGCCGACATTCATCAAAAACCCGGCGAACGCAAGGGCCACCAGGCTGATGCCCATGGGGAGGAGGTACAGCGCATTGAATCCCCATGGCGATTTGGCGATGTGAAGGACCCAGATAGTCACGCCGGCGATCAGAATCAGCCAGCCGACGGCGTTGAGCAGGCCGTCGATGGAGTTGAGCGTGCGATTGCCGGGATTGCGTACCCATTTGCGTTTGCGGCGCACGGCTTCGACGACGTGCGGGGGCGCCTCGCCGGGTTCATCCGTGGGCGTGGGGATAGCGCTCCAGGCGCAGGCTGAGCAGTAGGTTGCCGTGGCGGAAAGGGGGGAGCGGCAGGAGGGGCAGCGACGGATGACGGTGGTCTTGGCGGGAGCGCCGCCGGCTTCTGCACCTGCCATTGAACCGGCGCTGGTTCCCGCGGAAGTTCCGGCGCGTGTGCCCGCGGCGGTGCCGGCGCGCGTGCCGGTTCGCGTTTCCTCGCCACCGCCAACGATGATCGGCGCGCCGCACTCGCGGCACTTCACCTTCTTGCCGGCGAGTTTGTCGTCAACTTTGTATTCCTGGCGGCATTCGGGGCACTGAATTGAAATAGGCATAGATGTCGGCTCCAGCTTCCCTCCGCGCACGCATTCGGTGCAGCGGGGGCTTCTTCCTTCTCCATCATGACGGCATGACTGGAACCCGGGTTCTCGCGCTCTGCAAGATGACATTCCAGACGTGCGTTCGGGACGTGTCCTGAATTGTGACGCCATCGATGCAAAAGGTAAAGAGCAATTGTTGTCAGAAGCGCAGCCGGCTGTGACAATCCGCAGAGAGAAAAAAGGAGTACCCCATGACACTGAGCGCTCTTGCCGGAAAGCCCGCCCCCGCGAGCCTGATTATTGATGTGGATCGGCTGGTGGGGGATTACTACGCCATGAAGCCCGACGTTTCCGATCCCCGCCAGCTCGTCGCCTTCGGCACCAGCGGCCACCGCGGAACGGTGGGGGGGAGTGAACGCACATTCACCGAGGCGCACATCGTGGCGATCACGCAGGCGATTGTCGATTACCGGACGAAAGAAAAGATCAGCGGGCCGCTGTTCATGGGAAAGGACACGCATGCCCTATCCACGCCTGCGGAAAAGACGGCCCTGGAAGTGCTGGCCGCCAACGGCGTGGAAACCATCATTCAAAGCGGCGGCGGTTTCACGCCCACGCCCGTCGTTTCCTGGTCGATTCTCACACACAACCGCGGAAAAAATGAACGGTTGGCGGACGGCATCGTCATCACCCCTTCCCACAATCCGCCCAGCGACGGCGGGTTCAAATACAACCCCACCAACGGCGGGCCGGCCGATACGGACATCACCGGCTGGATCCAGAACAAGGCAAACGACTACCTGAAGGCGGCCAACACGGGCGTCAAGCGGATGCCTTATGAGGCGGCGCTGCGGGCGGGCACCACGCACCAGCAGGACCTGGTCTCGCCGTATGTGCGCGATCTACCCAGCGTGATCGACATCGGAGCCATTCGGGACAAGCAGGTGAAGATCGGAGCGGATCCATTGGGCGGGGCCTCGGTGGCGTATTGGGAGAGGATCGCCGAGGTGCACAAGCTGAACCTCACGGTTGTGAACAAGAAAATCGATCCGACCTTTTCGTTCATGAGCGTGGATCATGACGGCCGAATCCGCATGGATTGTTCGAGTCCTTACGCGATGGCGGGGCTGGTGAAGTTGAAGGACCAGTACGCCGTGGCGGTCGGGAACGATCCGGATGCGGATCGACACGGGATCATCACGCCGAGCGCCGGGTTGATGAACCCGAATCATTATCTTGCTGTCGCGATCCAATATCTGCTGGGGCATCGCCCGAAGTGGAGCAAGTCGGCGGGCATTGGCAAGACGGTCGTGAGTTCGAGCATGATCGACCGCGTGGTGGCGGATCTTGGCCGCAGGCTCATGGAAGTGCCGGTGGGTTTCAAGTGGTTCGCGCCGGGGCTGTTTGACGGGAGCGTCTGTTTCGGCGGGGAGGAATCGGCGGGGGCATCGTTCCTCCGCATGGATGGCGGGGCGTGGTCGACCGACAAGGACGGCATCCTCCTGGCGCTGCTTGCGGCCGAGATGACTGCCGTGACGGGGAAGGACCCCGGCGTGCATTACCGGGAGCTGACGGCGAAGTTCGGCGAACCGTTCTACGCCCGCATCGATGCGCCGGCGTCACCGGAGCAGAAGGCGGCTTTCAAGAAGCTGACCCCGCCCGCGGTGAAGGCCACGACGCTTGCCGGCGACGCGATCGAGGCAAAACTCACCAACGCCCCGGGAAATAACGCCTCGATCGGCGGATTGAAGGTGACGACAAAAAACGGCTGGTTTGCGGCGCGTCCTTCCGGCACGGAGAATATTTACAAAATTTACGCGGAGAGTTTCGTTTCGCAGGTGCATCTCGATGAGATCATCCGCGAGGCGCAATCGATCGTGGGCGCGGCGCTCGCGGGATAATGCACGGAGGAAGCATGCGGCGGTGGATTTTGATGCTGTCGGCCCTGGCGCTGCCTGCGGTTGGTCATGCGGCGGACTTCTCCCTGTGGTACGACCATCCGGCGAAGGATTGGCAATCGGAGTGCCTGCCGATCGGCAACGGCCGGCTGGGGGCGATGATCTACGGCGACCCGCAGCATGAGCGTATCCAGTTGAACGAGGATTCGCAGTGGACAGGGGATGAAAGGGAGACGGGGAAATACCAGACGCTGGGAGAGGTGCGGGTGGATTTTGAACAGGGGGCGGCGACGGAATATCGGCGGGAGTTGAATCTATCGACCGCGGTGGAGACGGTGGATTACGCGGCGGACGGGGTGAAGGTGCACCGGGAATATTTTGCGAGTCACCCCGACGGGGAGCTGGTGTTTCATTTCTCGGCGGACAAGCCCGGGACGCTGACCGGGACCATTCATCTCGCCGACGGACATGGCGCCAAGTCTGAAGCTGGGGAAAAATCCGGCCTTATTGGCGGCATTATTGGTGCCAGCGGGAAACTGGAGAACGGGCTCGAATACGCCACATCGATGGCCGTTGATGCGCCCGACGGGACAATCAGCGTCGCGAATGGCGGCTTGCATTTTGCGAAGTGCAGCGATGTCACGATCGTGCTCAATGCGGGGACCACTTATCTCGCGGATTCTTCGCAGGGATGGCGGCGAAAGAGCATCCCGCTCCCGTTAACACCGCCGGATCGCTCGAAGCACATCGCGGATTACCAGAAGCTGTTTGGCCGGATGTCGATCCGTCTTGGCGATTCGCCGGCGCGGATTCGGGAATTGCCGACCGACCGCCGCCTCGCCGCCTACACCAACGGGGGAAGTGATCCGGAACTGGAAGCGCTTTTGTATCAGTATGGGCGCTACCTGCTGATTTCTTCGTCGCGGGATGCGTTGCCGGCAAATTTGCAGGGGCTGTGGAACGAGTCCAACAATCCGCCATGGCGATGTGATTACCACTCCAACATCAACATCCAGATGAACTATTGGCCTGTCGAGGTGGCGAATCTCTCGGAGTGTGCAACGCCGCTGTTTCGTTATTTTGAAGCAATCCGGCCGGTGCGCGAGCGGGCGACGCGGGATTACTACTTGAACGAGGTGGATCCGAAGCTGGTGGAACGCAAGCCGGTGCGCGGGTGGACGGTGCAGACGGAAAATGGGGTGTTTGGCGGGAGTTCGTGGAAGTGGAATCCGCCGGGGTCGGCGTGGTACTGCCTGCACCTGTGGGAGCATTACGCGTTCAACCAGGACAAGGCGTTTCTGCGCGACACGGCTTACCCGATGATGAAGGAGATCTGCGAATTCTGGGAGGATCACCTGGTCGCGCTTCCGGATGGGACGCTGGTGACGCCGGATGGCTGGTCGCCGGAACACGGGCCGTTGGAGAAAGGGGTGACGTATGACCAGGAGATCGTGTGGGACCTGCTTGATCACACAATCGAGGCGATGAAGATCCTGGGGGTGGAAGGGGCGGAGCGAGAGAAGCTGGAGGGGATGCGCGAAAAGTTGCTCAAGCCGAAGGTGGGGAAATGGGGACAGTTGCAGGAATGGATGGAAGATCGGGACGATCCGAAGGACAACCATCGGCACATTTCGCATTTGTTTGCGCTCTTTCCGGGCGATGAAATCTCCGTGGAGAAGACGCCGGAACTGGCGAAGGCGGCGGGCGTGTCGCTTGCGGCGCGCGGGGATGAATCGACGGGATGGGCGATGGCCTGGCGAGTGGCGTGCTGGGCGCGGTTGCGCGATGGCGAACACGCCTATAAGCTGCTGCGGAATTTCATTCATCTTGTTCCCAGCTCGGCCAAGAAAAACATGGTGAATGGTGGGGGGGTGTATGCAAACCTGCTCTGTGCGCACCCGCCGTTTCAGATTGACGGCAACTTTGGATATGTGGCCGGAGTTTCAGAGATGTTGCTGCAATCCCAGGGTGGCGAGATTCGGTTGCTGCCTGCGCTTCCGCAGGCGTGGCCCAGCGGAGAGGTGAAGGGCTTGCGGGCGCGAGGCAATGTCGAAGTGGACCTCCGCTGGCAGAACGGAAAGCTCGCCACCGCAACGTTCCATTGCCCCCAGGGAGGTGACCTCGATATTCGATACGCGGGCAAATCGCTGCACCTCAATCAGCTTGAAGGGCAGGGGACCACCGTCGTCGTTAATGGCGATCTCCACCTCTTGTCGCCGCAACAGATGAATCACGCGGCCGACTAAAGTTGGTGCGCCGGCTTCGGCAGGTCGTCGTGGATCTTCTGCTGCTGCGACTGCTTGCCGTCGTAGCTGAAGAGCATCATGTCATCGTCAATACGCGCCTGCAGGTGCACCGGGCGGCTCCAGATCTGCTGCACCCCCTTCAGCGTTTCGATCGCATATTTGATTTCGATGTCCAAGCCGTTGTGCTTGTGCGCAAGATAAAGCTCGCCGGCGTTCTTGTAGTTGGCGTCCACCACATAAATGTACGGCTGCCCCATGTTCGTAAGCCGATACAGGAGGGATTCCTTGATCCGCTTGTAGTCGCGAGAGACGATGCGCAGTTGTCCCGTGTGCGGATCGCGCCGGTACTGGTACAGCTTGAGCCGATCGACCATTTCCTCGGTGAGGAATTCGTCGATGAAGTTGACGTCGTTGTAGATGCGGCGAACTTCGAAGATTTTTTCGCGCCCTTTGTTGTGCGGCTTTTCCCATTTGTCCCGGCCGCCGAGGATGTCCAGCTCTTCGTATTCCTTGCCAAAACGTCCCTTGTTCCAGCGGTCCTCGATGTCGCGGAACAGTTCGACGCCGATCTTGTACGGATTGAAATTCCCCGGCGGCATGTGAACCGTGCCGGAGTGATGGTCGGCGTAGTCGATCACCTCCGAAGAATCGAGGTAGTGCTTCGTCATCATCGTCGAATGCCAGAATGTCGCCCACCCTTCGTTCATGACCTTCGTCATGCCTTGCGGCGCGAAGTAGTAGGCTTCATCGCGGATGATCGTCAGAATATCCGCCTGCCAGGGCTGCAGCGGAGCGTGTTCGAGCAGGAAGAGCAGGACGTCCCGCACCGGTTCCGAGGGGATGATCTTCCGCTTGCGTTCGTTCTCCGCTTTCATGCGGGCCCGCTCTTCTTCGATCAGCTTGCGCGGATTGATGAACCGTTCCATGTACCCCTTTGACTGGAACCGTGTGACGGAATCCTCGTGGCCGTGGGCGTCGGGATCGGTGAGCGGTTCGTCCGAGGGCCCACGCTTAAGGAATACGGAGTGCGGATCGATGAGGTGCTCGATGGAAAGGCAGGTGTCGAGAAATTTTTCGACGCGGTCGATGCCGATGCGTTCAATGTGCTTGCGAACGCGTGTGGCATGGTTGGCCATGCCGTCCATCATTTTGCGGTCAGTCTTGGAGAACCAGAGATTGTTCTTGAAAAAGTCGCAGTGGGCGTAGACGTGCGCCATCACCAGTTTCTGGTCGGTGATGGAGTTGGAACGCTGCAGGTAGGCGTAGCACGGGTCGTTGTTGATGACCATCTCGTAGATGCGTCCGAGCCCGTAATTGTGCTGCTTCGACATGCGTTCATATTCCATGCCGAAGCGCCAGTGGGGGTAGCGCACGGGAAACCCGCCGAAGGAGGCGATCTGGTTGATCTGGTCGTAGTCGAGCATCTCGAAGATGGTTTCAAAGAAATCGAGCCCGTACGACTTGGCGGTGGCGCGAATCTGTTCGTTGGCGGCGGCAAGTTCGGGGGGAAGCTCTGTGACCTGGCGGGCAGTGGAACTGAGCATGCGGGACTCCGGTAAGGCGGACGGAGGGCGTGTTCCTTCCCTAAATTATACGGCTCGAAAGCTCGTTCGGGTGCAGAAAAATTCGCGAGCTTCACTCTGCCACACTCATTATCGGCACGGACAACGTCCCTCCTGCACTGCTTACGTCACGACCGACCCGAGTATCTTCACGTGGTAGCTCCGGCTGCGCGGGCCGTCGAACTCGCAGAAATAGATGCCCTGCCACGTGCCGAGGAGGAGCTTGCCCTTGTCGATGATGATGGTGACGGAGGGGCCGGTGAGCATGGTTTTGAGGTGGGAGTCGGAGTTGCCTTCGGAGTGCTGGTAGAAGGATTCGCGCTCCGGAATGAGCGCGGCGAGTTTCTGGGTGACATCATGTTTCACGTCCGGGTCGGCGTTCTCGTTGATGGAGACGGCGGCCGTGGTGTGGGGGACGAAGACGACGCAGAGCCCGTCCTTGATGCCGGACCTGGTCACGAGTTCCGCCACGCGCGGCGTGATGTCCAGGATTTCATTGCGGTGGCGGGTGGAAAGTTTTTCGGTGGCAAGCATGCAAACTCCATCAAATCATCGGCACCGGATTGCAGATCCGAGGCATTGAATTCCGAATCGCGGAAAGAGTCAAACCCATGCACATTTTGCGTAAGTCTTTTGACTTCCCTGTTTGCGCGGCAATAATTCTTTCGTTCCCGAGGGGCGCCTCGGGAGGGAAAGTCCCGGCGATTGCAGCCTTGGTGACGCTTGCGTGAAACGACGCGCGAGACGGCTGGGGTTCCGCAGTGGCGGCTGGGGAGTCCGATTCGTAAAGGAGGTGATCCGTGGTCAATAGTCGTGAGGCTTCGCTGCGCTGAGCAGCGCCCGCACACTCGCGGGTTACGCGACTGCTTCGCGTTTCAGCGAGGCCGCTAATCGTGAAACGCCCGGAACGTCTCTACGACTTCCGGGCGTTTCTTTGTTTTTGCCCGCGTCGCGACGATTGGCACTTTTCATCCGCGGACGGAATGGATACGCTGTAGCAGTCGCAATTGCGGCGAAGAACTGATCGTGCCGGGACACCGGTCTGGTCGGCGTCACAACCTGTTCTCAACGGTGGGCTTCTCCGAGGCGTGCGTTGCACGCAACACTCTGGAGTTGCATCCGCATGACCCTTCGCCTCATCGCGCTACACTTGTTTTCGAGGTGCATCATGGGCGAAGGGCTGAATCCCGATCTGAAAGACTCCATCGAAGGGCAGCGCACGGGCGCGCCCGACATGTCGCGCGCCATCGACGCCTTGGCGGAGGAACGGCCCGGCGACCTGAAGCAGCCGCGCGAGTATCCCCTCATTCCCGCAATGGCCGTCGTGAAGACGCCCTATTTCCACGTGGTCGGCTATTCCGTCGCCGGCGAAGAATCGGTCATCCAACTGCCGGAATTGAACGTCAACTTCGATATCGGTAAATGCCCGCGGCCGGCGCTGACGGCCGATTATTGCCTGCTCACGCACGGCCACATCGACCACTCCGCCGGCATTCCCTATTACCTCTCGCAACGCTTCTTCCAGGGCATGAAACCGGGAACGATTCTGTGTCCGGCGAAAATTGCCAAGCCGCTCTCCGACATCATTCACTCCTGGGCCGGGCTCGAAGGAAAGGTGACCGAGCACCGCATCGTGCCGATGAACGTGGGTGACGAGTTCGAACTGCGCAAGGGCCTGATCGCCCGCGCGTTCGCCACGCGGCACACGGTTCCGTCGATCGGCTTTTCGCTCATTGATCGCCGGGAGAAACTGCGGGCCGACCTCCTCGCGCAGAACCTCCCCGGCCACATTCTGCGGAAGATGAAGGAGAACGGCGAGAAGATTACCTACACGCTCGATGTGCCGCTCGTCGCCTACACCGGCGACACCTCCATGGGCGAAACGCTGCTGCAGCCGGGGGTGATAGATGCGCAGGTGCTGATCTCCGAGTGCACCTTCTTTGAGGCGGATCACACGAAGCGCGCCCGCCACGGCCAGCACATGCACGTGAAGGATTTCCTCGAAGTGCTGCCGCAGTTGAAAAACGAGCTCATTCTGCTGACGCACGTGAGCCGCCGGACGCGGCTGAAGCTGGCCAAGAAGATTTTCGCCGAGGCGCTGGCGAAGCTGCCCAAGCCACCGAAGGTGGAGTTCATGATGGACTATGCCCAGCGGCTGTGGGTGAAGCCGGGTCGTGCGGCGCCCTTTACGATTGAAGAGAAGGAGCTGCCGGAGGGGGTGGAGTGAGGGGGCATCAACCCGCAGCGCCGGCGGTGATGGCCTCGCCTTCCAGGAACTTCCCCTTGTCGAGGTGGATAAGGCGCGAAGCGGCGGCGGCGCTGTGCGGATCGTGCGTTACCATCAGAATGGTCTTGTGAAATTCCTGGTTGAGCCGCTGGAGGAGTGCCAGGACATCCTTCGCGCTCTGGGCGTCGAGGTTGCCCGTGGGTTCGTCGGCAAGGATCAGATCCGGATCGGTCACGATCGCCCGGGCAATCGCCACGCGCTGCTCCTGCCCGCCGGAAAGCTGGCGCGGAAAGTGGTCCATCCGCTCTTCAAGCCCGACGAGCTTCAATGCCGTGGCGGCGTTTTCCTTGCGCTGGCGGCGCGGCAGCGTCGTGAGCTTCAGCGGCAGTTCCACGTTTTCCAGCGCCGTCAGCACCGGAATCAAATTGAACGCCTGGAACACAAACCCCAGGTGGTGATTCCTCCAGCGCGCCAGTTCCCCCTCTCCCATCCCCGCCGGCTCATCGCCCAGCACCGTGAGCGTCCCGTCGGTGGGGCGGTCCATGCCGGCAATCAGGTGCAGCAGCGTCGATTTCCCGGAGCCCGACGGCCCCATCAGCGCCACAAACTCCCCGCGCCGAATCGCCAATTCCACCCGGTCGAGCGCGACCACCGTCGACTGCCCGCGGCGGAATTCCTTGGTCAGATGTGTCGCCTGAACGATGATGTCGCTCATGATCAGATCCCGAACTTGCATGTGTGATGGAAACGTGCCGCCATTGCACCCGAACCCTGCGCAGAGCACAAGGAAAATCGATCCTTCAACATGCGGGTATTTCTGCGATGCCCTGCCGCCGCATCACACTTCACCGAGTTCGTCGCTCGGTGCGATCATCGGCGTTTCCGGCGCCGGCTGCTGACGCTGCTTCACTTTGCGGTTGGGACCCAGCGGCAACACGGCGCTTTCCCCGAACCACTGTTTCAGCAGCCCCACGCCCCCATTCTGAATGTTCAACCCGCCGCCGAGCTGCAGATGCACCCGCACCCCCGGCTTGATCGCCAGGTCGCACAACTCCACCTTCACCGGCGTGTTTCCCTTGTGCTCCTTGAGAATTTTGGCGATGGCCGCCATCGTCCCCTCATCGAGCTTCATCGAGTTTGTCTGAATCAGGATCTCACGCGTCTTTTTCTTCTGCACCGATTCCAGCGTGTACACCTCCTTCGCCTTGAAGGAAGGCTCCTCACGCTTCTTGTCGGCCGTTCCTTCAAAGAAGAGGACGGTGTCCGGCTTGATCATCTCCGCAAATTTCTGGTACTCGTTCGAATAGAGCACCACCTCAATCGAGCCGACAAGATCTTCGATCAGCAGAATCGCCCATCGCGAGCCCGCGTTCGGTCCGCTCTTGGTCGTCATCAAACGAATCTTCGAAACCAGCCCCCCCATGATCCCCGTCTGCCCGTCCGACGCATTCCGAATCGAGCCCGTCGACATCGTGATGTAGCTCTCAAAAAGCGTCTCTACATCCCGCAACGGATGATTCGTCACGTAGAAGCCGAGCACCGATTTCTCCAGCGCCATCTTCTCCGACTTCGGCCACTCCGGAATCGCCGGCACTTTCGGCTCCACCTGCGGAATCGCCGCCCCGCTGGAAGGCGAACCAAACAGCGAATCCTGCCCTGCCCGCTTCGCCTCCTGCGCCTGCTGCGCCATGCGCGTCGCCGTTTCCACCGCCGCCATCGACGCCGCGCGAACCGGGTGCAGCGCATCAAACGCCCCGCACTTGATCAGCGACTCAATCACCGACTTGTTCACCACGCGCAAATCGACCCGCTCGCAGAAATCAAAAATCGATTTGTATGGCTTGTGCGCCTTCGTCCCGGTCTCCGCATCCACCTCCCAGCGGTTGGCCATGATCGATTCGACCGCTTTCTCGCCGACGCCCTTGATCGCCGCCAACCCGAAGCGAATATCTTCATCGACAACGGTGAAATCGGCATCCGACACATTGATGTCCGGCGCGAGAATCTCAATGCCGACCTTCCCTGAGATCGGCAGCGTCAGGTGTTTGCACTCTTCGATGTACTCGACCGTCTTCGCCTGGTCGATCATTTCAAACGTCAAGAGCGCTGCCATGTACTGCGCCGGGAAGTAGGTCTTCAGCCACGCCGTCTGGTAGGCCACAAACGCATACCGCGTCGAGTGCGACTTGTTGAAGCCGTACCCCGCGAACTTTTCGATGTCGTCGAAGATTTCCTCGGCCTTCTTCTGCTCCAGCCCGTTCTTCACCGCCCCATCGAGGAACGCGATCTTCTCCTTCTGAATGACTTCGGCCTTCTTTTTCGAGATCGCCTTGATGATGTCATACGCGCGGCGGAGCGGAATGCTTCCCAGCCGGTTGAACATCCGCATGACCTGTTCCTGGTAGACCATCACGCCATACGTTTCGGCGAGCACCTCGTCCGCCAGCGGATGGAGCGACGGCACCTTCTGCTTGCCATGCTTGCGGGCGCAGTAATCCGGAATCAGGTCCATGGGGCCGGGGCGGTAGAGCGCGTTCGCCGCAATCAGATCCTCCAGCCGGTCCGGCTTCATCTTCATCAGAAGATCTTTCATGCCGCCGGATTCAAACTGGAACACGCCCTTGGTTGCGCCTTTCTGGAACACGGTCTGATAGACGTGCTGGTCCGTGATATCGATGCGTTCGATGTCGATGCGGAATCCTTCGCCGCGGCCTTTCAGGAACGGTGGCGGATTGTCCTTAATCTTCTGCGGCAATTTCACCTTCCCCGCCGCCAGGTCGTTGTCGATCAAATCCAGCGCCCGCTCCAGAATCGTCAGCGTGCGAAGTCCGAGGAAGTCCATCTTCAGCAGCCCGACCATCTCGCACGTCGGACCATCCCACTGGGTCATCACGTCGTCGCCGTTCTTATACAGCGGCACAATCGTGTCCAGCGGCTTGTCGCAGACAATCACGCCCGCCGCATGCATGCCCGCATTGCGGCAAAGGCCCTCCAGCCGCCGCGCCACCGCGAACAGCTTGTTCACCTGCGGATTCTCATCGATCATCTTCTTGATGTCGGGAATCTTCACCACCCCCTCCAGCTCCACGCCCGGCCCGCCCGGAATCAGCTTCGTGATCTTGTCCGTATCCGCAATCGCCATTCCCAGCACGCGACCGACGTCTTTGATCGCCGCCTTCGCCCCCAGCGTGTTGAACGTAATAATCTGGCACACGTTGCCGTACTTCTTGCGCACGTACTCAATCACCTTCCCGCGGCCTTCCTGGCAGATGTCGATATCGATATCGGGCATCGCCGAACGGTTCGGATCCATGAACCGCTCGAACAGCAGGTCGTACTTGATCGGATCGACGTTACAAAGCGACAGCACATAGCCGACCACCGTCCCCACGCCCGAACCTCTCGCCCCCACCGGGATGCCGTTATCCTTCGCAAAATTGCAGAAGTCCCACACGATCAGGAAGTAGCTCGAAAATCCCTTCGAGCAGATCACGTTCAACTCAAAATCCAACCGGTCGAGAATCTGCTTGCGCTGTTCCGGCGTGAGATCGGTGCCGTATTTTTCGTCGACGCCCTTCAAGCAGAGCTCGCGCAGATACTCATCC
>JBQCGD010000015.1:0-18145 GCA_051955985.1 Phycisphaerae bacterium | reverse complement strand
CGCATCCGCCTCCTCCCGCCGCATCATCCACAGCGCAAAAACAAACGGCAACCCCGTCAACTTCTTCCACTCTTCCCCCAAATCCAGCTGATACCGATACACCCCCCCATCCGGCGCCGCATTCACCACCTTGTCCCCAATCAAAAGCAACGCCTCCGCCCCCCCACCTTCTTGATTCTTGCTGCTTGATTCTTGATTCTCAGCGCTCCACGCCCGCATCTCCACCCGCACCCCATACCGCTTCCACAAAATCACCTGCGCCAGCATCACGCTCGTATGACTGTCCGCATCCCCATAAAGCACCCGGATCCTCTCCGCCGGCACCCGCGAAAAAATCCGCACCGTCAACGTCGGCCCGTCACACCCGATCATCCCCGCCGGAACCAGGATCAGATCCTGCGCGCACAACTGATAATCCACCACGCTCATCAGCGCCGTCGAAACCACCCCCCCCTCCACCAGCCCCATCAACTGCGAAGGCACCGCAAAATGCACCGCCACATCCGCCCGCCCCACCAACGGATCAATCAACGGCTTCGAATTCAAAAACGATACACACCCCAC
Source organism: Phycisphaerae bacterium (assembly GCA_051955985.1). Lineage (GTDB taxonomy): Bacteria > Planctomycetota > Phycisphaerae > WQYP01 > WQYP01 > DATKPA01. The sequence continues at coordinate 17,581 of JBQCGD010000015.1, read as the reverse complement.
CCGATGCACCTTCCCGCTCACCTCTTCATCCCGCATAGTATCACTTCTTTCAAAAACATTTGAAACATTGTAGTCCCCCCGGCGCCGCTTGTCACCCCCGAAAGTGGGGCCGACGCCCCCGTCGGCCAAGTTCACGTTGCACCACCCCTCAACCCTCCCTCCCGAAGCCGATCGCCCATTAAAAACGAAAGCCCGGGCATTCGAATCCCTCGGTGCCCCCGATACGCGCCCCATCGCATTTGCGGTGCTACCATACGGGAAGATTCCCCTGCTGGAGACTGCCCATGACGACCACCGATACCCCCGCCGCCACCCCCACCCCGCCCCAACCCGCCCCCAAAAAACGCCGCGGCCGCTGGTGGAAAATCCTGCTCGCCCTCGTCCTCTTCATCCTCATCCTCATCCTCCTCGCCCCCACCATCCTCTCCACCGCCTTCGGCACCAGCATCATCCTCGGCCAAATCAACAAACGCATCGCCGGCAAAATCGAAGCCTCCGACATTTCCCTCGGCTGGTTCTCCGGCGCCTCCCTCCGCAACCTCCGCCTCCTCGACCCCGACGGCCACGAAGTCCTCAACATCCCCACCCTCAACACCAACCTCACCCTCCTCGACGCCATCAACAAATCCTTCAACAACCTCAACCTCCTCCTCCGCGGCAAATCCGCCACCCTCGTCACCAACCCCGACGGCACCTCCAACCTCTCCCGCGCCCTCGCCAGCCCCACCGCCAAAACCCCCGCCACAACCGCCCCCGCCAACAACAACACCGCCTCCTCCACCCCCCAAACCATCCACGCCACCATCGACGCCCAATACGACGCCATCTCCATCAACAGCCCCAACGCCGCACCCGTCACCCTCTCCAACCTCACCACCAAGGGCACCCTCGACACCAACGGCGGCACCACTGACCTGCACCTCTCCGCCAACGCCGCCTCCGGCAACAATCCCCCCGCCACCCTCACCGCCAACGCCAACGGCATCTTCTTCGACCACGGCAAACTCAAACCCCTCGGCTCAATCACCGGCACCGCCGACGCTCACGCCCAATCCATCGACCTCGCCGCACTCTCCCCCTTCCTCACCACCGCCGGCCTCAAACTCACCATCACCGGCAACTCCAACATCGACTTCAACCTCTCCCAAAACGCCGGCGCCCAGGTCGCCACCTCCAAGGTAACCGTCAACAACCTCACCGCCACCGGAGACCTCCTCAAGGGCGACACCCTCAAACGCAACCAGCTCACCCTCAACCTCGACGCCGCCCTCAAAGGCGAATCCGTCGATCTCCGCTCCCTCCAACTCGCCACCAGCGACATCAATGCCCAACTCTCCGGCACCCTCCTCACCAGCACCGCCCCCACCGCCCCCCTCCCGCCCCTCACCATCAAATCCAACATCGACGTCGCTGCCCTGAAAAAAGACCTCCCCCACCTCCTCGCCTCCGTCCCCGACACCCAGCTCACCCTCGCCCTCACCGGCATCGCCGACACCGCAAAAAAACTCTTCACCACCACCGCCGATTCCACCATCACCGAAAAAGACCCCGCCTCCAACAAGTCCACCACCCTCGCCCTCGCCAAAAACTCCGTCCTCTCCTGGGGCAACAACCCCGATGACATCCACGCCACCGCTACCATCAACTGGCAACGCCTCCAGCAACTCGCCGCCAAATCCCTCCCCGAAGGCACCACCCTTCAAGGCACCCGCACCATCCCCATCCACCTCGCCGGCTCCATTACCAACGCCCCCGGCCTCAACGCCTTCAAAAACTTCACCCTCGATCCCACCACCATCGGCTGGGACCAGATCTCCTCCGAAGGCCTCACCCTCGGCAAAGCCGACGTCGGCATCCAACTCAAAAACGGCCTCCTCTCCCTCACCCCCACCAACATCCCCGCCAGCGGCGGCACCCTCCACCTCGCCGGCCGCGTCGATCTCAACCAGACCCCCGCCGCCTACATCCTCGACAAAGGCGCCAACCCCCTCCCCATCATCGAAAAACTCCAACTCAACAAACAAATCGCCGCCGGCCCCCTCGCCTTCCTTCCCCTGTCATGGGGTGCCGGGGGTGCGGACAAGAACAACCCCACCCTCGGCGACGTCTCCGGCGAGCTGAACGTCTCCCTCAACGGCGCCTTCATCCCCCTCAACGCCGACGCCTTCAAACAAAAAGCGGCCACCGCCGGCGCCCTCAACATCTCCAACCTCTCCACCAATGCCCCCTTCTTCTCCCAGCTCCTCACCGCCCTCGGCCCCATCGCCAAAATCACCCAGCCCGACATCCTCAACATCCGCGGCGCCAATATCCCCAACACCCCCTTCAACCTCGCCAACGGCAAAGTCTCCTACCAGAACCTCACCCTCGGCACCGCCAAACAATCCATCCAGTTCTCCGGCTCCGTCGGCCTCGATAAATCCCTCGCCATGAACGTCCAGATCGCCGCCTCCGGCCTCACCATCCCCATCCCCGTCGGCCTCTCCGGCACCACCACCAGCCCCCAGCTCTCCATCAACGCCAACCCCCTCAACGCCGACAAAAACAACCCCCAGAATCTCAACAACACCATCAACGGCGCCACCTCCGTCCTCGAACAACTCCTCAACAAAAACAAGGACAAAAAGAAAAAGTAAGCGGAGCCGACGCCCCCCTCGGCTGTCGCGCGAGAACGCAATCAGCAAAAAAACGGACCGCGGCACTCGCGCACCGCGGTCGTCATTCTCAAATCACCCGTTTCACTCAGGCCGGATTATGCGAGCTCCCCGTATGGCTCGGGCTCATCCCCGCCATGTCACCCGCCGTCCCGTTCTCCATGCTCGGCTGCTGCGACATCGAGCTCTCCATCGGCTGCGACTGCCCTTCGCTGCTCGAACCCTCCCCATTCGTCGACGCCATCGCCTTCTGACGATTCATCGCACGCGCCAACCCGCCCTTCCGCCCGGCAATCCGCGCTTCTTCGGCGGTAAACTCATGCGCAGTCCCCCGTTCATGCCCCTTTTTCGCGGCCATAGAGGCTTCGTGCGAATTGAATTCGTGCGCCGTCCCTTTCTCGTGCGCCGCACGCCCCCCCTTGCTCGCAATCTGCCGCTGCTTCTCTTTGTCCATCGAGGCAAAACCACGAAGGCTGCGACCGGTCGGCCGCTGTTGGTTATCCATCACCAAACTCCTTTTCTTCAGTCCAATGCATACCTGCTTCCCGAACGCCCCATCCAGGAAGGTCTGCCGGTGTGCACAACAAATAACGTGCCGACCCATCCCTCTCATCGAAAAATCGCCATCCTTACCCCGAAAACCGGCCCTAGCCCATCTCTGCTTTGCAACGTACGGCGAGCAAATGACGTATGAGGAAAGATTGTCGCGTAGCGCTTCCCGTCAATTAGACCCTGAAATATTGTCCGCAATCGTCACACATGAGCCCCGCCCCTCGCAAAAATGAATAGAGCCCGCGCCGCACTTCCGCACAACGCAGGCCCTCTGGCTGGACGTTCTCTCACTCAATCCTTACTTCTGCACGTACACCAACCGCTCCATCCCGCCCGCCCCCCGCACGTTCAACCGCACCCCATCGCTCAGCTTCGCCTTCGACATCGCATCCTGAAACGCCTCCGGCGAATCCACGCTCTTCCCATTCACCTTCGTGATCACATCCCCCGGACTCAACCCCACCTGCCCCGCCAGGCTGTTCGGATTCACCTCCGTCACCACCACCCCCTTGTTCGCCGTCACGTGGAACCGCTTCGCCGTCTGATCATCCAGACCCGTCACGCTCACCCCCAGGTCCTTCGATTCCGCCGGCGTCGCCTGCCCGCCGCCGCTCCCCAGCGATGCCAGCGTGTCCGGCTGCGTCCCCACCGGGAATTTCAAATCCACGCTCTTCCCATCACGCCACACCTTCAGCGACACCTCCGTCCCCGGCGCCGTCCGCGCCACCTGGTTCCGCAAATGATTCACCGACTCCACCCCCTTCCCGTTGAACTCCGTGATCACATCCCCCGCCTGCACGCCCCCCTTCGCCGCCGGACCATTCTCCCCAACCGCCCCCACCAGCACCCCCTTCCCCGAGAACCCCGCCTTCTTGATCGACTTCGCCAGCCCCTCATCCTGCGGCCGCGGATTGTTGATGTCCTCGATCTGCACCTCCAGGTACCCGCGCACCACCTTCCCATGCTTCATCAGCGAATCCATAATGTACCGCGCTTCGTTCGACGGTATCGAAAAACCGATGCCGCTGTACGTCCCCGTGTTCGACGCAATCGCCGAATTGATCCCCACCACCTCCCCCGCCAGGTTCACCAGCGGCCCGCCCGAATTCCCCGGATTGATCGCCGCATCCGTCTGCAAAAAGTCCTCGTACGTCAACCCGCTGATCGACGGATTGTGCGACCCGATGATATTGATCTGCCGCCCCTTCGCCGAAATGATCCCCTGCGTCATGCTCTGCTCAAATCCCAACGGCGACCCGAACGCCAGCACCCAGTCCCCCACCTGCAGTTCGTCCGAATCTCCGAACTTTGCATACGTCAGGTGATCCGCATCGATCTTCACCACCGCCAGGTCCGTCTTCGGATCCGTCCCGATCACCTTCGCCTTGAAATTCCGCCCGTCATCCAGCTTCACATTGATCGTGTCCGCCCCCTCCACCACGTGGTTGTTCGTCAGAATGTACCCGTCCGCATTCACAATCACCCCCGACCCCGTCCCCTGGATCTCTTCGCCCCCGGGGTCTCCCTGCCCATCATCCCCCGGCACGCCAAATCCCGGCGGCAACTGGAATCCCGGCGGCAACTGCATCCGCAGCCGCGACCGCAGCGACGATTCCTCCACCTTCTTCGTGATCGATATGTTCACCACCGCATCCTTCATCGCATTGTGCACTTCCCGGAAGTTCCGCGACAGATCCTGCGCCGTCGCCACGCTCTCATGCGCAGGCGTCGGTGTCGGCTTCGCCGTCGCTGCCGGTGACTCCGCCGACGCCACGCTGTGATTCAATGCAAACGACCCAAAATACGACCCGCCCGCAATCGCCACCGCCGCAACCACCGGCCACACAATCTTCTTCACCGACGTCATGGATTTTCCTCCGGGTATGTTCGTTATCGCTCCACCGCAAGGCGGATCCTTGTTTCACTTCACTCCTAAGACGACTCCCGCCCTCCCGATCTAACGGCCATTTCCCGCACCGCCTCTCCCACGCCTCGCAACCCCTCATTCTTCGATCCCTCCCCCGCCATATCCACCCCTTTCCACCAATCCCCGCCACGGTTGAGCCGCTCCACGTCAACCCATCCCAGCAAACTTCCCTAAAAACGCCCCTCCCCCATCCACTTCCACCACGCGTTCTGTTACCATATCGGAATCCCCCGCGGCGGCGTCAACCCCGACCCCGCCTCGCACGCCTCCGCATCTCTTCAGGAGCCTCCATGAAAACCGCCTCCCTCAAAAAACCCGCCGCCAAATCCCGCCCCGTCCTCATCAGTTGCCTCGCCGCCAAACTCCTCGGCCACTGCCGCGTCGCCGCCAACCCCCTCTCCGCACGCAACCTCTCCATCACCTTCCCCGCCTTCAACACCCAGGAACTCGACAACGCACTCGCCGAACTCCTCGACAAACAACTCTTCACCCAGAAAGGCGTCGAAGACCACGCCACCTACTCCCTCACCGACTACGGCCGCGAAGGCCGCGTCGCCGTCGCCTGACGCCCCACACCCCCCCCCCTCTCATCCCCCTTTAATCTCCCCTTCGTAACATACCCCTGTGGAAAACGAACGGGAGAACCCGGCCGCCAATCGCACCATCACGGACGCGATGCGCGCCAAAGCCGTTAAGGCCATCGCCGACGGCCGTCTCTCCATCGCCCCCATCTTCGGCCAAAACGGAATCCTCGGATGGGAAGTCGCCGGCGATAAAAACGGCCAGCCCCACTCCTTCCGCATAACCGCCTCCACCCAGGAACAACTCCCCGACACCCTCATCGCCGCCCTCATGGAATTCGACGCCATGCACCCCCACTAACCCCCTCCCAACAAGAGTCGCATCCCACTTTCAATTTTCAAATTCTCAAATCCCCCATCGCCGCAACACAGCCACGCTCCCGGTCATCGAGCTTCCCCCAAAAACCACCACCACGTTTAGCCGTCGATCGAAGATCGACGCGTTTCGCCCGCGACTCCGCATCGAACCCGCCCGCACATAAATACCGCGACCAATCCCCTTTTAGCGCCGCCGCAACGCGGCGTTCCCCCAGCCCCGCAACCCCGTCGCAAGACCCCCGTGTAGCGCCGGTCCAACGGACCGCCGCATCCGCCGATGCGGAGCGAGGCGTAACTCCCTCCCAACATGAACTTCGCACCAAATCGACCGGAGCACCGCATGGCAATGCGGTGCCCGCCACGCATTCACTTCGCCGCCACAAGCTGCGGATGATCCAGCACAATCCCAAACTCCAACTGCAATTTCCCCCCCGCCGCCACGCCCCTCGAATTGATTCCTACCGATTTGATGGTGCCCGTAAGCCGCATCCGCCTGCCGTTCTTTTTCCCGCTCCACTTCTTCGCCCCCGCCTCGTCCGTAAATATCTGCGGCAGGACGACGCACCACCGATGCGTCGTCCCAAAGCACGCAAATGAACGCCAGTCCCCCGAAAGATAAACCATCCACTCCTGCCCCGGACCATGCTGATAAACATTCTGCATCACCGTCCCCGCCTTCACCTGCACATCTTCCTCAAACACCATCCCCACCATCTGCTCATTCACCCACGCAACAAACTTCCCCTCATCAAATTTGAACCACTCCCCCGTCGCCTTTGGCCGCAACTCCACCGGCGTCTTATTAAGAACATCCATCATTGACGTAAACACCCGCGGCCGAGTTGCCGGCTGCGTCGCCGCCTGCGTAGCCGCCGTACTCCCCGGCTGCGTAGCAGCCGCCCCAAGCGTTACCAACAGAACGGCACCAAGAACCAACCACCGCATGAACCCTCACATTCCATCCCCATCATTCTCCCCGACGAATCTCATAGACCAACCCCCATCACGCGCCAACAAAATTCTCGCAAACTTCTCAAATATCCACTTCCTCCCCCTGTCACAATTCCTCCATCCTAACCCTTCAATCACACGAACCGAACACTTCTCTCGGAAACAATTCCCGCCGTTGCGCGTTGAATCCTTATCCGGTCTCCGTTCCACAATGCATGAAACAAAACCGTCGCATCTTCTGGCTCGCCGCAATCATCGTGTGCACCCTCTGCACCGCCGTTACCACCATTCTGTTAATCCGCAGCTATTTCCGAGCCGACCTCTTCATGTGGCAGCACACGCGCATCACGAACGCCGCCGCCACCCCCCAGCGCGGAACCTGGTCAACCTGCCAACTCCACACCGGAATGGGCGGCTTCACAATGGGCATCGGCTCCAACCCCGACGCCGAACAGGTAGACCACCCCGCTCCCGACTGGAGGTGGACCACCATGATCCACCCCTACTACGGCCTTGTCCTCCCTTCACAGACCCACTACGGCTTCCGCTTCCACCGCAGCAACCTCTCCACCGGCTTCGGCTACAGCATCACATTCCCCGGCTGGCTCATCCTCCTCCCCCTCGCCGCCCTCTCCTGGCTCTCATTCCGAGGCTGGCGGCGCAGCAAACCCCGAAATCGCACCTCCTACCCCAAATGCGGCTACGACCTCCGAGCAACCAAAGACCGCTGCCCCGAATGCGGCACACCAATTGAAGCTGCCAATCCTTCGACAACAACATCGTGACATCCCACAATCGATCATCGAACCCAAGCCGTCAACAAGCGTATAGACGATGAGCGACTGAAACGATAACAACAGGGAGGAGAAAGATGCGTCGAGTGTTTCTATCGTGGTGGTGGATAGCCGGGATGATCGCCGCATTCGCGGTGTATGCTGGAACATTTCCATCAGACCCGGTGGTTGAACCGGGGATGCCTCGGCTCGCGATGGCGGCGCTCGTCGTAGCGGTGGGTATGTTGGGAACATCTTTGGCTGCAATTACTTGGTGCGCGAGAAAAAGATAGAAGGATAAAACGGATGGAGAAAAGGGGTCAGAAGTCATTACCCCCCCCTCCAAAATCTCCACCACCGCTATCGCCGCTCCCCCCCAAATCGAAAATCGAAAATCAAAAATCGAAAATGATCTCACTCCTTCATCCGATACTGATGCCGCACCCCCGGATAACTCCGCCCCCTCACCATCTCCACATACCGCCCCGCCGCCTCCGCAATCACCCCCGGCACATCCGCCAGCTTCTCCACAAACCGCGGCACCCGCGCGCTATACCCCAGCATGTCATTCAACACCACCACATGCCCATCCGCGCTCGGCCCCGCCCCACACCCCAGCACCGGACATTGCACCTGCCGCACAATCTCCGCCGTCACTTCATCCGGCACCGCCTCAATCAACAACAACTGCGCCCCCGCCTTCGCCAGCGCCACCGCCTCCTCCACCAGCCGCCGCGCCTCCCCCGCCGTCCGCCCCTGCGCCAGATACCCCCCCTGCTGCAACGCCCGCTGCGGCAAAAGCCCCACATGCGCACACACCGTCACCCCCGCCGCACTCAGCGCCGTCACAATCTCCGCATGCCGAATGTCCGCCTCCAGTTTCACACAATTCGCCCCCGCCTCCCTCAAAAACCGCGCCGCATTCGAAACCGCCGTCGGCACATCCGGATAACTCGCGAACGGCATGTCCGCCATCAAAAAAACATCCGGCGCCCCACGCCGCACCGCCTCCGTCAGCGTCAACAAAAAATCAAACGTCGCCTTCACCGTGCTCTCCGCCCCCAGCACCGTCGTCGCCGCCGAATCCCCCACCAGCAAAATGCTCACCCCCGTCTTCGCCAGGATCTTCGCCGTCGGATGGTCATAACACGTCAGCATCGCGATCGGCTCCTTCCGCGCCTTCATCTCCCGCAACGTCTGCAGCGTCACCCGCCCCCCAGCCGTCGCCTCCGCCGCCTCTTTTCCATCCGCCGATTTCGGTGTCGTAGTCATGCCACCATTGTATCCACACCCCGCATCCCCCATCCATCAACCCCTCCTTCACCCCCACCAGACCGTCCCATCACCCCCCATCGCCCCCCCATCACCCATCCATTACCCCTCAGCCACCCCCCACTGAACGCCCCTTACTCCTCCCCAAACCGCCCATTGACGAGCTTTTCCAGCGCATCCAAAGCCTTCTCCGCATCCTCCCCTTCCGCCACAATTTTCAGTGGCGTTCCCTCCGTCGCGGCGAGCATCATCATTTGCATAATCGATTTGCCATCAACGACTTGGTCACCTTTCCACACCTTCACCCCGGAATGGAATTGGTTGGCAATATCCACGAACTGCATCGCAGGTCGGGCATGGAGTCCGAGTTTGTTTTGAATAGTGACCTGACGGTCCATCGAATGACTCAACGTGTTGAAGGAGTTGAAGTTGCAGAATGTAGGGAGATTCGCACCGATCAGCGCGTCGCACTCGTCTGATCGGCTTCTTCGATCAGTTCGATAATCTTTTGCTTACTATCCGACTGCCGCAAAAACCGCCGGAACGTATCCTGCTGCAAATTCCGGAAAATATTCTCCATCGCCTGGAGGTGCCCATCGGGGTTATTCTGCGGCGAAAGCAGCAAAAAGACGGAGTACACCGGCGCCTGGTCCAACGCCGCAAAATCCACACCCACCGCCGACCGCCCGATCGCCCCCACCCGCTTCTTGATCGCCGGATGCTTCACGTGCGGCACCGCCACCCCCTTGCCGAAGCCTGTCGAACCGTGTTTTTCCCGATCAATAATGGCTTTCACGATGGCATCCACGTCGCTGGCGCTGATCGCCTTGGCCGCCGCGAGCGCCGAAACGAGTTCACGAATCACGGCATCGCGGTCCGTGGCCTCGAGTTCGGGAACGATGGCGTCCTTGACGATAAAGTCCGACAGTTTCATGGATACCTCAAAAGAAGAAGTCAGAAGCCGGAAATGAGGAGTCAGAAAAGAGTTCTGGCTTCTGACTTCTGGCTCCTGACTTCCAGCCAATTTACGCGCCGGAATGTTTGCGATTCCGGAATTTGTCCTTGTGGGCGGTGATCTGCGTCTGCACCTTGTGGACGGCCATGTCGATGCAGCCGTAGAGATCTTCGCCTTCATGAGAGGCGATGAACTTGTTGTTATGTTCAGCTCGGACAACAATTTCCGCGCTTTTCAATTTGCCGGCGGTACTGTCCAGGATCACCTCGATTTCCTGGATCAGGTCGTAGAACTTGGGGAGTTTATTGGCTTTCTCCTCCGCGTGCTGGCGGATGGCGGGAGTGATTTCCAAGTGACGACCGGAGATAGTTATGACCACGTGAAGCTCCTGCTATTTCCGGTGCCGAACCCCTGCACCGGTCCTTTGTCTCCCGACCGTTAAAGTAGCGGTCGGGGTGGGGGGCGTCAAGGAAAGCGTAGGCCCGGCGCGGCGTCGCTTCCAACGATTTTCGGGGTGCAACTGCATCGGTTTTCCATCAAAACCGTCCGAAGCTGCGCGCTTTGGGGACGATTTTGTACGGTTTTGGACCGTTTTTGCACGCGCTTATCCGCCGACCCGGGGGGTGAGGAAGATGTTGTCGTGTCCGGGCACGATGAGGTCGGCGACTTCGTACATTTCGGCGAGGGAGTCCTTGGCGCGTTCGAGGTCGAAGCAGTCAGGGAAGACCTGGCCGGCGAAGAAGTGCCCGGCAGTCGCGACGGCGTCTCCGGCGATGATGGTGGTGCGCGTCGCTTCGCTCACGAGCAGACCGCACTGGCCGGGGGTGTAGCCGGGGAGGGGGTAGAGGTCGACGCCTTCGGCGAGGTCGTCGGGGGCGGGTTGGACTTTGGCGAGGAGGGCGCGCTCGGCGGTGATCAGTTTGTCGATGGGTTGGCTCTGGCGGCGGGTTTGCGCTTCGGCGGCGTCGAGGGCTTCGGTGGCGGCGTCGATTTCGGTTTGGTTCATCCACCAGGTGGCTTTGGGGAAGTGTTCGAGGGCGCGGCGGTGCACGGGACGCCAGTTGGTGAGGAAGATGTGGGTGATGTCGTTGGCGGTGAGGCCGGAGCGTTCGTTGATGCGAGGGTCGAGGGCCTGGGCGGGGAGGGAGGGGTCGAGGAGGAGGTTGATGGGGGTGGCGGCGCCTTCGGCGTTGGTGCGGAGGAGGGTGGTGGTGGCGTGGCTGCCGCGGACGGGGGTGCGTTCGTTCCAGAGGGGATTTTTGGAGAGGGCGCCGATGCTGATGATGATGAGTTCCATTTTGGTTTTGCCTTTGTGTGGTGAGGATCGGGAATGATAGGCGAGGGGTGCGGGGGACGTAAACACGAAGTCGCGAAGAGACGAAGTACCACGAAGATGTTGGGAAACAGGAAGTCAGGGAGCCAGCGGGGATCGCCTTCTTTTGCGGCGTGCGCGGGGCGACCAGGCAACAGGAGCTCAAGACGATTGAGAGCAGCAATTGTGGGGTTGCGAGGCGGCATAACGTAGGGCCGATCAACGGCCGGGGCCGCGCCCCGGCGACTTTCGAATCACGAGAAACATAACCGCGGCTCCGGTCCGTTGCATTGGCTGGTAATGTCGCCTCGCCTTCGGCAGCGCAGACTACTCCAGCACAAACTCTTCTGGGTAAAGCTCGACCTTGTCGGGGCAATCCTCATCGGGGGTCGCGGCACGGTCCCAGCGCGTGATTCCACCAAACAATTTGGGCACTTCGCCCCACACGCGCGCCGCCCATGAGACAAGATCGTCAGCCCAAGGTGTTCCCGGATCGCTCTCGTCGTCGTGTTGCCACCTGAAAATCTTGCCTTCGAGTGGCCCGCGTTTGACGAAATACCACACGTCCGGCGTGAAGTTGATCTTCGCAAAGACCGTTATGTCGTCGAACTGGTAGGGCAAGTTCTCAAATGGATCGAAGCCCATGGAAATCCAGCCCTTCAAGTCGCGATGTTCTTCTTCCCAGAACTGCGGCGGAATGATGAGCACTGCGCCGTGCTCTTCTTGGGTTGGCTCGCGGGTGCCATCAGGACCGCCCATTGGCCAGCCCTTCGCGGCAAACAAGCCGATACCTCCCGAATCTGCCATTGCTTCCGCAATCTGCTGAATAGTCTTACCGCCGCCCGCCGACGTCACTACCCGAAGCGCGCTGTCGAACGCATCGCCGAAGAGTTCAAACCGTCGATGCTCGACCGGCACACGATACCGTCGTGCAGATTCGGGCTGCTTCAGGTCGCGGCAGAGGAAGGCGCCGTTCTGCTCAATCAGCCGAGGAAGTAAGTCCAATGCACCCATTCGCGAGTCCTTGGCGACATAACGGACCGACGTTCAGCGGCCGGGGCCGCGACCAAAGAGCTTTTGAACCCAGGAACGCTTTTCCGCGGCCACGGTCCGCTGCAACGGCTGGTTATGCACGTCGTGCGCCGGCGAGGGTTCTGGGCTCGTCTGTGGAAGTGACGGGCCCGACGGCTCGGCGGACGCACACTGGAACGTGTTCTTGAACTTCGCCTCGCCGTTCTCGACATCAAAGCGAATGGTGGCTTGCGTCCATCTGTCTCCGTGCCGAGCCATGCGCACGTAGAGTTCCTCGCACAGCGAACGGAGTTTGTCGCTGATGACCGCCATTCCGGGTTGCTCCGCGTTCTTCAGCTTGTAATCGATGCGGGTCCCGTCGCAGTCGATCGTCAGCGTGCCATGAGTCCACTCCTCGGGCGTACACGCGACCGTCTCCGAGACGATCCGAGTGGTGATGTCGTTGTACTCTTCAAGCTTTTCCATCACTCACCAGCAAGTGCATAACGGAATGACATTCACTGGCCGGCCCGGCGCCGACCAGCATTCGAATTACCAGGACCGTTCCGCCGGGCCGGTCCAGTGCAGTGTTGGGTTAGCTCGCGGCCGGGCCGCCTTCATTCTCGCCGCGCTTTCGATCACGCAGTTGCTCAAGTCGAGAGAGCCAATCTGGTTTCGGACGTGGAGGCGACGTTGCGATGCGCCTGCGAGCCTCGGCATCGAAATCATAGAGGCTTTCATGCAACGCCGCGACGTGCCGTACGGGCTTGCCGTCTTCATCTACTTCGAACACACCGAAACTGCATGGTGCTGCTTCGGCCGGTGGCGCACCACACCCGTCGAGAACGCAAACGAAATCCATCAGCGCCTTGATCTGTGCTTGTCGAATGATGACGCGGATGTCGCGGTCTGAGAAGCCAGCGGCGAGCATGCGCTTGTAGATCGGAGCCTCTGGGTGCGACACGACACCGCTGCCCGGCTGCTTTTCCTCGTCGCGATCGTATTGCCCCACGGCGGTTGCGACCGACAAATCGTTCCCGTTCTCTGTCTGAGTGAGGTTGGAAGACAGCCAGTAAAGCAGCCTCGCACGCGAGAGCTGGTTGATCCCCTCACGGACTTCGGACCGCGCCCACGACTCAGGGCGTGCAACCCCCAGGCGTCGGAAGGCTTCGATTAGTTCGGGCGGTGCGTCGGGCAAGTCTCCTCCGCGAGCTAACGTATTGCCGTTCACTGGCCGCGGCCGCGCCGACGACCATCGAACTACGGTAAATCTTCCGCGGCCGCGGTCCAGTGCAGCGGCGTGTTATACCTGCCGCCGGACGGCGCGTCATCCACCGCCGAACAAGCCTCGCAGCCAGCGTCCGAGGCCGCCCGATGAAGTCGAAGCGCCGACCGTGCGAGCCACCACGCGTGGCTGCGGACGCTGCTCCTTCGGAATCGTGTGCTTCGCCGTGTGATCCGTGATTGCTTTCTGTAGTTCGCCCGATTCAAGGTCCGACCGCTCATTGAAGTCGTATTTCTTCCGCGCGCCAGCTTCGTAGAAGGCGTCGTAGTCGAACCCGAAATGCCGCAGGACTGCGAAGAGGCCACCCCCGTCGATGTCCTCCAAGTCAGCGGTCGATTCCGTCGGGAATGGCTCGGCGATGCTGAACGGTTCGTACAACGTCGAGTGGCAGGCATGATAGAGACGGCGGAGCTCCCCCGACTCGGCGACGACCAAGGCAAAGCTGCCGCTCACCGTCTCTGCATAGCAACCGACGACGGTCCCGGGGATCGACCTCGATAGTGACACGATCAGATCCGGCGCGCCACCGGAGAGCAGGTACGACGAGTCAACGACGTAAGACCGGCCGCTGTGCTCACCCGCTTCGATCTCCCGGCCTTCGACTTCCGACGAACCCAACTCGCGAAAATCGCCCGCGTGCTGTTGGAGCAACGCCAGCAGCGTAGGCCAAGGACAGGCGGCTGCGAGTATCCCGAAGTGCATCCCCATGAGCGTGCCTCTCGGCAGGTATAACGGACCAGCATTGAACGGCCGGCCGGGCGCTCGACCGTTTTACGAATCAGAAGGACCGTTCCGCCCGGCCGGTCCGTTCCAGTGCGTGGTTATCTGCCCGCCGCTTCGCCATTAATAGGGAAGTTCGGCGGACCCCATGCATCATTGTTCGCCTTGTAGCATACCGCCTCGGCGAGTTGTGCCGCATTGGGCTGCTCGCCATTTCGCCAGTGCGACCAGACTTGAACCGCCTCTTTCGCGATGAACACTTCGAGGCAGTACTCAAAGCCGGGGCACCGACGTGCAGCGATATCGCGCGTTGGCACGGCAAGTTCCTCGTCCGAAATTGCAAGGACAACCGCTTCCGATTCTGGCACGAATTCGCCTTCGACAAGGCGTGCGTAGATGACGCCGTCGTCGCCGAGTTGGTCGAGTTCCTTGCAGATGTCGGTGATCGTCATGGGCAGATAACGAAATCCGTTCTGTGGCCGGCAACGCAACGCGCGAGACGACCACTCGAACCACAAAAAACATTCTACCGCGATGCGGGCCGGTCCACAGCAGCGGGTGGTTATCTGTCACCTCGAGCCGACAGCAGGGTCGCAGCTCCGGGCCGCTCGTATGCAATTTCCTTAAACGTAAAATGGGAATGCAATCGTGTCCGTCGCACGAGTTGACCATCCTCACACAACTCTTTCAAAACCTGTTTCATGCGGCGGTAGTTTCCACGAGGCATATGGGGATACCATTCGATTCCCATCTTTTCCAAGGTTGTGCACGGACTCCAGATGACGTGCCTGCGGTGTTTTGGGGCAAGAATCGTCGCTAGCACGTCGGTAGAATTGATGCGAGGATCGATCATTCTTGTGACGGATAACGGACTGACATCCACTGGCCGGCCCGGCGCCGACCAGTCTTCGAATCTCGAGGACCGTTCCGCCGGGCCGGTCCAGTGCAGTGTTGGGTTAGCCCGCTAGTCGGCCAGGTTCGCGAATGGCCGACCCCCGAACGCCTCAGTGAACTCTCGGATCATCTTCTGCTCGACCTCACGAGGGACGGCATCAAGAGTGAGCTTCCAGCCCACGACCAGATCGTCAGAATCCGGCAAATGCCAAGTGTAGCGCCCGCCCCAATGCCCGATCGGACGGCCTGCCCCGAAATCGAGGTACTGCTTGAGCCGCGATCGTAGCGTCGCGGACTTGCCGGGCGCACCTGCTTTGCCGATGTAGACGATCTGCGAATCCGCAATCCGCTTTGCCTTCAACAGATCCAGCGCAACGTTCGGGTCGCGCCCCTTGAACCGGCCGCCGGTGCTTGCCGGAAGGAAGGTTGGGACGCCATCTGTCATCCGCAGCATGACATAAACGCCAATGTCGCCGCGCTTCCCGGGCACGCACGACAGATTGCAGGCTCGAAGCTCGCGAACCGTGACGAATCCGGTCAAGCCGTCGGCGCGAAGGCTGTCGATGTTGGTGTACCAAGGTGTCAGCATGAGCGGGCTAACTATTATTCTCTTGCGCCGCTATTCGCACGACGGGTGCGGACAAGTTGGGCGCGTGCGTTGAAACTATTGAACTGACATTGACTTGTCAATAAGAAATTCGCATTGATGATTTCCGGTATTCTTGGGCGGCAGCCGGGATATGAAGTTGCTCGAGTGGGTTGAGGCGGTGGGGAAGCGGCGGCGGTTGGCGCGCAGCACGATCGCCTGTTATCAATCGTGGATCAAGGATTTTTTGCGGTTTTGCAGGGAGGGGGAGCGGTGGCGGCGATTGGAAGAAGTTGCGGAGTGGGAGGTGGAGGCGTATCTGACGTACCTGGCGCGGGAGCGGCGTTGCTTTTCGAAGGTCCATTGCAGCCACGGTGCACAGCGCCCCACGCCGCTCGAGGCGCGGGCGTTGATTGCGCGTGTGCATCAAGAGACTGAGTGCACAAAAAAGCCCCGGATTTCCATCCGGGGCTTTGTTTGTTGTGGGAGTGCGACGATCTATTGGAGATTACTTGGTGGGCCTGGCTGAGGGGATGTTGGGTTCGGGGAGGAGGGTGGCATTTTTGACGTGGATGAGGGTGATGTTGGGGGTGGTGGCGTTTTCGGTGGTGCCGCGGACGCCGATGTATTTGCCGAGGAGACTGCTGATATCGATGTCGGCGGCGGGGTCGATGTAGGCGACGACGCGGCCGGAGGCGGGGTTGACGAGGGCGTATTTGCCTTCGAGGGCGGTGGAGGTCTGGAGGCGGCCCTGGGCGAGGTAGGGGCCGGTCTGTTCGTAGTCGGCGATGGCTTTTTCGGCTTGCGAGTATTCCTGCTGCAGGGCTTTCTGCTGGGCGGCGAGGGCGTCGGTGCTGGCGGTGTTGTCCTTGGCGAGTTTCTGGATGGCGGCGAGTTTTTCGAGGGAGGTGATGCGGACCTGCGTGCCTTGCGCGACGGAGGCGGGGATGTTGTTGCCGGCGGCGAGGGATTTGTAGTCGTTGATGAGGGAGTCGTAGTTGCGTTCGGCGAGGGGCTTCTGGAGTTCGGCCTGGTAGCGTTTGTTGAGGTCGGCGAACTGCTGGTAGGCGTCGGCGTTGAAGGTGGGGCTGGGTTGGGGGGGGACGACGACGGTCTGGGGTTCGGTATTCGTGGTATTGGTGGTATTCGTCGTATTAGTGGTATTAGGCTCGGGGGTTGTGGATTCGGTTGGGGAGGGTGGGGTGACTTCGACGGTGGGGGTGGGGCTGGGGGTGGGGATGTTGGCGGTGGTGACGGTTTCGCGGGAGGGGCCGGTGATGCCGGCGGGGTATTTGAGGGTGGGGATCTGGTATTGGGCGGAGGGGTCTTTGCGGACGAATTGGGGGGAGATGTAGACGTAGGCTTTTTCGGGGGGGGCGACTTCGAAGTATTTGTCGGTGGCGCCGAGGATGGGGAGCTTGGTGCCTTTGCGGACGACGGCGAGGACGGCGGAGGGTTCGCGTTTGGAGAGGGCGGTGCCGGCGCGGATGTTGACGTAATCGCCTTTGACGGTGGCGGTGGTGTTGGTGGGGTCGGCGTCCACAAGTTCTTTGGCGACCATGCAATACGTGCCGTTGGGGGGGAGGATCTGGTACCAGTTGAGGCGTGAGCCGACGACTTCGACGGTGTCGCCTTTGGCGAGCTGGCCCATTTCGTAATAGGCGGTGCCGGGGCCGGAGCGGATGTAGACGTGATCGGCGGTGATGCGGCCGGTGAAGGGTTGGGAGACGTTTTCGGGGGTGACTGTCGAGGGGGTGGCAGCGGGTGAGTGTGGGGGTTGCGCGGGGGGC
>JBQCGD010000014.1:0-9284 GCA_051955985.1 Phycisphaerae bacterium | reverse complement strand
CCCCACTACAGCACCCAGAGTCCCGCACCCAGCCGGCGGACACCACCCCACGGCGCGGCCCCCCACACGGGGTGGCGAAACGCAAAAGACAAAAACACAAAACGCAAAACCTCGTTCGCACGGCGGGGTGTTGTGCGAATGAGGTGAGGTTGCGGCGGGCTGGTTGCTGATTCGATCGCCGATGTTTACGGGGCGGGGGGGGCTTTGTGGTCGGGTTTGGGGGTGTTGCTGTGGGGGTTGTCGTCGGCGGCGTTGTTCTGGGCGTCGTCGAGTGCTTTAAGGTGGAGGTGGGTGGAGCCTTTGTTTTCGTCCTTGTCTTTCTGGCGGACGGTGTATTCGAAGATTTCGTAGATGCCGAAGTGGCGTTGGCCGTTTTCGGGGAATTCCTGCTCGCCATGGAGCATGGTGTCTTCGAACTTGGCGACTTGTCCGCCGGCGATCTGGGCCTGGGTGAGGACGTGGTAGACATCATCGCCGATGGTGACGGAGTAGGGGACGATTTCCTCGTTGTTTTCGGGGTTTTCCTTTTCGATCTTGGCCTTGGCGAGCCAGTTTGGGCCGTAGAGTTTGAGGAAGTCGTCGTGCATGCGCTGGTAGACCATTTTGTAGACGAGGTCCTGGTGGGCGTTTGCGGTGGTGCGGACGTGGAGGGTGATGAGTTTGAAGGCGGCTTCGTAGGATTTGTCGGAGCCTTCCTGGATATCGGCGAGGATTTGTTTGACGGCGTCGGCGCGGGTGGTGGGGTAGTCGTCGAAGGGTTTTCCGGGGTGGAACATCATCCAGGCGCCGTAGCCCATGAATCCGCAGGCGGCGACGAGGAAGAGGATGAAGGAGACCTTGATGATTTTGCCGATGGCGCTGCCGAGTTTTTCCTCGGTGGAGACCTTGGCGTGTTCAGCGCGCAGGGCGAGGAGCTTGTCCATCTTGGTGAGGTCGCGGTTGCATTTGAAACAGATGCGGCGGCCTTTGAGGGTGGGTGCGCCGCAGGCGGGGCAGAATTCGGGGATGGGCTTGGGTCCGGCGGCGGGTGCGGCAGGGGGAGGCGCGGCGGGCTGGCGGATGGCGGGGCCGGCGGGCGGTCGTGCGGGGGTGTTGGCGGGCATGCGTGCGGGGGGCGTGGCCTGGGGGCGTTGCGCGGGGCGCGGCGGCGGGGGCGGTGCGGCGGTTTTCTGTTGTTGCTGTTGTTGTTTCTGCTGTTTTTGAGCGACGGCGGCTTTGTAACAGGGTTCGCACCAGAGGTTGCCGCGTGGATCTTTCACGCGTTTCTCTGCGGAGATGTCTTTTTTACAGCGGCAGCAGAATATAGCAGTTGCGGGCATACCTTCTCCTTCTCATTCTCTTCCCACAGCTTAGAGGTGAAGTGTCATTGTGAGGCGTCGGGTAGAGGTTCGCAAGGAAAAAGTGGAGGGTTGTGAATTGCGAAAAAGGCCGGGGGCGATAAAGGATTTAGGGCGAATCGGGCGCAGGGGGGCGGGAGGCCGTGGGGAGAGAACATGCTTCGGCGCGCTGGGGCCGGGGAGTGTGAGCCGGGCGCGGCGGGCGGTGTTGCCGTCAACTATGGGCGGCTCATCCGCCGAGTTTTGCGAGAACGGCGAGGATTTCCTGGTCGTCGCGTTCTTCGCGCATGGGTTGTTCCTTGAACCAGGCGACGTTGCCGGCCTTGTCGACGATGACGGTGGCGCGGCGGCCGATGTTGGCTTCGGGGAGGAAGAGGTCGTATTTCTGGACGACTTCGCGTTTCATGTCGGAGAGGAGGTCGTAGGAGATGTTGCGAGCTTCGCGGAAGGCCTTGTGGCACCAGACGGAGTCGATGGAGATGCCGAGGATGACGGCGTTGTTGGATTGGAACTGGGGGAGGTCGGTCATGAAGCAGGCGTGCTCGTTGGTGCAGACGGGGGAGAAGTCGAGGGGGTAGAAGGCGAGGACGACGTTGGATTTTCCGCGGAAGTCGGAGAGTTTGATTTTCTTTTTGTCCTGGTTTTCGAGTTCGAAGTCGGGGGCGGGTTGGCCGATTGTGACGGGCATGAGGGGCTCCTTGGTACGAAGAAGAGGGGAGTATAGCGGGGGAAGTGTCAAATGGTTAAGTGGTTAAATGGTTAAGTGGTTAAGTGGGTTGGGAGGCTTGAGGTTGTGAACGGGTGACCAACGAGGGTGGCGGGGGGTACAATGACGGAATGAAAATGAGCGAGCCATTTGTTGTGGAGTTGACGAAGGAGTTCCGGTTTGAGGCGGCGCATTCGTTGCCGTGCGTGCCGGAGGGGCATAAGTGCGGGCGGTTGCATGGGCATTCGTTTCGGGTGGAGGTGACGATTCGGGGGGCGGTGAATCCGGAGACGGGGTGGCTGATGGATTTTGGGGAGTTGAAGGAGAAGTTTCGGCCGCTGGAGGAGCAGCTGGATCATCGGTTTTTGAACGAGGTGGAGGGGTTGGAGAATTCGACGAGCGAGAATATTGCGCGGTGGATTTGGAAGCGGTTGAAGCCGGAGGTGCCGGTGCTGTGGCAGATCACGGTGCATGAGACGTGTTCGAGCAAGTGTGTGTATCGGGGGGAGTGAGGGGGGGGATTCAGGATTCAGAATTCGGAATTCAGAATGAGGGGGGGCGGGGTTGTTGATCTATGAAATCCTGGAGGATGCGGGCGGCGGCGAGGGCGTCGACGCGTTGGCGTTTCTGCTGGCGGGTGAAGTGGCCGGCGAGTTTGCTTTCCGAATCGTGGGTGGAGAGGTACTCGCTGAAGCGGTGGATGGGGGGCGTGGGGCCGATCGTCTGTTGCAGCGTGAGGATGAAGCGTTCGGTAAGTTTGGATTGCTGCGAGATGGCGCCGTCGGCGTGGAGGGGGAGTCCGACGACGAGGGTGTCGATGGCTTCGCGTTTGACGAGCTGGGCGATGGCCTGGGCGAGCTGGGGGTCGGGGAGGTTTTCGAACATTTCGAAGGGGAGGGCGAGGCCTTTGCCGGTGGAATCGGTTTCAGCGATGGCGATGCCGGTGCGTTTGAGGCCGTAGTCGATGGCGAGGAGGCGCATGGTTATGCGCCTCCGAGGTCGGCGATGAGGTCGTCGGCGATTTGGCGGGCGAAGTCTTCGGGGGCAGGGGGATCGACTTGGTTGGCGTCGGCTTCTTCGTGCCGCTGCTTCCAGAGGGTCTTGAACTGCTGGTCGGTGTCTTTGGGGAGACCGAACTGTTCGCGCACCGTGGCTTTCCAGTCTCGGCCACCGAAGGTGCGGCAGATCATGTCGTTGAGTTTGGCGGCTTTGTCAGGTTCGAGCAGACCGAGGGCGTCGAGGACATAGTTCTCGAGCACGACCAGCATGGGGTTCTTTTCGTAACGGTCGGGGATCGAACTTTCCACGGGTCGCCTTTCGCTGGCACGTATGCTTGGACGCCGGGCGGCGCCCTCAAGCATTATGCGTGGGCGAGGACGCGAAAGACAGCCCAGCCGGCGGCGATGAGGCCGGCGGCGAAGAGAAGTCCAGCGGTGATGAACATGGCAATGCTGACGCCGGGCGCCTGGGCGAACGGCGAATCCGCTTCGATGGCTCGAGCTTGGCCGACGACCAGGTCGGCCGGATTGACGACACGACTGCTTTTGGGGGAGTGCTTCGTTGCACCCGGGAGTTGAGTAGTGGCCATGGTGATGCGACTACCTTTCTAAAGAAACGACCAAAAAGACGGACCAGACATGCGCCCGCGTGAGCGAGCACTAGGAATATATCCTAAACTCGGCTCATAGTAGCAGGTGAACGAGGGGATTTTCTCGGGAAATGAGGCATACCCAAGATGGGCAAATGTGCGGGCCGATAAAGTGGGTGTTTTGGGGTGAATTCGCGTATGTGATGAGGTTACGTGTAGGTTTTGCCGGCGGACTTTTCGACTTCGGCGACGAGTTGCTTGATGCGTTCGGCATCGGCCGCGGGGCAGACGAGGGTGGCCCTGGGGGTGTGGATGATGATCAGGTCCCGGCAATTGATCGTGGCAATGAGGTGGGCGGGGTCTTCGCTGACGGCGAGGATGTTGTGGGAGTTGAGGTGTTGGGATTTGGCGTTCGCGGTACGGTTGCCGTGGGCGTCGGCGGGGAGGGTTTCTCCGAAGGCGGGCCAGGAGCCGACGTCGAGCCATTGGACGGGCATGGCGACGGTGGCGACGTGGGGGGCTTTTTCCATGACGGCAAGGTCGATGGAGGTTTTCGGGAGGGTGGGGTAAATCGTGTGGAGGACTTCGGTTTGTTGGGGGGTGTCCCAGGCGTCGGCGATTTTCATGAGGCCGGCGTGGGCGGCGGGGAGGTGCTCGGCGAGCTGGTCGAGGATGGTTTTGGCTTTCCAGACGAACATGCCGGAGTTCCAGTGGTATTGGCCGGTGGCGAGGTATTGCTTGGCGGTGTCGAGGGGGGGTTTTTCTTTGAAGGCCTGGACATTGAAGAGGCCGGGGAGGTCGGGGAATTCGTTGCCGCGCTGGACGTACCCGAAGCCGGTGGCGGGGTAGGTGGGGGTGATGCCGAAGGTGACGAGGAACTCGGGGTGTTTGTCGACGGCGTCGAAGGCTTTGTGCATGGCGGCCTGGAAGACGTCGAGGGGCTGGATGATGTGGTCGGCGGTGAGGACGGCGAAGGAGGCGTCGGGGTCGCGCTTGTGGAGGACGGCGGCGGAGAAGCCGACGGCGTTGGCGGTGTCGCGGCCCATCGGTTCGCCGAGGAGCTGGTTGGCGGGGAGGAGGGGGAGATCGGCGAGGACCTGATCGGCGTAAGCAGCGCCGGTGCAGACGTAGACGTTTTGCGGATCGACGAGGTTGCGGAGGCGTGCGGCGGCGACCTGGAGGAGGGAGCGCGGCGGTTCAGTGGGTGATTCCTGGATAAAGCGCAGGAGTTGTTTGGGTTTGCCGGTGCGCGACATCGGCCAGAGTCGAGTGCCCGCGCCGCCGGCCATGATCACTGCATATCGCATCACCACGCTCCTTGTTGGTTGCCAGTTATAATGAAGTTTCTATCGGCGGCAACTTCGATCAGAGGGAAGACCCAACTCGACGGGTCGCGAAGGTGGAATTGACACCGAGGGCACAGAGAGCACAGAGGGTGCACAGAGATTGTTTTGAGTTGGAGCGGGTGTGTGATGCGTGGATGGGTTTTTGGTTTTGTGATTTTGGGAGCGGGTGCGGTCGGGTGGGGGCAGTTTCCGGGGGAAGGGCAGCCGGGCGGGGGGGTGGACAATGCGGTGAAGCACGCGAATGATCCGGTGCATATTGTGCAGCCGACGGAGGAGAAGGGGCGGGAGAGCGTGTCGTTGCCGGCGGCGTTCTGGAATCAGCACATGACGAACTGGGTGGAGGTGGCGTTGTGCGGGCGGCCGTCGGATTTTCTGCATGAGACGGTGCTAAGCGTGACGACGACGAAGGCTATTCTGATTCAGGCGATGCGGGACGTGGGTTTTCATGATGCGGATGCGTGGGTGGACTCGGTGAAGGATTTTCCGCGGGTGCGCGGGGATCGGTTTTTGATGCTGCTGGACGTGGATTTGCCGGGGGGAAAGCATGAGACCTATTCGTTGGATGAATTGTTGGAGTATCGCGGCTGGGGCATTTCGACGGGCCCGTACGGATGGATGTTTAAGGGGGACCCCGAGAGGGCGGGAAACTCAAACCTCAAAACACAAAACGCAAAACCTGAGGGGGCGGCGACGCAGCCGGTGGATCCTTTGTTGCAGCCGGATGCTCCTGACGATCGGTTTAAGATCTTGCGAGACGATCCGCAGATTGCGCTGGTGTACAAGGGGATTCAGCACATGTCGCAGTCGTTCGCGGATCATCCGCTGGCGTACGACAACTGGGTTTATCCGATGATGCGCTATTGGCGGAACACGACCTTGTTGCCGCAGGGGGTTTATGATTCGAACGGCGATGTGGCGGTGAAACTGACGCTGGAGAAGGTGACGGAGGAGGAGTTGCTGCGGGAGTCGGCGCGGGTGTGGCATGACCGGGAGTATGCGGCGTTCATGTTCAAGCAGGTGCCGGTGGCGCAGGAGATTGACCGGGCCAAGGGGGCGTTCTGGAAGATGACGGCGGCGGAGAAGAAGAGCGAGAAGGGGGAGTTGCTGCTGGCGGAGATGGAGAAGGGGTACGCGGAACTGGATGCGGCGTGGGCGGAATGGTCGGTGGATCATGCGCAGTTCGCGGCGGAAGCAGGGGATGACCTGGCGGCGATCACCGCGGAGGCGAGTCGGTGGAAGACGCACATGGAGCTGAAGCGCACGTGGGCGGAGAAGATGTACGAGGCGGAGGTGCAGCAGCAGCGCGGGAACAACGGGCGGGAGATCGAGGCGCGGTCGGAGGCGATGCTGGCGCAGACGAAGGAAGTGGGGGAGTATTGGCGCGGGGTGCAGGCGGGGTTGGATCGGAAGACCGATCCGCGAAAGGATTGGCTGAAGCATGTGGATGCGGAGGTGGACCTGGCGGCGGCGCGCGACGCGGCGGGAAAGGCGGGGGTCGCGTATGGGAAATCGCTGGAGGGTGGATCGGCAAACGCTGTGGCGCAGAAGGCGTATGCGGAGGCGCTGGCGGGGGTGCGTGCGGCGGAGTTGAAGCTGGAACTGGCGAATGTGGAGTTTGAAATTTCGAAGCGGGAGGGGTTGGAGGGGGATCCGGATTTGCCGGCGTTGAAGAAGCGGAAGGAGGAGATTGAGGGGGAGTTGAAGGGGGCGGAGACGCGGCCGGGGAAGTGAACGCGCCAGCGTCCAAAAAGGAAAAAAGAAACGTCGGCAAGGGCGCGTAGAAGCGGGCCTACGATGGGTGACCGAGGTGTTTGGTCAAGAGTCGTTGAACGAGCCGGGGGTGGATCCGGAAATTCGTCTTGAGGAGGAGATCGATAGTGGGTTGGATGGGGATGAGCTTTTGTTCTGCCGCAATCTCGATGAGGCCAAGAATTCCGACGACCTTCAGTCCTCGATCGATGGCAACCTGACGTCCGCGCCGTTCGATCAATCAGGAGGCGGGTTGCCCGCAGTTCGATCGCGAGAGAAATCGCTGCAGCCTCTCCGATATCAAGCATGGGTGTGGGATGACGTTTGCGGCGGACTGAATTGTCAGCCAAGGCGGCGGCTGGGCGGCCCAAGCTTGAACAGTCATTGGTGACTACTTGGCGCCATTGAGGTCATTGAGCACTTCTGTCGGCGCATAGACTTTTCCGTACAGTGCAGGGAGTATGTGTACAGCTTGTATAAGGATCAAATAGTTCAGCGGCGAGGTGTCGGAGACGATGATCACTGTCTGAAATCCCGCCGAACCGATTCCACTTCCTGCTCGAATTCTTCGACTGTCATCAAATCCTCGGTCACGCCGTGGTGCTTCAAAAGCGCATCCGTTTTAAATCGCGAAATGCCGAGGGCCTTGGTGAGTTGCGAATGGCTGAGTTTTGACTGGCGATAGAGTTCGACGAGCACTGCTTCTTTGGCTGAGCGGTTAACGTCTTTCGATCCGTCACGGCGCGACGCTTCGATATCAGCGGGCAGGTCGAATTGGATAGTCATTGCCATTGGTCCTGTCGAGGAATCATCGAGTGTACTGCATCCGATGATGAAGTCATCGCCAAAGTGAGGGGATTGGCGAGGCGTTATTTCTCTTCGCAGGGGGCGGCGGTGGGGCGGTGGAGGAGGATGGCGTTTTTGCCGGCGGCTTTGGCGCGGAGGAGGGCTTCGTCGGCGCGGGCCATGAGGGTGTCGAGGGTGTCGGCGTCCCAGGGGAAGGTGGCGAGGCCGCCGGAGATGGAGAGTTCGCCTTTGATTTTGCAGATTTCAGGCCAGGGGTGGTCTTTGATGGCTTTGCGGAAGCGTTCGGTGGCGGAGAGGACATCCTTGGGGTGTTCGGAGTTGGGCTGGCGCGGGGCTTCGTCGTCGGCGAAGACGACGGCGAATTCGTCGCCGCCGAGACGGGCGACGAGGTCGGCGGGGCGGGTGCAGCGGCGGAGCAGTTTGATAAGTTCGCGGATGATGGCGTCGCCGGAGGCGTGGCCGAAGGTGTCGTTGTATTTTTTGAAGTCGTCGATGTCGTAGAGGAGGAGGGTGACGCGGGAGCGGTCGGCGCGGGCGTCTTCGAGGCGTTTTTGCATGTAGCGGTTGAAGTAGCGGCGGTTGGAGGCGCCGGAGAGTTCGTCGGTGATGGCGAGGGAGCGGAGTTGTTCGTAGCGGAGGGAGATGGAGAGGAGGGTGGCCATCCAGGTGGCGGCGTGGGCGAGGGCGGCGTCGACGCCGGCGGGGAAAGGGGCGGGGGAGGCGGGGTTTTTGGGTTCGAGAATCAGGGTGCCGAGCGGGGCGTGGCCGGGGAGGGCGACGGGGTGGTGGAGGGTGTGGGGAGTGAGGGGTTGGGCGTAGGCATCGGCGTCGGCGGGGAGGTAGCGGAGGTTGCCGGTCCATTGCAGGTGGTTTTGGAGGGTGGCGAGGAGGCGGTCGTGGAAGTCGGGTTTGCCGTGGAGGAGGTCGGAGAGGAGGGAGGTTTGTGCGAGAAGGGGGATGGTGGGTTGGGCGTGTTCGGGGTGTTGGGCGGGGTGCTGAGTGGAGGGGTGGGCGGGGAGTAGGACGGCGTGGCGGACGAGGTCGGCAGGGGCGGGGAGGGGGTTTTCGACGGTGGCGAGGCGGTTGGGAGTGGCGGGGCGCGGGGTTGGGGGGGCGAGGGTGCAGAGGCGCTGGAGGCTGCGGGGGTCGGCGGGGAGGATCAGGTAATCGGTGGCGCCCCAGTTGAGGGCTTTGCGGCAGAGGACTTCGTCTTCGGGTTCGCAGACCAGGATGATGCGGGAGGCGGGGTAGACTTTGCGGAGGCTGTGGACGGCGGCTTCGAGCTGTTCGAGTTCCTGGGTGACGCCGGCGATAACGAGGGGGGTGGCGGTGTGGTCTTCGGGGGCATCTTCTGCGTTGCCGGAGATGAGGACGGCCTCGAGGATGGTGTCGGCGGTGGCGAAGGAGACGGGGGTGGGGGCGAATTGTTTTTCGAGGGGAGCGCGGAGGGGGAGGGCGTCGGGGCCGGCGAGCACAACTGTTGGTGTGGCGATGGCTTGTGGGCGGGGTTCAGCGCGGGGGGAGGATGTTTCCTGCAGGGGTGTCACCGAGCCTCCGGGAGCTGCAAGGGGGGTTATTCCGCGGTGCCGAGGAGGGCGCGAAGTTCCTCATCGGTAAGCACCGGTTGCTGCTCATCATATCGGGGTTCGAGGGCGGATGACACTGGAATCTGTGGGTTGGAAGAGATTGGGGGAGCGGGGGTTGGGTTATCGGGCGCGGGGGCGGGGGGTTCGGGCCAGCGGAGCCGGCGC
>JBQCGD010000013.1:0-13509 GCA_051955985.1 Phycisphaerae bacterium | reverse complement strand
CTAGGGGGCCGGGTGTTTTGAGGGGGCTGTTGGGGTGTGGGCGGACATGTGGTATTTTTTAACAATGATGTGGGGTGACATATGACTTATGTTTGGGGGGGGGGGGGGGGGGGGGCGGGCCCCGCGCCGCCCGAGGGTTTGAGAGTGATCGGAGGTGTGCGATGTATTTCTGCCAGGATGTGGATTTGATGGCGTGGGAGCCGGGGGTTTTTCTGGAGGGGGCGTTCGGGCACCAGACGCTGTTGAAGGAGGCGGCGGGGACGTTGACCGGGACGGGCCTGGTGTTGACGAGCGGGTCGCTGGCGGCGGTGGCGGCCGGAATGGTGGCACAGGTGACGCTGACGGATGGGTCATTGACGCAGTTGCTCGAGGTGGTGACGGTGACCGACGACACGCATGCGACGGTGAGCGCGTTGCGCGGGCGGAGCAGCGAGCCGGTGGTGACGCCGCTGACGGGGGGCTCGGTGAAGGCGACGGTGGTGACGTTTCAGCCGCAGATCGCGGCGGTGGGGGATGCGCTCCTGAGCCTGGTGGGGATTGCCAGCGATCGGGACACGTCGCCGGCGCCTGCGTCTGCGGACCTGTGCGGGTTCCGGACGGCGGCGATTTTCGGGACGCTGGCGGCGATTTACCGCACGCTGGTGGATGCGAAAAGCGCGACGAACCTCACCTTCGGCAAGCGGGCGTATTACGAGGGGCTGGCGCAATCATCGCGGCAGCAACTCGCGGCGACGATCGATTGCGACGGCGACGGCGTGGCGGAGGAGCGGGTGCTGTCGGGCGTGCACACGCTGCGGCGGGCGTGAGCGGGCAAGATCGGCGAATGAAAGGAGGGCGTTATGTGGACGGAATGGGTGACGTGCGTGGCACAGGCGGCGCCGGACGTGACGAACGTCGCGCAACTGGGAGTCTCGGGGTTGATGGGCGCCCTGTGGTGGTGGGAGCGGAAGTATTCGCGGCAGCGGGAGGATGAGCTCACCGAGGCGCACAAGGAGATCCTGGGCCAGCGGGAGCATCTGCAGGCGCTGCTCGATGCGCTGGAGGGGAACACGAAGGTGATCAGCCAGTTCTCGGCGGTGCAGGAGGAAATCCTGCGCGTGATGCAGTTGCGCGAGAAGGCGGCGGTCACTTCGGCGGCAGGGTGATGTCGTCGGAGAGTTCCTCGCCGTTGGGAAGGGTGAAGGTGGCGGTGAGAACGAACTGGTCATTCCGGCCGAGGGCATCGCCGGGGGAGAGTTTGAAGAGGTAGGTGCGGGTGATGGCGTCCCAGTGGTCGCGGTTGTCTTCGGGGGTGATGAGGCTGGCGTTCCACTGGCCGAGGCGTTTGCCCTTGTGGGAGAGGGCGAGGGCTTGATAGGCGAAGAGGTCGAAATGGGCGGTGCCGACGCTTTTGCCGATGTCGCCGAACTGGTCGGTGAATTCGAGGCGTGCTTCGATGGTGGGCGGGTTGGGGAGGATGCGGGAGAGGGGATGGAGGCGCATCTTGACGGGCGTGAACATATCCATGCCGGCGCCGGCGAGTTTTTTCGCACCCGGCTTGCCGAGGCCCTGGCAGGCGGCGGTGAGGGACAGGAGGAGGATGCAGGAGAGAAAAGAGAGCGCACGCATGGGGGAGAGGATAGGGCGGGGCGGGCGGTTTGGACAAGGCTTGATTTGCCGGAATTTGGCGACCCATAAGAAAGGAGAAAACGATGAGGCGGATGCGGTTGTTGGCGGTGGTGATGGGCGGGGTGGCGCTGGCGGCCTGCGGCGTGCCGCGGGAGGCGGGGCGGTTGGCGGCGGTCGAAGCGGCGGCGGCGACGTTGCCGGCGGACGATGCCGCGGTTCGGCAGCGGCTGCAGGAGGAGTCGGCGGCGTGGGGGAACCTGGGCGCGCTGCTGCAGAAGCGGGAGTTCGGCGGGATCAGCGGGGTGGATGCGGGCTTTGTGCAGGTGGTGAACGAAGCGGCCGCGCTGGCGAAGCGGCAAAGCGATCTGATGTTGCAAGGCCAGGACGATGCGGCGACGAACCGCGAGACGCTGCAGCACTTCAATCACCTGTGGCAGGGCGCGGACAAGTATCTCAACCAGTGAAGGCAGGAAGAAAATTCAATCACGACACAAGAAAGGAGCGGCAGATGAGCGTCCTGGAGGACATTCGGCAGGCGGTGGCGGAGTCGACGAAGCTGGAAGCGGGCGTGAAGTCGGTGGTGACGGATTTTCTGCAGGCGGCGGGACCGGCGCTCGAGACGCTGGCGCCGGAGGTGGTGCGCGGCCTGATGAGCAAACTGGCGGCGGGCGACAGTTCGGCTGCCGGCGGCGTCGCGCAGTCGCTTTCGGCGGAGCAGGTGGACGCCACGCTGGGCACCCTCGAGCAGCAGATGCAGCGCGAGGCGGATCAACGGGCGAAGCAGGTGGCGGCGGAGCGGCAAATGATCGCAGCGCTGCAGAGCGCTGCCGTCTCGGTGCTGGCGAAGCTGCTCATTTCGGCGATTTGATCGGGCGCGGGCCGGGGCACCGCGCGTCCCGGCCCGGTGCGCGCTGTTATTTTCGGAACTTGTCGCTTAAAGTCCGTTTTTGCTGGCGCGGGGGGGAAGCGATGGACGATGGGAACGGTAGCGGGACTTTTCTCAATGACGGGGTGCTGTGCACGGCTATAATGCAAACGATGCCTGAATGTGTCGACGGTGGAACCGGGTTTGCTTCAGGGTCGTCAGGAGGTTCAAGAGAATGAAGCGTCAACGCAAAGGCAGGCAGACGTTTTTCAACGAAATGGACATCGCCGAGGCGCTCAGGGGATGGGCTTTCGAGCCAGGACAAGTCAACGTCCGGCTGATCCGGGGGAACGACGGTAAACCGAAACTTCAATTGCGACTGGACCTGGGCCTTCTGCAGATGGAACTGGAAGGCCGGCCGGATGGAAAACGCCCGCATCGTGCGCCCACGGAGCTGGAATTTCACCGGCGCAAGCTGGGCAATCATCGGAAAAAATACGGATCGGACGCGGGTTTCGCCCTCGCCTCGCGTGATTGCCAGGCGCTCCGCGAAGAGTCGGCGATGTTCTATCACCGCTACCTTTCGATGTTTGTGCTGGAGCAGTATGAAGCGGTGATCCGCGACACGCAGCACAACCTGGATGTGCTGGACCTGTGCGCCCGCTACGGCAAAACGGACTACGATCGCGCCTGCCTGGAGCAGTACCGGCCCTACATCATGATGATGAACACGCGGGCCAAGGCGTGCGAGGCACTTCGACAGGGGTACGTCCAAACGGCCATTGCCTATTTGCGCGGCGGGATCAAGCGGATTGCTCACCTCTTGCCTAAGGAAGAGCGCAAGAAGATGCTTCGGCAGAGCCACGAGGCGCGCGTGCTGCTGGAAATGTTGAAGCAGATTCGCGCCCAATTGCCGCCGGACCCGCGGGTACTGCTGGGGCAGAAGCTGAAGGAAGCGGTGAAGGCGGAGCGGTATGAAGAGGCCGCGGAGCTACGCGATCAGTTGGACGCGATGAAGAAGCAGATGGCCGAGCCGGTGATGCCGGCGTCGCGCGAAGAGGAGCGGACGATCGGCGATGCGGGGATGCCGCCGGCGATGCCGAAGGCGGCCAAACCGAAGCGGTCGCGCAGCAAGAAGCCGAAGAAGGCGGACAGCGATCCGGAGTAAACGCGTCCGCTTACTCCGCCCATCACAGGAAGATCAATTGCCGCGGTTCCGTTTAGGCCCGCGGCGAACTTTTTTTTGCTGCGGTGTCATGGCGGGCCGCTCCCCGGCAGTGCTCACCCCGGCGATGCGGTTGGACATGCTGTTGGAGATGGCGGCGGTGAGATCGCCTTCGGCGCCCACCTCGGCAGCGCCGCGCGGGGCGCCGTCGCCGGTGCTCTCGGCTTTCTTCTTGAGCGACTGGATCTTGTCGCGGATATCGGCCGCCTTTTCGAACTCGAGATTGTTCGCCGCGGTCAGCATTTCCTCTTCCAGCATCCGCAGCGTCTCGTTGACGTCGTAGAGCTCTTCCGACTGGGCGACGAGTTCGCGGGCCGTGCGGCGGGCCTTGAGCTCCACATCAATGCCGTGGCGGATCGCCTTCTGCACCGTCTGCGGCGTGATGTTGTGCGCCTTGTTGTACGCCTCCTGGATGCCGCGGCGGCGATTGGTTTCATCGATCGCCCGCTGCATGCTCGGCGTCACCGCATCGGCGTAGAGATACACCTGCGAATTCGCATTGCGGGCGCACCGGCCGATCATCTGGATGAGCGACGTCTCGCTGCGGAGGAAGCCCTGCTTGTCGGCATCGAGAATGGCGACCATCGACACCTCCGGCAAATCAAGCCCTTCGCGCAGCAGGTTCACGCCGATGAGCACATCGAAGGTCCCCTCGCGTAGCTCGCGCAGGATCTCCACGCGGTCGAACGTCTGAATCTCGGAATGCAGGTACTTGCTGCGAAGCCCCGCCTCGCCCATGTAGTGGGCCAGGTCCTCGGCAAGCCGCTTGGTGAGCGTGGTGACGAGCACGCGTTCGCCCTTGTCCGCACGTTTCTGCGTCTCGGTGACGAGGTCCTGCACCTGCCCGGTGGCGGGCCGCACTTCGATCTGCGGATCGACGAGCCCGGTGGGACGGATCACCTGCTCGACGACTTCGCCGCCGGTGAGCGAGAGCTCGAATTTGCCGGGCGTCGCGGAGACGAAGAGCACCTGGTTCCACATCGCCATGAACTCTTCGAAGCGCATGGGGCGGTTGTCGAGGGCGGAAGGGAGCCGGAAGCCGTGATCGACGAGCACTTCCTTGCGGTGGCGGTCGCCGGCGTACATGGCGTTGAGCTGCGGAATCGTGACGTGCGATTCGTCGATGATGAGCAGGTAATCCTTCGGGAAATAATCGACGAGGGTGTTGGGCTTCGCACCCGGCGGGGAGCCGGAGAGGTGGCGCGAATAGTTTTCAATGCCGGAGCAGATGCCCGTTTCCTGCAGCATTTCGACATCGTACTTGGTGCGGGCGAGGAGCCGCTGCGCTTCGAGGAGCTTGCCCTGCATGCGCAGTTCCTTCACGCGCTGGTCGAGTTCCGCGCGAATGTCGGCACAGGCGCGGGCGAGGTTGTCCTCATCGGTCACGTAGTGCTTGGCCGGGTAGATGAAGATCTGTTTTTCCTCGGTGAGCAGCTCGCCGGTGAGCGGGTTGATGTGCCAGATGGTTTCGATGGAGTCGCCGAACATTTCGACACGGTAGGCGGTGGTTTCGTAGGCAGGGAAGATTTCGACGACATCGCCGCGCACCCGGAACGTGCCGCGCTTGAACTCGATGTCGTTGCGGTCGTACTGCAGGTCGACGAGCGCCTTCAGCAGGTCATCGCGGGAAAAGTCGATCCCCTTGGTGATCGACACGACTTTCTTCTTGTATTCCTCCGGCGAACCGAGGCCGAAGATGCAGGAGACGGACGCGACCACCATCACATCGCGCCGCGACATCAGCGACGTCGTCGTCGCCAGCCGCAGCCGGTCGAGGTCATCATTCCGCGCCGCATCCTTCTCAATGTAGATGTCGCGCTGCGGGATGTACGCCTCGGGCTGGTAGTAGTCGTAATAACTGACGAAATAGGTGACGGCGTTGTTCGGAAAAACCTCTTTGAACTCTTCGTAGAGCTGGGCCGCCAGCGTCTTGTTGTGCGAAATGACCAGCACCGGCCGGCCGAGCCGCGCCGCCACATTGGCCATCGTGAACGTCTTGCCCGACCCGGTGACGCCCATCAGGATCTGCTGCTTCTTCCCCTCATTGAACCCTTTCACGATCGCGTCGATGGCGGCGGGCTGATCGCCCATGGGGGTGTAGGGGGACTCGATGGTGAAGGGGCGTTCGTACATTCTGGATAAGCTCCGGTAAGAAAGGCTGAGCGATTATTATAGGCAAACAGTCGGAAGTCAGAATCGCGCAGCGGATAAGTTGGCCCGCCGACGCGTTTACAACGTGTGGGAGCTCATCTGATAGGCGGTTGAGGGTCCGGAGATGGATGTCGTTGAAGTCCGCACAGCGCTCAGGCGTGCGGAGGAGAAGCACAAGCTTGCCAGCACGTTAAAGCTGCTGTCGGGGTTTGCGGCCACTATCCTGACGCCGGTGGGGTTGGGGTTCATCTACATCGCCTTCGGGGACAGGAACGGAAGCGCTCCGTACCAGGAATGGATGATCCTCAGCGTGGTGCTGCTCGTGTTGATGGGGATTGCATACATCATTGAGTGGCGGACGCGCGGCGGCTTTGTGATGCAGCGGTTGCGGGAAATCGAAAACAGCGATGGCGGATGGTACGAGGCGATTACCCGTGACCGCGCGTGGCGCTACGACGCGCGGGGAGAAGTGCTCTGGTGGGACCTGCTTCTGTATGCGCCGCGCCTGGTTTTTGAGGCACGTTCAGACCTGCGGCAGATCTGGCTCGTGCGCAATGCGGACCGCGAGCAGGCCAGCCTCGTCGTCCAGAAGTTGATCGAGACCGGCAGGGGTGTGGCCGTAGGTGCGCTCCAGCGGCGCGGTGAAAGCGAGATCGCCTTCGCCACGGTGATCGCATACCTCATGGTGTACGGCATCGTGGGCGTGGGGGAGAAGAGTTCACATGTCTGGCTGTTGACGGAGGCAAAGGAGTCGATGGGGCTGCCGGCAAACCTTTGATTACCGAGAAGGCGAGCACGTGGAGCGCGAACGATGGCACCTTGCACGGAAGGCTCGCCTTTCACGATTATGTCAAAATCCCATTTCCGCCTTGCATGAATCGGCCTGCGGAAATGCAGCGCGTCAAAGTCCCGCTGCAATGCGGCGCTACGGCGCCTCCTGAGAGTATACTTTGCATTCTCCCGGCGCTCCTTCTGCGAAAGTTTTTCTCAAACGGCGGCAACTTGAGGGGGATGCTGACGTTGATCTGAGGCGTCGTGGAGAAGGTCTTCTTGTGAGCGTGCCGCGTGACGGTGGAAACGATCGAAGAACAATCAGTCGCCGTTCGCCGGTGGGCTTCGCCCCCGTGGTTCACCTGGGCCCGGTGGGGACTGGAGGGAACGGCCCTCCTCGCGCTCCTGGGCTTCCTGGTCTTCGACCGCGTGCGGCTTTTCCAGGAATTCCTGATCAAGTTTGTCGATGAAGACCAGGGCATCGAGTGGTATGCCGCGCGCGAACTCCTGCGCGGCCACCTGCACGAGCCCTGCTTCTTCGGGCAATCGTACAACTCCAACATCGAAGGCTATCTCGCCGCGCCGCTCGTGGCCGCCGGCATGCCCTACCTCTATGCCGTGCCGCTGGTGACGGTGCTGCTCGGCCTGCTGCCGTTCCTGCTGATGGCAGCTGTGGCGTGGCGGCGGCGGCAGCCGGTGGTCGCGGCCATTTCGCTGATGCTGCCGGCGGTGCTCTCGACGCGCTATGGCATCATCACCGGCATGCCGCGCGGCTTTGTGACCGGCGACGCCTTCGCCATCATCC
Organism: Phycisphaerae bacterium; assembly: GCA_051955985.1. Classification (GTDB taxonomy): domain Bacteria; phylum Planctomycetota; class Phycisphaerae; order WQYP01; family WQYP01; genus DATKPA01. The sequence continues at coordinate 6,084 of JBQCGD010000013.1, read as the reverse complement.
CGGCGCTCCTCTTCCTCCCCCCGGCGCGGAAAACGTTGTTCACGCCGATGGCACGCCCGCGGCGCCCGGGCACGCCGTGGTGGCGGCGGGCGCTCGCCGCCGTCGGCCGCTGGTTTGTTCCGCCCCCGGTCGCGCTGCGCCGCACCTGGCCGAAAACGCGCTACTTCTTTGCCGGCTTCTTCGCGGTCGTCGCCCTCATGTTCAACCCGAACTGCGCCGTCCTGCTCGCCGGCGTCGCCGTCTACGGGCTCCTCACCACCTGGCGCGAATGGCGGTTCCTCCTCTTCACCACGCTCGGCCTTCTTGCCGCCGCTCCCTATTACTGGCTCGTGCAGAAGTTTTACTTCGACTGGCACACCGACTACCGCCTCTACCAGGCCTTCCCCGAAAAACGATTCGACTGGTCCTGGGCGCACTTCTATCAATACCTGCGTTCGCTCGCCGACCTCGGCTTCCACGACCTCATCCCCGACGCGCTCTACAAGCTCGCGCAATCCCACGTGCGCGCCGCTCCCGCTCAACACCTCGCCGGCGGCGCCGCCACCTTCGTCCAGAATTTCAATTTCCTGCACCGGTTCAACTTCCTGGACAAATACCCGTCCCTGCACGACCTCGGCATCCTCAACTTCCTCGGCCTCTTCGACAGCTTCACCCCGCAGGCCGTCGGCCGCTGGATACGCTTTAACCCCGCCCCCACCGCGCTGCTCATCGCCTTCGCCGTCGCCGCGCTTCTGCTGCTCCTGCGGGTCCGGCTGGCCGCAATTCTCGCCGCGCTGGCGACGGTGGCGCTGGTGCTCGTTTCCTTCGCCTACAGCCGCATTGAGGATGGCCGCAGCGGCGCCTCGTTCCCCTACTCCCGCATGTTCCTCGCCGTGCCGATCGCGTGGGTCTGGATCCTGCTGCTGATCAATCCGCCCGCGCTCCAGGCGCCGCGCTGGCACCGCTGGCGCTGGCTGGCCTGGTGGAAGTACACGACGCAGTTCTGCAGGCGCTGGATCACGCCGGCCCTCGCCATCGCCGCGATGTTCCTCTGCGTCTGGTTCGCCGCGCACGTGGTGATGCAGAAAAACAGGACACTCGCCGACGACATCGCCGACATCAACGACGACTCCCAGGTCGCCCGCCCCGTCACCGTCGACGAAACGCTCCACATCGCCAGGGCCGTCCAGGCCGCCGCCGAGCGCGAGCACATCTCGCTGGTCGTCATTTCCGGTTACGAAGGCCGCAAGTGGGATTACACGCTCCCCGAACTCACCACCTGCGAAACGCTCTTCCCCAACTACGAGCGGCGCACCTGGCGCCTCGAGGAGGAATGCTACCCGCGCTACGACAAAATCCTCGTCCTCGGCAATATCCCCGTCCGCCAGACCCCCCATTTCCGCTCGCACACCCTGGTCTCGCGCGATCCGCCGCTCGCCGTCTTCCCCCTCAACGGCCAGTCCGTTGCGACCTTCTGCCAGGAAATGGGCATTCCCTTCCGCGAGCCTTTCAATTGGCCCGACGTCCCCGGACAACCCAAACACCCCGGCACATCGCAGCCCCGCGCACGCGGCGCCCGGCGCTGACCCGGAAACCCCCTTCACTTCAGCCCGTAGCGCGCCATCTTCCGATACAGCGTACGCAGCGATACCTGCAGCAGTTGCGCCGCCAGCGCACGGTCCCCGCCCGCCTGCTGCAACGCCTTTTCAATCGTCCCCTTCTCCGCCGCCTCCAGGTCGATCATCGATGGCATCGGCGAGGTCGCGTTGCGAATGTGCGGCGGCAACACCTGCGGCGTGATCGTCGCCGGCTGCTGCAGGATCAACAGCGACTCCAGCATGTTCCGCAATTCCCGCACGTTCCCCGGCCAGGCGTAGCGCTGCAGCGCCACCAGCGCCCCCTCCTCCACCGCCGGCATCCGCAACTGATGCTCCCGGCAAAGACGATCCAGCCAAAACCGCGCCAGCAGCGGAATGTCCCCCGCACGCTCCCGCAGCGGCGGCATCTCGATGTGCACCACGTTCAACCGGTAAAACAGGTCCGCGCGAAAACGCTTCTCCTCCACCGCCCGCGGCAAATCCGCATTCGTCGCCGCCAGGATCCGCACGTCCGGCGTCTTCTCGCGCGTCGAACCGATCGGCGTGATCGCCCCCGTCTCAATCACCCGCAGCAGCTTCGACTGCAGGTTCAAATCCAGTTCGCCGATCTCATCGATCAAGAGCGTCCCTCCCGTCGCCGCCTCAAAATACCCTGTTGTCCGCGCCGTCGCCCCGGTGAACGCCCCGCGCTCATGCCCGAACAGCTCCGACTCCAGCAGCGTCCCCGGCACCGCCGCGCAGTTGATCGCCAGGAACGGCGCCGCACTTCGCGGCGAAAGCCGATGAATCGCCCGCGCCGCCAGTTCCTTCCCCGTCCCCGATTCCCCCGAAATCAGCACCGTCGACTTGAACGGCGCCGCCCGCCGGATCGTCTCGTGCACCGCCAGCATCCGGTCGCTCGTCCCGATCAACTGCCCCTTCAGCGGATCGTCCGCAGCCACCACCCCGCCCGGCGCCGCATGAACGGTCATCATCTCCTGCCGCATCCGCCGCCGCTCCAGCGCCCGCTCCACCACCTCCAGCAGGTCCGGCGGCGCGAACGGCTTCGTCAGGTAATCAAACGCCCCCGACTTCATCGCCTGGATCGCCGTCGCCACCGTCGCGTTCCCGGTGATCAGCAGCACCTCCAGCAGCGGAAACTGCCCCTTCGCCTGCTGCAACAGCGCCAGCCCGTCGATCCCCGGCATCCACAGGTCCGTGATGAGCAAGTCCGTCACATCCGACAACTGCAGCAGCGCCTCCCGCGCCGACGCCGCGCGCAGCACCCTGTACCCCGCATCCGTCAGCGAGTCCCCAATCGCCTGCAGCACCGAGGCATCATCTTCCGCAAGAACAATCGTCGCGCGTGGCATGCACCTAGCCTAGAGCCTCGCGTTCCCGAGGTCTAGCTTCCCCGACCGCACGTTACTTGAACTGCGCCCCAAACGGCCACACCTCCGGATACTCTTGCCCCTTCCCCATCCCCTCCCCCGGCAACAGCGCAATCCGCTTCGGCACCCCACCTAATTTCGTCATCAAATCCTCATCACTCCCCCAATTCTCTGTGGAAGCAAACGCATACCCGTGATCCATCTCCGCCTGCTTTACAAACTCCGGCCACTCTCTCTGATACTCCGTCCCCAGCACCACCGCATGCCCCAGCTTCCGCGGAATCCCCCGGAAAAACCACGACCGGTTCGTCTCCGGATACCCCTCCTGCAGCATCGAGGCATCGATCCACACCGCCCCCCCGCCGCTGCGCGAAAAGCCCCCCTCCGTCCTCACCTCCCCATAAATCGGCTTGAGCAGCCGCGGCATCTCCCGCCACAACCGCTGCAACGTCAGCGGCCACCCCGGCTGCTCCAGCACCCCCTTCTGAACCTCGATCTCCACGCGGTGCGTCCGAAACCCCTGGAACGACGCCCCTAGCGGCTCCGCATGACGAACCGAACACGTCGCCACCGGCCGCTGCGGATACCACACCATCATCTCCGCCAGATGCTCCGCCATGAACTTCAACAAATGCGCCCGCCCCGTCTTCTCATAATGATGCTGCGGCGGCTCCCACAACCCGTACCGCTTCGGCAACGCCTCCGGCAACAGCTTCTCCAGCAACCCGACAAACGCCTCCCGCCCCGCATCCGTCCCCAGCGAATCCGACAAAAACCACCACGAAAAATTCAGCACCGAAAAATTCGCCCCCTTCTTCGCCGGCACAAACCGCTTCACCCCCGCCGGCGTGATCACCTCGTCCTCCTGCGGATCCTCAATCACCCCGTGGGCCCCCTTCGCAATCTCCTTCGCCGTCGACATCAGCAGCGCCTCCGCCTTCTCCGGCGCATCCCCCTCCAAATTCAATTCCGTCAAATACCCAATCCCCGGCAAAAGCCCCGCCACCTCCTCCGGCACATCCTCCGGCAACACCACGTCCGACGCATTGATCACAATCTGCCACCCCCCGCGCGCATACATGCACCCCCCATCGCCCGACTGCTCCCACTCCGCAGCCTTCCGAAGATACTTCTGCTCAAACGGACGCACCGACCAGACATGCAGATCGTAGCTCACGCAAAAATCCTACCCGCGCCCCACGCCCGCCAAAAGAAAATTTCCGCCCACCTCCCAATAGCCTCCCCCTCACATGCCCCATTCCCCAGACCCTAGACCCCGCCCGCCCCCCCCACCCGCGGCAACGTAATCCGAAACGTCGTCCCCGCCCCCTCCCCTTTCCCGCCCACATTCTCCTCCGGCGAAGACTCATACAACACCGTCCCCCCCGCGCCCGAAATCACCCGCCGCACCAGCGTCAGCCCCAGCCCCGACCCGTTCGGCTTCGTCGAAAAAAACGGCTCAAAAATCCGCTCCCGCGCTTCCGCCGGAATCCCCTTGCCCGAATCCCGGATCAACAGCGTCGCCGTCGGCGACTCCGCACGCTCGTCCGAAATCGTTGAAATCGCCAGCGTCCGCGCCGCCGTCGCCGGCAAATCCGACATCGCTTCCTGCGCATTGGCCGTCAAATTCAAAATCACCTGCCGCAGTTCATCCGGATGCACCGCCACCCGCGGATTCCCCGCATCCAGGTGCAAGCTGATATGCACCCCCGACCGCTCCAGCGTCGGCCGCAAAAACGCCACCGCCTCCTCGATCACCCCGTTCAGCGCCGTCGGCTCGATCGCCCCCGTGATCACCTGCGTGTGCCGCAGAAAATCCGTCAGCATGTTGTCCAGCCGCCGGATCTCCCGCTCGCACCGATCCGTCAATTCCGTCTGCTTTTCCGAATGCGCACCTTCACCCGCCCCCAGCAACTGCCGCAGCGCATGCAGGTTGAATCGCAGCGCCGTCAGCGGCGAACGAATCTCGTGCGCCAGCACCGACGCCAGCATCCCCCGCTCCGTCAGCAGGCTCGTCCGCGCCCGCGCCTCCTGCACAATTTCCCGCCGCGCCCTCTCAAACCGCCGCCGCGCCAGCACGATCCCCGCCACCAGGATCCCCGTGCTCACCGCCGAAAATCCCAGCACCAGCAAAAACGCGCCCCCATCCACCAGCGGCTCGCGCGCCACCGCCAAACTCAGAAATACCCCCGGCTTCCCCGTACCGATCTCCGTCGTGTACTCCAACACGTGCGGATTCCCCGGCGACCACTCCGGCACCTCCAGCGACGCCAGCCGCGAACGCTCCTCCCCGTCCAGCGCCGGCCAACGCCCCGCATCCAGAAACTGCCCCACCACCTCCCGGTTGCTGTGCGCCAGCACTTCCCCATCCGCCTTCCACACCATCCCGTACACCAGCGCCGGATCAAAATGCCCCGCGATGTCCAAATCCTGCTGCAACGCCCCGCGATCCCCCACGTCCGCCGCCATGATCCCCGCTAGCTGCCGCCCGCGCGAAACCAGGTCCGCACGCCGCGCCCCCGCCGATGCGCTGTGCACCAGGAATACCCCGGCCGCCAGCGACAACACCAGCCACGCCCCGCCGGCCATCAAATAACTCAATCGCCGCATGCCCAGAGGATAAACGATTTACCGATCCTTGTGGGGCGCCTTCTCCGGCGGTTCGGGGGGGGGCATCTTCGCCTTGTCCATCTGCTTCTGCCCGATCTTCGGCTCCGTCCCCTTCCGCAGCCGCGCGATGTTCGCCCGATGCCGATAGATAATCAGCCCCGCAAACAACCACGCAATGATCACCATCGGCCAGAAATCCGCGGGCGCCAGTTCCGTCTTCAACCCCGGCGCATTCTTCCCCGCAAACACCGTCACTGCCGACGCAAACGCCGCCGCCGCCACAATCGACGCCAGCGAAATGTACCGATACACCAGCACCATGAAAATAAACGTCAACCCTCCCACGATCCCCCCGCGCGGGCACCACGGCCCAGACCCCCGGGCCCGCCCGCGGGGGGGGGGGGGGCCGGGGGGCGGGGGGGGGGGGGGGGGGGGGGGGGGGGGGGGGGTTCGGGCCGCGACCGCGGCTCGCAGGCGCCCCGCACTCAGGTCGGCACCCCGGCCTTCGGGAGCACCCACACCTGGAG
>JBQCGD010000012.1:0-21167 GCA_051955985.1 Phycisphaerae bacterium | reverse complement strand
GTGGCGGAATGTGCGCGGCAGGCGAAGCCGGCTTCGGAGCAGTGGAGGATGTCGCGCGAGAGGAAGCGGTTGAGCGTGAGGAGGACGGCGAGGGTGGAGGCGAGGAGGAGGGCGCATCGGGAGTACTTGTGGAGTGGGGGGCGGGGATTTTTTTTCATGTGATGCTCCTGAGAGAGGGGGGGCAGCATCAGTGGGGTGTGGGGGGTTGGATTCAGGCGGGGGCAGGGGGGATGGGGAGGGCGGTGCCGCACTCGGGGCAGCGGGCGGCGCTGGCGCGGGTGTCGTAGCCGCAGCGGGGGCAGGCGGGCGGCAGCGGGCCAAGGGCGGGGAGGCGTTGCGTCTTGCGTGCAGAGAGGAGGACGGCGGCGGCAATCAGTGCCCAGTGGGGGAATTGGATGATGGCGGCGCTTCCGATGCCGGGGTCCTGGAGGGCGAGCCGGAAACCTGCGAGTTCGCAATCGAGGCCGGCGGTATCGTGCTGGAGGTGGGAACCGAAGAAGGTTTCATTGGACCAACTGTCGAGCATACGGACGGGGGAGCCGATGGGGAGTTCGCGGGCGTTGAAGGCGGTGCGGGCGCATTGGAGGGAGGTGATCTGGAATTCGAGGAAGCCGTGGAGGGAATCGGCGTGGTAGATGGCGTTGGGCTGGACGATGCGGAGGTCGTCTTCGAAATAGAAGCTGCGGAGCATGAGGAGTGCGGCGGCGAGGGCGGAGAGGAAGCCCAGGGCGCGCGCGGGGGTGCGGAAGAAAGCGAGGCTGATTTTTCCCACGAGGTGCTCCGGTGGTCGCGGTGAACGAAGAAATGACGCGGCGGAGGGACCTGGAATTCAGTATTTGATCGACAGGTGCAGAAATGAGAAGGCACCTGGAGGTGAGTATAGCGAATGGATCGGCGGGGGCACGCGCAGGTTTACGGATTTTGTGTTTTTCCTGCGCATGAAAAAGGGCAGCGGCCCCCCAGGCCGCTGCCAAAACTTATGTGGCGAAAGAAGAGGGGAAGGTGTCAGGGCTTGCCAGCAGCGACCCCGGCGATGTTGCGGCGGAACTGGGCGAGGGCGTAGACGGCGGCTTCGCGTTCATCGGAGCCGACGACGGCCCCCTGGGCGGCGCCGGTGGCGTCGGTCCAGACGGCGCGGAAGCAGTCGAAAAGCTGGACGTAGCGGATAGCGAGTTCGAAGCCTTGGGAGGCGAAGATTTCCTGGATTTTGAGGAGGGTGGGGTAGGGGCGGCCGTCGGGGAGGCGTTCCAAGCCTGGGGGGAGAACACTCGAAAGCGCACCGCATTCTGGCTGCCAGCCGGTTTCGTAGAGCTTGTCGACGGAAAATTCGAGGTTCATGCGATCCTCGCTCGTAAAAAACAGCCGCGGCCTCAGGCGCCGACCTGACGGTGCCTGCCTGCCGCGGGATCCTCCACACGTAGACTGATAGGGTAGAATATACCGCGGTGGGAATCCAATGGCACTGAAAAAACGGCAAATCCTTGCCCAAGGTCTCGCCGGTTTGGGGGGACTGGTAAGCTGAGCGGTTTATCGGATGCGTATGTGCGGGAGTGGCCGGAATTTACGGGGTTGAGTTGGGGCAGTTGCAGGGGGTGTGATTGGGGTTAGGATTGGGTGAAATGTGGCTTTGGGAGCGTGTGTATGCAGTGCAATATCGATCAAACAGGGGCGCGGATGCGGCTGGTGTGGGGGCTTTGTGCGTGTGCGGCGGGGGTGATTCTGTTCGGGCTGGCGCTGTGGGCGGGGACTTGGTGGCTGTGGCTGATCGCGGCGGGGTGCGTGGGGGCGGGGGCGTTTGCGATTTTTGAATCGCGGAAGAAGTGGTGCGTGCTGCGGGCGATGGGGATTAAGACGGCGATTTAGTTATTGGTTATTAGTTATTGGTGTATTTGGGGGGGCGGGGGGGCGGGAGTGGGCGGTGGTTGGTTTTCTTTGCTCCATCGATTAGGAACGGAGTTTGACGGGGGTCAGCAGACGCGGGTGACGGGGAGATGGAGGAGGGCGGCGAGTTTTTCGATTTTGGAGGCGAGGTGGCCGGTGCCGAGGGCGAAGTGGGGGGAGGGGGCGTGGGCGTTCCATTGGGTGAGGAACTGGCGGGCGCCGGTCCAGAAGCGGTAGCGTCCGAGGGTATGGCCGACATCGGGTTGCGGGCCGCGGACGGATTCGCCTTCGGCGAAGAGGAACTGCAACTGGCCGGTGGTGGTTTGGGTGAGGGAGAGGAGGGTGACGGGGCCGGTTTTGAGGGGCATGTCGAGTGTCATTCTGCGGGCGGATTTGTCGGGAGCCGCGGCGAGGCGGACGCGGGGTTTGGCCTGGGCGAGGGCAGGGTGGATGGGGCCGTCGTGGCCCATGAGGAGAAGGTCTTCGTTGTAATCGATGGAGAAGCATTCGGTGAAGGCGCCGCCGGCGTTGAAGGTGTCGAGGATTTTCATGGCATGAGCGGCGGGGATGTCGAGGCGGCCGGCGACGGGGATGTTGCGCGCGGTGAGAAGGGAGTGGGCGAGGAGGAAGGATCCATCCTCGGCGAGGGCGGGTTTGAGGTGGCAGGCGAGGGCGCCGAGGCGGCGATCGTCGGCGAGGCGGTCGAGGGCGATGGAGTTGCGGGCGGCGCGGGCGAGGTCGTCGGGGGAGAGGTCGGGGTGGAGGTCGAAGCGATCGCGGAAGTCGGCGATGCGGGAGGTGACTTCCTCGCGGGAGGCCTTTTCGCGGAGGGAGGCGAACTCGTCGAATTCGAGTGGTTCGAAATGGGTGCCGAAGGCGATGCGGTGTGCGGCGAGGTCGGCGGGGGCATCGAGGAGGGCGGCGGGGGAAGTGGCCATTACGCCGAGGCGGTGGTGTTCGAGGGTGTGAGCGGCTTTGGCGGCGTGGAGCCAGTCGGTGATCTGTTCCCAGGCGACTTCATCGTTTTCGAGCATGCCGGTGACGGGGTGGACGGGGAGGCCGGCGCGGGTGAAGAGGGTGGTGGCTTCGGAGAGGGCGGAGGCGGCGGCGTGTGCGGGCCAGGCGGCGGCGCGGGGGTCCTGGTTCTGGGGCCTGGTTGAATCGTTATCGAACGTGACGGCGGACTGGAGGTTGAGGAGGAGGACGGGGACGTTGGCTCGCCGGGCAGCGGGGAGAATGGCGGAGGCGGGGGTGTTGCCGGCGAGGTGGATGACGAGGAGGTCGACGTCGGCCTGGCGGAAGGCGTGTCCGGCGTTGAGCGCTTTTTCGGGCGTATCGATGAGGCCGAGGTTCACCACCTCGACGTCTTTCGCGACGTTGCCGAGGCTGCGGGCAAGGGTGGCGACTTCCTGGGGGAGGCGTTCCGCGAGGGAGGCGGACCGCGGACCGGCGCTGTGGATACCCGTGCCGAAAAGGCCGATTTTAAGACACGTGCTCATATATGCAGTCCCGAGAAAGAAGTGGTCAAGCTGAACGTACCGGAGGGGGGGTGTGCACGGGAATGCGCAAATTGGCCTTTAAGGATGTAGAATCTGGCACGTATGAAAGAGTACGCGCTTTATCTTCCCGGCGGGCCGGACACGCGGCCGTGGCAGGTGGCGGTGACATCGGCGGGGCACGCGCGCACGCCGCCGGGGGCGCCGTATCCGCAGGGGCGGCACCCGCTGGATCACCTGTTCACGTGGCAGCGCGGGCGGATTCTGCAGGCGTACCAGGCGGTGTACATCCTGGCGGGGTCGGGGGTGTTTGAGTCGGCGGAGGTGGGGGTGCAGCGGGTGACGAAAGGGACGGTGTTGCTGCTGTTTCCGGGCGTGTGGCACCGTTACCAGCCGGAGCCGCGGACGGGGTGGGTGGAGAGCTGGATCGAGATGCAGGGGGAGGCGGTGGAGCGGCTGGAGCGTGCGGGGGTGATCTCGCCGTCGCGGCCGGTGCTGCGGGTGGGGCGTCACGGGGCGCTGGAGGCGGCGTTTGAACAATGCCACCGGCTGGTGCGCGGGGAGGAGGTGGGGAACGCGGGGGTGGTGGGGGCGCTGGCTTTGCAAATTCTGGCATGGGTGCAGGCGGCGGCGGAAGCGCCGACGGGGGGCACGCCGTCGGTGGAGGAGGCGGTGAGCCGGACGCAGCGGGCGCTGGCGGAGAACGTGCACCGGCCGATTTGCGTGGAGGAGTTTGCGGCGGAATTGAACGTGAGTTATTCAGCGATGCGGCATGCATTTAAGCGGCGGTTTGGGGTGTCGCCGAAGCAGTATCACCTGCAGGTGCGGCTGCGGAAGGCGAAGGAGCTTTTGCAGAACACGGGGCTGACGCTGGAGGAGATATCGCGGGCGCTGGGGTTTGGGTCGGGGTTTCATTTGTCGGCGGTGTTCAAGACGCATGTGGGGAAGTCGCCGACGGCGTGGCGGGCGGGGGCGGGGAGGAGGCGGTGAAATGACGAAATTCGAATGACGAAGGACGAATCAAATTCGAATGACGAATGACTGAATGACGAGACGGGTGCGTTGGGGCGGGGGTGGTGGCTTGAGGGGACTGGACCGTCGGGGCGTGGGGCTTTACCTTTCGGGGCATGATGAAAGTATCGGCGTGCATTATTTGTAAGAACCAGGCGCATCGGATTGGGTTGGCGTTGGATTCGCTGGCGTGGTGCGAGGAGATTGTGGTGGTGGATTCGGGGTCGACGGATGGGACGGTGGAGTTGGCGCGGGGGCATTCGTCGGGGAAGGTGCGGGTGATGGAGGAGAGGTGGCGGGGGTATAACCCGCAGCGGGAGTTTGCGGCGTCGCAGTGCGTGAATGCGTGGGTGCTGATGCTGGATGCGGATGAGGAGGTTTCGGCGGAGTTGCGGGAGGAGATTTTGGGGTTGCGGGAGGAGGAGATGGAGGGGGTGGCGATTTTTGAGATGCCGCGGAAGAATTTTGTGGCGAAGCGGTATGTGCGGTGCTGGTCGCCGGATTTTCAGACGCGGTTGATTCACAGGGAGCGGACGGCGTGGGGGAAGCAGAGTGCGCCGGAGATACGGGAGGCGAAGGCGGGGTTTGTGGTGAAGAAGCTGCGGGGGGTGTTGTTGCATAATCGGTTGACGGAGTTTGTGGCGACGGATTTTTGCGATGGGCGGCGGATGGAGGAGCATGCGAATATCCTGGCGGATGCGATGTGGGCGCGGGGGAAGCGGGCGGGGTTCTGGAATCTGCTGTTTCGGCCGGGGATTACGTTTTTGAAGTATTACGTGATGAAGGGGAGTTTTCTGGATGGGCGGTTTGGGTTGGTGATTGCGTTGAAGACGACGGTGGGGGTGATTTTGAAGTATTCGGTGCTGTATGGGCGGGAGTTTACGAATGACGAAATTCGAATGACGAATGACGAATCAAATTCGAATGACGAATGACGGAATGACGAAACGGGGGGGCGGGCACCTAAGTATTGTTTTGGCATGAAACGGCCGATGTGTATACTGTAGATACGGTATATCCGATCGGAGGTTGTTATGACGACGGTGGTGCAGCAGTGGGGGAATTCGCGGGCGGTGCGGATTCCGAAGGCGTTGGCGACGGAGTTGGGGCTGGATATTGGGCGGGAGGTGGAGCTGGCGAAGGTGAATGGGAACCTGGTGATTCGGCCGGTGCGGAAGAAGAGCCGGTATAAGTTGTCGGAGCTGTTGAAGGGGTGCAAGGGGAAGCCACACGGAGATATGTGGTCGAAGCCGGTGGGGAAGGAACTGATCTAAGCTTGAGGAGAAGGAATGTCGAAGCGGACGTATTTTCCGGAGCGTGGGGATTTTGTGCATCTGCAGTTTTCGCCGTCGGCAGGGTATGAGCTGGCGGGGGGGCATTATGGATTGGTGCTGAGCACGGCGTCGTTTGCGAAGGTGACGGGACAGGCGTTTGTGTGCCCGATCACATCGAAGATTCGCGGGTGGCCGCTGGAGGTGCGGGTGCCGAAGGGGATTCTTCCGCCGAAGGAGGGTGTGGCGGTGGAGAGTGTGATTCTGAGCTACCAGATGAAGAGCCTGGATTTTCGGGAGCGCGGGATGGCGTTCGTGGCGAAGGCCTCGGATGACGTGCTGGATGAGACACTGGAGAAGGTGCGGGCGATTTTGGATTCGGATGATGTGATTGAGGAGATGGGGTAACGGGGTCACTGCCATGGGTCGACGTTGCCGGTGTTTGTTCGTTTGCCGAAGAGGAGCATGTAGAGGAGGGTGGCGATGAGCCAGTGGGGGCCGCCGGCGTCGAGGAGGGCGATGGCGAGGGCGGTCCATTGGAGGGGTGGGTGGTGGGAGAGGAAGAGGAGGGCGAGGAAGAGGAGGAAGGAGCCGAGGAGGGGGAAGCCGGAGATGAAGCGGAAGTTTTCGCGGGTGCCGCCGCGGCGGCGGTGGAGGGGGTAGCGGAGGAAACTGGTGTAGAAGTTGATGGCGGTGATGAGGGTGCCGAGGGTGAGGCAGGTGAGGCCGATGAGGAGGGTGGCGAGGGGCATGAGAGGCTCCGGTGGATCTTTGTGGAGTGTACGAGGGGAGGAAGTTGCCAGCCAAGGAAATTGTTGCCTGAGTGTCCCGTTATGCTACTTCGGGAAGACCGTATCTCGGGAGCTTCTCAATAGCGTTGTGAATGGTCTCGAGCGCTTCTTCCGGGTCATGCTGTTTGAGGATTTCGCGCCAAGTCCTTGAGGTGACGGTCGGCTCATAAGTGCGGAACAATTCGGCTGCATTTGCCAGCAAGTCGGCCAGTGCGGTCGCGCCAATCCTCTGCATGGCGGCAATTGTTCGATCCACCTTTTCGATATCGTGCAATTGATTGTAAAGATACGTTGTGAGACCGCCCATTTCGAATTCGATGATGAAATGTTGGACGAAGTAGAGGTCACGCTCGCGTTCTGAGAGAGCGTCAGTGCCGCAACGCAAACCGCGATCGAAAGCTTCGGTCAGTTGATCGTCCAAGGTCATGTGAGAAACCTCTGAATATGGCGCCATTTTAGTAACCCGGCGTTAATGTCAAAGCAAAAAGCTTTGGTTCATGGTAATAGATCACGCACTGCATGCTGAAAGCGATTGCGAAACCAGGGAGCGAACGATGAATGTGAGCCGTGCGTTGGGATGGGTTGCGGTCCTTGTGATGGCGGCTGGTGCGTGGGGCGCGGACCCGGCGTTGGATTTTACGAGGGCGGGAAATTCGATTCCGATTTTGCCGGGGTATTTCGCGGATCCTTCTCTTGTGCAGCATGGCGGACACTTCTACATCTACGCCACGATTGATCCGTGGGGGGATAAGACGTTGGGGTGTTGGGAGTCGACGGATTTCAAGCATTGGACGTACCACGTGTTGAACTGGCCGACGAAGGAGGCGTGCACGAGCAGGACGTCGAAGGGGGCGATGGTGTGGGCGCCGTCGGTGGTGGAGAAGGGGGGGAAGTTTTATATGTATGTGTCGTGCGGGAGCGAGGTGTGGGCGGGGGAGGCGGCGGATCCGCTGGGGCCGTGGAAGAGCATGACGGCGGAGCATGTGCCGCTGATTGCGTCGAGTTTTAATACGACGTATCACATGATTGACCAGGAGTGTTTCCTGGATGATGACGGGCAGGCGTATCTGTATTGGGGTAGCGGGTGGAACTGGAAGAACGGGCATTGTTTTGTGGTGCGGCTGGGGGAGGACATGCATTCGTTTGCGACGGAGGCGAAAGATGTGACGCCGGCGCATTATTTTGAGGCGCCGTTCATGATGAAGCGGAAGGGGACGTATTACGTGATGTATTCGGATGGGAATACGACGAAGGACACGTACATGGTGCGGTATGCGATGGGGAAGTCGCCGTTCGGGCCGTTCGAGGAGGGGGGGACGAGTCCGATTTTGAAGACGGACATGACGCGGGATGTGATATCGCCGGGGCATCATGCGATGTTTGCGTTTGGGGGGCGGGATTACATTTTGTATCACCGGGCGTTTGTGCCGCTGGATAAGCACGTGTTGCGGCAGGTGTGTGTGGATGCGGTGTCGTATTTGGCGGACGGGGAGATTGGGGTGGTGACGCCGACGCATGATGGGGCGGATGCGATTCAGAAGGCGTTGGGGGCGAAGGAGGAGGGGTATGCGATTGTGGGGGCGACGGCGTCATCGGAGGCGGGGAAGGGGTTTGAGGCGGGGCGGGCGGTGGATCGGAATTTTGCGACGCGGTGGACGGCGGCGAAGGGGGATGCGTCGCCGTGGGTGCAGGTGGATTTGGGGGAGGAGCGGGAGATTGGGCGGGTGCGGGTGTTGCCGGAGTTTGCGACGCGGGAGTATCACGTGCGCGTGGAGGTGTCGTCGGATGGGAAGGAGTGGGTGGTGTTTCATAACGGATACAAAGCGGGCGAGCAGGGATCGCCGCTGGTGTTTGAGGGGAAGGGGAGGGGGCGGTATGTGCGGGTGGAGTTTGAGGGGGAGGGTTCGGTGTGGGAAGTGGGGGTGGAGGGGAAATGAGGCGGATTGTCGATTGTCGATTTTCGATTGGGGTTGGGAGAGGATGCAATGTGTTTATTGCGCGTCAGGAGGCACGCTCATGGCCTCGAGGTTGGGCATAAGCATATCGCGGCAAGTTTATTAACGCGGGGTTTACGCCTCGGTAAGCAGATACATCCGTTGCTCAAGGCTTGCCCGGCGGGCCAACGAGGCAATCGGTGTGAAAACTTGGGAAGCTTGATCTGTTGTCCATCCGTCATTCAGCTTCCGTCCCGTCACCGAGTGGGTGTGCTCTGGACCGGACATTTCAGCAGCCCATTTCCTGGTAACTTCAAGCGGATCGCTTTCGATTAGCTTTGCAAGGAAATCCGGCGGGAACTCTTGTAACACTACGCCAGAAGAGGGTGGCGCGTAAAGAGGCGAATCCAATTTGATATTGACGCCTATCGCCTTCAGTAGGGGCTCAAGTTCAATTTCGGTCAGACCCTTCGCGGCCCAATGTTGGCATTCGCGGACGAATGGCGGAAGACGGCCTTCGAGATAGTCCTCATAGTTCCCGTGAATTGCAACGGCGCGATACTGCGAAGGTTGGGTTTCCTTCGCTGCGTTGGGCCACTCTGGCTCGCGCGTCTCCACTATCATTATTTGTTTGGTGAAAGGATTCCGGAACTCGCGTCGAACGGGGACAGGCAACGGAGGTTTCCAGCCGGGGAACCCGTTCTGAAGTTCGTCAGGTTTTGCTAGGAAGAATGTTGTATAGATTGCCATGGAGGTTACCTCGATGGGATAGCTTCGCGGAACAAATCCACCAATTCTTGCGCGTCGAACGAGAGATTACTCATCACGATGTTCTAGAGATTCTGCTTGCGAAACCCATGGACGTCAATAAGAAACATTATCAGGAACTCCTCGGGTCCGCCTCCACTGTGATGTGGCGGGCACGTTACTCACATTACCGGGAGGGCGTGTGGCGTTCATGGAGTTGGTTAGATTCAGTGCGACTCGATTGTCACTATCGCGGACGGGAGGTCTTTGTGCGTGGCGGTGAGGGTGATTTTGCCGGATTGCAGCGTGGATTTGATGGAGACGCGGTTGATGCCGTCTTCGACGTTGAGGTAGGTGTTGTTGGTGGAGTCGATGATGCCGGAGTTGTAGCCGCCGCGCCAGAGGGCGGGGCCGGTGAGTTGGAAGTCGACGCGGGATTCTTCGGTGGGGCAGCGGCGGCCGTTGGAGTCGACGACTTCGACATCGACGAGGGCGACGTCGGCGCCGTCGGCGTGGAGGCCGGTGGGGGAGGTGTGCGGCGTCAGCTTCAACGCGGCGGGTTTGCCGGCGGTTTGGAGCTGGTCTTCGGCGAGTTGTTTGCCGGAGGAATCGTAGGCGGTGGCGGTGAGGGTGCCGGGGGCGAAGGGGATGTTGGGGAAGGCGTAGATGAAGCCGGTGGGTTCGGCTTTGGGGCCGTCGATGAGGGGTTTGCTGTTTTTATCGAAGGCGATGCGGGCGGGGTGGTCGGATTTACCGAGGGTTTCGCCGTTGAGTTTGAGTTCGACGAGAGCGGCGTGAGTGGCGGCGATGTAGACGGTTTTCTTTGTGCCGGAGGGGTAGGTCCAGTGGCCGATGATGTGAATGTCGGGGCTGGGGTTCTGCATTACGCGGGAGACGTAATAGAGTTCCTTGGGGAGGCGGACGGCGTCGACTTTGCCGGAGACACGCGCGACTTCGGAGGAATCCTGGCGGCCATCCGCGTTGGAGTCGGAGAAGTAGATGGAGGCGTAGCCGGACCACTTGGAATGGGCGGGGTCGGTGTTGGAAATGCGGTTGGACCAGTAGGCGTCATAGCGGATCGCGCCGGCAAGGCAGAAGGTTTCCTGGTTCCAGTTGTAAGTGTCTTTCGGGCCTTTTTTGAAGCCGAAGTGGGGGGGTGAGAAATCGTCCCAGAAGCGGCGGGCGGCTTCATCGCGGAAGTCTTCGGTTTCAATGAGGGGGGCGCGGTCGCGGCGCTCGGCGGAATAGGCGCGGAACATGTCGGCGGGGTTTTTGAGTTCGTCGGTACGTTTGTCCTGGCCGATCATCACGCCGTAATACTGGGACAGGTCGTTGAGGGCGGTATTGGCGGCGGCATCGGAATTTCCGCGGCAGCCGACGGCTCGCATGCCGTGCGGATCGAGTTCCGTTTGCAGGTCGAGCATCTGCTTCATCTGCTCGGGCTTGATCGGCGTGTTGCCGGTTTCCCAGAAGAGGATGCTGGGGTTGTTGCGGAAGTAGATCATGGAGTTGCGCATGACGGCGACGCGCTGGTCCCACTGCGGGCCGGTGACATCTTTTTCCTTGTCGCCGGCGGGGCAGACTTCGACGATGCCGGCCTTGTCGAATGCATCGACATCGACGCGTTGAGGGGAGATGTGCATCCAGCGGACGTAGTTGGCGTGGGAATCGCGAATGAGCCTGGCATTGAATTCGTGCATCCATTGGGGGTACGCCTGGCCGAGGCCGGCCCATTCGTTGGTGGCGCGCTGGGCGTAGCCGGTGAGCCAGGTGAATTGGCCATTGATGTAGACGCCGCCGGTGCCGGCGCCGCCCTTGAATTCGACTTTGCGGAAGCCGGTGGTGGTGGGCGTGCAGTCGATCGGTTTGCCGTCCTTGGAGAGGATTGTGTAGACGGTGTAGAGCGTTGGGGAATCGGGGGACCAGAGGTGGGCGTTGGCGAGTTTTCCGCTGGCGTGGAAGGTGTCTTTTTCGTTGGCGACCATGTCGATGGTTTCGCCGTCGAATTTCGCGGCGATGTTGCCCTTGGGATCGACGACGACGGCGGACATGGTGACGGAGGCCTGATCGCCGGACTCGTTGGAGACCTGCGATTCGATGTTGATGGTGGCGGTCTTGTCGTTGAGGTTGATGTCGGTGGGGTAGATGTAGGTGCCGGTGGTTTCGAGGCCGTAGTTCAGCGGCAGGGTCTGGTAGATATTGCCGGCGGCATGGAGCCAGACGCGCGCGTGGATGCCGCCGTAGTTCGGGTTGAAGTCGCGGCCTTCCCATTGGAAGGGGGTGTTGGTGGCTTTTTCGGCGTAGTGCTCGGAGTTGTCGACGCGCACGGCGAGGACGTTGCCGTCGCCGCCGAACTTGACGGCATCGGTGATGTCGAGGCCGTAGGCGTTGATGCCGTTCTCGTAAAGGCCGATCTCTTTGCCGTTGAGATAGAAGGTGGCGGCCTGGCGGATGCCTTCGAATTCGAGGAGGAGTTTTTTTCCTTTCATTTCCGGCTGAATATTGAAGTGTTTGCGGTACCAGGCGGGGCCGGTGTAGGCGCCCTGCTGGCCGCCGCCGTGGGAGATGATCTTGTTAAACGTGTCGGTGTCGTTGTAGGTGTGCGGGGTGGAGACGGTTTCCCACTTGGAATCGTCGAAGGTGGGATTCTCCGCGCCGGGCACATCCTGCCGGATGAACTTCCAGTTGGCGTTGAAGTCGATCCTGGCGCGCGGCGTGGCGGGGGGGGTGTAGCTTTCCGCGAGAACGGCCTGGCAGCACAGGGCGAGCAGGACCGGAACGAGACAGCGAGGACGATGCAGCATGGGAACTCCGCCAGGGGACAGTTGCGGCAAGACCGGCAGCCGCGTTAACAGAGAATTTAACGCAAAGGCAGCCAGGAGCGCGTGGCTTGTTTTGAAAGTGGACCTGTCATTTTTGAAAGTATGCCGCATGGAAATGAAACTGCGGCGGTAGAATGTGCCTGAGTGCTTTTGGAGCGTGCATGCGCAGGATACTGGTGGAAAGTGCGTTCGCGCCGTTCTGGCGCGAGCTGATGGAGGGGATCACGCTCTACGTGCGCGAAGGGGGCGTGCCGTGGCAGCTCTACAGCGTGTCGCCGGAGGAGTTTCGCAAATTCCTCGCGCAGCGGCCCGACGGCGTGCTGTGCATGTATGCGGCGGACGCGCGGCAGGCGATCGCGGCGGTGAAGAAGTCGGGCGTTCCGGCGGTGAACATGATGCGGAACCTGTTCCCCGCAATGCCGTCGGTGGCGTCGGATCACGAGGCGATCGGGCGGGAGGCGGCGGGCTATTTTCTGTCGCGCGGGTTCCGGCATTTTGCGTTCGTGGGGGTGGACCGGGCGTGGAGCGACGAGCGGCTGGCGGGATTCCGCGCGCGGCTGCAGGAATCGAAGCGCTCGCTGCTGCAGCTCGACGTGCCGCTGGCGAATATTGATGTGCGGAACGTGGATGACCACTCGGTGGCGCGGGTGCTGGAGCGGTGGGTGGCGTCGCTGCCGAAATCGGTGGCGGTGTTCACGGCAGCGGATTACGTGGCGCGGCGGGTCCTGGAGGCGTGCCGGCGGGCGAAGATCAAGGTGCCGGAGCATGTGGCGGTTCTCGGCGTGGACAACGACACTTCCATCTGCGAGGTGGGGCCGGTGACGTTGTCGAGCATTCCGCAGAATTTCCTGCGGATCGGTTTTGAGGCGGCGCGGCTGCTGGATGGGATGCTGGGGAATCGGCGCAAGGTGCGCGGGCCGGTGTGGGTGTCGCCGCGGGAGGTGGTGGTGCGGCGATCGACGGACGTGATCGCGGTGAAGAATCCGCACGTGTCGGCGGCGCTGCGGTACATCCACGGCACGGCGGCGGAGGCGCTGACGATGAAGCAACTGCTCGCGCGCGTGCCGTTGTCGCGGCAATGGCTGGACCGGCTGTTCAAGGAGGAGATCGGCCGCACCGCCAGCGAGGAGATGCGGCGGGTGAAGTTTGCGCGCGTCCGGCACCTGCTCCTGAACAGCGAACTTTCGGTGAGCGAAATCGCCAGGGCGACCGGGTTCCGGCAGGGCGAGAACCTGACGCGGTTCTTCCGCACTCACGCCGGAACATCGCCGCAGCGATTCCGGCTCGGCGATCGGTAGGGGGGCTTCACTTTTCAGACCGGTCGAGGCGATAAAGCATCGTGTGCGTGGTGGAGAGATCGACGGCGCCGGTGAGCGCATCGGTGAGCGGCTTTCCGGCTGAATCCAGGGGCGTCATCGTGTAGCCCGGCGGGATCTGCAGGTGCGCATCGATCACCTCGATCTGCGTCGGCCCCTTGCCCCACTGCGTGCCGACCGTTGTGCGATCGTCGTTCCATTTCATGTTGTGGTTTTCGACGCGTCCGCCGATCGTCAGCAGCAGGTGATCTGCGGTGGTGAGCGCTTGGTGCGGATTGGCGGCGGTGAGCGTGGCGACGAGGTACGGGCTCTGCAGACCGGTGAGCGTGAGCGGGCCGAGCGGGACATCCTTGCCGTGTGGGAAACCGACAAAGACGGCGGCGTTTGCATCGTGCAGCGCGAACTGGCCGGTGCCGGGGCCATCGTTCGACCAGGAGAGGGGATGCGTGGAAGGGCTCGCGGCGCGCTGGGAGGGAGGCTCAAAAGTGATGGCGAGTTGCTGCTTCAACAAGACGTCCGGCGTGAGTTGATGGAGCTCCTTCAACTGCGGCCAGAGCGTGTAATAGAAGCGGCCCGCGTTGGCGATGGATTCGGATTTGCTCACGAGGATGGGGGCGGCGGGCGGCAGCGGCTGCACCGCGCCGGAGAGGAAGATGCGCGCCGCGGCGGGAAGCAGCAGCATCTTCGCCGGGTCGCCCTCGAGATCGAAAAAGCTGTTCACGTGGTCGCGCTCGTAATTCACGGTGTGCGAGTAGGCGAAGAGGAAGACGGCGTCCCAGTCCTGCAGGGCGGCGATGGTGGCGAGTTCCGGAATGCATTCCTCGCGCCAGTCGCTGGGGGCGGGATGGTTGTACTCGGTGACCGTGAACGGCTTGCTCGCGACGCGGATGGCCGCCAGCCCGGGCATCGTGCCGAAGGCGGGTGAATCGACCAGCGGCGTGTTGGGGACGAGCCAGTTGTGCGGGTCCCAGGGTTTGCCGGGAAAATGGGGATGCTGCCAGTAGGCGTGGGCATCGACGAAATCCATTTTGGATTGGGAGAGGGTGCCGAGTGCGCCGAGGCCGATGGTGCCGGTGATGGGCGCCTGGGCGTGGAGATCGTCGCGCAGGAAGCGGTACATGCCGGTGAAGTAGCGTTCGTCGAGCGACTGGAGGAAGTCGTACCAGTCGTGCTGGCGCGCGGGGGTCATCGGCGTTTCGGCGGATTTGATGCGGACGGTGCCGGCGCTATTGTCGCCGGTGGAAAAATCTTCATCGGGCTGGAGGCCCTGCTGCCCGCCCGGCGTGAGCGCGACCTGCGTAATGTCGATCAACCCCAGCGCATCGCCCAGGGCGAAGGAAAGGCGGGCATTGTCGTCGGAATCCGTCGCGGTGAAGTAGCAGGTGTAGGTGGGGATGGTGACGCTGGTGTTCACCATCACGCTCGCCGACAGACCGAGGTTCTTCCACGGCGCATGCGCCTGGCTGACGCTCACGGTGATCTTGCGCGGGGCGGTGGAATGGGTGTTGAGTGGAACGCTGGCCGCGAATTTGAGGGTGTACTGGCGGTCCTTCTGGATGTGCAGGTTGCCTTGGTTCAGCTGGAGATGCCACGCGGGCCCAGAGAGCTTCGTCACGTTGACGCGCGGTCCGATGACGGTCATCCGCGCTCCATCGTGTTCTTCGGCCTTCCAGGGCGATGTGGCGTTCCCCGCGGCGGCGAGGGCGTTGTCCTGCAGCAAGTCGTTCCCCTGCAGTTCCACGCCTTTGTTCCAAGCGGCCAACAGGTTGTCCCGCGTCTGGTATTTGTCCTTCAGCCACCCGTTCCATAACCCCTTGAGCTCGTCGGCGAAGGGGGCGGGAAGCGTTTCGATCATCTTTTCGCCGCCCCAGGTGAAGACGGAATTCTCATTGTTGATTTCGATCATGGCGACGGCGGGCTCGGCGGCGTAGGCGTTGCCGGTGTACGTGTTGGTGTGCGTGAGGAGTGCGCGGGCGTACTTCTTTTCGGCGTCGATCAGCGTCGGGTCGAAGAGGTCGATGAGCTTGTCGTCCTTCGGTGCGTCGGCGGCGCCGGGGAGTTTCAGTTGATGCGCGAAACTGCGGGCGACGTGGAGATTGAGGTCCGCATAGATGCCGTTCTTCTTGAGCGCGGCGATCAGGTAATCGAGCCGGTCGAGCGCTTCGGCTGAAAGCTGATCGGAGTGCCCGTCAAAGATGCCGTCGGGGAACGGGCGCGAGTCCATGTGGTGGAAGCGGACGATGTTCACGCCGAAGCGCGCGAGGCGCGCCGCGACAGCGTCGGCCTGTTCGTGGGTGGGGAAGTTGGCCGAGAAGCAGAAGTTCACGCCGAGGAACCGCACGCGGTCATTGCCCGAATAGAAATGGCCGTCCCGCACGGTGATCGGGCCGTTTTTTCCGGCCGGCTTCGGCACGAGGAAGTCCGCGGCAAACGGTCCGGGGGCGGAGCCATCGTAGGAGACCGGAAAATCGACCAGATGGTCCGGCGGTGGCGGCAGGGCGGCAGGACATTGGGTTGCGAGGGAAAGGACCAGGCCCGAGAACGCGGGGGTGAAGATGCGCATGAACGACTCCAAAGAGCAGGCTCCGTATCCTACATCGGTTGGCGCTGCATGACCGCGTGATGCAACGCTGCGGGCGGGGTGCAGGCGTCTCTCCGGTGAGTCGCACCTTGATTCCGGCGGGCGTTGTTCCTACGGTGGAATAACACGCAACCTGGGGGTATCCACATGGGATGTTGCCTCTTCGCGGTCATCGGCGCCATCTGGCCGCGCATCGCGCTGGTGTTTCTTTACTTCTTCACAGTGATCCCGCACCAGGTCTTCAAGACCACGCTCTGGCCGCTCCTCGGCTTCCTTTTCGTGCCGACGACCACGCTCGCCTATGAACTCTGCCTCTTCTACATCGGCCCGGTGGAAAACATCTGGTGCCTGTTGATCATTCTGCTGGCGTTTCTGCACGACCTGACGCAGCTTGGCGTCGCCCGGCGCCCCGCGCGCAAGTGAAGCCGCCGCAGGCAATGGGGGGGAGCTGCCTTCGTAAAACCGGATTTTGCAGGTCCGCGCTAATTGCTCCCCTCCCCTCTGTCCGATAAACACTCCATGCGCAGTCTTGCAGTTCTCTTTGCCACCCTCGGGCTGGCCGCACTCCCGCAGTGCGCCTTCGCCCAGACCCAGCCCGCCCCGGCCGCTCCCCCTGCGCCCGCATCGCAGCCTGCCACCCAGGCCTCCACGACCGCCCCCGCCACGACTGCCCCGGCCCAGGCCGCCACGCCTTCCTCGCCGGGCTCGCGCATCGTCCACAATTTCGATTTCGAAGAAACCAAGCTCAATAACTATGAATCCATTCCGATGTTCTGGCGAAAAGTGGTCGGCCGGGGTTACCCGGCGTACGCCGCCGGCGCTTTCGACCACACGATCTTCCGGCCCGACCCGGAGGACGCCAAAGCCCGCACCTCGTTCCGGCTCGACATCGATTCGGGCTCGGCGGCGTTCCGCTACCTCGCCCCGTTCCCCAACGCCATCCATGTGAATCCCAATGCCGATTACTACGTCATCGGTTACGTGAAAACCACCCCGCTGCAGTTTGCCCGCGCCGAGATCCGCGCCTGGTTCGCCGACGAGAACGGCGCGCTGATTCCCGGCACGGAGATTCACTCCGACCGCTACGCTTCTTCGACCGAGCCTTCCGGGACGGATGCTTCATCCGCGGAATGGCACCTGCTCCGGCTTTTCGTGCCGGGCCCGCACCCGAACACGCCCGAGGCCGCCGCCAAAACCATGGTGCTGCAACTGGGCCTCCTGCAGCCGCAGCAGCTTTCCGGCGAGGGGACGGCCACGAACGAAAACCCGCTCGGCTCATTCGCCCTGTACCGGCAGGACATCAAGGGGAGCGCCTGGTTCGATGATGTGGTCGTGCTGCAGCTTCCGCGGATTTCCCTCGAGGTGCCGCCGGCCGTCGTCGCCAACACGTTTGAGCCGGACCAGCCGATCGATCTCGACCTCACCGTCGCCGATCTGGCGAACCGCCCGAATGCGCCGAGTCTCGGCGTTTCGCTGAAAATCACGGATCCCGATGGCCTCGTCTTCGCCACCGACAAGTGGAACATCCACACCGCCCCCGACAAGACCTGGACGCACCGTTACACGCACGCGCATCTCCCGCCGGCGCTTTACACTGCCACGCTCGATGTCACCGATGGCATCACGCACACCCTCATCGCCCGCCGGCAGACGAAATTCCTCTCGCTCGCCGAACTGCCCGTCGGCCTGAACGCCGGCGGCACCGAGCGCATGGGGCGCCGCTTCGGCATCACCGCGACGCAGTGGCCGGTGGATTCCTGGGGCGAACTGCCGACGATCGCCCGCGAAACGACGGCCGGGCTCATGCAGATTCCGGCGTGGCGGCATGACATGTCCGAAAGCGCGCTGCACACGCAGGACCCCGCTTTCGATGCACTTCTCACGGGGCTGCAGCGGGTGGATGCCCACGTGCTCGGGGCGTTTGCCGAGGTGCCCGGCGTGCTTGCAGACCGCATCAGCGAGGGCAAAACCGCCGCGACGCGCCCTGCTTTGGCCCGCGGCAAAATCGACCCGCTCCTGGCCCTCGCCGATGCCGACCCCGCCCTCTGGCGTCCTTATGCCTCGTTTCTCCTCGCCCGCTACTCCAATTTTGTGGACGCCTGGGAGATCGGCTCGCCGGATGCGCCGTTCTCCGGATCGCTGAGCGATCTCCATACCGATGACGGCGGCGCGAATCCCTACCCCGCCCTCTACAACCGCATGTATCGCGAGCTTTCCGCACTGCTCGACAAGCCGCGGCTCGTGATGCCGTGGAACGCCCTGTTTGATTTCGACGCCAAGTCGTACCCGCATGCCGTCCTGGATCTCCGCATCCCCAGCGTGATCAAGCCGACGCAGATCACTAGCTACATCCACAACTTCGCCGAGGCCGCCGGGTCCCATGCGGGCGCATCGGCCGCCGCGTCCCGGCCCGCGAATGCCGCCGCTCCGGAGACGCCGATGTACGTGCACATCGAGCCGCTGGAAGAGGCGGCGTATTCGCGCATGGATCGCCTTTCCGATTTCGCCCAGCGCGTGGTCTTCGCCCGCTCCACCAATCCTCTCGCGGTCATGACCGATCTTCCGCTCACCCGCACCACGCCCGTCTCCTCCGGCGCCACCCATTCCGAGCCCGATGAACTGCTGCTGGTGTACCGCACGCTGGTGCGCGTCCTCGGCACCGCGGCGTACCGCCGTGAAATCAACATCGCGCCCGGCATCCGTGCGTTCCTCTTTGTCCGCAAGGACGCCGATGGCGCTGCCCCCGTGAGCGACTCCAACCACGAAGGCATCCTCGCACTCTGGAATGAATCCGCTCCCAACCCGATTGTCCCGGCGGACCTTCCGCTCGGCGACAAGCCGCGCGGCGTCGCGCTCAGCGGGTTGTCCCGCCCCTTGCCGGTCGATGCCGCCACCCGCCTCACGCACATCAACGTCAGCAACGTTCCTTCCCTCATCACCTTTGTCGATGCCCACCTCGTTGAACTTCGCGCCAGCTTCTCCCTCGCCAACTCGCTCCGCCCCGCCGGCGCCGGCATCATGCAGACCGAGGTGCACCTCACCAACCCTTACAACGAGCCCCTCTCCGGCAGCATCCACCTCAAGCCGCCCCCCGGATGGACTATCGACAACCCCTCACTTCCCATGAACATACCTCCCGGCGGCACCTTCACGCAGCGCATCACCATCCGCTACCCTTACACCGAGGCCGTCGGGGTCAAGCAGCTTAACGCCACGCTCGTCACGGATGGCGATGGGCCCGGCTCGGGCGGGCATCCGCTCCAGCTTTCGCTTCCGGTCGCGGTGAAGTCCGACGCCGTTGATACCGAGGGGTTCGCCCGCCTGATGCCCAATGGCGACCTCGTCGTGCAGCAGATGATCACGAACATTTCGACGGTCCCGCTGAATGCCGAGGCGTACGCCCTCGTCCCCGGCTATGCACGCCAGCAGCACTTCGTGGTGAACCTGCCGCCGGGCCAAACCACCATCAAGCGCTTCCTCTTCCCCATGTCCACCAATGTCGACTTCACGAAGAAGATGACGCCCGCCGACCTGGGCGCGCTTCTCAACGGCAAGTTCGCCTCCGTCGGCCTCCGCGAGAACAACGGCAAAACCCTCATCACCAAGGCCTTCCCCTTGAACTGAAGCCTCATCCCCCGGCAAAACGACGCGAAGGACCTCTTCGGGGCCCTTCGCGCGCTTTTTTACTTCGTGTTTTTCGGCGCGGGTTCACCCGTTTAACAAGCCGTTCAACAGCTCGCTCAACTCCTCCCGCAGCTCCGGCGAATACCCCACGTGCATCTTCCGCACGATGCCTTTCTGGTCGATCACGATCAACGTCGGATAGCCGCGCACGCCGAACTTCGCCGGCACGTCGTCCGGCGTCTTCAGTGAGTCGTAATTCAGCGCCATCTTGTCGATGACGAATTGCGCATCCTTCTCGTCGTGGTCGATGTTCATCCCGAGCACCACCACTCCCTTGTCCTTGTAATCCGCGGCCACCTGCTTGATCTCGGGCATGGCCTTCATGCACCACCCGCAGCCGCGGTACCAGAAGTCGAGCACCACGACCTTGCCGCGAAGATCCGCCAGCGACACCTTGCCCCCGCCGCCGATCTTTTCCAGGGAGAAGTCCGCTGCCGGATGATTTTCCACCGTCGCCTTGCGCTTCGCTTCGTCAATCGAATACTTCGCGTAGCCTTCATATTCCTTCACATCCGAGAGCAGCGACGCCCGGATGGTCGGCGACTGAATTCCGTCGGCAGCGCTCTTGAGCGTTGCCAGCGCCGCATCCGCCTCTTTTTTCATCTGTTCATCATCCCCCTTCAGGTTCCCCATCGCCGTGTCATATTTTTTCTCCGACCCCTGCATCGTCGCGATGTCCTTCGCCTGCTGCTCGAGCGCCGCCACATCCTGCGTTTCCACGCTCTTGAGCTCGCACGTCCCCTCCCCGCTCTCCTTCCCGCTGTAATCAAAATGCGCGGAGAGCGCCCATTTCACCGGCAATCCGCGGCCCACATCAAACGTCACCGTCGAATGATTCGACGACAGATAAATCGCATCGTCCGCCGAGACCCGGTCCGCCTCGATCGTCCACGCCCTCTCGCCGCGCGACGCCACCGTCGCCTCCAGCATTCCCCGCGGCCCCGGCAGCTTCACCGAATACTTCTCCTGATCGGCAGACGTCGGCAGCGGCACCAGCACCCCCAGCGGATTTCCGCGGAACACCGGATCGCCCACCGAGGTCGTGTCCGTCGTCTCGCTGCGCCCATCGGCGTGGACGACGCCCGTCCCCACCGAACTCTGCACCCGCGCCGGCTGCGTCGTCGATTCCGCCGGTTTTTCCTTCCCCTGCCAGAACTGCTGCTTCTGCTCCGTCACCACGCGCCACCCGTCGGCGGTCTTGCCCACGACGGAAATTTTCACCGTCTCTTCCATTCCGCTCGCCTCTCCCTTTTCCTTCGTCCAGGTCATGTTGGTGACGTAGGTGAGCACCTGCCCCGGTTCGAGCTTATACGTCGGCACGTCTGCTGCACGCGTCGCACTCACAACCGCCGCCGCCAACAACGCCGCAATAAACAACACATGTCCGCGCATGAGCAACTCCTTCTCTCAGAAAATGCCTGCGCCCGCAGCACGCCGGCACCTGACTCTCGTTGCCGTTGAACGCTCCCCGTCACTTCCATTGTTATGCCCCTCGGCCGCCGGCGCGTCCACAGAATTCCGTCCTGTTGTAAAGAAGTAGAAATGTCACCCTCATAACCGAAGTAGAATTGTCACCCGGTTAGAGGTGACTCACGCGTGCCAGGGCCGCCGCGGGGGGGGGCGGCGGCCCTGG
>JBQCGD010000011.1:0-7850 GCA_051955985.1 Phycisphaerae bacterium | reverse complement strand
GCTCCCACAATCGCTTACAACAAGTGCAGGCGCACACCGCATGTAGCGGTTATAACGACGGCTTCCCAAACGCCACGCCGCGCTCCGACCCCCCATTCGGCGCCCGCGGTGCCGACGGGGGGGGCGTGGGTTAAATTTTTTTGACAATGGCGAGTTTGGGGAGTAGGTTTTTGACAAGGCGACAGGTTGTCGCGGCGGTCTTTTTCTGGGTGCTCGCTCCCGCGTCCACATCCCTCAGCGAGAATCCGTGAAAAGCTGGAATGGGGCCTCAAGCATTTCGTGTTTCGGCACGGAATGTTTTCGGACTGTTGATTATGGGTCGTTTGTTATTTAGCGAGGAGAGCGTTCATGTTGCGATTTGCGGTTCCGGTGGCGATGGTGCTGGCGATGGCGTGCGTGGAGGGGGCGTCGGCGGCGACGTTGTATTCGAATGATTTTGAGAGCGGTTCGGCGCCGGAGTGGGTTTCGCCGAACGCGGACACGACGTTGTCGGTCGTGGACGATGGGTCGGGGAATCATGTGCTGGACGTGAACGAGGCGGCGGCGACGGGGGGCCGGCCGCTGGTGGTGCCGATCACGAGCGTGACGCTGGCGGATGGGGATTCGGTGCAATTGAGTTTTGATGTGAAGATGGTGACGGCGGCGGGGTCGATTCCGTCGGCCGACCGTTCGTTCCGGTTTGCGTTGTTCAACTCGAAAGGGACCACGTCGACGAGCGATGACATCGGGTACATCGGGCGTGCGGACACGGGGACGTCGGCGACGACGACGTTTGACCTGTCGGGGAACAACCCGGGGACGTCGGGGATTTTCAGTGTTTCGGGGAGTGCGAAGCACACGAGCACGAGCAATACGGCGTCGGTGCTGAACGACAACAACGTGCACACGATCACGGTTTTGCTGCAGCGGACGGGAACGGATGTATTCGGGAGCGCTTCGTTTACGAACGGGGCGACGACGGTGAACATCGGGCCGTTCGATGACACGTTGTCTCCGACGACGCAGACGTACACGTTTGACGAACTGGCGATCGGGTACAACAACGCGGCGACGCTCGAGTACACGCTGGACAATGTGAACGTGACGGGGACGACGGCGGTGCCGGAGCCGGCGAGCCTGGGGGTGCTGGGGTTGGCGGGGGTGGGGTTGCTGGTTCGCCGTCGGAAGGCGTAAGCGGCGATGATCTGTGAGAGAGAGGAGAGCCCGCTGGAGTGATCCAGCGGGCTTTCCTTGTTTTTGCGGGAGAGGCGGGGGTGGATGGGGCGCGGGGGCAGGGTTTCAGCGGGGGGTGTGGTGCGGGGATTTTTGTCCTAAAGGGGAGGGGCGGGGATATTAGACCCTTTGAACAAAGTCATATCTGGTTCTGGTTCTTAGAGGAGAGAATAGATGAAACGGTTTGCTGCGCCTGTGGTTTTGCTTTTGGCGAGTGTGTCGATGGCGTCGGGGGCGACGCTGTATTCCGATAATTTCGAGAGTGATGCGGTGGGTTCGCCGCCAGCGGGGTGGAGTTCGGGGAGTGCGGACACGGTGCTGACGGTGGTGGATGATGGGACGGGGAATCATGTGATGGATGTGAACGAGACATCGCCTGCGAGCAGCCGGCCGCTGGTGATTCCGATTTCGAGCGTGACGCTGGCGGATGGGGACTCGTTGACGTTGAGTTTTGATCTGCGCGGGGTGACGGATCCGGCGGCGATTACGGCGGGGGATCGGCAGTTCCGGTTTGCGATTTCGAATTCGAAGGGGACGTCGGCGACGACGGACGATATGGGGTACATCGGGCGCATGGATGTAGGGACGCCGGCGGTGACGACATTTGACTTGTCGGGTCCACGGGCGGGGACGGCGGGGATATTTGTGGTGTCGGGGAGCGCGAAGCACACGAATTCGCCGCAGTTCACGGACACGGTGCTGGATGACAATCTTGTGCACACGATCACGGTGACGCTGCAGCGGTCGGGGGACAATGTGCTGGGGTCCGCATCGTTCACGACGGGGACGACGACGGAGACGCTGGACACGTTTACGGACACGAACGCGTTGTCGAACAATTCGTACACATTTGATGAGTTTGCGATCGGGTACAACTCGCAGGGGAACCTGGAGTACACGCTGGACAATGTGAGCCTGGTGAGCACGGTGGCGGTGCCGGAGCCGGCGAGTTTGGGATTGCTGGGGGTGGCGGGGGTGGGGTTGGTGATGCGGCGGCGGAGGGTGTGAGGGGATTTGGGAATGAGTGAAGAGGGCCTGCTTGAGAGAGTGAGCGGGCCGTTTTGGTTTTTTTTGCGAGATGGGGTAATTGGGCTCGCCTTCGGGATCCGCCCCCTTGCAGTACAGCTTGGCACGCCCCGACGTCAGATTATCCAGGGTCATGTCGAATTCCACTCTGCAGTAGTACATGCCAGTGACTTTGTTGGGGAAGAGCGGGCGAGACCATCCATCAACTCCGCACGGTTCCAGGTCGCTGATCTGGGGCATACAGCGTCCCTTCTGCCCCTGGGGGCTATTGTTTTGTTGGCGGTAATTTGGCGGTGACCGCGAGGATTTGCCGACCCGACATGTTCTCGAAGTCACTATCATTTCCCGCCGCGCGAAGTCAGCTGTTTTCCCTTCTGCCGCTGGGGGGCTGCCTACTTCGCAATGTTCACATCCGTCAGCGTCGCAGTGGTTGTCGTTTTCGGGGGCCCCTCGACCTCCATGACACACTTCACCATTCGACCCGGAACATCGCTCGAAAACCAAGACTTGATGTGTTCATTGAGAACGAACCGGATATTCCCCATTGGCCCACTCACCAACGTCGACTTCGTCGACACCATGGTTTTCTCCTGCGTTGTTGCATCAATGCTCTTTCCCATCACATCCACCTTCTCCTTCCCCTCCTTCAGGTCCTTCACTTCCACAATACCGTTGGGCGCCACCCCCTCCTTCTCCTTCTCTGTTTTGGCCCGCACCTTCATCTTCCTCACCGTTGGATTTACAATGATCATCCCACCATGGCCGGCGCCTGCCTTTTCTGTAAGCTCCAGCTCCACCACGTCGGGCTTCACCTCCACCAGCTTCTTCGTGATGATCATCTCAGACTTCACCTCCCCCTTCGGTGTGTTGCGATCAGTGACCTCCGAAAACGTCACCGTCGTCCCCGGCTTAAACTTCGCCCACGACGCGTATTCCGGGTTGTCCACCTGCTCTGCCCGCGCGGCCGCACCTGACAGTGCCGTCACACACACTGCGATCGAAAGACAACGCACATAGAGACTCATGATAAACTCCTTCTGCCCCTTGGGGGCTACTTCACTTCGTCATCTGCTTTGACGACCTCGGGGCCGCCACAATGCCTGGCATCATATCCATCCTCATCACGCCGGCCCTTCTTCTACTATTCGCTGGGCGGCCTCGGCATTGTCTGCGTCAACCTCCACAGTAATGAGAACTGATTGCTCAACTCGCACTTTGAATTGGGGGAGGAGGACGTTGGAGGTGAAGGGAGAGGGAGGGTTTTCGAGGGCGTTCGCGACGAGGCAAGCAGCGATCGCACCTTAATCTCGAGGTCGAGGGGTTTCGGAGAGCGCAAAAGAAAACCCAAGGGTGATCCCTGGGTTTTTCGCTGGTATGTTTGGGGGGTTAGGCGGTGCGGCGGCGGGTGAGGAGTGCGGTGGCTCCGAGGGCGAGGGTGGCGAGGGAGGCGGGTTCGGGGGTGCCGGGGCCGCCGCCGGAGACGTTGTCGGCGGAGAATTGGCCGTCGATGTTGGCGATGAAGGAGTTAAGGAAGCCGCCGGGTCCGATGGAGAGTGAGGGGGAGAGGGTGGCGAGGCCGAGGTTG
The DNA here is from genome assembly GCA_051955985.1 of Phycisphaerae bacterium. Lineage (GTDB taxonomy): Bacteria > Planctomycetota > Phycisphaerae > WQYP01 > WQYP01 > DATKPA01. The sequence continues at coordinate 4,027 of JBQCGD010000011.1, read as the reverse complement.
AAGGAGGAGCCTGGGGAGCCGGCGAAGGTGAGGAAGTCGGAGGAGTAGGTGACGGTGTTGCCAGCGGTGTCATCGCCGGAGAGGTCGGCGTTGTGGGTATTGAGCTTGCCGGTGATGTCGCCGGTGAAGTTCGCGGTGAGGAGGTTTTTGCCGGTGCCGTTTTCGATAATGGAGAGGATGGCGAGACTGATGGGCTGATCGACGACGAGGAAGCCGGCGGTAGAGGCGGGGGTGAGGATGGCGGGGCAGGTGATGGTGAGGGTGGCGGCGTGGTCGATGGTGGTGAGCCCGGTGGGGGCGGTGAATTCAAAATCGACGGGGGTGGAGACGGAGATGGTGCTGACGGCGCCGCCGACGTTGGTGTAGGTGAAGCCCTGGGCGGCGGAGGGTTCGGTGAAGGTGCCGAACATTATCGGAGCGGCGTGTGCGGAGGCGGCGAGTGCGGCGCCCGTGGCGAGGGCGATGAGGAGGGCGAAGCGGTTTTTCATTGTGAATCTCTCTTGTGTAAGCCCCAGGAGGTGGGGTGCCCCAGTGATCTATCGTAAAGATGCCATGGGTTTCGTGAGAGTCAAAGAGGGAATGGCGAAAATTGCGCTAAGGTGTGCAAGGGGAGTGATGGGGGGTGGCCCCGTGGGTAGGAGAGGTGCCCACGTCGCCTGCGGGCGACGGGCGTCAGTGGGAAGTGGAGGGGCTGGTCATCAAGGTGTTGACGATGGTTTGGGCGGCGTGAGGATGGGCGAACTGGGTAATGTTGTGGCGCATTTGGGAGAGGCGGTCGGGGTTGTTGATGAGTTGGTCGAGTTTCCAGGCGAGGGTGGGGGGATTGTTACATTTGATGGCGACGCCGGCTTCGAGGAGGTGGTCGGAGTTGCGTTCTTCCTGGCCGGGGATGGGGTTGACGATGCACATGGGGAGGTTGCGGTTCATGGCTTCGGCGGTGGTGAGGCCGCCGGGTTTGGAGATGAGGATGTCGGCGGCGGCCATGTAGGTGTCCATTTGGTTGGTGAAGCCGACGGGGACGAGGAGGGGGCTGGGGACTGGGGTCTGGGGTCTGTGCTGAGGGGCGGTCAGTTTCTTTGCGAGTTTTTGGAGTTTGGCGAGGAGTTCTTCGGATTTGCCGGCGATGGCGATGATTTGGGTGGGGGCGTTCATGTTTTGGAGTTGTTCGATGAGGTCGGCGATGGGGCCGACGCCGAAGCCGCCGGCGGAGACGAGGATGGTGAAGCGATTGGGGTGGAGGTTGAGTTGCTGGCGGGCGGCGGGTTTGTCTTTTGGGGTGGAGAAGACGGGGTCGGTGGGGATTCCGGAGAGGGTGATTTTGTCTGAGGGGATGCCCATCTGCTGGAGGTAGATTTTGGATTCTTCGAGGGAGACGAAGTAGCGGGAGTAGGACTTGGTGAGCCACATGGCGTGGACATCGAGGTCGGTGATGACGATGGCGGGCGCGGGGATTTTTTCGGCCTTGCGGCCGCGGTGATGCTTGGTGTTGAGCCAGGAGATGATGTTGGGAGGTGTGAAGTGTGTGGCGACGATGAGGTCGGGGTTGTAGTCGCGGAGTGCGGAGATGAAGGGGGCGGCGTTGAGTTTTTCGAAGGCCTGGGCCATGGTTTCTTTCCAGGGTTTGTCGGTGGAGTCGTAGACCATGCCGAGGAGGGTGGGGGCGCGGTTGACGAGGTCGAGGTAGAGCTTGGAGTAGATGGTGCGGAAGAGGGGGTTGGTGTATTTGAGGATGTCCCAGTGTTCGACGTGGCCCTGGTTGTTGGCTAAAGCGGGGTGGAGTTGGAATTGTTTGAGGAGTGCGTCGGCGGCGCGGATGTGTCCGGCGCCGGCGGAGGCGGAGAGGAGGAGGATGCGGCGGGGTGTGCGACCTTCTGGAGTCTGTGTCCGTGATGGCATGAGGTGTCCTTCAAAAATGGATCATGGATTGTGAAGGGTCTGGGGACTGGGGACTGGGGTCTGTGGGTATGGCATGGGGGTTGTTGGGGGGAAGGGTGTTGTTGTTGGAGGTGGGTTGTGCGGTCATGTGGTGTTCCGGTGCTTGAGTATAGACAGGGTGAGGGGGATTGTACCGCAGAGGCGGCGTTGCGGCTGTCGTGGATGATGGTGGGGGTGGTGGGGTATGGGGTGGTGACGGTAGGGGTGTTTTTGCTGGCGTGGGTGGGGCGGATGCCGGGGGTGCTGGGGATGTTGCCGGTGTGGCTGGTGGTGGCGGCGGCGTTGACGGTGTGCGAGGGGCGGCGTGGGGGTCGTGGGCGTGCGGGATGGGTGGTGCGGTGGGTGGGGCAGGGGGCGATGGTGGGGGCGGTGATGGTGTGGTGTGCGGTGTGGGGGGTGGTGGTGGTGGGGTAGGGGATTTTCGATTTTGGATTTTCGATTTTCGATTGGGGGCGGGTGGGAGAGGGTGCAATGGGTTTTTGCGTGTCCATCGACCCTGCGCCGCCGAGGCGGCGGGCGTTTGGGGAGGAAGGGAGCTGTTGTCAAAATTTGCAAAGGTAGGGCGAGTTTGGTGGATGGAGCGGGTATTGGTGGGTATATGTGAGTGATCCTTTTCTTCAGGTGGGATGAACATGAAAAAGTTTGTTGTTGGGATCGTTTGTCTGCTGGGTGTGACGGGAAGTGTGTTTGGAGAGGGGGACGCTGCGGGGTTTGTGCATCCGGGGTTGTTGCACACGGCGGGGGATTTTGCGCGGGTGAAGGAGAAGCTGGCGGCGCATGAGCAGCCGTGGGAGGCGGGGTGGAAGAGGCTGGTGGCGAACAAGCATTGTTCTTTGAATTGGAAGCCGCGGGCGGTGGAGGTGGTGTGGCGGGGGACGAGCAAGGGGCATCACGAGAATTATCCGCTGTTGTACAACGACATTGCGGCGGCGTATCAGTGCGGGCTGAGGTGGCGGATCACGGGGGATCGGGCGTATGGGGAGAAGGCGGTGGAGATTTTGAACGCGTGGAGTTCGACGCTGAAGAAGATTGATGGGACGTCGGATCGGTTTTTGGCGAGCGGGATTTATGGGTACGAGATGGCGAATGCGGGGGAGTTGATGCGCGGGTTTGACGGGTGGAAGGCGGAGGACTTCGAAAAGTTCCAGGAGATGATGCGGCAGAAGTTTTACTCGATGAACCATGATTTCCTGGCGCATCACAATGGGGCGAAGATCGATCATTACTGGAACAACTGGGATGCGTGCAACATGGCGTCGGTGATCGGGATCGGGATTCTGTGCGATGACCGGCAGATGTTTGAGGAGGGGGTGGAGTATTACAAGCATGGGGCGGGGAACGGGGGGATTGAGAAGGCGGTGTGGGTGTTGTATCCGGCCCAGAATGGGGAGACGCTGGGGCAGTGGCAGGAGAGCGGGCGGGACCAGGGGCATTCGACGCTGGGGATTTCGCTGATGGGGGCGGTGTGCCAGGAGGCGTGGAACCAGGGGGTGGATTTGTTTGGGTATGACGACAACCGGTTTTTGAAGGGGGCGGAGTATGTGGCGAAGTACAACCTGGGGGAGGAGGTGCCGTACACGCTGTATAAGAATTCGGATGTGACGCAGCCGGTGATTTCGGAACATTCGCGCGGGGATGAGCGGCCGTCGTGGGAGCTGGTGTACAACCATTATGTGGTGTTGAAGGGGTTGAAGGCGCGGTGGGTGGAGAAGTTTGCGGCGAAGGTTCGGCCGGAGGGAGGCGGGGGGGATTATGGGCCGAACAGTGGGGGGTATGATCAGTTGGGGGAGGGGACGTTGATGTATACGCTGCGGGAGTGAAGGGGGGTGGGTGGTTGAGTGGTTAAGGGGGCGTTTCAAAAACCACGAGGGACGACGGGAATTGTCCACAAATGAGCACCAATGGCCACAAATGGTCGCGGAGGGCGGGATTTTTGAAATAGCCTCTAAGTGGCCAAGTGACAGCGACCGTCATACACCTGTGCGACGGCCCACAACGTTACAAGTGACACAAAAATGGCAGATGCGCCAATGACAAAATCACTCGATAAGCGGTTTGGTCTTCATCGTGTAGGCGAAGGTCTTGAGCAGCG
>JBQCGD010000010.1:0-29604 GCA_051955985.1 Phycisphaerae bacterium | reverse complement strand
TGGAGGAGTGGCGGATGGTGCAGGAGGGGGTGGGAAGGTTTGCGCGGGCGGTGGCGTATGAGCGGGCGGGGATGGGGAAGTCTGCGGCGGTCGGCGGGGTGCGGGATGCGGCCACGATTGCGCGGGAGTTACATGCGGCGCTCGTGAGTGTGGGGTTGAAGCCGCCGTACGTGCTGGTGGGGCATTCGATGGGGGGCGTGTATGTGCGGGTGTTTGCGGGGATGTATCCGTCGGAGGTGTCGGGGATGGTGCTGGTGGATCCGACGCAGGGGGACATGTATGAGCCGATGGAGGCGGTGAAGGGGTGGTTTGCCGCGCATCGGCCGGGGGATTGGGGGCGGGTGGAGGAAGCGTGCGCGGGGATGCCGGCGGAATTGCGGGGGTTGGATTGGACGTTTGGGGTGACGGCGAAGCATGTGGAGGAGTATGTGGAGACGCTGCCGAAGGCGGAGAGGGAGCGGATGCGAGCGGCGTGGTGGGAGGTGGTGGAGAAGGAGAAGGATCGGCAATTGCCGAAGCATTTGTCGGCGGGGGCGGTGGCGGAGTTTGCGGCGGGGACGTTGTCGGTTCAGGAGGCGATGCGGGCGAAGTTGCCGCGGGTGAAGATTGTGTTGTTGTCGGCGCGGCCGTCGCTGGGGGTTGGCGAGGTGGTGTCGGGACTGCGGCCGTTGTGGCGGGACTTTGACCGCGAGATGAAGCGGCGAAAGCGTGCGGAGGATGAGCGGTGGGTGAAGGCGACGCCGGGAGCAGAGCTGGTCGTGGCGGAGGGGGACGGGCATGGGATCCCGGAAGAGGATCCCGGCTTGGTGGTGGAGGTGGTGCGCCGGGTGGCGGGAATGTAAGACGGCAACGAAGAAGATTCGGCCGGCGAGGGCATCGGCTCCGCTTAGAGGTTCCGGGCGAAGGCCACGAAGGTGCGGGAGACGGTGGTGCTGGGGGAGCCCGCGGTGAGGGTAATCTGAAATGCGTTGTTGTTGGCGGGGAGGGCGATGACCGTGAAAGACTGGACGTTGTGTGCGATGATGCCGGAAGAGTAGGAGGCGTTGGTCGCGTTATTCGTGTAGCTTTCGATGAGGTTCGAGCCCAGGAGCGAGTAGCTGATCGCGAAGGTGTTGTTGTTGATGCGGGGACTCGGGGGAGAGGTGATGGACAGGGAGGAGCTGCCGGCGGCGACGGACGTCGCGGCGCGGATGTTTTCGGTGATGCGCTGGATGGAGAATTCCACTTCGGATTCGACCGCCGCATCGCCGGCCACGTAGGACTGCGTCCGCGCGGAGGTGGCGAGCAGGTAGGTCCCGGCGGTCGCGACCAGCGAGAAGATGATGAGGGAACACATCAGCTCGACAAAGGTGAAGGCGCGGCGGGAGCGGCGTTTGGAACGAGGGCGACGGTGCATCACGTGTTGCTCACTTTCGTGCTGAGGGTGTGGCCCGCAATGGTGACCGAGAGGGAGAGAAAGGTGGCCTGGTAGCCCACGGTGCTGTTGGGCTGATCGGGTTCGATGTCGATGTTCACGGTGTAGGACTGCCCGCCGATGCTGATGGTGGAGGAGGACGGCCCGGTGGGGAGCGTCTTGTACGTCGCGCGAAGCGTTTCCATCTGGGACGCGAGGGCGTTGTCGATGGCGAGAACGTTCTCATTGCCGGCCGTGTTCCGTCCTGCGGCAACGAGCGCGTTGCCGACCGGAATGGTGATGATGCTGAGGATGACGATCATCAAAAGGGCTTCGATCAGCGTGTAAGCCCTCGGATTTCTGCGGCGGGTGTGGGGGCGATTGTTCATGTCAGTTCTCCGTGGGGTCGCCAACCTGGGGGATGTTGATGGTGCGGGTTTGCCCGCCGTAGGAGAGAGTGATCGCCGTGGATCCGTAGTTGATCGCATCGCCGAATGGCCGGTACTGGCAGTAGTAGGGAGAGGAGGTATTGGCGGAAGTGTCGGAGGTGCCGTTGAGTGAAACCGCGGATATGGTGACCCCCTGGCAGGTGGGAAGGGAGTTGAAATCGAGCACGTAGGAGCCGGAGCCGAGCAGCGAGTCGGCGACGGCGGAGCCGGGGAGATTCCACTTGCTGTTGGTCGTGTTGTACGTGGCGCGATAAACGGTGATGGTGTTGGCGGCGGTATTGATCTGGATGCCGTAGGCATTGTTGGGCTGCGCGGTGGTGCCCGTGAGGTTGGCCTGCGAGTGGCCGAGGCTCTGCACGCGGGCATACCGGCAGGCGGCGATGATCATCTGGGCGGCGCGGTCGAGGCGCGTGGAGGCGTCGCCGGCCGAGACGTTGACCATCACCATGGAGGAAATGACGCCGATGATGAGCACCGTGAGGAGTACCTCCAGCAGCGTGAAGCCGCGGAGGCGTCGGGAGGTCGAGACTGATGCGTGGCGAAGAATCATGGGGCCTCGTCAGTACGTTGCGCCGGAGAAATTGGAAACCTGGATATTGCTGCCGCCGGATCCGGTGTAGTGGATAAACCAGGGCGGCGTGCCGTAGGTGAGGTTGACGGCGCCGCTGGCGAGAATGTTGCTTTGCACGACGACAACGCCGGTGATGTTGGTGGAGCCGGACTTGTTGTAGTTGCCGCCGACGGCGAGGGCGCCGGTCATGTTGATGTTCCCCGCGTTGGTCATGTCCCCGGTGGTGACGAGGTTCATGGCCACGGGGTTCGGAACCGTGCCCAGGGTGCCGCTGAAGAGGAGATTCCCCTTGATCACGAGCGTGCCGGAGCCCTTGATTTTGATCGAGCCGGCGATAACGGTGTTGCCGTTGATGTAGATGATGCCGTTGGGGCTTGCCGTGAAATCGAAGGTGGGCGCGTTCATGGTGCCGCCGAACATCATCGTGCCATTGGCCTGGGCCTGCGAAATGAGCGAGGCGGTATCGACCGTGGGGGCGGTGAAGTTGTTGTTCGGGCTGGAGTACTGCGAGGTGGATCCGCCGATGTTCCAGTTGCCGGTGTGGGTGATCGCCCCGCCGGACTGGGCATTCCCCGTGACGACCTCCTTCCCGGAGGCGGTGATGGCGCCGTTCATGGCGAGGTTGCCGGGAATGGTGAAGTTGCCCGAGGAGCTGAAGGTTGACATGCCCTGCAGGCTGGCGGGCGGCTGCCCGGTGACGTTCGTGAGGGTCATCGTGCCGGAGCGGGTCACCGGCCCGACGACCTGGACGGAGCCGTTGACCGTCAGGGTGCCGGAGTCCTGCATGTTTCCGCCGATGGCGATCCCCGGGGCGAGCACGGCATTCGTCACCGTGACCGTCGCCTGCGTGACGATCGACCCGTCTGCACTCTGACCGACGGATTTAAAGGTGACCGGGTCCGTCGGCCACGAGGGGGTGCCGACGACCGACACGGTGTAGATGCACCCATTGGGGAGGGACGTCGAGTAGGGGAGCGAGCTCATCCAGGTCGTGGGGTCGGAGTTCATGTTCCAGACGGCTTGCTGGAGCCCCGCCTCGGCCGCGTAGAAGGCCGCATTGCGTTTGAGTGAAACCCCGGAGGATTGGGTCTGGATGCCCGAGAGCATTGCCATTGAGGTGACCATGCCGGCCACCAGGATGCCCATGAGCAGGATCATGAACACCACGGCGGAGCCGCGGGCCCGGGCGGAGCGCTGCATCCGAATGCGGCGGCGAGATTGTGGGGGCGCGAAGATCACCTAAGTTCTCCAGGTGTTGCACACGTTGTGAAGTCTTCAATATGGGAGAGATGCGGTCTAATTTTTTTTTAATCAGAACGGGCGCGACCGACAAAGGGGGGCTTTGGGAACCCCCGCGCCGCCTGACGGGCAATAATGTGCCAAAGACTCGCCGATGGGCGCGTCCGACCCACTTGGTTGGGGGGATGCGGGGAGGGGTGTATAATGCGGCGCTTTCATTGGTTTTCCTTTGATGAAAGCGATACATGCCAGTTTATCGGATTGAAGTGCGGGCGGTTCACGCGGCGGATGATCCTTCCGGCGCCGGCGTGTTGGGGGAAATTCGCCAATTGGGAATTAATGAAGTCGTGGACGTGCGGTCGTCGCGCGTGTTTTTGCTCCAGGGCCAAGAGGGGGTGCTGACGCGCGAGAACCTCGAACGCATTGCGCGCGAGGTGCTCATCGACCCGGTCACCGAGACCTTCGGCATCGGCGCCGAGCCAAGCCATGCCGAGGAGGGGGGCAAGGTCATCGAGGTGCATCTGAAACCCGGGGTGATGGATCCGGTGGCGGCATCGTGTGAGATGGCCATCGGCGACCTGCTGGGAACGCCCGACGCCGTGCAGGTGCGCACGGGCCGGAAGTACACGCTGGTCGGACATGTGAATGACGACCTGCTGCGTGTCATCGCGAAGCGCCTCCTGGTGAATGAGTCGATTGAGACCGGCTATTTCGAGGCGTTTACGCCGGCCGAGTTTCCGAAGGGCCATCCCTACCTGTTCCAATTGACGCACGTGGGGATTCGCGAGCTCTCCGATGAGCAATTGATGGAGCTCTCCCGGAAGGGTCATTTGTTCCTCGACCTGCGCGAGATGCAGGCCATTCAGAATTACTTCCGGTCGATCGAGCGCGACCCGACCGACGCGGAACTCGAGACGCTGGCGCAAACCTGGAGCGAACATTGCGTCCACAAAACGCTCAAAGCGACAGTGGAGTACACAGAAACCTCCGCTAGCGCGTCTTCTCCCCCGAAACCCGATACCCGAACCCCGAAACCCGAGCCGTCCGCTCCCGTCATCATCGACAATCTTGTCAAGCAAACCGTCTTCAAAGCCACCATGGACCTCAACAAACCGTGGACCATTTCGGTCTTCAAGGACAATGCGGGAGTGATCGAGTTCGATGAGAACACCGCCGTCTGCATGAAGGTGGAGACGCACAATCGGCCTTCCGCGATCGAGCCCTACGGCGGCGCGGCAACGGGGATCGGGGGATGCATCCGGGATGTGATCGGCACCGGGCTTGGCGCGAAGCCGTTTGCCAACACCGATATCTTTTGCTTTGCCGATCCGGAGACCGACGTGGCGTCCTTGCCCAGCGGGGTGATCCACCCGCGGCGCTCGATGCAGCGCGTCGTGGCGGGGGTGCGCGATTACGGCAACCGGATGGGGATTCCCACCGTAAATGGGGCGTTGTTTTTTGATCAGCGCTACGTCGGAAATCCGCTGGTCTTTTGCGGAACCGTCGGCGTGATGCCGCGGAAATTTGCGGAGAAAGGCAACGCGCTGGCCGGCGACCACATCGTCGTCATCGGCGGCCGCACCGGTCGTGATGGCATCCATGGCGCCACGTTCTCCTCTGATGTCGTCACCAACACGCACGCGGACGAGTTTTCGCATGCCGTGCAGATTGGGAATGCCATCACGGAAAAGAAAATGCTGGACGTGATTCTGCAGGCGCGCGATCACCAGGGCGGCCCCTTGTTCCACGCGATCACGGACTGCGGTGCGGGCGGCCTCTCCAGTGCCATTGGCGAAATGGGCGAAAAGGCCGGGGCCACCGTGGAGCTCCACAAGGTGCCGTTGAAGTACGAGGGGCTATCCTACGCGGAAATCTGGATCTCCGAGGCGCAGGAACGGATGGTGCTCGCCGTCCCGCCGGACAAGGTTCAGACGCTTCTCGACCTGTGCGCTTCGGAGGATGTGGAGGGAACCGATATCGGCGTCTTCGACGGGTCCGGGAAATTGACCCTGCATTTCCACGAGCACACCGTCGCCCAGATGGACATGGCGTTTATTCACGATGGGATCCCGAAGCCCACGCGCAAGGCCGTGTGGACCAGGCCGGAGCGGGTCGAGCCCCACCTTGCCCCGCCCAAAGACTTCGCGGCAGAGGTCCACGGCCTCCTCGCAATGCCGACGATTGCGAGCAAACATTGGGTCATTCGCCAATATGACCATGAAGTTCAGGGCGGGACGGTCCTGAAGCCGCTCGTGGGAGTGAAGCACGATGGGCCCGGCGATGCGTCCGTGCTGCGGCCCGTTCTCGATTCGAACAAGGGCGTGGCGCTCGCGAACGGCTGCCAGCCGCGGTTTGGCGACATTGACCCCTACCAGATGGCGCTGAACGGGATCGATGAAGCCGTGCGCAATATCGTTTGCGTGGGCGGAGATCCGGACCGCACGGCGATTCTCGACAATTTCTGCTGGCCCAAGTGCACCGATCCGCAAAATCTCGGCGCGCTCGTAAAGGCATGCCAGGCCTGTTACGACGGGGCAATGGCCTATGGGACGCCGTTTGTGTCCGGGAAGGATTCCCTGTCCAATGAGTTCATTACAGACACCGGGGAGCGGATTCAGATTCCCTACACCTTGCTCATCAGCGCGATGAGCGTGGTGGAAGATGTGTCGAAGTGCGTGACCATGGATGTGAAGAAAGCGGGCAACCAGCTCGTGCTGGTGGGGCTGACCAAACGGGAGCTCGGCGGATCCCACTGGTACGCGCGGCATGGGTTTGTGGGCAGCAGCGTGCCCGTGGTGGATTTAAAGACCGGCCCGGCGACGGCTCGCGCGGTGGCCGGACTGATTCGCGAGGGTGCCGTCGCGTCGGCGCACGATTTGTCCGAGGGCGGGCTGGCCGTCGCGCTCAGCGAGATGCTGTTCGCGGGAAACCTGGGGGCGAGCGTGGATCTGGCCGGGGTGGCGCGCAGCGAGGATGTGACGGAGGATGCAACCTTCCTGTTTTCAGAGTCGGCGTCGCGCTACTTGCTGGAGGTGGAAGCAGGAAAATTTGACGCGGTCGCGCGAACCCTCAAAGCGGCCGGGATTCGGTTCGGGGTCCTCGGGACGGTCACCGAATCGCCGGCATTAAAGGTCCGGTCCATCAAGGGCGGGGCGCTGATGGAGGAGCCGCTGGCGGAATTGAAAAAGAGCTGGTTGGGCATGTTGGACTGGTGATGGGAGCGGGAAATTTCGAAAGATCGACTGGCGTTCAGCAAAAACAAGGGTAAAGTTGGGCGGCGGTACCGCGAATGAGTTGGGCAATGCGCTCTCCCTACAAGGGAAATGTGTGCATTCGTGAAATAATTCGGGAAGGATCTCGTATGGTTGCTCGCGCTCTTCGTTCAAACCTCCTGATGGCGCTGGGATTTGCAGTGGCGGGGTCGCTCGGAGTCCTCGGCGCCGGCGGGGTGGCGCGGGCGGATTCGATCGCCGTCTGGAATTTCAATGATGGCGACTTGCTCGTGGACCACGGGGCGGCCACCAATGCGCTGACCCCTTCGGCGCCCTCCTCCGTCAGCTCCGGATCCAGCGGCACAGCGACCAACGAGGTGAGCGGCGACACCGCAGGGAAGGACCTGATCTTTACCGCCGGCGCGGGTCTCGCAAACAACGGACAGTCCCTCTTGTTTTCAATGGATTTGACCGGATACACCGGCGTAACGCTCACGTATGCAACGGAGCGGAGTTCAACCGGATTTACCACGCAAACCTGGGAATACTCAACCGACAACTGGGCGACGTTCACCACAACGTCGGCAATCACCCCGCCGACCAGTTCCTACGGGTCGACCGCCGCTTCCGTTGACCTGTCCGGCCTCACAGGCACATTGGGCACCGTGCAGTTCAAGGTGACGTTGACGGGGGCGACCGGGTCGGGCGGAACCAACCATTTTGACAACGTCCTGTTTGCCGGAACACCGGTGGCGGCCCCATTGCCGTCGGCGGCGGGGATGGGGATTGCAGCGTTGGCGGGGGCGGCGTTGCTCGCGGCGGGGCGGCGGTCCTTGGCCCGCGGCCTGACGTAAGAGACGCACCCGTGGCGACTTAACCTGAAGCTCGGGGCAGGGTTGTGATCGACAGCGTGAGGTTGGCATCTAACGCCGGCCTCACGCTTTCTTTGCTGACGGGAACCTGTTTTCCATGTGGTGGTAACCGGCGGGGGGGTACCAGCGACTTAATGATGGTTGCACGTCTTTGTTTTTGGCACTTGGCGTTTTTCTGGCGGCGCATTGGAGGAATCACAATGGTGATCCGGAGTCGTTTGCGCGGATTTACGTTGATCGAGCTGCTCGTCGTCGTGGCGATCATCACGCTCCTCATCGCCATCCTCTTGCCCTCCCTCGGCAGGGCGCGGTCGCAGGCGAAAAACACCGCCTGCCTCGCGAATTTGAAAGGATGGGGGCTGGCGTATTACACCTACTGCTCGGAATGGGACGGCAATTCCATCGCCTACAAATCGACCTCCCTCAACACCGCGCACAATTCCGTGCGCGATGCGTGGGGTGAGCTCCTCTATCCGCAAGCCAACAATTTCCATCGGGCATCCCTGAACAAGCAGCGCATTTGCCCCTTCGCCACAACCCTCGGAACGCTGGGATCCAAGGAAAAGTACGGGTCGGCGGACAGCTCGTGGAATTACCTCGACGGTGAAGGCAACACCTCGACTACCCGCGGCCCGCTCGGATTCACCCCCACCGCCCCAACCGACACAATCGTCGGAAGCTACGGATTCAACCTGGACCTCCTCAGCGACAAGCCCGGCTTTCCGACCGATGTGGACGGATCCGCCTCCTGGTTTGTGCAGTCGGATGCCGTCGGCAAACTCTCCACCGGCGACTACCCCGACCTGGCGGTCTTCGCCGACTGCATCTGGCGCGATTTCGAGGGGCGGAACAACGACAACCCGCTGCATTCGAGCTACTACACCAGCGTCGCAAAAACCCTGCACGACGGCCCCGTGAGTGGCTCCGGGCTCGCCAGCGGACAGAGCGGAATAGAGCGGTGCTGCATCGATCGCCACCAAGGCGCCGTGAACGTCGCCTTTCGCGACGGAAGCGCGCGGCGGGTGTATCTCCACGAGTTGTGGCGCATTCGCTGGAACCTGACGAACACCCTCCGGAACGTGCAGGGGAATCCCCCGGAGAAGTTGCCGACCGGCTATTGACCCGGCGCGCGGCCCCGGCAACAAAACACGTCACATGGGCCGGGGCCTGGGCGGGAAAAGTTGCTGTTCCATGTCCCGCGCATAAGTCGCGAGCTCCGCCATGATGCGCATGTAAATGGCCTGGTACTGCGCCAGCGCGTGGTCGGCGGCCGCCATGGTTTTGCCGACATCGTTGGGCTGCGTCGGCAGGATGAACATGACCGCCGCAAGCGTCATCGGGCGGCTGGGTTCGGCGAACGGGTAGGCGGTGTCCTTCATGGCGCCGCGAAGCCGTTCGATCAGGGTGGTCTGCTTCCGCGAGAGAGAAATCACGCCCCCGATGAAGTGCGAATTCTGGCGGTTCGCGTCCAGCAACCTCAGGAGGGCCGCCTGTTGTTCAAACAGGCGGCGGAGTTCGTCGAACAGGGGGGCGGTGGCACGCATGGGAAGGAGCGCCGCCACGTGGCGGTCCATCGGGCCAACGGAGACGGATTCGGCCAGGTCGTAGCTGCCGCTGTCCGCCCGGGGTGCGGGCGCTGGGCGCCCAACGTGCAGGGCCAGTTGCACCACGCGCAGGGCCGGCGCGAGAACCGAATCGATCGCCGCGCGGGCGGTGGTGCGCGCCCCTTCGATCGCTTTTCGCTGGGCTGCCACCAGCGCGGGGCCGGCAAAACGTGCGTCGATGCTGGCCGCGTGGGCGCCGGAATTGGCGACCGCCACCGCCTGTTCGAGAGCGATGAGATCGGCGTCGCCCCTCTCCCACGCCGCGATCGATTCTTTCGCAGCGGGCAGCGACTCCTTGAACTGCTTGCGCAGCATCCGCCATTGATGGAGAACGGCCGGGCGGTCCTCTTCAATGGGGTCCTCGGGAAGAAACGCGGGGCGGAGCGGGTGAACGAGGTCGCCCAGCCAGGTGCTGAGGGAGGCCGCCTTCTGCTGATGTTCCTCCCGGCGCGCCTCGACAGCTTTCGACTCGACGACTTCCACCTCCTCGACCCGCCGGCCGATCGACGCCCGGTAGAACTCCTTCGTCATCAGGCGGGAGAGCGACTGGAAATTCTGGAGCAAACCGCTCGCGGGGCCCGGCACATTGAAGATGCCGGAATCACGGAGCTTCTCGACGGCGGCGTATCGCTTCAACGGATGCGGATGGGTGTCGAACCAGGTGGCCCTGTGCTCCCGCACCCGGGTCCACAGCGCCGTGCGGGCGGCATCGGGCAGCGTGCGGGCGCGGCTGGCAATGAGCTGGGGGACATTGTCCGGGAGCCGTTTCTCCGCCAGGTTCTGCCGCAGTTCCTCATAAGTGGCCTGCATGGCCGCCCCCAGAAGCGGCAGCGCGCGGAGCGCTTCCTCGGCCGCGGCGGAACCGACAATGCACGCGGCATGCCGGTCCGCATCGTATTCCTGCTGGCGCATCAGCAGGGAGCTGAACAGATGCCCGATCATCATGAGCACCCACAAAATGCGCCGCGACATCCAGACGCCAAGCTTCGCGACCATCGCGATGATCTGGATGGCCCAATGACCCCCGCTGCGCGCGGCCTGTTCGAGCGAAGCGTCCCACGCGTCACGCTGGTAAACAACCCGGGCGAACCACAGGCTGATCGAGCGAATCAGGTAATTCAGGCGAGTTGCCCCGCGCTGGCGAAAATGGCCGAATTCGTGCGCGAGCACCGCCGTGAACTGGTTGAGGCTCATCCCCGAAACAAGCGGAAGTCCGAACGTGAGGACGAGGCGGCGACCAAAGATCCCCGCGAAAGCGCCTTCGAAACCCGCCGAGGCGTTCAGCTCCATGTCGATGTGGATCGCGTGCGGCTTGGGCGCGCCGAGCGCTTCGCACAACGCGTCCACGAAGGCGAAAAGGAACGGCTCGTCCCGGCGCGAGAGCGCCTGCGGTGCGTACAGAACCTTGCGGCGGGCAAAGATCGGCTTGATCATGAACACGATCAGGATGCCGCCGACAACCAGAGGCCCCACGTATACCAGCAGCATGGCCCGCGCTGAGTGAAGATCTTCGAACCAGGCAGGGGCATGTACCGCGTACCAGGCCTCCCCCCACGCCGCGGCAAGAATCATCGCAAGGTAAAGCAGCGGGAGAAGAACCATGGCCGTGGCGACGGCCCCGGCAAGGAACAGGTAGAGCGGGCGCGTCCGCGGGCGACGTACCGGTTGCCGGAGCGCCGCGAGGGCAGGTTGACCGGAGAGCGCAGGGGCGGCTGAATCGAGTGTGGTCGTCATGGGGGCTCCTGGTGGTGCATCCGGCAAGGTACTTCAGAAGACGACCGTCTCCAAGAAAATTCTGATGGGCGGCGGTTGCACGCCCCTTACACTGGCCGGCAGCGCCCGGAGCGGAACTCCGGAGCCAAAAACGCTATAATCGCTCGTTTGGCCACGCGCTGCGGGTGGCCGGTACGATGAGTCCTTCAGTGGGTGAAAGTTCATGAGTCTGGATGCCCCGGCAGATAGTTCTGAAGACCACAGTCATTCCTCCAAATCCAATGAGGGGCCGGCGCTCGGCGCAGGGCGCGTGATTCCCAATTCGCAGATGATCTTCTGGTCGTGCCTCGTCGGCCTGGTGGGCGGCCTGCTGGCGATCGTCTATTACTTTGTGCTCGATGGAATGATTCGCGGGGTCTGGGAAAAGCTCTGCGGGATTGACTGGTTGAATCAGCCCTTGATGCCGATGTGGCAGCCCCGCGTCCTGATCGTCACAACCATCGGCGGGTTCTGCGTGGGCCTCGTCCTGAAGTTCATCGGCTCCCCGGGTGAAATCGCCGCCGTGGTCAACAACATCCACATGGAGCGGGGACGCATTGATGTAAAGCAGACCCCTTCCATGGTCGCCGCATCGCTCGTGTCGATCACGGCCGGCGGGTCTGCAGGACCGGAAGCCCCGCTGGTGCAGATCCTGGGCTCCTTCGGCTCGTGGGTCGGCGATCGGTTGAAGCTCCGCGGTGACCTCGTCCGCACCCTCACCTTCTGCGGGATGGGAACCGCGCTCGGAGCCTTCTTCGGCGCCCCCCTCGGCGGGGCGCTCTTTGCCCTGGAAATTCCCCACCGCCGCGGGCTCGAATACTTCGAGGCACTGGTCCCCTCGATCATCGCGGCCTTGATCGGCTTTTTCGTCTTTCGCTCCGCCGTCGGATACGAAGGCGCCATCTATCACATGCCCGTGATCAATGAACTCACGTTGAGCGCCGTCGGGTGGGGCGTGGCATTCGGGCTCCTGGGCGGAGCGGTCGGCACCCTGTTCATTCTGCTCTTTGGATTGATCGAGGGAATGCTGCACCCGCTTCACAAATACACCATCCTCCTCGCAACCCTCGGCGGGCTGCTCATCGGCCTCATCGCGATGGCCTGCCCCGTGTCCCTGTTCTGGAGCGAACTCCAGTTGCCCCACCTGTTGAACCAGGCGCCGACTTTGTTGGCCCAGCATGGCCTGAAAGTGGCCGTCGGAATGCTGCTCTTCGTCGCGCTTTCGAAAATGGTGGCCGTCGGGCTGACCCTGCACACCGGATTCCGCGGCGGCTTCATCTTTCCGCTCTTCTTCATCGGGGCCGCCATCGGGCTCGCCATCACCATGGCGTTCCCGCATTTGCCCGCCGGTGTCGTGATCCTCGCGATGATGGCCGCCGTCAACGTGGCCGTCACCAAGACGCCTATCTCCACCGCCGTGATCCTCACCACCCTCTCGGGAACGTCCTACATGCCGGCCCTCGTCGGGGCGTGCTTCGCCAGCTTTCTCCTCACCACGCGCGTCTCCCTCATCCGCACCCAGCGGTCCCGAACGCTCGCAGTGGTCACCTCCGGGCCCCTTCCCACCACGCCCGGCAACATGGCGAGCGTGGCAGGCGCATGAAAATGGCCCATCGCAGCATCGACGCCCCCTTTGTCTTTCAGCATGACTATTGTCGGTAGGTGACGTTCAGCTTCACGCCGTCCCGCGTGAGATTGGTCATCAGCGGCGTGAGAAAGCGCGTGACCGCATCGAGGCCGGCTTCGCGCGCTTCTTTCTGCATGAACGGGGAGTTCGCCTGCGTGATGATCTTCGGACGGAGTTCCGCGATCGCATTCTCGCGGGTCTCCTGCTTGTTCCAGCGCATCCAGCCCCCCCGAAGGTCCAGCGTCTGGATCTGCGCCGGGTCAATGCTCACCATCGTGGTATCCAGGTGCGGCGGCGGGAGCGTCACCGTCAGCGTCTTCGCCGATTCGTTGTAGGTGAAGTCCGAGGTGCCCAGCGACGACAGGTCGATCGCGTACTGCACCTTCGCCCCGCGAACCGCAACCCGCGCAACGTTCGTCCCCCAGTACATCCCCCAGGCCGTCGAGCCTTCCTCACGCGTCACGTCCGCATCCACCGTCGTCTGCAGGACCACAAGCTTCTGCTGACGCTGCATGTCCTGGATGCTCGCGAAAACCACTTCGTTCACCGTGACCTTCGGCTGCAGCACATCCGCCGCAAACCCCCGCATCGCGTCCCCAAGGTGTTTCGGGGCATCGATCGCCGCCCGGTTCCACATCAGGAACGCCATCCCCAGCGGAATCCCAATGGTAAGAATCCCGGCGCTCAAAACGATCGCAAGCGCCAAAGGCGTATGCGACTTCGTGCGCGCCGGCACGCCGCTCGCACTCGCCGGTGCGGGAGTCGTGGGGACGTTGGTGATCTGCTGGCTCATCCGGCTTCCAACACGAGTGGCAATTCTCCCCGACGGGGAACGCGTCCTTGCCGGCCAAAATCCGCAAAGACCCTGGCCGACCGGGGCTCCGGCCCCACACTTCATTTCGGGCTTCTATAATCCCGGCAATGAATAATAGCGCCCAAATCGTCTTTGCGGCGGCGTCCGCGGAAGATCTCCCCGCCGTGGTTGAGCTCTGCATGGCCGTCGAGGCCCAGCATGAACGCTACTGGCCCCTCCGCTGGGGCCGCCGCGAGGGACTCAGCGAAGGATACCTCGGCTGGCTGAACCGCCGACTGAATGATCCCCGAATGCTCATCCTGGTCGCAAAAGATCCCGCCCTCCCCGGACCCCATGACCTGTTCGGCGAGGGCGGGGCCGTGGTCGGAATGATCCTCGTCACCATCGAGAAGGAAATTCCCATCTATACCTTCAGCGAATTTGCCTACGTGCAGGACATCGCCGTCCGCGAAACCCACCGCCGACGCGGAATCTCCCAACGCCTCCTCACGGATGCCGCCGCATGGGCCAGGCGACATCAACTCACGCAGCTTCGCCTCATGGTGGCCAACCAGAACCCCGACGGGCAGGCCGCCTTTGAAAAAGCCGGCTTTCGCAAAACCTATCAGGAAATGGTGCTCCCGCTGTGAGCCGCCGCCGCCGGATGCGCAGCGAGACGCAGTTGCTGCAGGACCGGCAGCAGCGCGGTGCTGTTCGTCGGCAGCGGCGTCGCGTGATTATGGCTGTCGATCGCCACCAGGCGCGGCGTCCCCCCTTCATCCCGCCGGGCGATTTTGAACGGCCCCGTCTGCTCGCGCTGAAAAGTCGTCTGCAGCCCCGCAATGACCACCGTCACGTCCGGATAAACCCGGGCCCGGATCTCCACCGTCCCGTTCATCACCTGGTCGAGAAGCCCTGCCGCGGATTCCAGCGACTTCGTCAGTTCCGCCGCCTTCTCCTCCAGCTCCGCCGCCGTGCAGAGCAGCTCCGTCGCCTTTTCCTTCTGCTGGTTCGTCAGCCGCTTGGCGTTCTTCATCAACGGCTCGATCGACGCCCGAATGTGCTGCGACCGCGTGTGCAGTTGCTTGAGTTCCGCAAGCACCGGCGTGATCGCCGCCAGCGTCTCCGCCGGCAGCGAGAGCTCGAGCAGCAGCCGGACCCCTGAATCCGAACCCGCCGTTTCGCAGGTGATCTTCTGCACCGCGCACACATGCCCCGACAGAAGTGCCGCGTGATCCGCAAGGATGGCCCCCCGGCAGAACAGGTCGGAGTTGTTGATCTCATTCCCCACGAGAATGTTCCCATGGGCCCGGACACGCCCGTTCGAGGCAAACCGGAAGGAAACGTTGCCGTCCGCGGAGACCAGCCCGTGATTCTTGGCGCACACCCCGTGGTGAATCGTCACATGGGTCCCGCTGTGGATCGTGGCCGCTTCGATCGAGCCGTGCACCGTGATATCGCCCAAAGCCGTAAGGTGCACAAGATCGAGAATGCTCTTCTGCAGGTGGACGGCGCCGGGAAAATCGATCGGCCCCGCCGTGGCGTCGAGATCCTCCTTGTGGTGCCATTCCGTTTCAACGTCGAGAAGGTTCTTGCGCAGCAAATAGCGGCCGTCCGCGGTGGAAACAAGGGCCGTGTGGTCACCGTTCCACTCGATGTGCTTGCCCGTCTGCAGCGCGTCCGGCGCTATCGTGAGCTCCGCGAGATCCGGCGGAACCTGGTCCACCGCCATCAGACGTGCAACGATCTGCCCCTTGCGGCAAGGCCAGACCAGACGCTGCGGCCAGGGAATTTCCGCGTGCTCCGCGTGCTCCGCCGGCGGTGGCGCATCCTTCGGAGGCTCGGGAAAAACAATGCAGAGCACCTGGACGGGCGGGGCGGCGGGGGCGGTGCCGACGGATTCATCGAGCGTAGTCATGCTTGTTCCTCCATATGAATCTCATCGACAGCGGAGGAAAAATCATTATGTCGCATCTGAATAAATTGCCCGCGGTGTCGCCGCATCCCCCGTCGTGGTTAGGAGAGCATTTCGCATAACCGCGCAGCCCCCCACACGCACGACCTTATCGGCCGGCCCATAGGATTTCCGCCTACCCGCCAAGGGACCCCTGAAACGGGGGGCATCTATTTGGAGCGCGTGGCTTTGGCGCCGATGTCCTTGCGGTACTGCATCCCCTCGAAGTGGATCCTGCTGATCGCTTCGTGCGCCTTGTTGCGCGCGTCTTCGATGGAACTCCCCAGCGCGGTGACCGAAAGAACACGGCCGCCGCTGGTCACAAGCTTCCCGCCCTCACTCGCCGTGCCGCCGTGGAAAATCATGACGTCCTTCACCTTCCCCGCTTCCTCCAGCCCCGTGATTTCCACCCCTCTCTTCACCTGGTCGTCCGGCTTCCAGCCGTACCCTTCCGACGCGAGGACCACCGTGACCGCCGTCCGCGGGTCCCATTGCAGCGTCACCTGGTCCAGCTTCTGCTCGATGGTCGCCAGCATCACCTCCACGAGGTCCGACTGCAGCCGCATCATCAGCGCCTGGCATTCCGGGTCCCCGAAACGGGCGTTGAACTCCAGCACCTTCGGGCCGCCCGCCGTGAGCATGAGCCCGGTGTACAGAATCCCGCGGAAGTCGATTTCATTCCGGCGAAGCGAATCCATCAGCGGCACGATCACCTCGCGCTGCACCTTGTCAACGATGTTGTCCGTGAGCAGCGGCGCAGGAGAGTACGCGCCCATCCCGCCCGTGTTCGGACCCGTGTCGTTTTCCCCGATCCGCTTGTGGTCCTGCGCCCCTTCCATGAGGTACGCGTTGACCCCGTCGACAAACGCGAGCAGCGAGATCTCCGCCCCCTCCAGACGCTCCTCGATCACCACGCTGTTCCCCGCGTCGCCAAAGATCTTCTTCTCCATGATGTTCCGGACCGCATCCAGCGCCTCGACCGGGTCAGAGCAAACGATCACCCCTTTCCCCTTCGCCAGCCCCGCCGCTTTGACGACCAGCGGCTCCGTCCGGGTTTCGATGAACGCAATGGCGGATTTGAGCGACGTGAACGTCCGCCCCTCGGCCGTCGGAATGGACGCGTCCCGCATCATCTTCTTCGAAAATGCCTTGTCCGCCTCCAGCGCAGCCCCCGCGCGCGGCGGCCCGAATGCCTTGATTTTCTTCTCGGCCAGCGCATCCACAAGACCCAGCGCCAGCGGATCCTCCGGCCCGACGACCACCAGATCCACCGCAAGATCCCCCGCCGCCTTGACCAGTCCCGCCACGTCGTTCGCCTTCACCGGCACCAGCTCCCCCAGCCCCGCCATCCCCGGGTTCCCCGGTGCAATGAACAGCCGCTCGCACCGCGGAGACTGTTTGATCTTCCAGGCGAGGGCGTGTTCACGGGCGCCGGAGCCGACAAGAAGGATTTTCATGGAATTGCTCGAGTTTCAGTCCGCAAAATCAGCCCCGCGACGCACAGATGAGCCGCGAGGGGGAATCGGCGATTGTAACAGGTTTTGCGCGGCGGTTCTCTGGATGCCCCCTGTTTTTCACGAGAAAACTCGCATCGCAATTTGCCCCCCACCTTCAGGCCCCTCAGGCGTAAGCCTTCCCGCGCCTCACGCGCGAACACCAGTCTCCGAAACAATCCGCTCCAGTTCCGGCCGAAGCGGTTCAAACCATCTCCCCCCCGTATTACGAACGCGCGATTTCTACCCACGCTGACTGCATTATGGGAGCCACAACTTCACAGACCCCAGTCCCCAGTCCCCAGACCCCCGTCTGCGGCTCCACCGCGCCGGGGTCCTTCGTGCCTTGGTGCTCTTCGTGTTTACGTCCGTCCTCACCTCACGCGACGAATGCCCGCCTCCAAATCATGAACAATATCCGCCACCGCCTGGTGCTTCGCCCCCTCCGGCGTGTTCCAGCACAGCAGATCCCCCGCCGACAGCAACCCTTCCACCCGCTGGCACGCCGCGATCACCGTCGAGTGATTCTTGTTCCCGATCGCCCGCCCGATCTCCGGGTAGCTCATCCCCGTGTGCTGCCGCGCCAGGTACATTGCCAGCGCCCGCGCCGTCGAAACCACCTTTTCCCGGCTCGAACTCAAAAGCGCCGCCGCCGTGATCGAAAAATGCTCCGACACCACCGCCACAATCCGATCCGCCGGAACCGGACCCCGCATCGCCGTGCGGTCCTTGATGCTCGTCAGAACCGTGTTCGCTTCCGCGCCGTGCCCCCCGTTGATCAGCTTGATCCCCGCAATCACCTGCAGCAAAAGCCCTTCCAGTTCGCGCACGCTGCTCGTCGAAGACTGCGCCAGGTGCATCAGCACCGCATCCGACACGTTCCACCCGTTCCGCATCACGCGCCGCCGCAGGATCTCCAGGCGCGTTGGCAGATCCGGGGCGTCCACCCGAAGCACCATGCCCGAAATAAACCGGCTCGAAAGCTGGTCGCTCAAGGCGTGAATCTGCTTCGGCGGGCAGTCGCTCGCAAGCACGATCTGCTTCCCGCTCCCGTCGATCTGGTTGAACGTGTGCAGGAATTCCTCCTGCGTCGCCTTCTTGTTCCCCAGGAAATGAACGTCGTCGATCACCAGCAGGTCCGCGCTCCGGATGCGCCGGCGGAAAACGTCCGTCTTGTGCGTCTTGATCGCTTCCAGAAACTCGTTCGTGAACTGCTCCGCCGTCATGTACAGCCACTTCTTGCCCGGGTGCAGCTTCGCGAATCGCTGGCAGATCCCCTGCAACAGGTGCGTCTTGCCCAGCCCGCAGTGCCCGTGAATGAACAGCGGGTTGAACTGCTCGCCCGGGTGCTGCGCCACCTGCACAGCCGCGTGGTACGCCATCTGGTTCGAAGGCCCGACCACGAATTCCTCCAGCGTGTATTTCGGATTGATGACGGATTGCAGCACCGGCGCCGCCGCAGCCACAGACGCCGTGGCCACGAACGGCCGTTCATCCGCCGCCGGCATCTCCGCCGGTGCGATCTGCATCTCCCCAAGCCGCACGCACACCTCCACATTCCGCCCCAGCACCCGCTGAGCCACCGACCGCACGTCATCCGAAAATTTGTCCCGGATGAACTTCACGGCAAAAGCATTCGGCGCTTCCACGATCAACGCGTTCCCATCCACGCTCAAACGCGTCTTGCGGTCAAACCACAGGTCATACCGGGCGCTCCCGATCCGTTCCAGCAACGCTTCGCCGATCTCCTCGACCGACGCCGCCTCACTCCCCTGCGCGTTCTTCTGGAACCCCGCTTGACCCCGGCACACCGAGGCGTCCGCGGCAGACGCCTCGATGCCGGGATAATCTTCCGTGACATGCGCAATACCAACCATTGCCAACTCCTTGGCACGACAGCCATTGATGGTTCATGACGAGCTACAACTGGACATGGAACCATCATGGTTCTGTTTTGCCGGAGCGCCCGTCGCTTCTTGCAACGGGAGGTGGTAAGTCGTGAGCAACCCTCGACAATGGGAGGACAGGCATTGCCCCCCTTGTCGAAGCTCCGCATTGCTGCGCGACCGAGCCATCCGTGGCCCTTGGTATTGGTGGGATTCCGTTTCTTTCTTCGCTTCCGCCCGCTCTCTCTGTCCCTGGTGGTCTTCAACCATCCCTGGCTTCAGATCGTTCGTGCCTGCGCGTATTTCCCACGGCCCGGGTGCGACCCTTCCTTGCGGCCGGCCCGATTCTCTTTTTTTTCCTTACCTCTTGTCTGTTTTTGTCCGACGAAGATGCAGATGTTTTAGCATTCGATGAAGCCCCTGACAATCGCCATTCTTTAAACCTTTTTTGTCCACCGCCAGTTCCGCCCGCAGGATCAACACTTGCGCGCGGAAAAAAAATTTTTCCCCCCTGTTATCCACACACGCACCCGCAATCCTGTTGATAAACGCGCGCCAAACAAGAACTTGTGCATCGCGGTAAATTTACCCCGAGTATTTTCCCGCACACCACCACCGGTTGTAGAAGAGCCGCCACCTGCCACGAACGCCGCCCAATGCACGCTCGCGCGCCCTCCTCCCGCGCGCCGCAATTTTTCGAAATGCTCCCACACACCCAGATGATGAAAAAATCCTGAGAACGCCGCGCATCGCCCCCCCTCGCTCCCCCTGCACGACACTTTTGCCACGCGC
Organism: Phycisphaerae bacterium; assembly: GCA_051955985.1. Lineage (GTDB taxonomy): Bacteria > Planctomycetota > Phycisphaerae > WQYP01 > WQYP01 > DATKPA01. The sequence goes on along the minus strand of JBQCGD010000010.1, from coordinate 9,967 downwards.
CCACGCGCGCCCTCACGCCAGTTTCCGAATCATCGCGACACGCTGCGCCACGCTCACATACCCGCACCGCCGATACAACCCCACCGCCGGCGCATTCGCCGCATCCACCGCCAGCGTCGTCACCTCGTACCCCCGACGCGACGCAATCGACAGCACCCGCTGCATCAACACCCGCCCCAGCCCCCGACCACGCGCCTCCGGCACCAGCCCCAGGTACACCGTCTCCAGGCAATTCCGCGCCGCAATCTCCCCCAGCAGCAAACACCCCAGCGCCTTCCCCTCCCCGTTCACCACCAGCCCCCACAACTGCGGATCAAAATGCCCCCCCGCGCCCTTGTGCCCCGCAATGATGTCCTCCACCTCCCGCATCCCCGACAACGCCGGACAATCCAGCGTCTGCTCATAGCTCCTCACGATCGCCTCCCCAAACAGGGCATGCGTCTCCGCTGAGTACGGCAAAATCCGCACGTCCGCCGGCACCGTGTACGCCGGCGCATGCACCGGCGGCTTCCGCTCCATGTACGTCAGCGTCGCCAACTGCGACAACCCCGCCGCCGCAAACACCGTCTTCCCCGCCGCGTCCGCCGGCTCCATCATCGACTGCACCAGCACCACACCCGCCTCCCGCGCATCCGCCAGCACCGCCCCAATCGCCGCCTCCGTCCCCTTCGCCGCCTCCGGATGCTCCGACAACCCCGGACCAAACAGCATCGCCGTCCGCCCCGGCGATGGCACCCACAAACACATCCCCTCAATCACCTCCTCCCCCGCCCCATTCCTCCCCAACGCCATCACCTGCCGCTCCGGATCCACCCCCACGCTCCGCGCATACGCCAGAAACCCCTCCACCTTCATCTCATTCTCCGCCGCCCGCCCCCGCATCTGCACCCCCGGCCTCACCTCCGGTCCCCCCACCAATACAAACAACCCCCGCCTCACCAGCGCCGCCTCCTCCCCCCCACGCACCAACCGAAATCGACCAATCAACGTCATAAAAAAAGATTCTACCCGAACCCACACTTTCGAATCTGAAGGCCGCCGCAAATTCACATACCCCAAACCCCATTCCCCAGACCCCGTCCCTTTACCAGGCTCTTGCCAACACCCCCGCCACAAGTTACTTTCCCCACAGTACGTAAATATGGCAGGAGGTCCCCCAATGCGCCGTCTCTTCACCCTCTCCCTTCTCGCCGCCGCACTCGTCGGCGCCGGCTCCCTCTCCTTCTCCTCCCACGCCTTCGCCGCTCCCGAACCCTCCATCGTCCCCATCAGTTGGGAACTCAACTTCCGCCACGGACCCCTCCAACGCCTCATCACCTCCGTCGACGGCAAGTCCCAAACCTTCTGGTACATGCGCTACACCGTCATCAATAACTCCAACCAGGATGTCCTCTTCACCCCAGACTTCCAGCTCTCCACTGACACCGGACAGGTCCAGCCCGCCTTCAAAGACGTCCCCGCCTCCGTCATCAACCAGATCAAATCCCTCTACAAAAATGACCAGCTCCTCGGCCCCACCGAAATCCTCGGCAAACTCCTCCAGGGCGAAGACAACGCCAAAGACGGCTTCATCGTCTTCTCCAACATCGACCCCAACGCCCGCGACTACCAGATCTTCATCGCCGGCCTCTCCGGCGAAACCGCACAGGTCGAAAACCCCCTCACCCACCAGCCCGCCGTCCTCCAGAAAACCCTCATCCTCGACTACGTCGTCCCCGGCCAGGCCATCGGCATCCAACCCCAACCCCGCCTCAAAGCCGTCAAATGGGTCATGAAGTAACCCCAACCCCTCCACGAAACCCGTAGCGTCAACGCCGATCATCCCCCCTCCACACCACCGCCAGCACCTTCGCGCACGCGACCCCAAACCCCGCGAACAATACAAAAAGCCCAGCGATCAGATCGCTGAGCCCCCCCTGGCAAACAACCCCCCAAACCCCACCAATCCTCCGCACCCCTCATGTTTCCCACCCCCCCCTTACTTCTTGCTCCTTGATTCTCGCTCCTTGATTCATGTTCCTTGCGACTTGCTTCCAACTTCCCCCTCCCGCTATACTACCCGGCTCGAAATCCCCAAAGCAGGCCGCAAGCCTGCGCACGCAGGCACTGCAGCAAAAAGGACCCATCATGGCACATAAAAAAGGTCAAGGCTCCACCCGCAACGGCCGCGACTCCAACCCCCAGTACCTCGGCGTCAAAGCCTACGCCGGCGAATTCGTCACCACCGGCTCCATCATCGTCCGCCAGCGTGGCACCAAGTTCAAAGCCGGCAAAAACGTCGGCCTCGGCCGCGACGATACCCTCTTCGCCCTCGCCGACGGCAAGGTCCAGGTCCGCAACTACAAGGTCTCCATCGAGCCCCAACCCCAGGCCGCAACCGCCTAAACCCCCCTTCCTCCCAAAATCCCAAAACCCGGAGGCGTACCCCGTCTCTGGGTTTTTCTTTTTGCGGACAATGCCCCCGCCCAGCGCGTACTCCACGGCAGAAAACTCGCCCCCCCTCTCTCGGGAGAAGGAACCATGCTCGCCATGATGATGCTCGTCCCCTGGTGCGTCTGCTTCCCCATCGCCGGCGGCCTCGAACTCCTCGGCCTCATCTTCTGGATCATGATGATCATCGAAATCGTCCAGAAGGAACCCTCCGAAGGCAACGACAAAATCATCTGGCTCCTCATCGTCATCCTCCTCCACTGGCTCGGCGCCCTCATCTACTTCCTCGTCCGCCGCCCCGAACGCATCCGCAAATACGGCAGCTAGCCCCGAACGCCCCCCCAAGGGAACCCGTAGCGTGAGCGCCGGCACGACAACCATTCACCAAGCGGGAAGGCACCTGGATCACCACCCAAGCCCCGCCGTCCAAGAACCCGCAATCCCCCCCCAATCACCCACCCCTAACCACACGAACCCCCACCCACGCTCGCGACGTCGCGTCCCCTCCTCCACCGCACCCCAACCCCATGTATCGCCGTTCCAACGACCGCAGCCTTCACATTCAATCCCCAACGCAGAACGACGACCTCGAACGCGAACTCCGCAACCGCGTCCCCATCACCCGCACCGAAGCCGGCCTCCTCGACCACCGCCTCCACAAATCCAAAACCGACCCCAACCTCTTCTTCCTCTTCTCCCGCGACGCCTCCGAAAAACTCTTCGACGTCCACCTCCACCAACCCTACCCCCTCAGCATGCCCGCCGAATTCGAAAACCTCCCCGACGGCCCCCCAAAAGCCGAAACCTACGAAACCGTCCTCGGCTAACCCACCAACCCCGATCACCAATCTTCCCCCATCCAATCCCCCGTTTAGCCGTCGATCAAAGATCGACGCGTTTAGCCCCGGCCTTAGGGCCGGGCAGTCCGCCGATGCGGAGCGAGGCGCGAGAAGCCCAAAAAATTGACCAAGCGACCCCTTCCCAAACCTCGGTCAGTTAGCCGCTGCCGTAGCGGCAGCGCTTCCATGGCAACCAAAATGGATAAACCCGTCGAATTCGACGGGTTTTAGAACCCGGCGGAACACGCCCCAAAACTCACCCGCCCCTGAACACTTGCACCCTCACCCACGCTTGCGACTCCGCGGCGTCTCCCCACGCACCCCCGAACACTCCCACCCTCCCCCACGCTCGCAACGTCGCATCCCCTCCGCCATCGCATCCCACCCCCGTGTAGCGCCGGTCCAACGGACCGCCGGGTCGTAGCTCACGCGCTAGGCACCGGCCTGACATTCTGGTTGACAACGCTCGCCAAGGCCGTTACCTCTGGCCAAAACGGCCTTGGAGCAACGGCATGCAATTTATCCCCGCCCTTCCCACGTACCAAGACGATTTCGCCGCGCAGAGCGTCTGGGAGAAGCTAAAGGCGCACTTTAACGATGACGACGGGATCGCCTACTACCGGCATCCCAACCTCGGGTCAGGCACAGGCGTCTCGCCGGATATCGTTGTTTTGGCGCGCAGATTTGGATGCCTCGCGGTAAGAATAGTTCCACTCCACCTCAACGATATTGACGCGATCACACCAGATATCTGGAATTTCAGAGGCGCGTCCATGGAATCTCCGCTCCTAGACCTAGACGACTTCATCCTCAGCCTGAACTATCGCTTCAATCAAGAGCGCGCTCTAAGGAACAAGGTTCTCGTTCGCCCTGTCATCGCCCTAACCAATATTTCTAAGGCCGATTTTGAGAACAAGTTCGGAGAACTCGACCAAGAATTTATAATTTGGCAGGATGCAGCCTCAACCCACCTCCCCGCAGCGCGCGCCCCTATGAGCGAGTTGGACTGGAAATTGGCGAAATCAGTGTTTCAGTCGGCGTCTGCTCTCACTAAACACAATACCGTTACAACTGAGACGTCGGATCGCCTGGGGCAAGCCATCCGTATCCTTGAGCGCGACATCGCCCTTCTCGACGACCAACAATCCAAAGTCGCAATTCAGATACCTCCAGGCCCCCAGCGCATCCGAGGTTTAGCCGGAACCGGCAAGACCGTCCTGCTAGCCATGAAAGCAGCTAACATCCACAGTCATTACCCCGACAAGAGGATTCTGTTCACCTTTAATACCCAGAGTTTGTACAACGCCGTACGTGAGCTAATCACCAAGTTCTATCGCGTTAACAAGCAGGCTGATCCGGATTGGAGCGTCGTGCACGTCCGCCACGGTTGGGGTGGATCGTCAAAACACGGGGTCTACAGCGATCTATGTGCAAGACAGGGGGCACCGCATCTTACTTATCAAAACGCCAAATCGATAGACCGGGAAAATCCTTTCCGCGCGTGCTGCCGGGACGCCCTTGGTCGTCATATCGAAGAGTACTACGATTATATCCTTCTCGACGAAGCTCAGGATTTTTCACGGGAATTTTTCCAAGTTCTATATAGACTGGCCCGGCAACCAAAATGTATTTATTTCGCCTTTGATGAATTGCAGAGCCTATCTTCCGTTGAGATTCCTACGTCTAAGGACATATTTGGGACTGACGAACGCGGCCAACCTTTGGTTGACCTTGATGGCGAGTATCCCGGTCCCATGGACAAAGATCTCGTGCTTTTCAAGGCGTATCGATGCCCCCACAAGATACTCATGGTGGCCCATGGTATCGGCCTTGGCATCCACAACCCTCGCGGATGCGTCCAAATGATCACCAACATTCCAACCTGGGAGGCTGTCGGCTACGAAGTTGTGAAGGGCCCGTTGGAAAAAGACGCCGACGTTGTGATAAAGCGTCCATCCGCAAATAGTCCCAATCGCGCCGAGCAAATTTACACAGGTAATCAGCCCCCGGTTGCGGTTAATTCTTTTGCCACTCGTGACGAGGAACTCCAGTGGGTCGCAAACTCAATTTACAACGACATTTTTAACGAGGGCGTTGCGCCGGAGCACATCATTGTGATTTCGCTAGATTCCCTGCCAGCAAAAAAATACATGGCGAAGTTGCAATCGTTACTCTCGGCGCAAAACGTTGCGTCCGTTGTGCCGGGACTAATCGATGGGTCGGATGAATTCGCAGAGCCCGGCCGAGTGACGCTTTCTACGATATACCGCGCGAAGGGAAACGAAGCCCCAATTGTATATATCATCAGTTTTGAGACTCTTTACGACTACGTTGCAGAAGTCGAGCTCCGCAATAAGGCGTTTACGTCGATTTCGCGATCCAAAGGATGGGTGCGGATAACGGGAGTCGGCGATCGCATGAAGCAAGCGATTAACGAGATCGGGAACATCTACCAAGACATCCCAGAGTTCAAATTCAAGTTCCCGGACCCGCAAAAACTTCAGCGTAATCTCGACGCAGCTGAAACCACTCGTCGGAGGAAAGAGGTAAAGATCGCGAAATCGGCAGTTCGCGATCTCGCCCAGATGGACGTGGGGGCGTTAGCGGAAGTCGACGCAGAGACTCTCGCTGTTTTAGCGGAGAAACTAAAGCGATTGAAGGAGGCGAGGGGTGAATCAAAATGAAGCGATGGAATCGCTACGTGGGCTTCAAGGATTGTGGGATGGCTTCATATTAAACCCTCGCTTCAAGAGGATCCACAACACGATCACATGGGAGACTGACGACAGGCGTCACTTACCGGATCGAATCCTTAGGGCAGACTTCGAACAATTGGCGAAGGACAGACAGTTCAGCTTCCAGCTTTTCGACGGTTCGATCGTTCAAATTTATTACAGGTTTTCGCCGAATGGTACGGCGCTAGACGAGGCCCATCTCGCATTTGTACAACAACCTACGCTGGAGCCAACCGAGACCAAAACTCGTGAACGAATCGAGGTCGATGGTACGAAGGTGCTGGTGGACGAAGTGCTCCGGCTGGAGTTTCCTGCATCGTGGCTGCGGATTGACTACGAGCCGCATCTATGGGGTGGCTGCTTACACTCGAACTGCCACATGCATTCCAGCTTAAGCGCTGACATCAGACTTCCATTTCGAGGAGTGCCGTGTCCGGCCCAATTTATTGATGCCATTGCATCGTGGTTCTATCCAGCCCTGTTTCGCCGTCACCATCTCAATGAATCGCATCGTTTCAAAGATCGCATTCGGTTGAGAGAAATTTGCAGCCAAAGATTGGAGACTGGTATCGATGACGAATGCACGCATCTAATTCATCTAACTTTGCCGTTCACCAGCGGAGAAGAAAAGCTACTGCCCTCTCCGAAGGGGTAATACTCCTCCAGACCCAACCCAACCCCTCGACCCTCCACTGACGCATTGCCAACTCCCCCCTCCTCATTCCGATCGCAATCGGTCACTGCGTACCACCAACCCACCCAGTCGCACCTCCAAAACCCCCTCCCAGCGCGCACTTTCGCGCCCCAAACCACCCCAAAACCGCCCCAACTCCCCTTCTCTCACCCCCAAAAGAACCAATTTCCCCCCTCTCCCCGCCCCCAACTCCCACCCCTTCCCCTACTGACCACCGACCACTGACCACTTTCATTCCGCAATCCCATCACATGGACCAAAGAACATGGACAACCCCGCACCCACCTTGTCCACCTTCTCCTGTCCATCTTCCCCCAAGAGGAGGCCACCCACGTTTTTCGCTCAAAAACCCACATTGCCAACCGCGCGCACACACCTTGGCACTCTACTCCGTGGCAATCTACCCCCACCCCTCCCCCCGCCACCCCCCTTCATTCCATCCTCCGCGACCCCGCCGTGGTAATCTAGGCAACCCCCCACCCGCATTTTCAGCCCAAAATCGACAGACCGCCAACGACGCACCCACCCTTGGCGGACTCCCCCCCCTCTATTCTGAATTCTGAACCCTGAATTCTGAATTCCCCCCACCTGCCCCACGTCTCCCCGCCACAGACCCTAGGCCCCAGACCCCAGACCCCATTCCCCGCCTCCCTCCCGCACCCATTCCTGCTACAATATCCCTCTTCGTTTTTCCGTAAACCCCCGAGGGCCCCCATGTTCGTTGATCAAGCCGACATCCTTGTCCACGCCGGCGATGGCGGCCGCGGATGCGTCTCCTTCCGCAAGGAAAAATACATCCCCCAGGGCGGCCCCGACGGCGGCGACGGCGGCGACGGCGGCTCCGTCTTCCTCGAAGCCGTCCACGGCGTCGACACCCTCCTCGACATGGTCGGCCGACACCACTGGTACGCCAAACCCGGCGACCCCGGCCTCGGTAAAAAGAAAGCCGGCGCCGACGGCGCCGACCTCACCATCAAGGTCCCCCCCGGCACCCTCATCTACGACAAAACCTCCGGCCTCCTCATCGCCGACCTCAAAAAATCCGGCGACAAGGTCCGCATCGCCAAGGGCGGCAAAGGCGGCAAAGGCAACGTCCACTTCATGAACTCCGTCCGCCAAGCCCCCGACTTCGCCGAGCCCGGCATCAAGGGCCAGGTCCGCGAAATCCACCTCGAACTCCGCCTCATCGCCGATGTCGGCATCGTCGGCCTCCCCAACGCCGGCAAATCCACCCTCCTCTCCCGCTTCACCCACGCCCGCCCCAAAATCGCTGACTACCCCTTCACCACCCTCACCCCCCAGCTCGGCATCGCCGAACTCGACGCCGAACGCCGCCTCGTCATCGCCGACATCCCCGGCCTCATCGAAGGCGCCTCCGAAGGCGCAGGCCTCGGCCTCGACTTCCTCCGCCACATCGAACGAACCCGCGTCCTCGTCCACATGATCGACATCCTCCCCGTGGACGAAACCAAACCCATCGACGCCTACCGCCAGATCCGCAAGGAGCTGGAGGAGTACTCCCCCAAGCTCGCCGCCAAACCCGAACTCCTCGCCGCCAACAAAATGGACCTCGCCGGCGCAAGTGAAGCCCTCGCCGACCTCCGTTCCGAACTCCCCGGCAAACAAATCTTCGCCATCTCCGCCGTCGCCGGCACCGGCCTCCGCCCCCTCCTCGAAGCCCTCTGGCAGCAGGTCCAAAAAGCCCCCGAAGCCGCCCCCCTCATCGAAGAACGCCCCTACATCCCCCCTGTCGCCGCCAAAAAGCGCACCGACGAAGAAATGTTCGAATACGCGGAAGCCGAAGCCAACGAAGGCGACTGGGAACCCGTCGAGGAAGGCGCGCTGGAACCTGATCATTCCGGCTTCATCAACGCCACCGGCGAAGAAGTCCCGCCCCCGCCCAAGCCGCCCACCCGCAAAGAACTCCGCAAGATCAAGCGCAAGCTGATCGAGCCGCAGCCGCCCAAAAAGCGCGGCAAAGGCGGCGAACGCATCACCGCCAAGGAACGCAAAACCGCCCACGCCGCCCGCGTCAAAGCCAAAACCACCCCAACGGATTCCCCGAAACCCGAAACCCGACACCCGACACCCGCCCCCATCGACCCCGAGTTGGAAGCCGAAATCGAAGCCATCAAGGCCGACGACCGCCGCAAGGGCAAATTCTACAACCGGAAAAAGACCGACATCTGACGTTCTTCTCCCCTGCTGTTGAAAGGGACTTCCATGAGCGTACTCGCCATCGACATCGGCAACTCCCGCGTCGGCCTCAACGTCTACACCTTCGGCAAGGCGCAGGACCCCTCCATCCACATCCTCCACGCGGACCTCGAAAAAGACCTCGCCTCCAGCCTCGAAATGCTGTGGGAAAAAACCCAGCGCGAGAGCAGCGAGGAGGATGAAGACGTCGGCGCACCAGAGATTGTGATCGCCTCCGTGGTGCCCGAACTCACCCAGCGCATCGAAAAAGCCGCCCGGCAGAAACTCGAAGCCAAAACGCTCATCATCGGCCGCGACATCAAGGTCCCCCTCAAAACCATGCTCCGCGACGAAACCACCGTCGGCCAGGACCGCCTCCTCGGCGCACTCGCCGCCTACGTCAACGTCGAAGCCGCCTGCGCCATCATCCAGGTCGGCTCCGCCCTCGTCGTCGACTGCATCGACGACGAAGGCATCTTCCGCGGCGGCGCCATCGCCCCAGGCCTCATCATGTCCGCCAAGGCCCTCCACGACTTCACCGCCCAGCTCCCCGCCTCCTCCCTCACCCCGCCCGCCGACGATGTCCCCTTCGGCCGATTCACCCAGGAAGCCATCAACCTCGGCCTCTACGCCTCCGCCCGCGGCGCCGTCCGCGAACTCCTCGAACGCTACGCCACCGCCCTCGGCGCCTGGCCTCACGTCGTCGCCACCGGCGGCGACGCCCAGGCCCTCCTCGGGGCCCTCCCCGACAACGGCCTCGTCGATTCCTTCGTCCCCGACCTCGTCCTCCAGGGCGCCGCCCTGACGTGGGAAAAAAACCGCCAGGTATAAGGAGACGGTTAAGTAGTTAAGTGGTTAAATGGTTAAGTCGCTGACGCGTATTCGAAAGCACCGCGGCTCTCGAACCCTACTTAACCACTTAACTATTTAACGGCCAAGTGACAGCGACCGTCATACACCTGTGCGACGGCCCACAACGTTACAAGTGACACAAAAATGGCAGATGCGCCAATGACAAAATCACTCGATAAGCGGTTTGGTCTTCATCGTGTAGGCGAAGGTCTTGAGCAGCG
>JBQCGD010000009.1:0-17416 GCA_051955985.1 Phycisphaerae bacterium | reverse complement strand
TATTGATCTTCACCAAAATAATGTCCCCGTTTAGCCCCGGCCTTTGGGCCGGGCAGTCTAGGCCCGAATGGGCCGACTTTCAGTAGCCATGGCCGGAAGGCCATGGACCGACACCCAACGAAATCGGTCGAAGGCCCGAAGAGTGTGGGAAAAAATCAAAAATGAAATGCCAGGGGCATGCAGAATCGGCGGGAATCGTATTCGCATTGAATGATGGGGCGTATTCCGGGCCGGAGAATTAACGCAAAGCGCCTTCCTGCGATTCCCGGGTTACCCCGCGAGGAATGCCCCGGCAAAGTGCATCAGGTTGTAGGTCAGCGCCGACCAGAGCGCCAGGCACTGAACCTTGCCCAGACCGCGAACCGCCAGCTTTCCCAATGCCCGCCAGGTCCGCAAGTCCGCATTGATCGTCTCGCTGGTGCTCATTCGCTCCTGATAGATCGCCTGCGATTGGGCCTCGCCCATCCGCGTGCGCCAGGCCGCGACGGCTTCACTGTCGCCGCGTCTTGGCTCAAAGGGATTCTGCCCCTCTTTCTGTGGTTCGGGCACGGGCATGTAGAGTGTCACCTGTTCCTGAGCCGCCTGATCGACGTTGTTTAAACTCACATACCCGCCGTCGGCGAGTTGTTCGACGGGCGTTTGTCCGGTGCGGCGTTCAATCTCCCGCCGCATCGGTTCGAGCAAGAGTGCATCCCCGCCGCTGTTGGTCGCCTGAACCGCCACGATCGCGCGGCTCTCGGTATCACTTGCCACCTGAAGGTTGTACGCCGGGCGAAAGCCCCCATCGGCCATCTTCATCCGCCGGGCATCGGCGTCAGTAGTCGATCCGCGGCTGGGGGCTTCGCGCTTTTTTGGGTTGGACTGGCGAGCCTTCTTCTGCGTGTCCTGCTCCTGGCAGGCGGCGATCGCCTCATTGATGCGCCGGACGCGGTCCTCGGCTGCCGCAATCCGGAGCGCCTCGGATCGTGCTTCGGCCTGCTGTGGCGATTCATCCCGCAAACGATCCAGATCCCGCAGGTGCTCCTTGGCTTCACGCAGGCACGATTCGAGCTTCTCCTGGCGTTTAAAGCTGCTCGATCCGGCACTGGCACGCACCCGCAGACCGTCCTGGGAAATGCGCTGAACCCTGACCAGCCCCGCATTCATCAATCGCCCCAGCACCTGCGTGAAGAGTGCATCGAGGGCCTGGGCATGGCCGACGCGGAAGTCATTGAGGGTGTGGTAATTGACGTTCACTTCGCCGCAGAGCCACTGGTAAGCGACATGCGACTGGCAGAGTTCCGCAAGCTTCCGGCCCGAGGCGACGTTGTCCATCGTGGCATAGAGCCACAGGGCGACCAGCAATCGTGGATCGATGGCGCTACGGCCCGCGGAACCTTCCCGTGCTTTAATTGGTGCTTCAAACGCCGAGAGGTCCAGGTTGCCGGTAACCTGCCAGACCATTCGCGCGGGGTGGTCCAAAGGGACGAGTTCATCGAGCGAGCAGCACCGCATCTGCACCCGCGAGCGTTCTGGGGAGATCACGCGTGCAGCTGCCGGGTCCTGATGGTCCGCATCCGATACGCCGCTGCCCCCTTTGCCGGCGCCGGTTACGTGCTCCATCCCTGGAAGAGTTTTGTCATCCATGTCCCGATTGTACCCTGCCGAAAATCACCAAATGTCAATGCATTTTTTCCCAAACTCGAAGGGCCGACTCATTTCCCGGGACATTCATAAGGTGAAGATCAATAGCCCGTGCCTCACGGACGCATAACCCCATTGCACCCCCTCGCCACGTACTTAACCACTCAACCATTTAACCACTTAACCCGAACCCGCTACACTGCACCGTCGCATAGCAAAATAATCCCAACCGGAGAATCCCCATGCCCCGCCCCCGCATCGGCATCACCCTCGACGTCGGCGGCCCCGACGAATCCCGCAAAACCCTCGAACTCATGATCGACTACCCCAACGCCGTCCTCCGCAACGGCGGCCTCCCCCTCCGCCTCCCCATCACCCACGACCCCGACGCCCGCGCCCAAATGCGCGACAACATCGACGCCCTCATCGTCCCCGGCGGCGACGACCTCGACCCCAAACTCTACGGCCAAACTCCCCACCCCAACACCAAACTCGCCGACCCCGAACGCCAATCCTTCGACCTCGCCCTCCTCGCCCTCGCCGAACAACGCCAGCTCCCCACCCTCGGCATCTGCATGGGCTGCCAAACCATGAACGTCCAACGCCGCGGCACCCTCCACCAACACCTCCCCGACGCCCTCCCCGACTCCCCCATCCAGCACGCCCGCAAAGGCGACCGCACCAACTTCCACAACGTCACCATCCACCCCAACACCAAACTCGCCGCGGCTCTGAAGCTGGAACAGCTTCAGGCCAACTCCCGCCACCACCAGGGCATCGCCAAACTCGGCCACGGCCTCCTCCCCACCGCACTCGCCCCCGACAACCTCATCGAAGCCTTCGAAGACCCCACCCTCCCCTTCTGGCTCGCCGTCCAATGGCACCCCGAAAACCTCGCCAACACCCCCCACGACCTTCTCTTCCAAGCCCTCATTCAGGCCGCGCAGACCCAGTGAAGGTGTGCCCAAACGCAGGTGATTGATCTTCACCTTTCCAATGTCCTGCGCTTACTTTTGATTTCTTGGTGCTCTTGGTGCTCTTGGTGCTCTTGGTGGCTTGGTGGCCGATCCAACTCTCGTGCTCAATGCTTTCTCGCACTTGCCCACGTTCATCTTCAGTCCCGAAAAGCCCGCATTTTTCTCTTGAGATAGTCCAAACAAATTGCTAACGTGAATCCACCGAGTCGAAGCGAAGTAACTGTTTGCCGCCCGTTGCCATAGCAGCAACGCCCTGCCCAAGCGCATTCATTTGTGGCCATTGCATTTGTGGACAATTTACGTCGCACGGGGGAGGGGGGGAACGGAAGCCGTAAACAGTTACGAAGCGAAGAAAGCGAAGAAACGTCGCGCAGGGGGTGCGGATGTTCCAACTGAAAACACCGGACAGAATATCACACCCAGAGCCCGGGGATTGCAATACCTGCGGCTCTCGGGGGCACCTGCACCTACATGCAGCCCCTCAATAGACTGCACCACTATGCATACTCCTCCGCTCTACCCTGTACCCCCATGCAGTCTCTACAGCACATCCTGCAACCCGTTGCAGCCCCACCCTGTACCCCGGTGCAGTATCCTCCCCAACCACCCTCATTTCCCGCTCAAAACCCCACAACCTGCACCCCGGTGCACCCACTCAACCAAACCCCACACCCCCACGCCACCCCCGGCCCCTCTCCCCTCCGCCCCCGCCTCGGAACGCTTCCCCCAGGGGGTGTGGCGTCAACACCCAACAACTTGATAATCATGCTGAAAAACCGCAAATACCTCCCCAGGAACTTGATAATCTTGCTGGATTCCCGCACCCCCACGCAAAACACCCTGATATTCTTGCTGGAAAATCGCATCCCTCCCCCCATTTGCCAATCGGCAATGGGCAATTTCCCACCACTCCCGCTACACTTCGCATCGTCCGTACCCCAAACCGGAGCCCCAACATGCCCTTCGACTTCCGCACCGTCTTCAACCGTGCCCTCCCCTACAACGACTTCCTCGCCCGCTACGCCACCGACGACCACCGCACCCGCTGGCAGCAAGTCTACGACGCCGTCTCCCTCACCGACCCCCAGCTCAAACTCCTCACCTGGTTCCGCCGCAAAATGAACGTCCTCTGCATGGCCGGCCCCTGGTGTGGCGACTGCGTCAACGCCTGCCCCATCTTCCAGAAAATCGCCGAGGCCTGCCCCGACCGGATCGACCTCCGCTTCGTCAACCGCGCCCAGAACTTCGACCCCAACGCCAACGCCGCCCCACGCCCCGGCACCGCCGACGACCCCAACGACATCCGCTCCACCCAGCTCGGCAAAGTCCTCGTCAAGCTCGGCTTCCTCACCCCCGAACGCGTCGAAAAAGCCGTCCTCGCCCAGGACGAACAACGCGCCAAAGGCCTCAACGTCCGCATCGGCGACGTCATGACCGGCCTCGGCTTCATCACCCCCGAACAACGCGACCAGGCCCTCGCCGCCCAGTCTGGCTACGAAAACCTCTCCGCCTGGGATGTCGCCGTCGCCAAGGAACTCTCCATCTGCGGCGCCCCGCGCGTCCCCGTCCTCGTCTTCCTCTCCCAGGACTGGTTCGAATGTGAACGCTTCGGCGAACGCACCCTCGCCACCTACCGCGAAAAAGCCAAAACCCACCTTTCCAAACTCGAAGGCGCCAGTTGCCCCACCGGCATCGACGCCCCCTCCACCACCGCCCTCGCCAATAACACCGCCGAATGGCTCGAACACTTCGAACGCATCCAGTGGATGCTCCTCACCAGCCCGCGCCTCCAAAAACTCAACGGAGAACTCTGATCCACAATTGGGAGGGGAACATGAACGGAAAGTCAGCGGGGCCCCAGCAGATCCTCGATATCGAGGTCCTCAATCTCATCCCCCGTCGGCATCTTCGGCGCCGCCTTCGGCTCCTGCTTGATGCCAAACTCCTTCATCCAGTGCTCCGTCTCCCCGCTCGTCCCCGTCCCCTGCGTCTTGTGCGGTGGCAGCACCTTCCCCGTCTCCCCGCTCGGCTTCGCCCCGATCAACTGCGACAAAAATGCCTCGCAGCTCATCGCATTCGCAAAGTTCCGCCGCGCATGCAAAGCCACCGCTCGATCATTCGTCACCACCGTGATCTTTTTCTTGTTCCCCGACACCTCCACCATCTGCCCGATCACCTGGTCCGCCGAAATCCCCGCCCCCGAATACACGATCCGAATCCCCGGAAACTCATTCTCCGACGGCTCATCCGGCTTCGCCCGCCCATCAATCACCAGCGTCACCTTCCCCATCTGCGTGCTCGACGAAATCCACTGGCACAACTTCCGCACCGTCAGCCCGCTGAGCGCCCCGCCCATCGCCGCCCCCGCATGTACCGCGTTGTACGTGTCCACAATGTACGCCACAGTCGCCCCTCAACTCGCCGCCACAAGAACTTTCTCCCCATCAAACACCACCCGCCCACCCACGATCGTCCACTTCACCTTCCCCGCCACCTCCCACCCGCCGAACGGCGTATTGCAGCTCTTCGAAAAACACTTCGCCGGATCGATTGTCCACTTCCCCTTCGGATCAAACACCGTCACATCCGCATCCGCGCCCACCGCCAGCGTCCCCTTCCCCCGAATATTCATCACCCGCGCTGGCGCACTCGTCATCTTCTCGATCAACTGCCCCCACGTCAGATGCCCCGGCTCAACCAGCGCCTTCGCATACAGCGCCAGCGCCGTCTCCAGCCCCACGATCCCGAACGGCGCCTTGTCGAACTCCAGTTCCTTCTCCTCCCGCGTGTGCGGCGCATGGTCCGTCGCCAGGCAATCAATCGTCCCATCCACCACCCCCCGAATGCACGCCTCAATATCCGCTTTCGTCCGCAGCGGCGGATTCATCTTCGTGTTCGTGTCGTACCCCCCGTTCAAACTCCCGCACAATTCATCCGTCAACAACAGATGGTGCGGCGCCACTTCCGCCGTCACCGGCTCGCCGTCCCGCTTCGCCCGCCGCACAAGTTCGACCGCCCCCGCCGTCGAAATATGCTGCACGTGGTACCGCGCCCCGATCCGCTTGTTCAGCAGCAGGTCCCGCGCGATCATCAATTCCTCCGCCACCGCCGGCAATCCGCCCAGACCCAACTTCACCGCCGTCGGCCCCGCGTTCATCGGCCCGCCCGACAGCGAATGCTCCTCGCAATGCTGCGTCAGCACGCTCCCCAGCATCTTCACATACTGCAGCGCCTTCAGCATCACCGCCGCCGAATTCACCCCCACGCCATCATCCGAAAACCCGATCGCCCCTGCCGCATGCATCAACGCCATCTCCGCGAGCTCCGCCCCCTTCCGCCCCTTCGTAATCGCCCCGACCGGCAGCACGTTGCACAACCCCGCCTCCCGCGCCCGCTCAAACACAAACCCGATCTGCGTGTCATCATCCAGCGCCGGCACCGTGTTCGGCATGCAGCAAACCGTCGTGAATCCCCCCGCCACCGCCGCCGCGCTCCCCGTCGCCACGGTCTCCTTCGCCTCCTGCCCCGGCTCCCGAAAATGCACATGGATATCGATCAACCCCGGCGTGACTAAGCACCCCGCACAGTCGATCACCATCACGCCCTCCCCCGCCTTCCCCTTCAGCCCCGTCCCAATCTCCGCAATCTTCCCATCAACGACCAGCACCTCCGCCGCTTTTTCCAGCTTCTGCGAAGGGTCAATCACCGTGCCATTTACGAGGAGCAGTTTGTTTGCCATAGCCGGGGGAGTATACGCCAAGCGTCCCGCGGAATTAAGCGCGGTCGCGCCGAGGCGTTTAAGCCGCCTCCCCGCCATCAGTCTCGCGGAATTGGTTTTCGTACAGCTTGCGGTACGCGAGGCACGTTTCAATCAATTGGCTATGCGTTCCAATCCCAGCGACGCGACCTTGATCGAGCACGATGATCTGATCGGCGTTTACCACAGTCTGAAAACGGTGAGCGATCATCAGCACGGTGCGGTTCTTAGTGAACTCGCGAAGTGCGAGGCTGATCTTCATTTCCGAATCGGAATCGATCTGGCTCATCGCCTCATCGAGGATGAGAATCGATGGATCGTGGAGGATGGCGCGAGCAATTGCGATGCGCTGCTTCTGGCCGCCCGACAATCGTATGCCGTGTTCGCCGACGCGGGTTTCGTAGCCCTCGTCGAAATCCTTGATGAAATCGTGGGCATACGCCCGGCGTGCCGCGTCGATGACTTGTTCCTTGCTCGCATGCCGGGTGCCGTAGGCGATGTTGTTGTAGATCGTGTCTGCGAACAGCAGCGTGTCCTGAGTGACCAGGCCGATCTGTTTGCGAAGGCTGCGCAGGCTCACGGTCGAGATATCGATGCCATCGATAAGCACCTGCCCGCTTGTCGGCCAATAGAGACGCGGAAGGAGATTCAACAATGTCGATTTACCGCTGCCGTTGCCGCCGACGACGGCCACCGTCTGCCCGTGCAGCACCTTGCAACTGACGTTCTTGAGCACGACCTCTTCGTGACCCGGATAGGAGAAAACAATGTCGCGAAACTCCACCGATTCCGCGTGCCGCGCCAGCTTCGGCAGCGAATGATCGTGGTTCGGCTCCGACGGCATGTCCACCACTTCAAACACCCGCGACGCCGCCACGTTTGATTGCTGTACACGCGAATTCACATCCGACAATTTCCGCAACGGCTCCAGCATTGCCGCGAAGCAAACCATGACCGTCACGAACACGTCCCGCTCAATCTTGTGTTCGATCACCCAGCGTGCCGCGATCAGCATCGGAATGCTCGTGACAATGATCGACAGCGTTTCAATCGTCGGCCGGCTCAGGCTGCCATAGTGGGCAAGCCGGGTCTGCTCCTTCACCAGCGCCTTATTCACCCGGGCGAAGCGCCGGCGTTCGTACCCTTCGGCGGAATACGCCTTCACCACGCGGGCGCCGATCAGGGTCTCATTGATGATTCCGAGCATGCTCGACCAGTTTTCCAGCGCCCGCCGGCCCGCCTTGCGCATCCGCTTGGAGAACTTGCGAATGATCAGGGCCAGGAGAGGCGTGCAGATCACGATCATGGCGGTGAGCCGCCAGTCCAGCCAGACGGCAAGGCCGAAGGAAAAGGCCGCCTTCACGGGCTCCTGGATCGCCTTGCCGAACGCCATCGACACGCCGTCCGTCAGCGTGTTGGTGTCCTGCGTCAGGCGGCTCATCAGGTCGCTGGTGCCCTTTTGCGCGAAGTAGCTTGTCGGCAACTGCGTGATGCGGTCGTACATGCGGCGTCGGAGGTCCGCGATCACCCGCGTCGCCACCGCCATGCCGAGGTATTGCTGGTAGTAGCGGAAGGTGGAACCAATGATGCACAGGAAAATGAAGAACAGCACGAGATAAACGAGGGAGTTGAAGGGATCCTGGGGAAGCAGGTCGGTGGCCCGCAGCAGCAGCCGCTCGTGAAACGAGAGGCCGGGCATATCCAAGCCTTTGAGGGTCTGCACCTTGTTGTCTTCGCCGCGAATCACAAAGGTGACATGGCTGTGCGGCGCGGCGCGGGCGACGAGGTTCATCATGCCCTTCCACGCAGGGGGCGTAATGGTCTTCTGGGCCTCGTCATTCGTGACGGAGATGATTTCCTTGAAGGCCTGGCCGGTGGGGTCAAGTGCGGGAGAGGCGACTTTCTTCGAATCAGCGGATTCGATGACCAGCCCCGCCCGGCCGCGCTGGGCGTTCTGGTCGAGGTCCCAGATTGCAACGCCCAGGCGATCCTGCGCCGCGGTGCGGTCCGCCCAGCCGTGGATGCCTTCGGTGGAGATGAAGATCTTGAGGACGGGGAGCATCACGGCAACGCCCGACGCGTAGCTGAGGCCGACACCGAGTGCACAGACGATGCTGATGACCACGAGGACACGGTACGGCCATACGCCGCGGAGAACCCGCCACCAGGAATGCATAGACCCTCATGCGCTTGGAAAAAGGCAAACGGAGAGTGTAGCAAATTGTCGTTATCGCCTCCAACGCTCCGCGTCTGGTCAGACAGTTGCGGCTGAGCTGCGTTAGTCTGATTCAGGGGCGGGGGGTTCCCTCCATGTCGCCGCGGACATTCTTCCACTTCGGATCGAAGCCCTGGGCGATGGGCATGCGGCGGCCGAAGCCAAAGGCCCGGCTGGTGACCTTGAGGCCGGGGGCCATCTGCTTGCGTTTGTATTCCGAGATGTCGATGAGGCGGACGACTTTGGCGACGACTTCCGGGGAGAAGCCGCCGCGAATGATGTCGGCGACACTTTCTTCCTGCTCCACGTAGCGTTCAATGATCGCATCGAGGATGTCGTACGGCGGGAGAGAGTCCTGGTCCTTCTGGTTGGGACGCAATTCCGCGCTCGGCGGCTTTGTGATGGTGCTTTCCGGGATCGGCCCCGCTTTGCCGCGATTTTGCCAGTCCTCGTTGATGTAGCGTGCGAGCTCGTAAACCATCGTTTTGGGGACATCGGAGATCACGGCGAGACCGCCGCACATGTCGCCGTAGAGCGTGCAGTAGCCCACGGCCACTTCGCTCTTGTTGCCGGTGGTCAGCAGCATGTGGCCGAATTTGTTGGAGAGGGCCATGAGGACATTTCCGCGGAGGCGGGCCTGGATGTTTTCCTCGGCGAGGCCTTCTTTGGTGCCGGCGAACAGCGGGGCAAGCGCCTGTTCCATCGCGTTGTGGGGAAGTTCGATCGGCACGGTGTGGAACGTGATGCCGAGGCGTTCAGCGAGGACTTGTGCGTCGGATTTGGAGTGGTCGGAACTGTAGCGGGAGGGGAGGCTCACCCCCATGACGTTTTCGGCGCCGAGCGCATCGACGGCAAGGGCGGCGACCACGGCGGAATCGATGCCGCCGGAGAGGCCGAGGACGACCTTTTTGAAGCCGCACTTGCGGACGTAGTCGCGCAGGCCGAGGACAAGCGCCGCATGGATCGAGGCGATGCCCGAGCGCGGGGCGATTTTCGATTTTTGATTTTCGATTTTCGATTCGTTGAGATCGACGATCAGCAGGTCTTCTTCGAAATCTTTGGCCTGGGCGAGGATGTTGCCGTCTTTGTCGAAGACGACGGAGTTGCCGTCGAAGACGAGTTCGTCGTTGCCGCCGACCTGGTTGACGTAAACGATCGGCATTTGCCAGCGCTGGGCCTGGAAGCCGAAGAGCTTGTGGCGGTATTCGTTTTTGCCCAGGACGAAGGGGGAGGCGGAGATGTTGAAGAGGAGCTTGGCGCCTTCCTCGGCAAGCGCGCCGATCGGGTTGAAATGATAGAGCGGGCGTTCGAGGAATTTTTCATCGTTCCAGAGATCTTCGCAGATGGAGACGCCGACGGGGCGGTTGTCGATAAAGGTGAGTTCGGTGTCGGGACCGGGCTCGAAGTAGCGGGATTCGTCGAAGACGTCGTAAGTGGGAAGGAGGCTCTTGAATCGCTTGGCGAGGATGTTGCCATCGCGCACGACGGCGATGGCGTTGTGGAGGGGGCGGCCGGCGGAGCCGGCGCTTTTCTCGGCATATCCGACAATGGCCGTGATGCCTTGTGCCGCGCGGGCGACTTCTTCGACGGCTGCGAGGCAGAGTTGGATGACGGCGGGTTTGAGGAGAAGGTCCTTGGGGGGATAGCCGAGGATGCTGAGCTCCGGAAAGAGGATCACTTCGGCCCCGCGGGCCTTGGCGTCGTGGAGCATGGCGAGGTGCTTGCGGAGGTTTCCGACGATGTCGCCGACGGTGGGATCGATCTGGGCAAGCGCGATGCGCATCAAGGGTCCTCGATTGAAAGACGCTTGATTCTAGGGCAAGTGGTCCTCGGCATCACGTTTCCCCCGCCGGTGTTTTCATGCCGCGGTGGCGGCGCGTTCGAGTTCGCCGCGGGAGGCGAGGGAGATCAGGGCGGCGACGATTTCGGGATCGAAGGCTTTTCCGGTCATTTCGCCAATGGCGCGGAGAGCTTCGACGTGGCCCCAGGCGGCTTTGTAGGGGCGGCGGGAGGTGAGGGCGTCGAAGACGTCCGCGACGTGGACAATGCGGGCTTCAACGCTGATGCCGTAGCGGGAGAGGTTGTCGGGATAGCCCGAGCCGTCCCAGTTTTCGTGGTGATGGCGGGCGATGCGGCGGGCGCAGGCGAAGAAGGGGTTGCGGCCGAGGATGCGTTCGCCGGCGAGGGGGTGCTCGTTGATGATTTTGCGCTCTTCGTCAGAGAGGGCGCCGGGCTTGTGGAGGATGGCATCGGGGATGTGGACCTTGCCGACATCGTGGAGGATGGAGGAGTAGCCGTACTCGTGGGCCTCGTGGGTGGTGCAGCCGAGTTCGCGGGCGAGGAGTTCGGTGTATCGTTGGACGCGGAGGACGTGTTCGCCGGTGTCGTGGTCCTTGGCTTCGCAGGCGACAGCGAGCATGTGGAGGGAGTCCATGTTGGCGGAGCGGAGGTCGGCGGTGCGCTTGCGGACGCGTTCTTCGAGTTCGGAGTTCATCGCCTTGAGAGCGCTGGCCTGGGAGATGGCGGTGTCGCTGAGCTCGGTAACGGCGGCGAGCGTTCCGCGCAGGCGCTCCTCGGTTTCGCGCAGGGCGGAGATGTCGGACATCACCATGACGATGGCGTCCTCGAGCGGGGCGTTGAGGTGGTGGACGCTGACGGAGACCTGGATGCCTCGGCGTTCGCCGGCGGTTTGGCCTTCCTTTGTGGCGATGTTCATCCAATAGTCGTTGGGGGCACAGAGGGCGCCAGTCATGGTGGGGAGGGAGCGGAGGAATTCGCGCCAGTCGGCGTTGCCCCAGGACATGAGGTCGTTGAGTTCGGTGGGGGATTCGTGGAGGCGGTCGCGCATCCAGGTGTTGATGTAGCGGATGCGCCAGTCGCGGTTGAAGACGGTGAGGCCGACGGGGAGGCACTCGAAGAAGGGGACGTTGGAGAGGAGCGGGTCCGTAGTCATACGCATTAGTCTAGTCGCCTCGTTTGCGGACGGTCCAGAATAAAGTTACCCGTGCGCCTGAGCGGGAGTAAGTACCCATTGATCAAAGGCTTCTGCGGCCTGGGACTCTTCCATTTGGGTGAGGGGGCGTTTCATGAGGGCGGCGGAGGGAGCTTCGAGGACACCGCCGAGGTTGCGGGACTGGGCGAGGGCGATGCAGCGGATGGCGTCGACGACGACGCCGGCGGAGTTGGGGGAATCTTCGACGGAGAGTTTGAGGTCGGCTTCCATGGGGACGCCGCCGAAGCCGCGGACGTTCATGCGGACGTAGGCGACCTTGTTGTCCTGGAGGAAGGGGATGTAGTCGCTGGGGCCGATGTGGATCTTGGAATCGGGCATGGGGACCTGGCTGGTGACGGCTTCGGTCTTGGAGGTTTTTTTGCTCGTAAGACGCGAGCGTTCGAGCATGTTGAGGAAGTCGGCGTTGCCGCCGACGTTGAGCTGGTAGGAGGAGTCGATGGTCATGCCGCGCTGCTGGGCGAGTTTCATGAGGACGCGGTGGAGGACGGTGGCGCCGAACTGGGATTTGACATCGTCGCCAATGAGGGGGAGGTTGGCGGCTTTGAACCGGGCGGCCCAGTCGGGGTCGCTGGCGAGGAAGACGGGGATGCAGTTGACCATGCCGATGCGGGCGCCGAGGCAGGCTTCGGCGTAGAGCTCGGTGGCTTTCTGGCTGCCGACGGGGAGGTAGTTGACGAGGACGGTGGCGCGGGTTTCCTTGAGGATGCGGACGACGTCGGCCTTGGTGGTAGGGGGGGTGTCGGTGGTGACGGCGCGCTGGGTGTCGGCGAAGTTCTGCATGTGAGTGGCGATGCCGTCGGCGAGGGGGCCAGGGAAGACTTCGGCGTTGTCGTCGTCGGGATCGGAGCAGAAGATTTTGGCGCAGTTGGGAGGGGCGAAGATGGCTTCCTTGAGGGGGCGGTGAATTTTGCGCTTATCGACGTCGAACGCGCAGGCGAAGTGGATGTCGGAAACGCGGAGGCCGGCGATGTCGGGGTGCATGAGACCGGTGGTGAGGGTGGGGTTGCGGCGGTAGTAGGAGACGCCCTGGACGAGGGAGGAGGCACAATTGCCGACGCCGACGAGGGCGACGCGGATTTCAGACATGGGGTACAGCTCCGGGAGGGTTGGGTGGGGTCGCAAAGTGGTATTGTGGCATAGTTGGCGGTGGAGGGGAATGTGTTGGACGAGGCCCGTTCTGAGCGGAAGTCGGAGGCCTCGCCTTCCCAGGCGGGGTTCGGGTTGGGAAAAGCTTTGCAGGTTGGTGCCCAAGGTACTCATGGTTTGGGAAAGGAAATGCGGTTTTCTGCCCAATGTACTTATGTTCGGTCCACCGGACCAACCGTATTAAAAAACGAGGGCTTATAAACAACGTCCAGGTGTTTGGCCTTTGGGTCCATCTTTGCTTCAATGACGTACTTGCGAACAAATTCTTGCTTCTCTTCCACAGTGCCAGTCTCGAAGAGGGTTTCCATCCGGGCAAGTAGTTCTTCTGCCGCGCGGGTAATGTCGCCGGCACTTGGCAATTCGGGAATCTCTGTGTTCATCGAGTCTAGTTCCGCCTGAACCTTCTGGCGTTCCTCTGAGAGTGCCTTCGCCTTGGCGTAGAGGCCGAGCGTGGTTGCGGTTTGCACGTCCAACACAGACAGGTGCGTGGTCAATTTGCTGATTTGGCCGTCCACCTCGACAAGCCGGGCCTGCAAACCGCGTTTGCTCTGAATCTGGTGGCCGCACCGTTTTTCCATTTCTTCCTGAATGTACTTCTGGAGTTCCTTGTCGCCCTTCAAGTGCTCCAGGTCCTCCCGAATCAGTTGCAAAACATTTCGTTCCGCCACGTCGGCCGCGACGGCGCACCGATACGGGCATTTGTCGTTGTCGCCCTTGTGATGAGTGCTGCAGACATAATTGCGCAAGTGAATCATCTCACCCCCGCGTTTCCAGTTGCTGGCGTGACCCACGAGAATGCCACCGCAGTGGCCACAGGTGAGGGTGCCGCTGAGGAAGTAATTGGCGTTGACACGCCGACCGGTGACCTTCTTATGACGTTCGCCGCGTTCGTTCAGGCGCTGCTGCACCTTCTCGAACGTCTCGGCATCAACCAGAGCAGGCCATGCATTCTCGATGACGATCCAGTCTTCCTTGGATCGCTTCTCTCGTCCTTCATTCTGGCGCTCGACGCTGTTGCCACTGACATACCGGTGCCATTTGCTTTGCGTGCACCGATTGAAGATCGAGACGCCTTTGTAAGCAGGATTCCGGAGCATCCAATGCAATGTGCCGATGGTGAAAATGCCATTGATGGGGGTGCGCCACCCTGAGTCATTGAGGTTCTTGCGCAGAATGCGGAGTGGAACCCCGGATGCGTACCCTTCAAAGAGTTCCTGAACGAGTTTGACCTTCTCATGCGTGGATGGAATGAGGGTCGTGGCTTCGTGAGGGGGTTTGACGTAGCGATGACCGTCGGTGATGTGCTCGACAACGGTCTGAGTTTCAGGATTGAGGATTACTTGGGTGCCGTCGGGGAGATCGCGGACGATGCGCTTGGGTGAGCCATCGGACCCAAGGCATAGTCTGTCATACCCGAAGGGGACCTTTCCACCGGAACGAAGTCCGTCACGAGCGCGTGAAACGTGGCCGCGCATGGTGTCACGGGACAGTTTCCGCAGGTAGTCGCCATTCTGGTAATGCTCGACGAAGCCGACGAGCCCGGAAGTAAACGACCGGTCTGCTTCCTGGCCAGTGGCCACGTAGCAGACCCGTTTACCCGCTTTGATGAGTCTGCGTTCCAGGAGCAAACCATCCACGGGGTCCTTGGGGCGGGCGAGTCGGTTGCGTTCCCAGGCGAGGACGACGCCAACAGCGGGATCCGGTTCGGCATGAGCGAGGAGCGATTCCAGACCGGGCCGCTGCATGTTGCTGCCGCTGATGGCGTCGTCCTCGTAGATTCTGCAAAGCGTCCACCCCTTGGAAGCAGCGAAGGCTGCGAGCTTTTCCCGCTGCTGTTCCAAGCTTTCTTCCTGGCGATTGGTGGAGCGGCGAACGTATCCGATGGCGGTGGTGGGCGCATTAGTCATGATGAAAAACTCCTCGAAAACTTGTACCCAAGTATACCGTACAAAACGCTTACGTGCTGATGAATTTTCAGGATGACAAAATAGGAAAGGCGCCCGCGTCCCTGTCTACACGACCGATGGCGGCGGCGACACCTCCTGGTCGGACGCGCTAAATGTCACCGGTGACACCGTCCTTGAGCAGGTCGAATATACCTATGACGCCGATGGTAACGTGATTGCCGCGGCGGATCGTCAGCGGTTCAGCGATGCAACAGGCACTGGCGCTCTGGGCGATCCTTCGAGCAGCCAGCCCGAAGCGCGGGTCTATTACACTGTCAGCTATTACGACGGTCTCAACCGCGAGACCGCCACTGTCAATGTGGGGACCAACGGCGGAAGCGCCTATACCCGTCCCTCCAGTGTGCCGTCGCGTTCGAATACGACCCTCGTAACGACGAACTCCTATAATGATGCGGGTTTGCTGGACACCGTGACGGATCCCAAAGGCATTGTGGACAAGACGATTTACGACAACCTCGGCCAAAAGCTTTACAGCATCGCCGCTTGGGACGGTTCCTACGATCCGACGAGCGATTTGCCTCCTTCCGATAGTGCCGACCAGACGACCAAATACATGTATGACGGCAGCGGCCATGTTGTCACAATGACTGCTGTGATGCCCTCCGGCGAAAACAGCCAGACGACCGAATATGTCTATGGCGTGGGGACGTCCAACGGCTCGGCGATCAGCTCCGATGACGTCCTTCGGCTAGTCGAATATCCGGATGCTTCGACGGGTTCAGCGTCTACAAGCAGTTCGGGACAGAACAGCTTTACATACGACGCTCTTGGGGAAGTGTTGACAAAGACCGACCAGAATGGCTCCGTGCATACATACAGCTATGATTCCCTTGGCCGTCAGACGTTGGATTCAGTGACCACGCTTGCGTCCGGGGTGGATGGGTCGATTCGGGCGATTGGCACGACGTACAACGCCCAAGGGCTGCCTGCGACTGTCACGAGCTATTCCACAACTACCGTCGATCCGACCCACATCGTGAATCAGGTCCAGAATGTTTACAATGGCTTTGGGCAACTGGTCCAGCAGTTCCAGGAGCAGAATGGTGCCGTGTCCAACAGCACTCTAAGGACCCAGTACACCTATGGAAACGCGAGCACGGGAAGTCGTCTGACGAGCATGATCTATCCGTCCGGCGAAACGATCAACTACAGCTACGGCTCAAACGGTAGCCTGAATGACACGATCAGCCGGCTGGATTCGCTCAGCGAAAATATCGCCAACGGCACTCAGACCCTCGAAAGCTATCAGTATCTTGGCGCCGCCACCGTTGTCGTCAGAGCGCAGCCGCAGGCGGGGATCGAACTGACGTATGTTAAGCAGTCCGGCGAAAGCAACGGCGATGCGGGGGACGAGTACACCGGCTTGGATCGATTCGGGCGCGTGGTCGATCAACGCTGGATCTACACTTCGTCAGGCACCGTTGCCGACCGGTATCAATACACCTATGACGCCGATGGCAACGTCGTCTCGAAGACAAATGCGTTGAATTCGTCTTTCTCCGAGGCGTACGCATATGACGATTTGAATCAGCTTGCAAATGTGACGCGGGGTGGGAGCGCTTATCAGAGTTGGAGCCTGGATGCACTGGGCAACATGCAGTCTGTAACCACCAGCGGCACAACCGTAAATAACACGACTAACAGTCAGAATGAGCTTACGGGTGTCGGATCGAGCACGCTGACCTACGACAACGACGGCAACACGACCACGGACGATCAGGGTCACACCCTAGGATACGACGCTTGGAATCGCCTCGTCAAAGTCAAGGATTCGAGCGGCAATCCGATTCAAACCTACAGCTACGATGCCCTCGGTCACCGCGATACTGAAACACCCGCCCGCACAGGCGTGACCACTGATCTGTATTATTCCAGTCAATGGCAGGTACTCGAAGAGGACACTGTCAATAGCGGCCTGAAATTGCACGCCCAATATGTCTGGAGCCCTGTGTTCGTCGACGCGCTGGTTCTCAGGGATGAGCATGTCTCTTCTGGTGATGGCACAAGCTTCGCCAGCACGGATCGCACGTATGCTCTGCATGACGCTAACTACAACGTGACCGCACTTATCCAGCAACAGGGATCGCCCGCCAGTTGGCAAGTGACTCAGCGGTATGTTTACGATGCTTATGGCAAATCGGAAGTTCTTAATTCGGGATGGAGCACGACATCGGACGCCTCCTCGTGGCAATACATGTATCAAGGCGGCCGATACAGTAAGTCCTCCGGGCTATATGACTTCCGAAACCGTAGCTATAGTCCGACCGCTCAGCGGTGGTTCGCCCAGGATCCGGAGGGCTATGTAGACGGAATGAATGACTATGCATTTGTGGGTTTGTCTCCAGTTAATTCAACCGACCCGCAAGGGTTAGAGAAATACCCAGAGACGAAAAGCCCTGAAGAAGTGACCGTAAATTACTCTCCTAAATCTGACCCGAAGATTAAGTGGCATTGGCTGACCAAGTTGGACGAGGAATCAAAAAAGCTTGGAAAAGTTTTAAGCGGCTTTTCGCGAACTGTTGATGTCACATTTACGGTAGACAAGTCTGGTCCCGGGCCCAAAATTAAGGATTTAAAGGCCAAGTGACAGCGACCGTCATACACCTGTGCGACGGCCCACAACGTTACAAGTGACACAAAAATGGCAGATGCGCCAATGACAAAATCACTCGATAAGCGGTTTGGTCTTCATCGTGTAGGCGAAGGTCTTGAGCAGCG
>JBQCGD010000008.1:0-50054 GCA_051955985.1 Phycisphaerae bacterium | reverse complement strand
CATCACAATCCCCCCACCCACCCAGTGCGCCGTCGTGTACGTCGCATTACACTCCATGTGCAGCCAGTGCGGCAGCAGCCCCACGAACAACCCCAGCACAAACAGCACGATCTCCACCCACGCCGACCGGTACGCCAGCATCACCCGAAACGCCGCCAGCGTCGTGATCAACGCCCCGAACGTCACATGCAGCATCGTGTTATACCCCCCCGGATACCACCCCAGCGCAAACGGCGACAGCCACACCGCCAGCCCCACAATCGTCGACAGCGTATCCAGCGCCATGATCGACACCATGTGCCCACGCGAAACAGCCCTGTCCATCATCTCTCCTTTGAGCGCTCACGCTCTTTCAAACAACCTTCGGTCCCGCGGGTGGGTACTGCGTGTAATCCCACTTGAAATCCACGTCCGGGTTCCGCCCAAACGCCTTGCCCGCCTGGTACATGCACTCCTGGCACACAACCGCCTCCGGATGCTCCGGAGGACTCCACCTGGGCAGCGTCGGCGGAATGTTATACCGCAAACACAGCGTACAGTTGTACTTCCCCTCCCCCGTCTTCTGCTCCGCCAACCCCCGCTTCAAACACGCCAGGCAGATCACCGACCCGTGATGCCCCTCAATCATCGCCTCCTGCCCGTCCCAATCCCGGCGGCAGAAGTCGCAAACAATCACTATCCCTTCGGGATCTTCCCGCTGCATAACATCTCCATCAAGCCCCGCATCCTACCCCCCCACCGTCCCTCCGCCAAGCGGTTTGGAGTCCCGCCTTTAGGCGGCGCCGTCGGCCGATGCGGAGCGAGGCGAGCGCCCTCCCCTCTCCCCTCGCAAAAACAAAGAAAGGCGACACCGCTGCATCGCCCTTCTCTCGTTTCCTGTAACCGTGGAAACCCTCACCCCGCCCGCGAATGCGCCACCCGCGGCCCCACCGTCCACACCGCCGCCACCGCCGGAAACGCCATCAACCCCATCCAGATCGCCGACGCCACAAACCGGTTGATCCCCACGTGCAGCCCAATGCTCGGATCCATCAGCACCCACGGCCCCGCAATCAAAAACGCATGCAACGCCCCCGTCCCAATCGAATTCAACCAGTGCCGCGCAAACAAATCCTCCCCCGCATGATCCGCCCGCACCTTCAACCCCACCAGCAGCAGCGACGCCGCCACCCCGTCAATCCCAATCAAAAATGCCAGGTAAATCGCAATCTGCCGCGCCAAATCCAGCCGCGGCGTGTACATCGACTTCAGCAGCATCGCCCCGATCACCAGCGCCGCCCCGCACATCATGAACCCCCCCGCAAACCCCGCAATCGTCTTCGGTATAAACTCCGCGTCCGGATCCGCCTGCGACCGGTACTCCAACAGCTTCGGCACCTGCAGCAACGGCGCAGCCGCCGACGCCGTCGGTACTGCCGGATACGTAGGACTTTCTACCACAAGGGACATGCGCCCACTCCGAGGGATGCGACAATAATATGCACCACCATCGGAATTCGGTCCAGCACAATTTATCAGAAATCCTGATTCCACAATGACTTGCATCGCAAAACATTGTGAATCCTTTCCCAATCCACGCGCAACCCCATACCCCCCAACCCCTTCCCCAATCCGAGAACATTTTCACAATACCCCCCCCATTTAAGCCCATCCGCAAAAATATATGGAGCAACGAAGATGGACAACCCCGCACACACGACCAAGCCCACAAGCGCCCATTGCACCCCCTCGCTCCGTACTTAACCACTCAACCATTTAACCACTTAACCGTCACCGCAGGCTAATCCGCGGATCCACCCCCGCATACGCCACATCCACCAACAAACTAAACACCACCACCAGCGCCGTATAAACCATCACACTCCCCAGCACCAGCGGTATGTCCAGATTCAAACACCCATTCACAAAATGCTGCCCCAACCCCGGCACATTGAAAATCTTCTCCACCACAAAACTCCCCGTCAGCACATACGCCGCCGCAGGCCCCAGGTAACTCAACACCGGCAACCCCGCGTTCGCCCCCACGTGCTTCGAAATCACCACCCCCGGCGAAAGCCCCTTCGCCCGCGCTGTCCTCACAAAATCCGCCCCCAGCACCTCCAGCACGCTCGTCCGCGACAACCGCGCAATGTACGCCAGAAAAAACAACGCCAGCGTCAACGCCGGCAATACCACCTGCTGCGGCGTCCCCCACCCGCCCGATGGCAATATCGGGATCAACACCACAAACACCATCAACAGCAACGCCCCCACCACAAACGTCGGCAAACTGATCCCCAGCAACGTCACCACCGTCAACCCAATGTCCACCCACCCGTTCTTCCGCACCGCACCCGCCACACCCGCTCCAACCCCCAGCACCGTCGCCACCAGCAGCGCCGCACACCCCAGCGTCGCCGACACCGGCAACGACGCCCCAATCACCTCCCCCACGCTCCAGTTCTCATACTGTATCGACGGCCCGAAATCCCCCCGCACCGCCTGCCCCAGGTACTTCCCATACACCCGCACGTAATACGCCGCCTTCTCCCCCGCCGTAAACTTCGCCCGCTCCGCCGACGTCACCAACCCATACTTCGCCGCCATCGCCTTCAACACCGACTCCGGCGGCTTCTTCTCCCCAATAAACGGATCCCCCGGCGCCATCATCAACATCCCAAACGTCACCGTATACACCACCCACAACACCACCACCGCCTGCACCAACCGCCAAAACAAAAACCGCACCATATCTATTTCTCTTCGTGGTCCTTCGTACCTTCATCCCTTCGTGTTTCCGTCGTCGGGGGAAGGGGGGGGATCATTTCCGGTAAATCCACTTCAACTCACTGATCATCCGCACATTCATCTCAATCCCCCCGATCTTCTCCGGATCATACATATACCCGTCCCCATACTGGTATAAATACAAAAACGGAAACTCCTTCTGCACCAGCATCCCCTCCGCCTCGCTCAAAATGTCCAGCCGCTGCTGCGCATCCGGCGCCGCCGCCGCCTTGTCCAGCAAGGCGTCATACGCCGGATTCGAATACAACCCATCATTGTTCTCATCCCCCGTCTTCGCCAGGTTCAGCCACGTCGTCGGATCCGTGTAATCCCCGTACCACCCCGCACGCGCCACATCAAAATCATGATCCACCTGCCGCACGTTCGCAAAACTCCCACGCTCCAGCCCCCGGTACGTCACGTGCACCCCCAGGTTCTCCGTCCACATCTGCCCGATCGCCTGCGCAATCCGCTGGTGAATGTCCTCCGTGTTGTACACGATCTCAATCGACCGCATCCCCTTCCCCTCCGGATACCCCGCCTCCGCCAGCAGCTTCCGCGCCTCCTCCACATTCGGCGCCAACGCCTGCGGACTCTTGTACCCCGGTATCGCATCCGGCGGCACAAACAATCCCAGCGGCTTGTTCCCCATCCGGATCACATCCCGCGTGATCTTCTCCCGGTCCACCGCCAACGCCAGCGCCTTCCGCACCCGCCAGTCATCCAGCGGCGCATGCTTCGCCGTGCAGTTGAACACGTAGTAATACGTCCCGAACACGCCCATGTAATGCACGTCCCGCCGCTTCCCCTCCGCCGCCGCCTTCAGCAGATCCTCCCCAAACTGCTTCGGCACCGTCGTCAACACATCGATCGCCCCCGAATCCAGCGCCAGCATCTCCGCCCGCGGATCCGCAATCGCCACAATCTTCAACCGCTCGCACTTCACATGCCCCCGATCCCAGTAATACGGGTTCGGCGCCATCAGAAGATACTGCTTGAACTTCCACTCCTTCAAAAAATACGCCCCGTTCGTCACCAGCTTCCCCGCCCGCTCCCACTCCTCCCGGTACCCCTTCGTCACATCCTTTGGATCATTCAAAAACGGCGCCATCGCCTTCGCGTTCACCGGAAAAAACGTCGGAAACGCACACAAATCCAAAAAGTAACTCCGCGGATACTTCAGCGTCACCACCAGCGTGTAATCGTCCGGCGCCTTCACCCCCACCTTCCCCCAATCCGCCGGCTTCCCCTCCCCACGCAACTTCGCATACTCCTCTGCCCCCTCAATCACATACATCAGCGTCAAATAATTCGCCCGCGTCTCCCGCTCAAACACCCGCTTCCACGCAAACACAAAATCCCTCGACGTCACCGGATCCCCATTCGACCACTTCGCATCCCTCCGCAAATGAAACGTGTACGTCTTCTGGTCCTTCGAAATCTCCCACGACTCAGCCGCCCCCGGGATCGGCTTCAACGAATCCCACCGATACGTCGCCAGCCCCTCCCACAACGCCATCGCCGTCCGTATGTCGTTCATCCACGACATCTGCCCCACATCCAGCGTCTTCACATCATCCGCATAACACACCACGATCGGCTTCTGCTTCCCCACCCCCGTCCCCCCCGCGCTCGCAAAAAACCCCCACAACGCCAGCACCAGCAGCAACAAACACGGAAAAAGCAATACCCGCTTCATCCCCGCAGCATACCTCAAGAGAACCCGTAGCGTCAGCGCCGCCCCATTTCCCTCGCGAACAACCGACCCCCTCCCCGCGCACGCGGTCCCAAAACTCGCCCACCCCGCGAGGAGTCAAATCGAAAATCGAAAATCAAAATTCGAAAATCCCCTCATTTCCCCCCCAAATCAATCGTCCACCCCTCCCCCTTCGGCACGCTCTCATCCCCCATCTTCGCCTTCCCCGTATTCACCTCCACCTCCTTCAACTCCACCGTCGTCACATCCCCATTCCGCTCCGTCCGCACCACCTTCACCGGCAACTCCAGCTTCTTGTCCACCGTCATCACCAACTGCTTGAAATCAAACCGCTTCACCGCCTCCCCCTTCGGCACCAGCTTCAACACCACCTGATCCCCATCCCCACCCTTCTCCACCGTCACATCAAAATCCCTCCCAATCTCCTCCACATCCACCCCGATCGGCAGCGGCATCTCCCCCTGCAGCGACGTCGCCGCCCCCGGCTTCGCCCCCTCCGCCAACACCCGCCGCCGCGTAAACGTCCGCCCCACCCAGTCAATCAACGTCACATTCGTCCCATCAAAAATCACATCCTGCCGATGCTTCTTGATCGGCGTCCCATCCTCCGTGTCCACATCAAACCGCACCGTGAACGTCGGCCCCACCGTCGGATCCATCAAATAATCCACCTTCCCCAGCTTCCCCTCCCGATCCTCCGTCCGCGAATGCGTCACGTCATACACCACCTTCGCCTGAAAATCCTTTAACGTCCCCCGCCGCTCCTGCAACATCTTCAACGCCTCCCGCGCCGCCGGATCCATCCCCCCAGTATCTCCCCCCACAGGCGCAGTCGTCTGCCCCAAAGAACAAGCCGCCAACCCCACCACCACTCCCAATCCCAAAACCAATTTCCGCCGCATCATCATCTCTCTCTAAAAAAACTTCGTGGTCCTTCGTACCTTCGTGTCTTCGTGTTTCGTCCTCCCCCTCCGTGCCCTCCGTGTCCTCCGTGGTTCCCTAAGATCCCCCCAGCACAATCCCCAGCAACTCCCTCAACCCTGAAATCCGATAAGTCGCCATCGGCGCAAACTCCGGCAACTCCCGCTTCCCATTCACCAGCAGCGCCGAATCCACCCCCGCCCCCGCCGCCGCCTGCAAATCATACACATAGTCGCCGACCATCAACGTCTCTTCCGCCGAAACCCCCACCGCCCGCACAATGTTCAAAATCGAATCCGGGTGCGGCTTGTGCGGCCGATTCTCCCGCGACGCCACATAATCCAATTCCAACCCATGCCGCCCCAGCACCCGCTCCGCACACGCCCCCGAATTCCGCGTCAACAACGCCGTCTTCACCCCCGCCTCCTTCAACCCCGCCAAAACCTCCTCCGCCCCCGCATGCAGCGCACACCGCTCCGCCGCCGCAATCTCGTGCCCATGCAGAATCCCCTCCGCCCGCGCCCGCGCTTCCCCCGCCAGCGACGAAATATGCTCCAGGATCCCCACCTCCTCCGAAGGCACCCCGATCTCCCCCCGTATCGCCCCAAAGTCCAGCAACTCCTCCGTCAACGTCCCATCCATATCAAAAATCACCAACCCATAAGTCGGGCCGACGCCGCCTGGGCGGGGGTCGGCCAATTTTTTTCGCACGGACATCGCCTCCACTCAACAGCCTGCACCCCGCACCAACGCTTGCGACTCCACCTCCCCCCTCGCACAAACCCCATTCCCCGCATACTATCTTACAACGCACATCGTCCTCTTTCCCTGCGAGGCCCCCCAACATGCCCAGGTCACAATGGACCCCCCTCCAAGGTCTCAAGGACTACAGCCGCGTCCTCGCCCGCAAAATGGGCTTCATCGCCCTCGGCTGGCTCCTCGTTTTCTTCATCTCCAAACCCTTCCGCTACGAAGGCGACCTCAACGTCCTCATGCTCTTCGCCCCCATGATCGGCGCACTCGCCGGTCTCGTCGCCGGCTGGTACATGGCCACCGACGCCGTCGAAGATTCCGGCCTCACCGGACTCCCCCTCTGGACCCTCCTCGTCATCGCCACCTGCATCCCCATCTGGGGCGTCGAAGGCATCATGCACCTCCTCCTCCCCAAATGGCCCTTCGGCTTCGGCGGCTGGATGCTCCTCTCCGCCGCCACCCTCATCGCCCTCGCCACCTGCGTCTGGCACTCCTCCTCCCAGGAATAACCCCCCCCAAAAACAACCCCAAAACCGCCCGCGCCCCGCAAATGGATTGATCTCCACCAAATCAGCGTTCCGTTTAGCCGTCGATCGAAGATCGACGCGCTTCGCCCCCCGCACGCCTCAACCCCGGCCATTGACCCGCACTGAAACAACGCCCCCCACCGCCAACGCCCCGGCAGGGGCCCAAAGCCCTCAGCCCACGGCAAGCCCGCCCGGGCGCGGCCGTGGGCCGTAAAAAGGGGTCAGAAGTCATTTCCTGCCAGCACTGAGCCAAAAAACCGCGCACGACCATGTTCACCCACACTCAACCACCCCCTCGCAACTTCTCCAAATCCCACACCTGAAGCACCGCTCGATAATCCCGCCGCCCCGCCCCCTGAAACCGCGCAATCTCCGAAACCGTCGCCAACCCCCGCCCGCACCCCGTCAGCGCCATCCGCGTCACCGCTCCCTCCGGCACACTGAATACCAACCGCACATCCCCCTCCCGCATCGCGATCCGATAAATCCCACCCCCAACCGTGCTGAACAAAACCTCCTCCACCGATGCACCCGCAATCGCTTCCACCACCATCCCCGAAGGCTTTGCCAACTGCACCCCTCCAGCACGCATCCCCCCAACATGCCGATACACCCACTGCGGCGCCGGCAATTCCTTCCCAATTCCCGCAATCAACTCCGTCCATCTCCAAACCCGCAATCCCATCTCCGTCCCGCACCACGCCCACTCTCCATCCGCCGAAAAACCCACGCAACTCGCGGACTCCGCCCCCAGGTCCTGAAACCCCGTTCCCAGCGATGCCACAAAATACGTCGCCTCCTCCTTCATCCGCCGAAATTCCTCTTCAACCGCTCGCAGTTCCCTCTCGCTGGCGCCCTTCTTCCGGAGGGAAGCTATTCTCTCTGTAAGCCGCGCCTCCATTTCCGCAACAACCTCCTGCACCGGAGCGGACACATCGTATGTGTACCTGCTGTACTGGCCATTGGTATCCACCGCGGTTCACGACAAAAATTCACGCGATTACGCCAAAGAGATTATGGGGTTCGATGATGGAAAGGTTGCAGGAAAAATTTTGCATTTCAAACTGGCGCTTAATACTTCCTCAAGGAAACTCCTCACTGTCTTTGGAAATTGGGCGTACTCCTCAGACCGATCAGAGCAAACAACCACGATCGAGACGTCAAGATTCTTAGCATTGCAATAAAGCACATCGCCATTTGCTGTGCATCCCCACGGGAAAAGCCCATGGGGCGCCGGAAATAGCGGAAAAGGAAAGGCTCCCGAAAATGTCCTATTAAATTGCTCCTGAGCTTCTAAACGCTGCTTAAATTGAATGCGCAAATCGACGTGTGGGTTGTCTTCGCCGGGACAAAAGACGGTAAGAAAGCGGTCGACCGTGAAGGCTCCCGCAATCTGGATAAGTTCCTTTAAATCATCTGGTAACGCAATCGCGTAGTCGTGCTCAAACGTGACGATTTCTATAGTGCGCTTCGAGGTTTTGGGGGTTGTGGAGGTTTTGGGGCCCAACGATTGGAGTACTTCTTGTAAATTTTGCATCGTCATTTGCTCACTTTGGGTACATTTGGGATAAATATCCGCATATTCAAACCCTTGTCGCCGATGGCTTTCAAATTGATTCCGGAAGGTACAAGCGAGTCGTTTTCGTACGTCGGCACAGACCAGTACCGGACAGTCTCTCCGCGTTCCGCTGCTGCTCTTACGTGTCCTTCAGACGGCAACTCCGAACGCGAGCCTCCCGCCCGAATGCGCACACCCCCGCCAATTGGCCATTCCGGCCTGAAAAAGGGGTCAGAAGTCATTGTTTTCCCCCGCCGCCCCCCCGCTTCCACCTCCTTCCGTCACTCCCAAGACTTCCCAAAACCCCTCCAGTTCCACTTCGCCCGCCTTGGCCAAAAAGCTTGCGGTCGAAAAAGGGGACTAGAAAAAAGGGGTCAGAAATCATTTCCCACCCCCCACCTCACCCTCTTTCACCTTCCTCGGCCGCCCTCGCGGCCGCAACGTGTGCTCAAGCCCCTGCGCCCGCGCCGCCGAATTCACCCACTCCGCCTCCCCAAACGGCGCACCCCGCTGAATGCTCCGCTGCAACGCCTCCACCTCCTCCGCCCCCTGCGGCCTGTTCACCAACTCCACCCACCGCGACAGCGTCGTCCACGTCCCCTCCGGCCACTCCGATAACAAACCGCTCTCCCCCTCTCCCCCACTCACCCGCCGGTACAGCGACGACCACCGCCACTCCTCCGCACGCCTGCACAACTTCGCCCGCAACGCGTTCCGCTCCACATACCGGCACACCGCCCGCACATGCCCGTCCCCCTGCACCGGAAACGCCTTGAACCGCCCCTGATACAAATGCCCGCTCCCCGACGTCTTGTAATGCGCATGCCACCGCTGCGTGTGCGTCAACTGCAGCCACCGCATGAACTCCGAAACCATCTCCCCCTGCCCCCGCCTCGGCCACACCACCAGGTGAAAATGATTCGGCATCAGAATGTACGCCAGAATCCGCAGCCCATACCGCTCCTGCGCCTCCACCAGCGTCCGCTCAAACGCCGCGTAATCCTCCGACTTCAAAAAAATCGTCCCCCGCGCCGTCGCCCGGTTCATCACATGATAAACCTGCCCCCCCTGAAGATGCCGAGCCTTCCGAGCCATCCCCCCCACCCTACCCCCTCTCCCACGCCCCGTCAAAACATCCCCAAAAAAGGGGTCAGAAGTCTTTTCCCCGGCCATTCTTCCAAATCCAGCGCCGCCCCAACAGTTCCCTCCCCTCTCCCTCCCCTCTCATTCCCAAACCCGTCCGAACACTTCCCCCCGGCCTCCTCAAACACTAAGGAATAACCCCCGACCGACGCCCACCATCCCACCCCGCACCCCTCCAGCCCCCTCCCCGCGCCCCACAAGATCCCCACCGAACCCCCGCGCCCACCCCACCATCCCCCGCCAAACACCCCGCCATTCCCCGCCAAACACCCCGCCGTTCCCGTCCAAAGCGCGCCCTTTTCCATCCAAAACAGTACCAATCCCCACCCAAAACCATCCGCCACCCCACCAAAATCCCACCAAAACCCCGCGCGCGTACCGCCGCGCCCCGCCCAAAACCCACCCAAACCGTATCAAAAAAAAGGTGCCGAACACCCGTTCGGCACCTTCTCAATCCAAAACAAATCGCTTCTGCGTAAGAACCAATCAGCTCAGTTCTTCGCGATCGGCTCCACGATCGACTGCGTCCGCACCAGCACCCGGGCCTCGCCCAGCAGGTGGAACCCTTCGATATGTACCGCCCGCCGATGGAGTTGCGCCACAATGATCGACAGGTATTCCGTCTGCCCAAGCTCGTTTTTCTTGTGCGAAACCAACCCGCCCTGCTCTTCAGCAAGACGAAGAAGTTCCGTAACTGAATTATCGAACAGGGCTTCCGTCACATGCTCTTCGTTCAACGCGAGATAATACTGGAAATGGTTCCCCAGCGCCTTCTCGTACTGCTTGTCCCCTTTGCACGGCAACCGCTCAATTAACCCACGGTCCGGCAGGGCTTTACTGGGAAAACACGCCAGCTCCGAAACGGTCTTCCCACCGCTCGAAACCGCCACCAGGTGCCCGCCGTTCGCCAGCAGCCACATGGAAACCTCCAACCCGCCCAGCACCCGAGCCCGGCGCGCATCCACCGTAAATAGCTCGGGATGAAGACCACGGTCGTACACAAGGACCGATAAACCCGCACTGCGCGGTTTCTTTTGATGAACACCCATGATTCGTTTACACCTCTCACGAAAAAACAAGTCACGTATTATAAGGGCGAGACCCCACTTATCGAAGAAAAAACTGCCCCTTCGTGGTATTTTTCACAATGCCGAGCTAAGCCATCGGCCCACCAAGGGTAACGAGCCTCAAAGTTGCCGCCACCCAAAGAAAAATTTCGCCCCTCTTCCAAAAACTTTTCTGCCGACACCCCAGAACCGCCCCTTTTATTGGCCCTCACTGGAATTCTAGCCCCTCTTCCCCCACACTACCCATTGCGGCTCCCCCTCGGACTCGCCACCGCAGGCTGCAATTCGTTAGCACCCTCACCGCCCCGGAGAATCCCATGTCCACCTTCCGCTCCAACGCCCGCATCGAACGCGTCGCCAACCACTACCAGGCCTCCGACGCCGTCATCTGCGCCGACGTCACCATCGGTGACGACTGCTCCTTCTGGTTCCAAACCGTTGTCCGCGGCGATGTTGCACCTATTCGCATTGGCGAGCGAACCAATGTCCAGGAACACTGCGTCCTCCACTGCGACTCCGGCAAACCCCTCGACATCGGCGCCGACGTCACCATCGGCCACGGCGCCGTCGTCCACTGCTCTAAAGTCGGCCGTGGCACGCTGATAGGAATGAAAGCCGTCCTCCTCGGCGACTGCGTCATCGGCGAAGAATGCATCATCGGCGCCGGTGCCGTCCTCAGCCCCGGCACCATCGTCCCCGACCGCTCCGTCGTCATGGGCGTCCCCGGCAAAATCATCCGCCCCGTCAAAGACGCCGACCTCGAATGGATTCGCAAAAACTGCCACCACTACGTCGAACTCGCCCGCGAACACGCCACCCACCCCGATAAATTTTATAAATGAGGACAAATCATCCGCTGCATCGCCGCCGGTGCTGCCGATTCCCGCATCGCATCCGTAAACTCCGCCCCCATCTCATACATGCCCCGCCGCACATACCGCACGAACGTCACCTTCGCTAAAATGATTTTCCGCTCCTCCCCCGCACATTGGAACCCAAATGCGATTTTCTCCCCCTGCTTGAACGGCCGCCGCGACACAAACCCGATCCCCGACGTCGAAATGTTCCGCGTGAAAATCCGAATCCGCGGATTCTGCTCCTCCCCCACCAAAATCGCCTCCATCGTCGTCCGTAGGCCGTGCCGGATCGCCCGCCGCCGGTTCGCACGCGGACTCGGCGGCATCTTGTCCAAATGCAGCAGCACTTCCGACAACACCGCTTGCTGGTCGGCTGACAGGTCACGAAACATGGTGCGCGTTTCCCTGGATCATTTTTTCGCTTCTCACAGCGAGGAACCCACCGTCGGCAACTTTCTCCGGGCCAGCCAGTCCGATTGCACCACCGTCGCCAGCCACCGCGACGGAATCCGCCGCTGCCGCTCCGGGTCGTACTCAATCGCCGAAAAGGCCAGTCCCACCTCATAAAACGTCGTATCGATATTGCGGCAGAAGCAAACCTTCGCCAGCACGAGCAGCGGCGTGTTCTCCTTCAACTCGTGCGAAATCACCAGGTGCTGATCCACGTAAAAAATCTTCCGCGTCAGAAACGCCAGTCCGCCGGTCGAAAGATTGCGCGAATAAATGTGAACCCACGGCGCTCCCGCTTCCGTCGGGAGGTTCAGCCACATCGGATGAGAAAAATCGATTCGCGGGTGAACGCGGCGATCCGCCTCCGCACCCGGCGGCGCGGCATCCAGCTTCGCGATGAGCTGCTGGACGCGATCCACTTCTTCGCGCGACAGTCCGATGTGATACACGCCGCACCTCCGAAAGGCGATACACCCCTGGAGTTAGCGTCGGATAGATTTCAGGCTCTGGCGAAAAAAGCTGGCAGAATTGCCCCAAATTCCGGATATCGGACCCGTTTTCCCCCCTTAGCGGCCCGCCGGTGCACGTTCCCCGGGCGCCACCGCCGTTTCGCCGCCGGCCCCGACCCGCACATCCGCTTCCCCCCCGCCAACCCGCCGCGCCAACCCGCGCATGTGCGCGATTCGCGCCGCGAATGTGGCCTCAAACGCGTGATCCTTCGCAAACGCGAGCGACCGCAGCGCATGTTCCCGGATTTCCTCCGGCCGCTTCGCCAGCGCCGCGATTCGCTCCGCTAGCGCCCGCGGCTTATTCATCGGCGATGTCCACCCCGCCCCGCTGTGCGCGACCACTCCCGCGAAGGCCTCATTTGCGTATCCGGCGATCGGCACCCCGCACGACATCGTCTCCAGATAGGTGCACGACGGATCCCCTTGCCGGTGACAGCAGACGAAGAGATCCACATCCTTTTTCATAAACGGGAGCAGTTCCCGTTCAAAATCGAGCGATCCGCGGAAAAGCACGTGCTGTTCCAGCTTCCTGGCCGCAACCTCGCTGCGCATCCGGGTTTCCAGGTTCCCGCCGCCGCAAATGGAAAGGGTAAACGGGACTCCAAGTTGCCGCAGGTGCTCCGCGATGGCAATCAGGTGATCGGCCCCTTTGATGGCGACCAGCCGGCCGGAGAACGCCAGCCGGAGCGGTCCGCGATTTTCCAGCATTGCGGCGGTCCGCTGCTGCACCGCCTCCTCCGATGCGAACATCGCCCTCGTCACCCGGCTGTCAAAATAAAGCAGCGTGCGGGGATTCAGCGACCGATACGCCTCGAAGGTTGGCGTTCCGTTGCACTGCAGCCCCGCGACATCGCGAAAGACACGGCACTGCCGGCGCTCTTCCTGAAAAAGCCAGAGCATCCGTCGCAGGCGGACGAGCGGATTAAGCTGCTGCGTGCCCAGCATCTGCAGGCGGGTTCGGAGCGCGTTTTCGGTGGTATAAACGGCGGGGACGCCAAGTGTTGCACAAAGTGCCGCCAGGGGAATCTGCCGGTAGTACGCCGCCAGGAGCGCGACGCCGCTTTTCTGCAGGAATGGCCGCAACTGCTCCGGCTCATGGGGCATCAGGGCCACGCCGAAGGGGAGATCCGCAGGATGGACGCTGATGTTGTCGAGGTCGTCGCCGGGGTCCCCCTCCTCCATGAGCACCTGCACCCCCTCCGGCCAGTGTCGCGCGTACTCCGAGACGCCTGCGATGAACTTCCGCGTGAGGACCACCCGGCCGGCGGAATCGCGGCGCGTAAAAATGGGGGGAAGGATCAGAAGTTGGCCGAGGGTGGGCATGACATCTCCGCGCTCGCAAAGCGAGAGAGAGTACGCATTGCGGAATGTGGCGGATTGAAGAGAGGGGTGGGTGGAAGAGTCGATGGGGAATGTTTTTATGCGCGGAAGACGGCCCCGAGTTTCTTGCCCATCAGCAGCGAGGCCGAGACGATTGTGATCACCAGCAGCCCCATGGCAAAAACGCCCAGTGCACAGGCATTCCGCAGGTTCTCCGGCCCGCTCGTGTCCGTCGCCAGCACGTAAATCATCTTCGTGATCGGATAGTGCTGCTGGTATTGCGCCAGGATCAGCGAGTCGCTTACCTCCAGCATCGAGAACGCAAACGTCAACAGTCCCCCGGCGATCAGACTCGCCAGGATCAACGGAAGCGTGATCTTCATCAGCACCCGCATCGGCGACGCCCCCAGGTTCGCCGCGGCTTCCTCCAGCGTTACCGAGGTCTGCTGCAATCCCCCGGCTGCACTCCGCACCAGGTACGGCATCCGCCGCACGGCATACGCAATCACCAGGACCCAGATCGGCGCGACCTGCAGCACGTAATCCCGGACCGGCGCGTTCCCCACATGCAACGCGCCCAGCGGCCACGCCCCGAGCACCGCCATGAACCCAAACGCCATCACCAGCCCCGGCACCGCCAGCGGCAACATCGCCAGCGAATCCAGCGCCGTCCGCCCCCACACCCGCGTCCGGATCACCACCCACGCAATCGCAATCCCCAGCACCACGTTGATCCCCGTCGCAATCCCCGCGTACTTCACCGAATTCAAAATCGACCGATAAATCTCGGGCGTCCCGAACACCGCCGAATACCCCGCCGCCGTGTACCGTGACGGAATGACGCTCCGGTACCACCCAAACTGATCCGCCGGCCCCCACCCGTGCCCGCGCTCCGACGCAATCGCCGTAAAGCTGTACAAAATCACCCCCAGGTGCGGCAACACCGCCAGCCCAGTGATCACCGCAAACGGCAGCGCCGCCAGCAGCCCCTTTCCGAATCGCAGCTTCTTCGCCGTCGAAACCACCGCGGCCTTGCTCGTCATCGCGTGCCCGGACCGCCCCAGCGTCAGCTTCCCCGCCACGTACACGCTGACGCTGACCATCAGCACAATCACCACCTTGGCATACGCCAGCGAGCCCTGCCCGCTCTGCGCCGCCGACAAGTCGTCCCACACCGCCCGCGACACCACGTTCCGATAGTCCAGCAGCAACGGCGTCCCGAGCTCCGTGAACGCCCAGATGAAGACAATCGTCGACCCCGCAAAAATCCCCGGCATCGCCAGCGGCAACGTGATCCGCCAGAAATTCACCCACCGCCGCCCCCCGAGGTTTTGCGCCGCTTCCAGCATCGCCGGATCAATGTTCGCCAGCGACGCCTGCAGGTTCAGATACGCAATCGGATAGACCCCCAGGCTGATCAGAATCGCCAGCGCCCAGAACCCCCCGTTCGCCAGCCAGTTCACCCCCTCGTGCGGCGAAAGCAGATGCAGATCCTGCAACAACACCGTCAACGACCCGAAACGCCCCAGGAATTGCCGCATGCCGATCGCCCCGACGAACGGCGGCAGAACCATCGGCACCAGCACCGACGCCGCCAGCCACTTCTTGCCCGCGAACTCGTACCGTGCCGCAATCAATGCCAGCGGAAAGGCGATCAGGTTGCAGATCACCGTCACCACCACCCCCAGCACCAGGCTGGTCGCCAACTGCATGAGGAACGTCTTGTCGCTCAGCACGTTCCCGATCCAGAAGAGCGAAAAGCGACCCTTGTCCTGAAACGCCGCCCCAGCCCCGCTCAGCAGCGGATAGAGCATCATCCCGAACAGCAGCACAAACAGCGCGACCAGCATCCCATACTGCCACCGCTGCGAATGCCACTCCGACGGCCCGCGCCGCGCCACGGCCGGCGCTGTCGCACGGTCGTTTCCCTTTTCTGAAGGCTCCACATCCAACTGCGTCATAAGGCGAGCATTCTACCGGCCACCTCCCCCGCCCCACACCCCGTTAATCAAATCTTTACACACCTCCGCTCCCCACACGACAAAACCGCCCTCCTGATTCCTCCGCCCCCATCTGCTATGATTCCTAGCCATGACCGACATCGCACAGATACCACCGCCGCCCCCGACGCTCACCCTTGAGCAACCCGCCGTCCCGCGCCAAGCCCTCTCGAGCCAAACCGTTACCCGCATCTGGTGCGCCTTCACCGCGCTCCTCTGCTTTGGCATGCTCGGCCTCGGCCTCTATCTCACCCCCTCGCCCGACGGCTTCGGCAAGCACCAGGGACTCTTCGGCATGCCCCCCTGCGGCTTCTACGCCGTCACCGGTTACCCCTGCCCCACCTGCGGCTGCACCACCGCCGTGTCCCACTTCGCCCACGGCCAGATCCTCGCCTCCTTCCTCACCCAGCCCTTCGGCTTCGCCGTCGCCCTCGTCGCCTTCCTCGCCGGCACCCTCGCCCTCATCGGCCTGATCACCGGCAAATGGCTCGGACCCTCGATGTTCAAACTCCAGTGGTACTGGCGCGTGTGGGTCTTCGGCGGCATCGGCATCCTCCTCTTCGGATGGGCCTACAAAGCCTTCGTCATCCGCATGGGCGGGCAGTGAACGGTTAAGTAGTTAAGTAGTTAAGTAGTTAAGTAGTTAAGTGGTTAAGTGGTTAAGTGGTTAAGTGGTTAAGTGGTTAAGTGGTTAAGTGCGTGGCGAACCATTGTGTTGGGTCGCACCATCCCGCCGATCAAGAGACCGCTCTCCTCGCCGTCGGGCTCGCGCATTCTCACTCCCCACCTGCACAACCCACTTAACCACTTAACTATTTACCCACTTAACCGCCGCGCCAGCGTCTCCCCCGCCAGACTCCCCGTCGAAAACGCCAGTTGCAGGTTGTATCCCCCCGACGGCCCCGTCAGGTCCAGCACCTCCCCCGTCAAAAACAATCCCGGGCAGATCTTCGATTCCATCGTCTTCGGATCCACCTCGGACAATTTCACCCCGCCGGCCGTCACCATCGCCTCCTTGAACCCGCGCGTCCCCGTCACCGTGAACCGCGTCTGCTTGATCCGCTCCACGAGCCGGTGCATCTGCGCGCTCGTCAGCGTCGCGCAAAGCTGCTCGCTCGGAATCCCCTCCAATTCCAAGAACTTCTCCGCCAACCGCGTCGGCAACGAAAACGCACCCGACCGCTCCCCCGGCGTCCCCGTGATCCACGTCCGATCCGGACTCGTCGATGCAATCTCAATATCCCGCGCATGCTGACACAAAATCTTCCGCAGCAACTTCTTCCCCGAATGCTGCTGCCATCCCCGCATCAACGCGTGCAACCCCTCATGTGTCATCTTCCGCGCAAAATCCACGCTCACCCCCACCGTCTCAAACTTCTCCAAGAGCTCCGCCACCATCTCCGACGGATTCAACACCGCCGGCCCCGACAACCCAAAATGCGTAAACAGCATGTCGTTCACACTCGGCACCGGCCGCCCCGTCACTAACTTCGGTAGCGCCTGCCCAGCCCCCCCACCCAAAACCCGCACCTCCACATCCTCCACCGCCAGCCCCTGCAGCGCCTTCCCCCACTCTTCCTTCACCAAAAGCCCCACAATCGCCGGCCGCGGCGTCACGATCGAATGCCCCAGCGCCTCCGCGAACTGATACCCATCGCCGGTCGTCCCCATGCGCTGATACGACATCCCTCCCACCGCGAGGATCACCGCCTTCGCGGT
The DNA here is from genome assembly GCA_051955985.1 of Phycisphaerae bacterium. GTDB lineage: Bacteria > Planctomycetota > Phycisphaerae > WQYP01 > WQYP01 > DATKPA01. Next base: position 32,747 of record JBQCGD010000008.1, on the reverse strand, counting down.
GTGCAGATTTGCTCGGGGTCCGGGATCCGGGGCTCGGGTTCCGTGCGAGCCCGAAAGATTTTCCTCAAGAGCGCCATCCCCCTCACCGCCGAGCGTCTCAAACCAAAACCCGGACCCCGAATCCCGGACCCCGGACCCCGAGCCTTCCTGCTTCGCGTCCCGCCACACCCGCCGCACCGTCCCGCGCGGGCCGGTCAAAATCTCCACCCCGCACCGCTCCATGGAACGCACCAGCGCATCCACCACCGATTGCGCCCGATTCGAATCCGGATAAATTTTCCCATCATGCTCCTCATGCGAAGGCACCCCGCGCTCCGCAAAAAACGCCCGCAACCTCTCATTGTCCAGGTGCCGCAGCGCCGGCGTCAGGAAGCGTCCATTGCGTCCAAACTGCTCAATTAAAAACTCCACCGACCCCGCATTCGTAAAATTGCATCGCCCCCCGCCACACACCAGCACCTTGATCCCCGCCCGCACATTCTTCTCAAAGACGCCGATACGCAGCCGCGTCTTCCCCGTCCGCACATCCGCCGTCCCCTCCGCCAGCACGCACGCCGCCATCATGCCCGCCGCCCCCGCCCCAAGAATCGCCACATCGAAATCGCTCATCCCCCAACTCTATCACCTCCCCTCACCGCGCACCATTTGTGGCCATCTGCGCTCATTTGTGGACAATTCAGGCCGTCCTCGAATCTGCGGAGTCTCCCATGCGCACCCTCGCCCTCGACATCGGCTCCTCCTCCGTCAAGGCCGCCTTCCACGACGGCCGCCGCTTCCTCGCCCGCACCCGCGTCTCCTACGCCACCCTCTTCCACGGCAACCGCGTCGAAATCGACCCTGCCGCTCTCCTCCGCGCCGTCCTCACCGCCGGCAAAAATCTCCACGCCAAAAATCCCGACGTCATCTCCTTCTGTGCCCTCTCCACCGGCCTGACCATCACCAACCAACACTTCAAACCCCGCACCAACATCATCACCCACCAGGACCGCCGCTCCACCCACGAAGCCCTCGCGCTCACCAACCGCCTCGGCAAAACATTCCTCCTCCGCCACACCGCCAACCTCCCCTACCCCGGCGGCATCGGCACCTCCTCACTCGCGTGGCTCCAACAACACCACCCCGCACTCCTCAAAAACGCCCGCATCGGCCAGCTCTCCTCCCTCGTCGGGAACCTCCTCACCAACGAATGGAAAATTGACCCCTCCCAGGCCGTCTTCCTCGGCCTTTGGGACATCCGCTCCAACAAGTGGAACGCCGAGCTCTGCCGCGAACTCCGCATCCCCCTCGACGCCCTCCCCGCCTGCCACTACGCCGACGAACCCCTCGGTACCCTTACCCCCGACCTCGCAAAAACCTGGAACATTCCCGCCGGCACCCCCGTCGTCGGCGGCTTCGTCGATACCTCCGCCGCCGTCCTCCAAACCCCCATGCGGCCCGGCCAACTCACCCACAACTGCGGCTCCACCGACGTCCTCGCCCTCTCCCTCCCCACGCCCCACCCCGCCGAAGGCCTCCTCACCCGCCCCGTCGGCACACGCCCGAAAAAAGGCGAAGCCCCCTGGCTCTCCGTCCTCACCATCGCCGCCAGCGGCAGCGCTCTCGAATGGGCCCGCCGCGAACTCTTCGGCAACATGCCCGAAAAAAGCTGGATCAAACTTGTTCAACAAACCTGCAACAACATCCACGCCAAAGACCTCACGAATTCCACCCTCCCCACCTGCATCCCCACCTTCTCCGGTAACCGCGCCACCCTCGAGCAGCCCCCCGGCGCCGCCTTCGGCAACCTTCACCTTGCCACCACCAACCAGGACCTCCTCGCCTCTCTCCTCCGCGCCCTCGCCCTGCAAAGCGCCGCCCACTACCACGCCCTCGCCAAACTCCACCCTCCCCAACGCCAGGTCTTCTCCATCGGCTCCCTCACCGACCTCGCCTCCATCATGCACCGAACCTGGAACCCGGGAAAAAGCAAACACACCTTCACCCAACTCGAAGGCGACAGCATGACCGGCCTGATCGAACTCGCCTGCCGCGCCACTTCTCCATGAACAGTCGTATTGACCATGGACCCCACGGAGGGCATGAAGCAACACCGAATTCTCCGTGCCTTCGGTGCTATTGTGGTTTCATTCCCCTCTTCGTGGTCCTTCGTCTCTTCGTGCCTTCGTGTTACGTCCGCCCCTCAAACTTCCCCCCCAGAAACTCCGGAATCGCCTGCACCTCCCCCTTCCGGTTGATGCACGCAATTGTGCTCTCCGCCGTGCAAATCAGCTCCCGCGTCCCCGTGTTATACATCTCGTACGCATGATCGATCCGCACATGCGTCTGCTTTAAAATCTTCGTCACCAGTTCGATCTCATCGTCATACCGCGCTGGACGCTTGTAGCTCACCGCCACCCGCGTCACTACAAACAGCACATCCCGCTCCTCCAGCTCCCGGTACGTAATCCCAAACTGCCGCAGCAAATCGGTCCGCCCCATCTCGAAGAACGGCAAATAGTTCGAATGATGCAGAAACCCCATCGGGTCGCACTCCACATCGCGCACCCGAAACGTCAACCGCCCTTCAACCTGCCGCGACTCTAACAAAACAAGCTCCAGTCCTTCTTCGTGGCCCTTCGTGCCTTCGTGTTTACGTCCGTCGCCGGGGGGGGTCACGAGATCCCCAGCAACCGCTCCCCGGGATCATCAAAAAACAGTTTCGCCAGCTTCTCCGGATCCACCGTGTGTCGAAACCGCTCCACCCCATCCACCAGCACCACCGGAATATCGTCGTGATACTTCTCCAGCAGTTCCGCGTCCTGCGTGATATCCACCTCTTCAATCAGCGCCGGCACATGCTGCCCCACCACAATCTGCACCACCTTCAGGGCCGCCTCACACAAATGGCACCCCGGCTTCGACATCACCGTAATCTTGTGCATCTCGTCCTCCAACACGTTTTAATGTTAATCCTACTCATAATCCGAATCCGTCCAACCAGCCTGCGAAGCAAAAGGCCCACCATTTAAAAACTTCCACCCCGGAACGCTTGAGGTTCGGAAAAAGTACGGTATACTGGTCCTGCAAGGGGGGACCAGACCACCATGCAGATTACCTGTTCCAATTTCGCCGTCGTACCGCTGGCATTCAACGGCCTCCCTTCCTGCACCCAGATGCAGCATGCCCCGTCCACACCCTGCACCCCAATGCAGTATCCCTCCCACCGACCCGCATTTTTCGCTAAAAAAGCCAAAACCTGCATCCACGTGCAGTACACAATCCTTTCTCCCTCACTCCTCTCCGAAAATCGTCTCCAGGTACGCCAGGCTCTGCTCCGCCGCCTCCGCCGGCCGGTCCGGATACGTGTACAGCTCCACCGTCAAAAACCGGTCATACCGCGATGCGATCAACGCGTCCTTCAGCTTCACCCAATCCATCGTCCCCGTCCCCGGGATCAGGTGATAATGCTTCCGCCCCGGCAAATCCTCGATGTGGCAGTTCCACACCCGTCCATCCAGCAGCTTCAACGCCCCCGCCACATCCTCCCCCAGCACTATGCTGTGCCCGATATCCAGGTTCGCCCCCAGCATCTTCGACCCCGTCCGATCAATCAAATCCCGCAGCTCATGCGCCCACTCAATAAGCAGTCCCGGCTCGCACTCGATCCCCACCCGCACCTTCAGCCGCTCCGCCACCTCCAACACCGGGCCCAGGCTCTCCCGCAACTGCTTCATCGCCGCATCCGGCGGCATCGTCGGCAATGCCTTCCCGCTCGTGATGCTGATGTTCTCCGCCCCCACCCCCTTCGCAAACTGCAGCGTATTCTGGATCATCCGAATGCGATCCCCCCCCAGCCGCGCAACCGGCGACACCAGCGACGGCTCGAAAAATGCCTCCGGCGGCGCATCCTTCCAGTACCCAAAAGTGCAGTTCGCATTCACATTGCTCACCGCCAATTTGGCCCGCTGCAGCAACGACGCTACCCGATCCGCCTCCGCCGCGTCGTATTGATCCGGATACCAGTGCGGCTTGTCCGCCAGGATCTCCACCCCCCCATACCCCAGCCGCCCAACGCACTCTATCGCCTCCGCCAGGCTGAACCGCACAAAAGCATTCGTGGAAAATGCCAGCTTCATCATGACTCCCACACACGAACCAATCCGCCCATTGTAGAATGCTCCCCATCACGCGTCTCCCTGGAAACCTCTAGCAAAAGAACGGCCTTATGATCGTACGCCTCTCCGGAAAACTCGAATTCGTCGGCGAAGACTGCGTCCACGTCACCCGCTCATCCGGCGACGTCACCCACGAACTCCTCGTCCCCGCCGCCGACATCCCCTTCCTCCAGACCAAGATCGGCCAGCCCGTCACCTTCTTCACTGTCGAATACATCGAAGGCAACCCCTCCTTCGGCTCGCTCGCCCCCAAAATGCTCGGCTTCCTCCGCCCCGAAGACAAAGACTTCTTCGACCTCTTCACCACTGTCAAAGGCATCGGCACCCGCAAAGCCCTCAAGGCCTTGGCCATCCCCACCGCGCAGATCGCCTCCGCCATCGCCCTTAAAGACGCCAAAAAACTTTCCACCCTCCCCGCCGTCGGAAAACGCGCCGCCGAACAAATCATCGCCGAACTCCACGGCAAAGTAGAAAAATTCGCCATCGGCGTCGGAGCGGCCGGCGGCGCTTCCATCCCCGTCGATGCCCTCCCCGACTACCAGCAGGGCGCCATCGCCGCCCTCGTCACCCTCGGCGAAAAACGCAACGAGGCCGAATCCTGGGTCAAACGCGTCTGCGACGTTGACCCCTCCCTCAAAGACCCGAAAAAAATCGTCCCCGCCGTCTTCCGTCTCAAAGCCGGAGGCATCTGACGATGGACAACGCAGGCACAAACGCGCAACATTTTCGATTTTCAATTTTCGATTTTCGATTGAGGACGACGTCTCACACAAATCGAAAATCGAAAACCGAAAATCGAAAATCTCCCTGTACATTCCGTCTTCCTTTTTAATCTCGTCAGGACTCCCATGGCCCGCGAACGCATCGTCTCCGCCAACGAACAACCCGAAGACAAAGGCATTGGCGCCGGCGCAGATGCCGCCAACCCCGCCCTCCGCCCACGCAAACTCCACGATTACATCGGCCAGCCCGAACTCATCGAACGCATCCGCATCGCCGTCGAAGCCGCCAAAAAACGCTCCGAACCCATGGAGCACGTCCTCCTCTCCGGCCCCCCAGGCCTCGGCAAAACCACCCTCGCCCACATCATCGCCGATGAAATGACCGGCGCCGCCCCCAAGATTACCTCCGGACCCGCCCTCGTCCGACCCGCCGATCTCGTCGGCATCCTCACCAACCTCAAGCCCGGCGATGTCCTCTTCATCGACGAAATCCACCGCATTTCCATCGTCGTCGAGGAATACCTCTACCCCGCGATGGAAAACTATTCCGTCGATGTCGTCATGGATTCCGGCGCCCACGCCCAGGTCATGACCATTCCCGTCGCCCCTTTCACCCTCATCGGCGCCACCACCCGCACGGGCCTCATCTCCGGCCCCATGCGCTCCCGCTTCGGCATCGCCCACCACCTCCAGTACTACTCCCCGCAAGACCTCCTCAAAATCGTCACCCGCAATGCCGAACTCCTCAACCTCCCCGCCGATCAGCACGCCCTCCTCCAGATCGCCACCCGCTCCCGCGGCACCCCGCGCGTCGCCAACCGCCTCCTCCGCCGCGTCCGCGACTTCGCCGTCGTCCGCTCCCACGGCAAACTCACCCCCGAAGTCCTCGACCAGGCCCTCGCCCTCGAAGGCATCGACCACCTCGGCCTCGACCCCCTCGACCGCCGCTTCCTCACCATCATGGCCCGCGACTACGACGGCGGCCCCGTCGGCATCGAAGCCATGGCCGCGACCATGGGCGAAGAACGCGACACTCTCGAAGACGTCGTCGAACCTTTCCTGCTGCAAATCGGCTTCGTCCGCCGCACCCCCAAAGGCCGCCAAATGACCGCCGCCGCGTATCAACACCTCGGCCTCGATCAGCCCGAACCGCCCAGCGACAAAACGCTCTTTTAAATCTGAAAACTACTTCTGCGTCGCCGGCTGCGAAGAAGCCGCCGCCACCGCCGCATCAATCACCCCCCACTGCCGCTGGATTTCGTGAGCCACCACCTCGTTTCCGTACGGTTTCAGATGCATCCCGTCCATTGTCAGCTTTCCCGCATCCTCTTTCTCCATTGCCGGCGCGGTATCAATAAATGGCACGTTCATGGACGCGGCCCAGTCGCCGATCACTTTCTCGCTGGTCTCGATCACGTCGCGCTTCCAGCCAGCAAACGGAACATAGACGATCGCAAAGACCGCCCCTGATTTCTCGACAAACTGCCGCCCCTTGTCGATTACCGCCAGATTGATCGCCTCATGTTTTTCAACCACTTCAGGCGCCGGCAGGGTCGTTCCCGCGTCGCCCGCAATTGTTTCATGAAAAAGCCGCGGACGCACATACCGGCTCCACACTTCGCCAATCGCAGTCGGCGGCCGGTGCAGCGGATAGTTGATGTCGCCGGGCTGCAGATGTGCGAACTCTTCCCCGGGATCTCCAGTGTTCAACACTAGCAGCACCACGTTCGCATCAAAGGTGCCGCGAGACATCAGGTATCCGATTTCATTCTGAGGACCCCACCCGCCTTGTGACATGTTCAGCACCTGCACGTTGTGAGCGCCCGCCGGATGGAGCAAATGCTGAAGGCGTGAAGTGAAGATCAGCGGTTGATCGACGTGGGTGGTGCCGTAGGTGATAGAGTCGCCGATGAAATAAGCGCGGTAGACGCCCTTTGGTTTGGGCATCAAGAAGTCTTCGCAGCGCATGCCTTCGTGGTTGATGTCGTTGTGGGCGAAGAGGCGGTAGAGATGCTGGTCCGGCACGAACATGTACCCGCAGGCGTTATCCAACTGCGTGAGCACGGGCGAACCGAAGCCGAAGATCAGGCGCAGCAGGATTTCCGCAACTACCACGAGGCCGGCGAGTACGCCGAGCCCGACGAGCCAGCGGCGGCGCGGCTTTGTCGTCGCGACCGGCGTAGCAACCTGCGTCGGCTTCTCAGTCATGTTCCTTCTGCCCTCTTCATTACAGCTCCGCGAACTGCATGTCGTCTACGCGTACGCTGCTTGTTGGTTCTTCGATGTTGCCGTACTCGGTCAAACCCGCGGCGGCCATCATTGTGCGGACGGCGGGGGCGGAGAAGCGGGTGGTGTTGCCGAGGAGGTCCCAGTAGATCTGGCCGGCGCTGCGGGAATCACCGAGGGGGGCGATGGCCTGGGCGAAGGGTTGGATGCGGCCTTCGAAGTTTTCGTAGACGCCGCCTTTTTCGGCCCAAGTGGTGGCGGGAAGGGAGAGAGTGGCTTTTTCCTGTTCTCCGGGAAGGCGCGAGGCGATGCGGACGATGGTTTTGATCCCGTCGAGCACCTGGCGGTAGTTCGCGACGTGGGTGGCAGGGAAGGGGTCGCTGGCGAGGAGGGCGGAGGTGATTTTGCCGGAGGTGGCTTTTTGTTCGAGGTCGGCGAACGAGCAGGTGTTTCCGCCGAAGTGGGCGGTCATCTTTTCGGCGCCTTTGCGGTTGGGGGCTTTTTCGGCGCGGATGGTGAAGGTGGTTTGGCCGTTCGCCGGGTTTTTGAAGACCTGGTCCATGCCGTCGGTGCGGACGGGATTGAGGACGATCCAGCACTGGGGGTCGAGGGAGCGGGCGTATTTGATCTGGAGGAAGATTTCTTCGGTGGCGTCGAAGGGGGAGAGGATGCAGGCCATTGAGCCGGGGCCATTTTGTTTGATGGCGGTGCGGAGAAGTTCTTCGGTCTGGCGGTAGGCGGTTTCCCAGGTGATTTCGGTGCCGTTGGATTCGGGGGCGAGGAGGCGGTCTTCGGCGTGGACGAAGTTGAAGCCGTAGCGGGTTTCGTCGGAGATCCACCACTTGTTGACGTCTTTGTTGTAGCGGGGCTTGATGCGGTAGATGCGGCCGTCGGTGTGGTGGATTTCGATGTTCTCGCCGGCGGAGGTGAAGGGGGAAATTGACGGCGTGCTCTTGAGGAACCAGACGCGCTGGGTGAAGAGGAAGTCCTTGTCGAGGAGCGCGCCGACGGGGCAGATGTCGATGACGTTGGCGGAGAGGGGGTTATTGATGGGGCGGCCGGGGAAGACGTCGATTTCTTCCTTGTGGCCGCGGCCGAAGACGGCGAGTTCGGAGGTGCCGGAGATTTCGCGGGTGAAGCGGACGCAGCGGGTGCACATGATGCAGCGGTCGGAGTAGAGCAGGACGTGGTTGCCGACGTCTTTTTTGGGTTTTTTGGCTTTGTCTTCGAGGAAGCGGGATTCGGCGCGGCCGTACTTGTAGGAGTAGTCCTGGAGGTCGCATTCGCCGGCCTGGTCGCAGACGGGGCAGTCGAGGGGGTGGTTGATGAGGAGGAATTCCATGACGGCTTTTTGGTTGGCGCGGGCCTTGGGGGATTTGGTGTAGACCTTCATGCCGTCGGCGGCGGGGGTTTGGCAGGTGGGAACGAGCTTGGGGACTTTGACGAGCTTGGTGGGGTCTTTGGGGTCGGGGGATTCGATTTCGCCGAGGCAGATGCGGCAGGAGGCGACGATGGAGAGGCCGGGGTGGTAGCAGTAAGAGGGGATTTCGATGCCGTTGTCCTGCGCGACCTGCAGGATCATTTTTTTGCCTTCGAAGGAGACTTTCTGACCGTCAATTTCGATTGTGGGCATGGGGTACCTCTTGGGGCTCTGGGGAGCGGTGGTTGAAGAGGGATATTGTGGGGGTTTGGGCGTGGGGAGTAAAGGGGGTGGGGAGTGCTGAATTGTGAATGCTGAATGCTGGACGAGGGAGGCTTGGAAGGGTTGCCGGGTGGGGGGGTTCAGGTTTTTATTTGGGGGAGGCCGAGGGAGAGGAGGTGGGTGAAGGTTTGGTCGTAAAAGGTGGGGAGGCGGGTGTTGTCGTGGTGGGAGCCGGTGGGGACGAAGATGACCATGCCTTGGCGGGCGCGGGTGAGGAGGACGCGGTAGGCATTTTTGAGATATTGGCGGTCAACTTCGTTGTTTACTTCGGTCCATCGGGTTCCGGAGAAGTTTTTGGGGTGCCAGCCATCGGGGGTGTGGCGGAAGTTGGCGTCCCAGGCGACGCAGGTCCAGTCGAGTTCCAATCCCTGGACGTCGAATTCGGTGGCGACATCTTCGAGGAAGTGAGAGGAGCGGATGTCGTCTTTGGGGTTGAGGAACCAGTGGCAGGGGTCGATGTCGGCTTTGACGAAGATGCCGGAGGGTTTGAGTCGGAGTCCGCCGGAGGAGGCAAGGAGGCCGACGCGTTCGGTGCCACGGGCTTTGGAGCGGAGCCAGGATTTGGCGGCGTGGAGATCGCGGGTGAGGACGATGGGGTAGGTGGTGTGGATTTCCTGGTGGAGGGACCTGGCGATGGGCGCGTCGTTGTCCAGAAGTGCCTTGATGAATTCGGCGACTTTTTCGGAGCGGAAGGAGCGGACGGAGACCGCCAAGTGAAGGTCTTCTTCGAAAGTGATGCGGTTGTTTTGCGATACGTCGAACAGGGGTCGATCCTGGGTGTACTCGGAGTCGGTGAGTTTGTCGGAGATGTAAATGTCCCAATGAGGGAAGGTGCGGGCGAGGGAATTGAACCATTCGCGGAGGCCGGCTTCACCGGTATTGATTTCCTGACCGCCGCCGATGAGGCAGATGATGGTGGCCCAGTCGGTCTGGCGGTCCATGACGCTGATCAAGAACTCCGGCTCGGATTGTCGGAAATCGTCGCGGCCTTTTTTGGTTTTCATGAACTTGGCGGTTTGTTCCATGGTCCAGGCGCGCTGGGCCTCGTCGAAAATGATCACGTGCTCGTGAGGCGAACTGCTATTCTGGAGGTGGTAGTCACGGAAATGGTGAAGGTCCTGAATGAATGCTTTTATTCGAGAGAGGGCTTCACCCTTTTTGAGCTTTTCGCCTAATGCCTTTGCCTCCGCGACAGTGTTTCGAGCAAGTGCCTCCTGGAGGACGGCAACGAGCGGCCCGTTTCCGGAAAGAAAGACGGCGTGCTCGTTTTCGGCGATGTTTTGGTGGGAACTCGCGAGATTCAATCCGGCAAGGGTCTTCCCGGCGCCGGGCACGCCGGTGAGAAAACAGATGGATTTTCGGCGATTATGTTTTGAGTGTTCGATGATTTGGAAGATGGCGTTGGCTGTTTTGGTGAGGTTTTTGCCGGCGGCGTCGGAGCGGGAGATTTCTTCGACGGAGTGGCCCTGGTAGAGGGCTTGTGCGGCTTCGATGATGGTGGGGGTTGGTTTGTAGCCGGCGTTAAGCCAGGAGTCCGCGTCGAGTTCTGGGGCATTATTGGAATGAGACACGGTGCGGATGATCTCTGCGAGCGTATTTCCGTTGGAGAGCATCACGTTGGAAATGCCATCATTGTCGAAGGACGGGGTGGACGTTGGCGTGTGGGCGTTGGTGGATACAAGGATAGGGACGATTGGCCGGTCGTGAGAGCCGGCGTGGAAGTTTTTGAGGTCGAGTGCGTAGTCGGTGACCTGGTCGATGGCGTGTTGAGGGAAGGCATCGGCGCCGACTTTGAATTCGAGGAGGAAGATGGTGCCGTTGCAGAGTATGACGCAGTCGGCGCGTTTGCCCATGCGGGGGATGCTGTATTCGAGCAGGAGGTGGCCGTTGATGTTTGAGAGGGCGGATTTGAGGAGTTCGATTTGTTTGAGCCAGGCATTGCGCTGTTGTTCCTGGAGTTTGAATTCGTGGTATTTGGTGAGTTCGCCGAGGATGTGGGAGGGGGAGTCATCCAGGAATGATTTGATGGATTGCGAGTAGTAACAGCGGGGCATGTTGGGTTTCCCGATGCGTTGGCGGGGGGATTATATCGGGAGATCGCTTGCTGCGCATTGGCGCGATGCGTTGAGCGGGCGCGAAACATTTCTTTTGTACGGTGGCTTGGAGATCGAGAAGAGAGTCAGTCCTTCGGACGTCGGTTCGCTAGGGAGGATCCGGCACCGTGGGCTTCCGCCCGGGCGGGACCAGGCGCTTTCGGGAAGGATGCGAAGCAGGCGTATCACCTGGTTGCGGGTGGTGTGAATGAGGGCGAGTTCTTTGGCGAGGTCGCGGGGGTTCAAGGCACTGCCTGATGACTGCAGCGGGATCATGTTCCGCAGCATCGGCCGGGCTACGGGCGAATCGTAATCACCTTGCCGGGTGTGGTGGGGAGGGTGAGGGTTTCACCGGTGAGGGTGGTGGTTTTGTTGCCGGTGGTCACCTGGACGGGCGCTTCGCCCCAGGGGTTTTGGAGGTGGATCGTGCCAGGGAGGGTGGGGTCGAGTTGGACGGAGAGGACGCGGCCGTTTTCCTGTGAGGCGGTCACGAAGGTGCCGCCTCGGGCGAGGAGTTTGAAGTGGACGGTCCAGTCTTTTGGCCAGGCGGGGAAGAGTTGGATGGTGGAGGTGGTGAGGGTGTCGTTGGTGGTGCTGGTGAGGAGGGATTCGTGGATTCCGAAGGCGAGGCCGCCGAGATGTTCGGCGTCGATGGCGCCGGGGCCTTCGCGGAGGCGGAGGCGGTTGCGGAAGATTTTGGCGCCGCCGTCGCCGGAGGGGTCGATGAAGCCGCCGGTCATGTTGAAGCCGAGGAAGCGGCGTTTGAGGTCGGGTTGGGGGCCGAGGGGTTCGATGGCGCCATCGCCGGGGGCGACGAAGTTGCCGAAGACGCGTTCGCGGGGGCGGCGTGCGTCGGGTTGGGTGGCGGGGCGGGTGGCGGGGTTGCTGGAAGGGAAGTGGGGGATGGGGAGGCCGGAGGCGGCGGAGATTTCTTCGGCGACGTGACGGGAGAAGCCGCCCTTGGTTTGGTCGAAGTTGCCGCGGTTTCCGTTGCCGGGGCCGGGGGAGGCGAGGTGGTCGGCGATGTCCTGCCATTTGGGGCGGAGATTTTCATCGACGCCGAGGAGTTGGGAGGCCTGGAGGGCGAGGGGAAAGATGGTGTGCATGGCGTCGAGTTCGCTGGGGGTGTCGTGGGAGTCCCAGTCGCTTTCGATGCGGTTGACGTGGTAGATGTGGTATTTGCCGTCGGCTTCTTTTTTGAGGTTGGGGAAGTTGGCGTAGAACTCGGCGACGCCCTTGATGATGGGGTAGGCTTTTTGCTGGAGGAACTGTTTGTCGCCGGTGAATTCGTAGTACTGCCAGAACTGGGAGGCGATGCCGCTCATGCCGGAGAGGAAGTGGGTGCAGTGGCCGAAGATGCCAGCGCCTTTGTCGGGCTGGACGAAGACGCCGTTGATGTAGGAGCCGAAGTTGAGGAAGTTGTAGCGGGAGTTGAGATTGTTTTTGGTTTGAACGTAGGCGAGGAATTCCTTGGAGGCCTGGGAGTTGGGTTTGCGGGCGAGGTAGAGGTCCTGGAATTCCTTCACGAGATCATCGGGAATTTTTTCGGGACCGTTGAAGAAGGTGACTTCGGGGATGTAGATGCCTTTGGAGTCCCACTGTTGTTGGGCGGCGAGTGCGCAGGCGTCGTACATGCCGGAATATAAGGAGAAGAAGGGAGTGGCGAGATCGAGGTGGCCGGAGGGCATGAGGTCGCGGTAGTAGGCATCGGTGTTGGCGTGCCAGTATTGGGAGCCCCAGCGGCGCATGTCGCCGTTGGTGTACCAGAGCATGCCGCCGAAGCGCGGGGGGTAATCGCCGCGGGAGCTGGAGGCCATAAGGTAGAGGAAGTAGAGGTAATTGCCGCCGACGAAATCGGCCTGGCCGTCGGGGCTGTGCATGGTGACGTACCCTTTGGCCCAGAAATCGTGCCACCATTTGGCGTTGTCGGCGGCGAGGGTTGTGAAGTTTTCCTTGGCTTTGGCGGCGGTGAGTTCTTCGAGAGCGAGGTCGGCGACGTTTTGGTTGCGATCGAACGTTGCGGCGCTGGAGATGAGAATGGTGAACTTGCCGGGCTTTGGGGCGGCGGAGAGCTGGACGGTGTATTCGTTGAGGAAACGGGGGTGAGAGTCGCGGCCCAAGACGGCAATCGCGACGGCAGAAGAATCGAAGAACTGTTTTTCCGCGAAGCGCTGGGTAAGCACGATGGCGCCGTCGCGGATGTGCAGTTGGGAGGTGGCGTAGTGATTGGCAGTGCGGAAGACGACGGCATGGTTGGCGGTGAGCTGCCAGTTCATGTCATTGAAGTACTGCTGGTTGTAGCGCAGCATGCGGAGGTCGATGTTGATTGGTTCGGGGCGCGGGCGTTGGTCGTCGATTTCGACGGCCATGACGTCGTGGGCGTTCCAGGCGAGGACGCGCGCGGAGAGGCCGTTGCCCTGGGCGGTCATGACGCCGTCGTAAACGTGCAGGTGCTGATGGAAGTTTTTGTCGGTGAAGACGTCTGGGCCGGCGCTGGCGAGGTTGATGTCGACGTATCCGCAGCCGCTGGCGTAGTCGTCATCCTGGTGGGGGAAGCTGACGGAGGAGGAGTCTTCGGCGAAAACATCGCAGCGGTTGATCTGGAATTTGAGTGCGGAGGGGGTAGTCCAGACGAGGCTGCCCATGCGGCCGTTGCCGACGGGCATTCCTTCTTCGCTGCGGGTGGCGGGGGAGGTGTAATCGAGGTCGCCGCGGGAGATGGCGGTCCGGAAGTCGTCGTTCTGCCGGGCAAGGTCGAGGTGCACAGGGGGAGCCGGTTGCGCGCAGGAGGCGAGGCACGCCGAGGCAAGCATGGAAAACAGGGCGAGCAGTTGCGTATTCGGGCGAGAAGTTGGTATTTGGGGCCTGCGCATGCCGGGGTCCTCTTTTGAGATTTGGGGCAATGTCGTTGCGGATAAGCGTGGGCGTGCGAGCTGCCCTTTCCGCGCGGACCATGCTTTATGGATAGTCGCGGCGAAGCTGGTGTTGGTTACGAGATTTCGGGGCGGCGCGTTTTTCGTCAGGGGGCAAGGGCGGCGCGTTTGGCGTTGATGAATTTGAGGTGGTGGAGGATGTGGTTTGTTGCGTGGAAAACGATCTGGTGGAGGGTCATGAGGCCGGCTTCGGTGTGGATGGCGGGGCGGGACCAGGCGCTTTCGGGGAGGGATCGGAGGATGCGGGTCATCTGGTTGCGGGTGGCGTGGATGAGGGCGAGTTCTTCGGGGAGGTCGCGGGCGTTGTAGTCGAAGGCGGACATGTATTTGTTTTCGTCGACACCGACGAGGAGGGGGCGTTCGCCGACGGCGCCGTAGGCGATGGTGCGTTTCATGCGGTCGGCGAGGAATTGTTCGCAGTCGGCGAGGTGGCCGACGACTTCGAGGGTGGTCCATTGGCCGACGTCCCCCCCGGGGGCGGCGGGTTTGGCGCGGAGTTGGTCGGGGGTGAGGCCGGCGAGGGCGGCTTCGAGATCGGCGGGGCCGCGGGTGTAGGCGGCGATGAGATCGGCGGGGGGCATGGATTTGCCGGTGAGGTCGTAGGCGGTGAGCATGTAGTCGACGGGGCCGGGGTGGATCATGGGATTTCCTCGCGGAAAAGGCGGTGTTCGGTCGGCAGATATGGGAGTATAGGCGGAGTTGCGACGGGAGGAGAGATGTCGCGGCGAGGCGAGCAGCGATCTGGACTCGAATGTGAGAGCGAGAGGTTTTGCGTGTGGGGCGGGATTGGTTATTGGGTGTTGAGGAGGACAGCGCGGGAGGGGGTGGTGGGGTCTTGTTGGGCGAGGCCTTTTTCGGAGAGGGTGTCGAGGGTTTGGGTGGCGGTTTCGATGGATTGGCCGGAGGCGACGAGGTCGTTGAGGGAGATGCGGCCGCCGTTTTGTTTGGCGAGGTCGAGGGTTTGTGCGAGGGGGAGTTTGATGTAGTCGGGGAATTCCCAGACGTTTTTGCGGTAATCCTGCCAGCGGTGGGTGGCGATGCCGAGCTTGGAGAGGGCCTTGAGGGTTTTCTCGGCGAGGGCGGGATCGATGTCGAGGGCGGTGGCGGTTTCGGAGAGGGTGAGGATGCCGTTTTTGGATTCAGCGAGTTTCATGACTTCTTTCTTGGGGAGGGGTTGGGGAAGAGGGAGGCGGGCGAGGAGGGTGGGGGCTTGGGTGATGAGGCGGGCGGCGCCGATGGCGAGGCAGATGAGGCCGCCGAGGAGGAGGCCCTGGGCGTCGTGGCTGTGGGAGGTGAGGCTGGCAATGGAGAGTGCGGCGCCGACGGCGAGGAGGCCGAGAGCGCTGTTTTTTTTGCGAGGGGTGGGGCGGTTGGGTGTGGGCATGGTGGTTCCCCAAGTACGCGAGGGTGCGGGGGGTTTTCCGCATTGTAACCGGGAGAGGTGGTGGCATGCAGGTGGGTGGATCTGTGGAAAAGCCCCGGATTTCCATCCGGGGCTTTTCGGGGTCAATCGCGTTCAGGGGAGTTCGGGGATGGCCTGCGGGCCATTGAGGGCAGGATGCCCGCGTTACACTTTCACGCCGCCGGCGGTGAGTTGGACGCCTTGGACCATGTCGGAGCGGATGTGTTTTTTGAAGTCGTCGGGGAATTTCTGGAGGATGGTTTTGACGACCCAGTTGGTGCCGTCGGCGAGGCCGCAGATGGTGGTGCCGGGCATGGAGCCCTGGGCGAGGGCGAGTTCCATGAGCATGTCGAGGTCGCGTGGGCGGCCGCGGTCTTCGAGGATGCGGTTGAGCATTTTGTGGAGCCAGGCGGAGCCTTCGCGGCAGGGGGTGCACTGGCCGCAGGATTCGTTGGCGTAGAAGCGGACGCAGTTGCGGGCGACGCGGACCATGTCGACGGTGTCGTTCATGATGGTGACGCAGGCGGTGCCGAGGCCGAGGACGCCGTATTTTTTGCCGATGTCGAAATCGAGCTCGGCGTTGTATTGATCGGTGCCGAGGACGCCCATGGAGATGCCGCCGTGGAAGGCGGATTTGTATTTGCCCTTGACGCCCTGGGCGTATTTTTCGACGAGCTTGGACATCGGGATGCCGAGTTCTTCCTCGTAGCAGCCGGGCTTGTTGACGTGGCCGGAGACGCCCATGAGCTTGGGGCCGGCGGAGGAGGGGGTGCCCATGGCTTTGAAGGCGGCGGCGCCGTTTTCGACGATGAAGGGGAGGCAGGAGAGGGTTTCGACGTTGTTGATGATGGTGGGTTTGGCGAAGGCGCCGGCGACGGCGGGGAACGGGGGCTTGATGCGGGGCCAGCCGCGTTTGCCTTCGAGTGCTTCGAGGAGGCCGGTTTCTTCGCCGCAGATGTAGGCGCCGGCGCCGCGGTGGATGTAGCAGTGGTGGGTGATTTCGGAGTTGGGGTGTTTCTGGCCGAAGATGCCGTTGGCGTAGGCCTCATCGAGGGCGGCCTGCAGGATCTTTGCCTCTTCGTTGTATTCGCCGCGGATGAAGATGTAGGAGGTGGTGATGGAGTTGGCGTAGGCGGCGATGGCGATGCCTTCGAGGATCACGTGCGGGTCGTAGTCGCAGAGGTAGCGGTCCTTGAAGGTGGCGGGCTCGGATTCGTCGAAGTTGACGGCGAGGTAGCGCGGGTGGAGGTCCTTGGGGAGGAAGGTCCATTTGACGCCGCAGGGGAAGCCCGCGCCGCCGCGTCCGCGGAGGCCGGAGTCCTGGACGAGCTTGATGAGGTCGGCGGTAGGCATGGACTGGGATTTGCGCAGGTTGGCGTATCCGCCGGTGGCGACGTAGTCGGCGTACTTGACGAGCTTGCGCTGGGCGGGGTCGTCGGGGATGCGTTTGAGAAGGACTGGGCCGTTGAAAGCCATGGGGACCTCGAGGGTAATTCAGAATTCAGGGTTCAGCATTCAGAATGGGTGCTGGGAACAAATGCTGGACATTACGCTTTCTTTGAAACTGCGCCAGGTTTGCGGCGATGTTTTGCCAACAGGGGAGACGCTTCGCGGTCTGCACGTTCAAGGACTTTTTTGACATCGCCTCCAGCGCGATTGAGCAGTTCTCGCCGAATACTGCGTAGTTCGGTGATAATTGGGTCTTCTTTCATTTGAGAGACTCCATTAAATCGGACGGCGTCGTGATGACCGGAACGTGTAAGCCATTCCGTTTCAGATAATCATACACCATCGGCAGGGCCACCGGGTTGGCAAGGTGCTTGAGATTCCAAGTGAGAAGGAAGTCCATTTTTGTTCTGGCGGCGATTGCCAAATGGGCGGCGTCGATGGCGGCTTTTTTCGGCAACAACTTGGCCCTTATGAGTTCGGATGCCAAGGCGGCGTCATCCGAAGTTTTCGCAATAAGTAAGAGCTCGGCGGCGTTTTCCAATCGCTTCCGAGCTCCGTCGGCATTGCCCTGAGATGCTTCAAGAACGACCTCACTTGAGACGTACGATTCATATCGCAACCGGTGCCGAGTCCACCATTCATGCGTTGCCTGTTGGCGGGCCGCCGTCGCAAGCACTAAAGAAGGATCAGCACATAGAAAACTGAGGACGGAAGTCTCGACGTAAACTTTTTTCACATCGCGCTCTCAGTCAATGTCCATGGCCGTTGTTGTTTGCGGGTTCCTTGGGGAGGTTTTTCAGGGTTTCGATGAAGGCGTCGGGGGTGAGGGGGCCTTGGGGTTCGCCGTTGATGAGGGCGGCGGGGGCTTTTTCGCAGAGGCCGATGCATTCGACTTCGAAGAGGGTGAGCATGTTGTCGTCGGTGGTTTCGAAGTTTTCGATGCCGAAGACTTCCTTGAGGCGCTGGAAGATTTGCTCGCTGCCGCAGAGTTCGCAGGCGATGGAGCGGCAGACGTTGACGACGTATTTGCCACTCGGTTCGAAGCGGAATTCTTCGTAGAAACTGGCGGCGTCCTGGACTTCGGCGGCGGGGATTTGCAGAAGCGTGGCGGCTTCGTCGATGGCCTGGGCGGTGATGTGGCCGTATTCGTGCATGATGAGGTGGAAGAGGGGGAGGAGTGCGGCGCGTTTGGTGGGGTAGCGGGGGAAGTATTTTTGTTCGATTTCGGCGCGGATTTTTTCGGTGATGTAGGGTTCGGTGCGCGTCGGGGTGTACATCTGCAAGCGGTTTTTAACGATCCAGGCCATGGAGTCCTCGAGAAGACAGAAGTCAGAATTCAGGAGTCTGAAATCAGCTCCAGGAATTCTATGCGGTTGCCGAACGGGTCGCGGAAGCTGAAGCGGCGCCGTCCGGGGATGAGGGGCTCGTCTTTCGTCTGGATGCCGAGCCCTTCGAGATACTTTCGCACGCCGGGCACATCGTCGATGTCGAAGGCCGGGTGCCCCTTGTTTTTCGCGGTTTCGGTGTCTTCGCCGACGTGGAGCATCACGCCGTTGTTCACGCACCAGAAACCGATCACGATGCCTTTGAAACTTTCCGGCATCGGCACTTCTTCGAAACCGAGGACGCCCAGGTAAAACTTTCTCGCGGCGTCCGATTGTCCGGGCGGCACCACAAGTTGCACGTGCTCGTAGCGCCGGACGGTGATTTTCATCTCAGCGATCCAGTTCGGCCGCGATGATGTTCAGCGAGCCGAGGACGGCGACGACGTCGGACATCATGTGGCCTTCGATCATCTTGGGGAGGATGCTGAGGTGGATGAAGGAGGGCGGGCGTGTGCGGGCGCGCCAGGGGACGGGGCCGCCGTCGGAGACGAGATAGTAGCCGAGTTCGCCGTTGGGGGATTCGCAGCAGCCGTAGACTTCGCCGCGGGGCGGTTCGAAGCCGCGGTTGGTCATGATGAGTTCAAAATGCTGAATGAGGCCTTCGATGGAGCCGTAGGTTTGGGATTTCGGGGGGAGGATTTCCTTGCCTTCGACGCTGACGGAGAGGGGGCCCTGGGGGATGTTGTCGATGAGTTGGTTGATGATGTGGATGGACTGCTTCATTTCTTCGAGGCGGACGAGGTAGCGGGCGAAGCAGTCGCCGGTTTTCATGATGGGGACTTTGAAGTTGACGGCGGGGGCGCCTTGGCCGTCCCAGTTGTCGGCGAAGCAGAGGTAGGGGTCGTCCTTGCGGATGTCGCGCATGACGCCGGCAGCGCGGGCGACGGGGCCGGTGATGGACCAGCTCAAAGCGTCTTCGGTGGTAATGGCGCCGATGCCCTGGGTGCGGTCGAGGAAGATGCGGTTGCGGTTGAGGAGGATTTCCATGTCCTCGATGGCTTTGGGGAGGCTTTCGTCGATGAACTTTTTGACCATCTTGATGAAGATGGCGTCATCGATGTCTTTCATGGCGCCGCCGACGCGGAAGTAGCTGGTGTGGAAGCGGGAGCCGGAGACGTATTCGACGATGTCATAGATGGCTTCGCGTTCGTTGAAGCCGAAGAGGAAGGCGGTGAAGGCGCCGAGGTCGAGAGCGGCGGCGCCGACGCAGAGGAGGTGGTTCTGGATGCGGCCGAGTTCCTGGAGGATGGTGCGGAGGACCTTGCAGCGGGGCGTGATTTCGACGCCGAAGAGTTTTTCGGCGGCGCGGAACCAGGCAATTTCATTCACGATCGGCGAGACGTAATCCATGCGGTCGACGATGGTGACGTACTGGTTGTAGTTGAGGACTTCGGCGTTTTTTTCGAAGCCGGAGTGGAGGTAGCCGATGATGGGGACGCAGCGTGCGACGCGTTCCCCGTCGAGTTCGAGGACGAGGCGGATGGTGGTGTGGGTGGCGGGGTGTTGGGGGCCGAAGTTGAGGGTCCAGAGGTTGTTGTCACTGGAGAGGTTGGGGGTGGCCAGGGGATTCTCGAGGAGAATGTTCTGGGCGCCTTTTTCGATACTGTAGGCCATCGCCGGCTCCGGGGTGAGAAGGAGGAATAGGACATCATAACGGGATAGGCGATTGCGACAAGTTCGGGCGGGATTCTGTCAGGGGGCAGGGGTTTCCTCAAAAGCGATGTTGCCGGGGTGGACGTCGAGGAGGTGGATGCCATAGTCTTGCTTCAGAACTTCTAAGAGAGTGACAACACGTGGCCAGTGGGAGCCGAATTCTTCCTGCTTTGCGAGTTCCCATTGTTCGAGTACGTCTTGGGTGAATTCGGGGGGATTGTCGAGGTAGGCGCTGGCGAAATCGAGGAGGAAGGGGCGCTCCACAATTGTCATCTCGATTACCAGGAGGCGATCGGAAGCGGCACGAAGTTGCGGTACGTTGTGGCCGAGTACGTCGAATACGTTCATATCGGAGAGTCTGGAATAGCAGGCCCACTCGCGGCGGAACGTTTCTTCGAGACGGAACACTTTTACTGCTATGGCTTTACTGGTGGAGTAGAAGTTGCAGTCTTTACCGTAGCCCAGTTGCTGCTTCAATTAAATAGAGTGCTTGCGCGCGTACAATGATGCTCGTTCGATCAAGCTTTGAGAAGGTCCTGCATGGTCGCGCCAACTCCGTCCAAGGGCTATTCTGCAAAGGTTCGCCTGCAACTCGAGGCGGGGGGCAAATGCTGGCGGCTCGCACAAATTGCTGACGATCGATTGATCTTCAGTGAGCCAGTGATTCTTCCAGGAACGCGGGGGGAAGCGGTCGCGTTCATCGATGACTCGGAGCAGCGGTGGACAGCGACTTGGGCGGAGAGCACGAGGGAAACGCGGCGGTTAAAACCGCCGGCGATAATAACCTGCGGTATCGAGGGTTAGAGGCCGGGGAGGGGGGATTCGCCGTCGCGGGGTTCGAGAAGCCATTTGTTGTCTTTGACGGTCTGGAGGATGCGGCGGTAGGCGAGGGAGAGGCTGGCGTCGATGTGTTGTTGGAGTTCTTCGTCGGTGGGGGTGTCGAGGGGGGAGGAGAGTTTGGTATCGATGCGGACGCCGGCGTCGTTGGCGTAGGCGGCGAACCATTTGTGTTCGCCGACGAGGCGCATGGGGGCGTTGGTTTGCTGGAGGTGTTCTCCGAGACCATTCAGGAAGCGTTGCTGTTCGGGGGAGAGCTGGCTGTCGGGTTTGAAGAGTTTCTGATGCATGCGTTTGGCGCGGGCTTCCCCCGCTGCGTCTTCCTCGGCGATTTTGGTGAGGATGAGGTCGATGTCGTCTTCGAGTTCGTAGGGGTAGAACTCGAAGGCGGCTTCGAGGTCGAATTTTTCGGGGTCGGCCGCGGATCGCCAGGCGGCGAGGAAGGCTTCGGCGGAGGGTTCAACGCCGAGCCAGCGGAGTTTGGAGTCAATGAAGGCGCCCCAGGGGGTTTGCCATTCTTTGATCCAGGGGGTTTCGCGGAGAAGTTGGTAGGTCATTCGAAAGTTCCGATGAAACCACGGAGCACGGAGTTCAGATGTCGGCCATGGAGTCGAAGAACTCGTTGTCTTCGGCGTAGCCGCCTTCGCCTTTATACACGTGCTTGAGGTCGGCGGCGAATTCGATGGATTGGATCCATTTGACCATTTTGAAACCGAGCTGGGTTTCGGAGCGCAGGCGCAGCGGAGCGCCGTGAACTTCGGTGAGGGGGGCGCCGTTCATTTCGTAGGCGAGGAGGGCCTGGGGGTGGCGCATGTTGTCGAGGGTGTGGCTGTCGTAATACTGGCCGCCCTCGCCGCCTTCGCCGAAGGAGTAGAAGATCACGGCTTTGACGTTGGGGTGGGGGCGGACGAGGCGGATGAGTTCGAGCATTTGGAGGCCGCCCCATTCGGCGATGCCGGACCAGCCTTGGATGCAGTGGTGGAGGGTGATCTGCTGGTGTTTGGGGAGGGCGCGGATCTGGTCGAGGGAGAGTTCGAGAGGGTTTTCGACGAGGCCGAAGATGCGGAGACGGTAGTCGCGGAATTGGTTGGCGGCGAGGGTTTTCCATTCGGTGGAGGTGGGGAGTTTGCCGTTGGGCCAGAAGAAGGGGGAGATGTCGTTGGGGGTGTATTCGGCGCGTGGGGCGTGGCCGCCGAGGGTGGCGTGGATGACGGGGTTGACGAGGAGGTTGGTGGTGTGCTGGACGAGGCGGGGGCGGAGCCAGGAGATCCAGTTGGCGGCGATGTTGGCGGCGATGATGACGCCGATGCCAAGGAGGCCGATGGTCATGCCGGTGAGGCGGGTGAAGTCGGTGCCGAGGACGATGTGGTTCATATTGCGGGCGAAGCCGCTGATGATGACCATCGCGACGTGGACGATGATGAAGGCGATGTAGGCGCAGAGGAGGAGGAAGTGGAGGGAGCGGCCGATCTGGCGGTTGCCGGGGAGTCGGCGGTACCAGCTGAAGCGGTTGACGAGGGCGGGGGACATGGCGAGGCCGGTGAGGATGGAGAGGGGCGGGAGGATGAAGATGACGGCGAAGTAGGAGAGCTGCTGGAGGGCGTTGTAGCGGTAGAAGCCGTCGGGTTCGGGCGGGAGGTGGAAGGTGGCGTAGTGGACGAAGACGTTCCAGGCGTCCGGAAAGATGGACCAGGAGGTGGGGATGAGGCGGCGCCAATGGTCGGTGGTGAGGACGAGGGTGATGTAGACAATGCCGTTGATGATCCAGAAAAGGGCGCTGAGGAAGTGCCAATGGCGGGCGAGGCCGAGGGTGTGGCGTCCGCCGGGGAGGCCGATCCAGGGGGTGAGGTAGCGGGCGTCATCTTTGGCGGTGTAGAGGCGATCGCGCGGGATGTTTTTGACGGGGGTGAAGCGGGCCCACTCGGTGCCGGGGGTGCAGTGGACGTTCCAGTAGAGGCGTGGGTGGTCCATGAGGATCTGGAGTCCGCTGCGGATGAGGAGGATCATGAAGAAAAGGTTGATGTAATGGCAGACGCGGATCCAGGCGGCGAAGCCGGCGGGGCCGGATTGGCTGTCGGAGGGCTGGAGTTGGGGGATTGCGGGGAGGCCGAAGAGGAGCCATTGGGCGTAAGCGGCGGCGACGAGGGCGGCGAGGAGGAGTGTGATGGGGAGCCAGGTGGAGGCGCGAATGCGCACGGGGATCCACATGCGCAGCCGTTTTGTTTCGCCGGTTTCGTCCTTGATGGCCATGGTGGACCTTTGGGGCGCTATTGGGTAGTGCGGTCGAGCAGGGATTTGAGGACGCGTGCTTCGTTGTGGGATTCATCCCTGGCCGCGTAAAGCAGCGTGAGCGGCCCATGTGCGGCTTTTTGCCGCAAAATTCGGAGCGCTTCGGCGGCAGGCTGAGATTGTTTGAGTTCTTTCCGGTAGCGGGATTGGAATTCTTTCCACTTGGCGGGGTCGTGGGCGAACCACTTGCGGAGTTCGTGGCTGGGGGCAACATCTTTGAGCCAGAGGTCGAGGGCGGCGCGCTGTTTGGAGAGGCCGCGGGGCCAGAGGCGGTCGACGAGGATGCGGGTGCCGTCGGATTTTTCTGCGGGTGCGTAGGCGCGTTTGAGTTGGATCATGTGCGTGCCCCACTTTCATTCGCCATTTTAGCGATGAACGGGTGCAAGGTGGAATCTTAGCCCGTGGCACCCGTTGCGGTGCGGAGGGAGGGGTCGTTGTCCCGGATCCAGGTGATCATGCGGCGGAGGGCTTTGCCGCGGTGGGAGATGTGGGATTTGGTTTTCATGTCGAGTTCGGCGGTGGTGCGTTTGAATTGGGGGAAGTAGAAGAGGGGATCGTAGCCGAAGCCATTGGTGCCGCGAGGTTCGTGGAGGAGGACGCCGTCGACGTGATCGACCATGACAGCGAGGTCGGCCGCCGGGGTGGCGAGGGCCATGGCGCAGACGAATTGGGCCTGGCGTTTTTCGTCGGGTACGTCTTTGATCGCATCCAGCAGCTTGGAATTGTTGGCGGCGTCGACGGTTTCGCGTGGGCCTTCGATTCCTGCGTATCGGGCGGAGTAGACACCGGGAGTGCCGTTGAGGGCATCAACGCACAGGCCGGAGTCGTCGGCGAGGGCAAGGCAGTTGGCGAGTTTTGCGAAGTGGCGGGCTTTTTTGGTGGCGTTGCCGATGAAGGTGGGGCGGTCTTCGACGCAGTCTTCGTAGGCGCCGGCCCATTCCTTGAGGCCGAGGACTTCGAAGTGGTCGAGGAGGCCGGCGCGTTCGAATTCGTGGCGGATTTCCTTCACTTTGCCGGCGTTGGTGGTGGCGATGAGCAGTCGGCCGCCGGGGAATTCAGGGGGCGTGTTGGACATGAGGGGCTCCTTTTGTGGAGGGACATCATGCCAGAAGGGCGGCGATGCCGGAAGAGTGCGGTTGCGGTAGAATTTGCACGCATTTCTTTTCAGGAGCGGAACGTGAAGAAAGCACTTTTGAGGGTTGCGGCACTTTATGTGGCGGCGGCGATGCTGGCGGGGTGCAG
Source organism: Phycisphaerae bacterium (assembly GCA_051955985.1). Classification (GTDB taxonomy): domain Bacteria; phylum Planctomycetota; class Phycisphaerae; order WQYP01; family WQYP01; genus DATKPA01. Next base: position 8,660 of record JBQCGD010000008.1, on the reverse strand, counting down.
CAGCAACCCGGAAGCGGCGGCAACTTCCATAAACGCCGCGAAGCAGCATCATACGTTTGTGATTGTGCATGGGGCGTGGGGCGGGGGATGGGCGTTTCGGGAGGTGGATCGTTTGATGACGGCGGACGGGAACAAAGTGTATCGGCCGACGCTGACAGGGCAGGGGGAGAAGGCGCATCTGGCTTCGCCGAACGTGGGGCTGGAGACGCACATCATGGATGTGGTGAATGTGATTCGGTTTGAGGATCTGCATGATGTGGTGCTGGTGGGGCATTCCTACGGGGGGATGGTGGTGACGGGGGTGGCGGACCGGGTGCCGGACCGGATCGCGAAGCTGGTGTATGTGGATGCGGTGTTGCCGGAGGATGGGGAGTCGTTGAACACAGCGTTTAAGGATGCGGGCGGGCGGGAGGGGTTGCCCATGAAGCTTGAAGAGCGGGACGGGTTTATTCTTCCGACGTGGGTAAAGCCGGGTGCGCCGTATCCGCACGATGTGCCGCAGTCGGCGAAGACGTTTTCGGATCCGGAGCACCTGGAGCATGTGGCGGCGCTGCGGAAAATTCCGACGGTGTACATCCTGACGGTGGAAAAGGGGAAGCCCGCGGCGAAGGACGATTTTTATCCGTTTTATCGGCGGGCGCAGGAGCGGGGGATACCGACGTGGATCATGGCGGGGGATCATAATGTGCAGTGGTCCCATCCTAAGGAATTGGTGAGACTGCTGGAGAAGGCGGCGGAGTGAAGGGGGGGGGCGGCGGGGGAGCAGTGTGCGCCGGATTTTGCCACGTTGCGGTGCGGCCGTGCCGATAGAGGAAGGACGAGCGTCGTCTTTTCTCGAGTTTTGCTGGTGATTGAAGAACAGTGGTCACCCGGCCGTCTCCGGTGGGACAGCCGGGGCCTTTTCTATGCGGAGAGCCTCCATGCCCAATTTGAAGATTGAAGAAGTAGCGAAGGACGCGAAGCTGTTGCCGGTGCTGAAGGCGTACATGCAGGCGAGCCACACGGCCGAGAACTATGACTTTTACTTTTCGAAAGACAGTTGCGAGAAGCTGTATCCGAAATTCATTTCCTCCAAGTCGGCGACGCAGGTGAATCTGCCGTCGGCCATTCAGAAGCAATTGGACGAGTTGGCGACAGCGAAGAAGTGGAAGGACATGGCGACGCCGATGCAGACGGCGAAGAAGAACATTGCGGCGATGGTGAACGCGGATGTGATGCCGCGGTTCATGGCGTCGAACGAATACAAGGCGTTTCTGGCGAAGAATGCCCCGGCGGCGACAGTGCCGCCCGCGGCGGCGAAGCCTGCACCGGCGCCGGTGGATCTTGGGCCGCTGAAGGCGAAGGCGGCAGCGATTGAGAAGGACATTGCGGACGGGACGAATTTTGTGACGATCGCGACGTCGACGGTGAAGTCGAAGGGGAAGCCGGCGGATCGCGAGGAAGTGAACCGGATGTTCCAGAGCATGCGGATGCGGCATGACAAGGTGCACGAGGCGTTCACCGCGCTGCTGCAGAAGGACAAGAATTTTACGAAAGCCAACTTCGGCGGGACGTTTGCGAAGAAGGACGCCTTTACGAAGTTGTGCATGGACTATCGGAAGCTGCTGGGGGCGTGAGAGGCGTGCGGCTGAAATAGGAAAGAGCGGAGCGGGCAGGCCGAAGGGGCTGCCCGCTTCTTTGGTTTTGCGGGTAAACATCGAGGCGGGCGCCCGCGGCGGTCAGTGCGATTTGAGCGTGCGTTCGATCTCCTTGATGCCGGCGAGGATGTCGCTGGCGGATTTGAAGGCGGGTTTTTCGGGGTCGGCGGGGCGGAGGATGGCGTCGGTGAGGCGGGCGAGTTCCTTGGCTTCGCGGCTGTTGGGGTCGTATTTGACGAGGCCGCGGAAGTCGGGGTTCATGGTAGGGGCGTTGATCTGGACGGCGAGGTAGAAGAAGTCGACGGCCTTGTCGATCTTGTGGTAGCTCCTGCAGATTTCTTCGGAGGTGACCTGGCCGGTCTCGGTCATTTTGCCGAGCATGCGCTGGATCTGGGAGGTGCGCATCATTTCGCCGAAGAGGTTGCCGAGAAGGGAGGCTTCGGGGAAAGCCTCACCGACGCGGACGGCGGAGCCGAAGTCGACGAAGCCGACGCCGTGCTCGGTGATGACGACGTTGTCGAGGCGAAGGTCGAGGTGCATGATTTTGGCCTGGTCGTGGAGGGCGGTGAGGAGCTCGGCGGCCTGCTTGGCGAATTCGAGCTGGGAGAGCGGTTTGCCGCCGTTGCGGAGCCAGTTCATGCGGAGGTTCTGGACGTAGCCTTTGGGGTCCTGGTCGGCGGTGATGACGTGGGGGACGCGGTTGCGGAATTCGGGGGGGAGGTCGCGCTGCAGCAGCTTGAGGCTCGCCGCCTCGCGCGTGAGGAAGACGGGGAAAATCTTTTCAGTGAATTTTTTGGCGCGGCGTTTGAGAGTTTCGCCGTCGGCGTCGGGGAATTTTTCCTTCAGCCGGGCGAGGACGCGCTCCGTGGTGGGGACGGCCTTCACGACGTCGTACTGGTCCTGCCAGGCAAGCGCGGGCGTCGGGCCGATCGTGCCGATGACTTCGGGGTCGCGGTGCTTTTCGAGATAGACATTGTAGGTGAAGCGGTCGCTGGACTGACCGGGCGGGACGAGGAGGACCTTGCGGGCGGAGAAGTAATGGACGAGGCGGGGAAAGCCGAGCAACCGCACGCCAAGCGGGTATTTCTTCAGCGTGATGGGCCGGCGTTCAAGGGCCCAGCCGCGGGCGCCCTGCCATTCGGCGAACTGCTGGACGGCATGGACGATCTGGCTCCAATCGTGGCTGACGTACACGAACTGGCCGCCCCAGCGGAGGCGGTCGAAGACTTCTTCAGGGGTGTGCGGGTCATCGCCGCCGGCAAAAAGAAAGTCGGTGAGCTCCTCGCCGGGCGCGTTGGCCATCTGGTGGGTGGCGTGGAGAAATTCAGGATCGTGGGCGAAGCGTTGCTTGATGACGAAACGGACGAGCGAGCCGGCCTGGCGGTCGAAGCGGTGGGCCGGCCGGGGGGGTTTGGCCGCCGTGGTCGACGCAGGGGAGTTGAGAGCGGCGATCGGGTGTGCCGTCATGCGTTTCCTGCCGTGGTCCGCGCACCGTCGGGTGCGCATCTGCTCGAGTGCCGACATCCTTGCCGGGGGCCGGTGGGGCCTCTATTCACGTATCGGCAAATGCCGCTTCACGATATCGCGCCGCCCCATGTAAGTCACGTTTTAGTTATAGGTCCAAACGGGGGACTTAGCGGGTTCTCAGGTCAGCATGCCCGGCATTTTCGGGCTACAATGCCAGGAGAAATACTTCTCAGGCAGGCGCTATGGATTTGGATCAGTTTCACCGGCTGACGCTGGCGCGGCGCGCGGTGCGGAATTTCAAGACGGACCCCTTGCCGGCGGGGATGCTCGACCGGCTGCTGGACGCGGCGCGGTGGGCGCCTTCGGGATATAACCTGCAGCCGACGCACTTTGTGGCGGTGACGGATGCGGCGCTGAAGCCTGCGCTGCGCAAGGCGTGCATGGATCAAAGGCAGATCGAGCAGGCCCCGGCGACGGTGTTGTTCGTCGGAGACCGGCGGGTGGCGCTCAACAATTTTGAAAGCATGCTGGCGCACGAGCAGGAAGCGGGCGTGCTCCATCCCAAATACAAGGCAAGCTTGGAAAAGTACGTGCCGCTGGCGTTTCACACCGGCCCTGCGGGGCTGGGGTGGATCTGGAAAGCGGCATTACCGCCGGTGCGGCGGCTCGGGGCGCCAACGCCTGAGCTGCCGGCAATTCATCGGCGCTACTGGCTGGCCAAACAGGTGAGCTTGAGTGCGATGGTCTTCATGCTGGCGGCGAGCGCCGCGGGGCTGGGGACCTGCCCCATGGAAGGATTTGATGAGGGGCGGGTGAAGCGGCTGTTAAAAATCCCGGGCCACATGGTTGTCGTAATGGTTGTGCCGGTCGGATATTCGGCAGATGGGCCGCAGGCACGCACCCGTCTCCCGTTGTCAAAACTGGTTCACCGCAATGGCTGGTAATACCGATGCGGAAAGGCCGAAATGTCGCTACGGTTTTTTTCAGCAATTCGCGCGAAATCTATACGGAAGGTTAAAGATTTCGAGCGTCTGGTGCGATAGGTAAACAGATGTTGCGGCGACAACGCCCAGGATGGGCGCCTACAATGGTGCAACTTCGAACGCGACATCCCGTACGGAACCGCGTCTGGAGAGACAAGGAGACCCAATGGCTGCAATGATTGAACAATTCGACGAGAGCACCAAGGCTCAACCCCGCGGCAAGGGCAGCGAGCTCAAGCGCCGCCTCGTCGATCACCTGGATGTGCTTAAACACACCAATGACATCGTCAAAGTTACCCAGATTACGAATCACCACTTTCGCGTGAATACGCTCAGCCCCTTCAAGGCGGCGGATCGCGTCATGCCGATGTACCGCATCACCAAGAGCCAGTTCCTCTTCGTTGAGGATCGCCTTGGCGAGCTGGTGATTACGGACCAGACCCGCAGCAACTGAGCCCCCCGGACGCGGGTCCGGAAACAATAAGGATTCGTTAAGACGCCCTCACCGGCCTGGTGAGGGCGTCTCTTATTTTTGCCCGCGGTCGGTCTCCTTTTCGACGGACGTCTCCCACCCGTCATAGAGGCCGCCGTACTGCTTGCTGAGGCGGAAAAGAATCAGCGTCAGGGCGTCGATCGCCGGGAGTTGCACCTGGTCCGCCTTGGCATAAACGGCCTGAAAGGGGGTGGGGTGGCCTTCGACTTCCATGACCTTCGTGGAGACGACGCGGAAGCCGGCGGCGGTGACCTGGTCCAAAAAGCCGTCGCGGGCGGCGGCGTTCGGGAAGTAGGACCAGTGGGTGATCTCGCGCGGCTTCTGCAGCGAGTCGCCTTCCTTCTTGAGCGCCTCCACCACGCCGCGGTTCGAGATCGTCTGGAAAATCTCGGGCGTGGGGTAGAGTGCGATGGCGTAATGCTTCCACTCCGGATCGGTTCGCCAATGCACCTGCAGGTCGTATTGAGGGAATTTCGCCCGGGTGCGGGGAAAATCGGAGCTGCTGTCGTTCGGGGCGTAGAAGTAAAACGCGCGGCGGTTCGAGCCGGTCGTCCGCCCGACGAATTTCGCGTCCATCTGATCCGCTTCCGCCAGCAGGCTGTCTTCGACCTTGTAAAGCACCTCCGCTTCCTCGGCGGTGGTCATGCCGTTGCGCGGGTTGGGCGCCAGGAGCGGCGCGATCACTTCCATCAGGTGGCCGCGGCCTTCCTGGAAGCGGCGGGCGTTGAGGTCGAGGTAAATCGAGGTGGGGCGACCGTCCACCGGCGTGATGTAGAAGGTCCAGTTCCCCTCGGTCGGATGACTCATCGCGGGCCGCCTCCCGTCGTGCGCCGAAGAATTTCGCGAATCTGTTCATCCCACGGCACGTCGGTAAACGCAAGCAGGTGATCGATCCGGAACTGGCCGCAGCGGGAGCGCACCTCCTCGAGAAACGCCGCGAATTCCCGCCGGTACTCTTCCCGGATGAGTTTCGGGTCGATCTGCAGCCGCGAGCCGTCCTCCATGTCCTCAAACGTGACCGGCCGGTTGTAGGCGAGATCGGTCTCGCTGCGGTCGAGCACCTGGATGACGATCATCTGGTGGCGGGCGTGCTTGAGGTGCTGCAGGGCAAGCAGAATCTGGTCGGGATCGTCCAGCAGGTCGGAAATCAGGATCACCAGCCCGCGGCGCGGCACCTTGTTCGCCAGGTGATGCAGCGTCTGGGCCACTTTCGTCTGCTCGCCGGGCGTGATGCCCTCGAGCTTCTTGAAAACCTGGTCCAGGTGGCTCGCCCCGTTCCCCTGCGGGATCTCCAGGCGGATGTCGGTATCAAAGACGGTGAGTCCGACGTAGTCCTGCTGGTTGGAAAGCATGTACGCCATCGACGCAGCGAGCACCGCGCCGTACTCGAACTTCGACACCCCGCTGGGCGACGGCGGCTTGCTTCGGCCCTTTTTCTGCGGCGCCGCAGTGCCGCTGCCGAACCCCATGGAGGCCGAGGCATCCAGGCAGATCGTCGCCCGCAGGTTGGTCTCCTGCTCGTACTGCTTGATGTAGTAGCGGTCGGTCCGCGCCAGCACTGTCCAATCGAGGTGCTTGATCTCGTCGCCCGGCACGTATTCGCGATGCTCGGCGAATTCGATGGAGAAGCCTTTGTGCGGGGATTTGTGCAGGCCGGCGAAAACGCCTTCCACCACGCCGCGCACCGTCAGCTCCAGCCGGCGCAACTGCGCCGCCTGCGTGGGGCGGAAAAATCGATACCGATGCGAAGCCATGCATGCACTTTAACGCGCGGCGAGCCGGATTGTCGCCACCAGCCCTATTTCTTCGGCGGCAGCTCGACGGTGACGCTGTCCCCCGCGCCCACCGGCACGCGCACCGATGTCGTGGTGCGGCCGAGATAGCCTTTTTCAACGCGGGCCTGCATCGCTTCGCCGTTGACAAGCAGTTCCTCCGCGTCGCCGTCGAATTCGGCCTGCCAAATCAGCGCCGGGCCGTGCTCGTTGGTGAAGACGGTCTTTCTCTGGCCTTCGTGCCGTACGCCGATCACGTTGGCGCGGATTGGCAGGTGAAGGAGTTCGGCCCACGGCGTTTCCTTCGTGAGGCCGGAAAGGGTTTTGACCGCGCGGTCAACGTAGTTGCCTTCCTTTTCGGCCTCGGCGGGGGAAGAGGGTTCCACCGTGATCCCCATGGTCCCGGTCACCACCGCCCCCACGACGGAAAATGAAGCCTCCGGGTACTCGCGCCGTTTGAAATGCTCATCCGCCATGGCGTTCATCTGCTTGTACGCCAGCTCCGGCTGCCCGTAGCGATACAGGATCTCCGCCTGGTGGGATTGCCCTTCCACGCTCGCCAGCGGATTCTCCTCGATGTTGCGCATGTATGCGTCGAGGGCTCCCTGCAGCTTCGGGCCATCCTGGGCGACGTTCCAAAAGAGCAGTTCCATGCTGCCGGTGCCATCGAGTTGTCCGTCGGCGTTGACGCGGGAATAAAAGTGATTGCCGCTGTCGTTCCACCAGGTCGATTCGATGAGGTGGCGCAGGTCCGCCGCTTTTTTTGCGAAGGCCGCGGCGGTCTTCGGATCGCCGCGCAGTTCCTCGATGCGGGCGTACGCGCGGTAGGCGGCGAACTGGGCGCACAGCGTGTCGAGGCCGATGAGGTAGGTGGCGTTGCTTTCCTGGTAGCCGGGGATCCCGCGGTTGAAGCCGAACTTCACTTTATCGCCGGCCATGGCGGACGGGACGTTTTTGTGTCGGTCGCGCGTCATGACCTTGTCGAGGCCGAGGTCCCAGCGATCAATGTACTCGTGCATCGTCTTGTCGTAGAAATTGACGAAGACGGGATCGGTCAGGTAGTCCCGGTCGCCGGTCCAGAGGTACATGCGGTAGCAGCAGTCGAGGATGTCGAAGTTGGCGGGGAGGTTGTACCAGAACTCCTTGTCGTTCTTGTAATCGACGGGCGCGGGGCGGTCGTAGCGGTCGATTTCCCAGAAGCTGCACCAGTCTTTCGATTCCGAAATGCCGGCGGCGAATTTGCGGAGCATGTTCTTGGTGTAGGCATCGAGGCCGAGGGCGTGGGCGCCCATCGCCTGGTGGGCCGTGTCGCGCATGCAGAACGCTTCGCGCCCCGGGAGGGCGGCTTCGTACCATTTGCCGACGGGGTCGCCGGTGAAGGCATAGTCGAGCGCCTGCCGGCAACCCCAGGTAAACGTGTTGCCCAGCCGGTCGTCGGGGGTGTTCAACGCGAGTTGACCCACCTCCGGGGTGTCGGCGCGGGCGTGGTTGCTCAGGACAAGAAACAGGACACCGATCGCGAGGGTGCGACGAGACATGCGGGTTCTCCGCTGGCGGACTTGAGGCGAGAGCAGTCTAATCGATTTCAGGCTTTTGTGAGCCAGGTGATGGTCATGTCACCGTAGCGGAGTTCTCTTACGATTTTGACGCCGAGGGCGGCGGGTTCGATGGAGACACGGGAGGGGTGGCGGAAGGAGAGGATGCCGCCGTCGACCATGGATTTTTGGGCGAGGGAGCGGAGGAGGTTGTCGACCTTGTGGCGGAGGTGGCCGGTTTCGGTGTGGCTGTAGGGTGGGTCGATGAAGGCGATGGTGAGGTCTTTTAGGTCGGGATGATTGGGGGCGGCGGCGTAGGCGTCGATGGGGAGGATGAGGGCTTTGTCGGTGAGGTTCATCTCGGCGAGGTTTTGTTTGAGGGCGCGGAGGGCGCCGCGGTCGCGTTCGATGAAGATGGCCTTGGCGGCGCCGCGGGAGAGGCATTCGAGTCCCATGGAGCCGGAGCCGGAGAAGCAGTCGAGGACGGTTTGGTCGACGAAGCATTCCTGCAGGGCATCGAAAAGGGATTGCTTGGCGCGATCGGTGATGGGGCGGGTGGTGTCGCCTGGGTTGGCGTGGAGGGGGTGGCCACCATGTTTACCGGCGATGATGCGCATGCGGTGGTTAAGTGGTTAAATGGCCAAGTGACAGCGGCCGTCATACACCTGTGTGACGGTCCACAACGTTACAAGTGACAGCGACCCCCATACAGTTGGGGCTTTGTTGTTGATAGTTCAGGACGACCGGATGAGCCAAAAAACTCTCTGTCTCTC
>JBQCGD010000007.1:0-3886 GCA_051955985.1 Phycisphaerae bacterium | reverse complement strand
ATTTGGGGTTTGCGGAGGTTTGACGACGAGACACTACCACGAAGAACACGAAGGGCACGAAGACGCACGAAGAAGATCTAAATGGGCCACGGATGAACGCAGATTTTGAGTGAGAGTTATTATGGCGAAGAAAAGTTCAGGAACGGTGGGGAAGGCGGAGAGTTTTACGGATACGGCGCGGGTGAAGGCGCTGATTGCGTTGATGGCGGATAATGGGCTCACGGAGATTGAGCTGGTGGAGGACAAGAGCCGGATTGTGTTGCGGCGCGGGGTTTCGGGGGTTGCGATGGCGCCGATGCAGCACGTGGCGGCTACGGGGGGTGCGGTGCATCATGTGGCGGCTCCAGCGAGTGCGGCGGCGGCGGCTTCCGGCGGGGGTGCGGGTGGTGGTGGGGCGAAGGCGGATGAGGGGTTGATTACGATGAAGTCGCCGATGGTGGGGACTTTTTATTCGGCGCCGAATCCGGATTCGGATTCGTACGTTTCGGTGGGGAGCGAGGTGTCGAAGGACAAGACGGTGGTGTGCGTGATCGAGGCGATGAAGGTGTTCAACGAGGTTCACGCGGATGTGAGCGGAACGATTGCGCGGATCCTGGTGTCGAACGGGCAGACGGTGGAGTTTGGGCAGCCATTGTTCCTGGTGAAGCCGGCCTGAGTGGGATAGCGGCCACTGGTCATTGGTCATTGATAAATGATCATTAGGGCTGCAACTCCCAATGACCAATGATCAAAGACCAATGGGATTGGTCGCCATCCTGAGGTTTTCATGTTTCAGCGGATATTGATTGCGAATCGCGGTGAGATTGCACTGCGGATCATTCGGGCGTGCAAGGAGCTGGGGGTGGAGACGGTTTGCGTGTATTCGGAGGCGGATCGGAATGCCTCGTATTTGAAGTTAGCGGATCAGGCGATCTGTATTGGGCCGGGGCCGGCGGCGGAGAGTTATCTGAATATTCCGCGGATTATTTCGGCGGCGGAAGTGGCGGATGTGCAGGCGATACATCCGGGGTTTGGGTTTTTGTCGGAGAATGCGCATTTCGCGGAAGTGTGCCGGAGCTGCAAGATTGAGTTTATCGGGCCGAGCGTGGAATCGATGCAGATGCTCGGTTCCAAACTTGCGTCGAAGGAATTGGCGAAGAAGTGCCATGTGCCGCTGACGCCGGGGTCGAATGGGGCGATTACGACGGAAGAGGAAGCGGTGGCGGTTGCTTCGAAGATTGGGTATCCGGTCATCATCAAGGCGTCGGCGGGCGGTGGCGGGCGCGGGATGCGCGTGGCGCATAATGAGATTACGCTGCGTTCTTCCATCAAGTCGGCGCAGTCGGAGGCGGAGGCGGCTTTCAAGGATGGGACGATCTTTATTGAGAAGTACCACGAAGAGCCGCGGCACGTGGAAGTGCAGATTCTGGGGGATAAGCATGGGAATGTCGTGCATTTGTGGGAGCGCGACTGCACGCTGCAGCGGCGGCACCAGAAGCTTGTGGAAGAGTCGCCGTGCCCGGTGATCGATCAGAAGACGCGCGAGGAACTTTGCAATGCGGCGGTGCGGCTGGCGAAAGAGGCCGGTTATTACTCCGCTTGTACTTGCGAGTTCATCATGGACAAGGACCGGAAGTTTTACTTCCTGGAAGTGAACACGCGCATCCAGGTGGAGCATCCGGTGACGGAGCTGGTGACGGGGATTGATCTGATCAAGTGGCAGCTCAAGATCGCGGCGGGGGAGAAGCTGACGATGAAGCAGGGGGACATTTCGCAGAACGGGTGTGCGATTGAGTGCCGGATCAATGCGGAGGATCCGGAGCGGAATTTTGCGCCGTCGCCGGGGAACCTGGATGAGTTCATTCCGCCGGGCGGGCCGCACGTCAGGTTGGAGACGCATGCGTACCAGGGGTATCGGGTGCCGCCGAATTATGATTCGATGATCGCGAAGCTGCTGGTGCATGGGGCGACGCGGGATGAGGCGATCACGACGATGCGGCGGGCGCTGGATGAGTTCCGGGTCGGGCCGATCAAGACGACGATTCCGCTACATAAGCAGATCATGATGAACCAGGCGTTTCGGACGAGCAAGGTGGATACGGGGTGGATTGAGCGGACTTATCGGAAGGGGTAACCCCCCCCCGCCCGCCGACGACGGAAACACGAAGGGACGAAGAGACGAAGGACCACGAAGGGGACCTGAACCAGAGGGGCACGGCGACACAGAGGATGCACCGCGACGATTCGCTTCAGAAGGCTTGGAGATGGGAAGAATAGAGCCGCGGATGTTTGGGATTCTGGCACGGGAGGCGCCGGTCGGGGTGTTGCTGCGGCGGGGGCCGACGCGGTGGTGTCAGGCGGTTTTGTGGCGGACGGATACGGACGAAGTTGAGCGCGGGCAGTGGGTGCATCATCGGGTGTATGAGCGGCGGTGTGATTTGTCGCCGGATGGGAAGTTGCTGCTTTATTTTGCGATGAACGGGGCGTGGGAATCGGAAACGAAGGGGGCGTGGACGGCGATTTCGCGGCCGCCGTATTTTACGGCGTTGGCACTTTGGCCGAAGGGGGATTGCTGGGATGGGGGCGGGTTGTTCGATACGAATCGGGAGGTGGGGATTTTTGGGTTTGGGGATCATGAGAAGCCGTTGGGACGGGGGAAGATTCCGTTGAGGGCGGGTCCGCATCGGCTGCAGCGTGGGCGTGGGGAGTGTTTGGGGATTTATTTTCCGCGGATGGAGCGGGATGGATGGAAGTATCACAAGGGGAAGGAGCGGGAGAACGCGCAGGCATATGCGTGGTCGCGGGAGTTGCCGAAGGAGGAGGCGGTGCTGTGGAAGCGGAGCATCGGGGAGGTGGATCATCCCGTCGGAAAAGGTGTGTATTACGATGAGTACTGGATCAAGCCGTGGGGAAAGGGCGAAATTGATTTGACGAACGTGGATTGGGCGGACGTTGATCAGAAGGGCAGGCTGGTATTTACGCGCGGCGGCAAGTTGTACGCGGGACGGGTGCGCGAGGGGGAGGTGGAATCGCAGGAGCTTGCGGATTTTACGGGGGATCGGCCGGTGGAGATTTCTTCACCGGCATGGGCTCGTCGGTGGCCGTAACGGGTGGCGTTCATGTGTTGGGCGAGATTGTTCCCCTCCCGGACGGCCTGCGGGCCGTCAGGGGCGGGGATGCTGTGCCATGAGGCGTGGGTGGGGATGCCGCGGGTTTTTCGCAGGGATTGATAGATGTTCTGAATTTGTCTGATAATGGCGGGCTTTTCAGTGTGAATGCAAATTGCCTTAATTGCCCACGCGCTTTGGTCGATACACCCTGACGAGAGGGATTCTCTTGGAAACAGGTGGTGTATGGCCAGTACGAATCCGGTGAAGACGACTGCGGCGGCTCCTGCGAAGGTGGTGGTGTCGAAGGATGTGATTGCCGTGGATTATGTACAGGGGATTTGTGTGGCGACGGTGCTGGTGGCGGAGTTGAATTCGGGGAATTCGGAGGAGTTGTCGTCGGCGTTGCTGGCGTTGCTGAACGAGGGGAAGAGCAAGCGGTTTGTGGTGGACATGGAGATGGTTCGGTTCATGGAGTCGTCGTGTTTTGGGGCGCTGGTGACTTTTTTGAAGTGGCTGTCGCGGTTTGATGGGAAGATTGCGCTGGCGAATGTGACGGAGAATGTGCGGTTTCTTTTTGCGGTGACGAAGCTGGACAAGGCGTTTCCGCTGCAGAAGGATGTGCCGAGTGCGCTGGCGTTTTTGTCGGCGTGAGGGAGGGGCGGCGTTGCCGCGACGGGGGCTGGGGAATGGGGTCTGGGGTCTGTGGAGGGGTGGCTGCGGGTGGGGAGGCGGGGTCGTGGTACTTGGATTTGTGGCCGGGGGCGGGGCTGGAGGTGGCGCTGGCGTCCAAGGCGACG
>JBQCGD010000006.1:0-6810 GCA_051955985.1 Phycisphaerae bacterium | reverse complement strand
CAACAAAATCAAAATCGACTACCAGCTCCCCCCCACTCCCACCTCCCCACCTCCCACCCCCATCCTCGCCGTCCGCCTGCAAGAACTCTTCGGCCAACTCGAAACCCCCCGTATCCTCAACAACCGCCTCCCCTTATTGCTCCACCTCCTCTCGCCCGGCTACAAACCCATCCAGATCACGCAAGACCTCAAATCCTTCTGGACCACCGCCTACTTCGAAGTCCGCAAAGACCTCCGCACCCGCTACCCCAAACACAAATGGCCCGAAAACCCCCTCGCCGCCACCCCCGAATCCAAAGGCCGCCCCCACCGCTGATACCCTCAATGAACCGCACACGCCCCTTCGCGCAGGTTAGCCGGCGATTTCAATCGCCGAGTTTCGCTGCGACCACAATCCCTCGATCAATAAAGCTCCCGCGCCTCCTTCCTCAATTCCCAAACATTCCCCCAAACGCACACGTACCGCCGAACCCCTCGCTCCCCATACTGCGGCCCAAGACACCAACCATACGGCACCTCCACCTCAAATGGCCCAACCACCGTCGCATGTCCAATTGCCAGCCACGGAAATCTCTCCGCCTCACTCCACGGAGTCGACGGAAACCCATTCCCAAGAAATATCCCCGCCGCCTCCTTGTCCTGATCCACCAGCGTATGAAACGCCCGTCCCCTCCCAATATCCACCACCAACCACTTCGCCGCAAGATTCTCACAATCCACTTTGGAAGAAGCTGCCGACCAAATCCCAATCCCCGACACAACCGCAACGAACACCACACCTAGCGCACCCCACCGAACCATTGGTTTTCGAAACAACGTTTTCATCCAGCCTAATACGCCGGTAGACGGCAGAAGTTCATGATGATTGGAGCTCCGAGGTCCCAAAACACCTCAGTGCACCCCGCGCCATCGGGCGCGACTCCAACTCGCAATGGAGCTCTCGCCCACCCTCAACCTCTTGGTGGTCTTGGTGCCTTTGTGTCTTGGTGGTGAGTCATCCAGATGCGCCTACAATAGGAAGCACACAAACCGGAGAACACACATGCGCGCCTGGCTTCTCCCCGCCCTCACCGGCATCCCCTCCATGACCCTCACCGACGCCCCCGACCCCACCGTCGGCCCCGATGACCTCCTCCTCGCCACCGAATTCGCCGCACTCAACCCCGCCGACAACTACCTCGCGCTCAACCAATACCCCGCCAAACCCACCGTCCCCCACATCCTCGGCCGCGACGGCATCGGCAAAGTCCTCGCCGTCGGCAAAAACATCACCACCATCAAACCCGGCGACACCCGCCTCATCCTCCGCTCCGAAGTCGGCGTCAACCGCTGGGGAACTCTCGCCGAAAAAGTCGCCGTCGAAGCGAGATACACCGTCCCCGTCCCCGAAGGCTGGTCCCCCGAACAAGCCGCCGCCGCGCCCCTCGTCTACATCACCGCCTGGCAGGCCCTCACGCAATTCAACAACAACCAACCCCTCGCCCCCAACACCACCATCCTCATCACCGGCGCCTCCGGCGGCGTCGGCGTCGCCGCCACCCAACTCGCCCACGCCATGGACTGCACCGTTGTCGCCCTCTCGCGCAGCCCCGAAAAATCCCAAAAGCTCCGCCAGCTCGGCGCCGACCTCACCCTCAACCCCGAAGACAACGCCTGGCGAAAAACCCTCGCCAAAGAGCTCGGCAAAAACCCCATCCACCTCGCCATCGACAACATCGGCGGCCCCCTCTTCAACCAGCTCCTCGAAACACTCGCCATGTGGGGCAAAATCTCCGTCGTCGGCCGCCTTGCCGGACCCGTCCCCGACTTCAACACCGCCTCCCTCTTCTTCCGCCGCCTCCAGATCGGCGGCATCGCCATCGCCACCTACACCCACGAAGAATCCCTCACCACCTGGCACAACGTCCTCCACACCCTCGCCAAAACCAACGCCCATCCCGTCATCGACCACGTCTTCAATTTCGACCAAGTCCCCGCCGCCTTCGCCCGGCTCCGCCAAGGCCCCATGGGCAAAGTCCTCATCCGCATCTAACGTGGGGCCGACGCCCTCGTCGGCCGCGTCGACCGGCGCGCATGCAGCGTTCGATATTCAAACGCGAGTGAGTACGCCCGGAAAATCCCGCCAAAACAATCATTTTTGCGCTAAATTCTGAAAAATCTCGTACAAAACTCCACCAAACCGCCCCTGCAATCACTCCGGCCCCGCCCCTGGACAGCCCCTGAACGCCCCCGGAGTCGCTCGAAATGTAACCTCTTTCACCGGTTGTTTTGGGTTCGCGCGCCGCTGTTCTCGTTGTATTTAGTCAGGTGCTCCTGGCGGAAATGGGAGGCTCCGCCGTGTTGAATGTAGTAACGCAGCAGGCATTCGGGGTCCTGGATTTCGTAGCCGTAGTACTGGGAGCAGTACCACTTATTCACAGGCCCGAGGGCCTCTTGCATTTGGCGCTCTAAGTACTCGCACATCCGCATGGTTACAACCCTCGTTTCACCGGCGGGCGTGTCCACTCCGTGGCCGCTGCTCGCCGCCGCTGTTGTGCTTATCGGCGGAACGGGCGGGCGGCCTTGCCCTGTTTCGAGTGATCTGGCGTCCCAGAAAACATATCTCAAAACCGAGAAATGTCACCTCGATCCGTTGAAATGAATGAAGCGAATCCTGTGCAGCTTGGAGAAAAAAACGCGGATGAGCCAATTGGCGGCACAAAAAGTCTTTGTTTTTCAGGATTTGCAGCTATATTGCCGATACCCCAATTGTTATTGGAAATAACCGTAGTCGGGCAGGGGCGCGGGGTAGGTATTTGCAGGCAATCCTCTTTCGGGGACCGAAGAAAGGCGCCACGTGAGCACGCACAACCACAAAAATGAAGCCACCAGCGGCATTTCCCGCCGCGGTTTTCTCGGACTCCTAAGTGCTGCGGGCGCCGCGGCTTACCTGTTTGGTTGCGAAAACAACCAGACCGCGACGACTTCGGCGGGACGGTCGGCCCTGCCGGACGCGATTGCGCCGGCTTCTGCGAGCAAGTCGCTGATTGCGGAGAATGAATTTGCCCCGCCCACGCCGACGGCTCCACTGCCGCCGCCTGTCGTTAAGGCAGAGCCGCACAACACTTATGGCATCATCCCGCGGTCGATGTGGGCCCGGGGCGGTCCCGACCTTTCGCGGGTGGACCCGATGAACGGCGTGAAGCTGATCACGTTCCACCACTCGGGAGATCCTAAACCTTTCTGGGAGAATGGGTTCGGTGAAACTGCCCAGCATCTCGAATACGTGCGGGAGTATCACCGGTCCCGGAATTTCCAGGACATCGGGTATCACTTTGCGATCGATCGGATGGGTCGCGTGTGGCAGTTGCGGTCGCTGAAATACCAGGGGCAGCATGTGCGGTACAACAACGAGCACAACGTGGGGGTGGTGGTGCTGGGGAACTTTGACATGCAGCCGATGACGCAGGCGCAGAAAGATAAAGTCCGTATTTTCGGGGCTTTACTGCGGAAGCAGTATGCTTTGCCGATTCCGCGGGTGTACACGCATCAGGAGCTGGTTTCGACGGAATGTCCGGGGCATGGGATGCAGCCGTACATGGTTGCGATTCGTCGGCAACGCCTGATTTGATGTTGCCATGTGTGATCGTTGTCTTCCGACTCGCCGCGAACTATTGAAACTGTCGGCACTTACGGCCGCCGCCCTGGGCCTTGCGGGGTGTCCGCCGGCGCCGCGGACGGAGCTGCCGAATCCGTATGAAGCGGACCTGGAGGGGGAGGGGACGAGGCCGACGATCGAGACGCAGGTTCTCCCGCTGCCGCCGCCAACTCCGCCTCAGAAAACGGTTTATGGCGATATCATGCCGCGGCGGGCGTGGACGGGCTCGCCGCTGGCGATACCGCATTGGCGGTTAATGGATGGGGTTTCGCGACTTACGGTGCATCATTCGGGGGATGGGAAGCCGTTCCTGGCGACGTCGGTGCCGGACACGATTCGGCATTTGCAAATCGTGCGGGAGGCGCATTTGAGAAGGGGGATGGTGGATATTGCGTATCATTTTGCGGTGGACCGGGCGGGACGGGTGTGGCAACTGCGGTCTTTGCGGTATGAGGGACAGCATGTCCGGCCCTCGAAAGATCGTCGTATCTTCTGGAACGAACATAACATAGGGATTGTGACGCTGGGGGACTTCAACCTGCAGTATCCGACGCCGGAGCAGGTGAATCGGCTGATCGCGTTTGTGCACCTGGTGCGGGGGAAGTACGCGCTGCCGCTGTCGCGAGTCTGCCTGCACCGGGAGTTGGTGCAGACGGATTGCCCAGGGAAGCACCTGGCGCCGCTGGTGATTCAAGCGCGGCAGCGCGGGGCGGCTTGAGCAATCGCGGGCGGGTGGTAGGCGGGTGGTAGGCGGGTCGTGGGCGGGTGGTGGGGAGGGTTTGGTGGGGTGTTGTCGGCGAAAAGTGCACGGTTTTGGGGGGATTTTGAATTGTTTTTTCCGGTTCGGGAGGTCTTTTGCGCGGGGGTGGCGTTCGTTTCGGCGGCGGTAGCCGGGCTTAGGGGGGCGTTGATGTGGGTGGGGGTTTCCATTAGGGTACAGGGCCAATTTTTCGGCCGCGGTTTCATTCCGGTGGAGTGGGACGGGGGCTGAGGCGGAAATATATTCAAGAGGGTTCATCCATGGCGAACGTGCCGAGTTTTAAGAGTGTGACTGTTCCTGGGAATGGGGCGCCGATCACGATGAGTGGGGGGAAGTTGAGTGTGCCGGAGAATCCGATTATTCCGTTTATTGAGGGGGATGGGACGGGGCCGGATATTTGGCGGGCGTCGGTGCGGGTGTTTGATGCGGCGGTGGCGAAGATGTACGGGGGGAAGCGGAAGATTGCGTGGATGGAGGTGTACGCGGGGGAGAAGGCGTTTAACAAGTTCAAGACGGGGACGCCGGAGGGGGATGCGAAGGCGTGGTTGCCGGACGATACGGTGGAGGCGTTCAAGGCGTTCCTGGTGGGGATCAAGGGGCCGCTGACGACGCCGGTGGGTGGTGGGATTCGGTCGTTGAACGTGGCGTTGCGGCAGTTGCTGGATTTGTATGTGTGTTTGCGGCCGGTGCGGTATTTCAACGGGGTTCCTTCGCCGGTGAAGCATCCGGAGAAGGTGGACATGGTGATTTTCCGTGAGAACACGGAGGACATTTATGCGGGGATCGAGTGGGCGGCGGGTTCGGAGGAAGCGAAGAAGGTGCTGGCGTTTTTTCAGAAGGAATTTCCGAAGGTGTTCGGGAAGGTACGTTTTCCGGAGACATCGGGGGTTGGGATCAAGCCGGTGTCGCGCGAGGGGACGGAGCGGCTGGTGCGTGCGGCGATCGAGTTTGCGATCAAGCACAAGCGGAAGAGCGTGACGCTGGTGCACAAGGGGAACATCATGAAGTTCACGGAGGGGGCGTTCCGGGACTGGGGGTATGGGTTGGCGAAGAAGGAATTCGGGGCGGTGGAGATCGACGGGGGACCGTGGTGCCGGTTGCCGAGCGGGGTGGTGATCAAGGATTCGATTGCGGACATCACGTTGCAGCAGGTGCTGACGCGGCCGGACGAGTTTGATGTGATCGCGACGTTGAATTTGAACGGGGATTATTTGAGCGATGCGTTGGCGGCGCAGGTGGGCGGGATCGGGATTGCGCCGGGCGGGAATATCAACTACGTTTCGGGGCATGCGATCTTTGAGGCGACGCACGGGACGGCGCCGAAGTATGCGAACCAGGACGTGGTGAATCCGGGGTCGGTGATCCTGTCGGGGGTGATGATGCTGGAGCACCTGGGGTGGCAGGAGGCGGCGGATGCGATCGTGCGGGGGTTGGAGAAGTCGATCGCGGCGAAGCGGGTGACTTATGATTTTGCGCGGCTGATGGAAGGTGCGACGAAGATCAAGTGCTCGGAGTTTGCGGACGAGATCATCAAGAATCTCGGGTGATTTTTGCGGAATTTCCGGCTGACGTGAAGAAGCGCCTCGGTGATGCACCGGGGCGTTTTTTTTATGTGGCAGCGTTTGTTGAGGGGGTGCATAAACGTTTTGGGGAAAAACCGGCGGGCGGCTTGCAGGTGGGAGAGTCCATAATCCCCACGCCGTGGAAGGCGTGGGCTTGTTCCGCAAAACGTTTATGCACCCTTGTTGAGGGGGAGATGAGGCGACGGGGAATTGGGATGGTATTATTGCGGATCCCTGGAAGGGAGATCGTTGTTGCGGGCAGGAGTTGTGATGGAGAGACCGAGCACATTGGAAGCGTTGCGGCGGTATCGCGCGCATTTCATTCGGGAGTTGACGAAGCCGGGGCTGGTGGAGCGATTCGGGCAGATGTGCCGGGAGAGGTCGGATGTGGAGGCGGTGCGGTGCATCCTGGAGAACAGCGCGTATGAGTGGATACATTCGGTGGGGGTGATGGGGGACAAGGGGCTGGAGGGGCTGGTTCCGCCGGTACCGCCGGAGGGGCTGCGTGCGATCACAGCGGCGCCGGAGGCGGAGGTCTTTTTGTGGACGGGGCTGGTGGACGTGACGAGTTTTCTGGCGCTTTATCATTTTTACAAAGGGAACGCGCACCGGGTGAAGGTGCTGGATTTCGGGGCGGGGTGCGGGCGGATGATCCGGTTTTTGAACGACTTTCCGGAGAAGTACGAGCCGTTTGCGAGCGATGTAAACGGGGAGCACATGGCGTGGTGCGGGGAGAACTTGAAAGGGGTGACGGGTATTCGGAACGGGGCGGTGCCGCCGTTTCCGGAGAAGGCGGGGGAGACGGGGGTGGGCGGGTTTGACTTGATTTACAGGTTGTCGGTGTTCACGCA
>JBQCGD010000005.1:0-6424 GCA_051955985.1 Phycisphaerae bacterium | reverse complement strand
CCCTTTTTCTCCCTCCTTCCCATCTCCATTCACCCCGTTACCCCCTCCCCAACTCCCCTTCCCATGAGAACTTAGGCGCAACACATCGCGCGACAGCTTAATGTCCGTTCCACGCCCCGCCATGTTCGTCGCCACCGTGATCTTCCCCAGCCCGCCCGCCTGGGCGACAATCTGTGCCTCTTCCGCGTGACGAACTGCGTTAAGCACCTGGTGGTCAAGCCCCATTGCATACAGCATTTCCGACAGCCGCTCCGAGTTCTTCACCGACCGCGTCCCCACCAGCACCGGCTGCCCCGTTTCATGTAACCGCTTGATTTCCTTGGCGATAGCGGCGTACTTCGCATCTTCCGTCGCAAATACCAGGTCCGGATGCTGCACCCGAATGCACTTCTTGTTCGTCGGAATCACCACCACCGGCAAATGGTAGATCTGCCACATCTCCCGCCGCGATTCCACACCCGTCCCCGTCATCCCGCATAACCGCTTGTAAGACCTGAAGAAACGCTGAAACGAGATGCGCGCAAACGTGTCCTTCGGCGGATTGACCTTGATCTGCTCCTTCGCCTCAATCGCCTGGTGCAGCCCCTCCCGCCACGTCCGGTCCGGCATCAATCGCCCGGTGAATTCATCGACAATGACAACCTTCTCTTCTTCCTTCTCGCGGGCCACCACGTACTGTTTCCCGCGGAGGAAGAACTCCCGCGCGCTAAGCGCTTGCGTCACCAGCTCTTCCGCTCGCCGGGCGCCGTTCCACAACCCCCCAAGCCCTTCCGACAAATCCATCACCCGCTCGAACCCCGGGTCCGTCAGCTCGACTTCCCGGTAGCGCGGATTCACCGTGTAATCCTTGGTGCGAACAAGCCTTGCAGCAATATCCGCCGCCTGCTGAAACGCATCCACCTGCTCCTGGTTCGGCGCATCGCCCGAAATAATCAGCGGCGTCACCGATTCATCGATCAGCACCGAGTCCGCCTCGTCCACGATCGCAAACGCCAAGCCCCGCATGACAAGCTGATCCGTCCCCCGCCCATACAGCATCTTCCCCAGAAGCGCCCCCGGCAGGTCCTTCGCCCCGCCGCCCCGCCCCAGCGCCAGCCGATCCCGAAGGAAGTCCGCGCAGACTTCCTTGTTCGTGCAATACGTGATGTCACAAAGATAGGCGGCACGCCGTTCCGGCGGCTTCGTCTCCCCCTGCACATACCCGACCGTCAGCCCGCAGAAGTTGTAGATCTTCCCCATCAGCTCGGCGTCGCGTTTCGCCAGGTAGTCGTTGACCGTGATGACGTGACACCCCTTCCCGCGCCACCCCGCAACGGTTGCAACCAATGATGCCGTAAGGGTTTTCCCCTCACCGGTCGCCATTTCCGCAATGCAGTTATCCAGCATCGCAAGCGCGCCGGCCACCTGCACCAGGTAATGCCGCTCCGATCGCTGCCGGGCCGCCACTTCCCGAATCAGCGCCAGCGCCTTCAGCAGATCCTCCGGCTTGTCCTTCCCGGTGCGAAAAACGGCGCGGAAGTTCAGCGCCTCTTCCTTCAACCGGGCATCCGACAGGTCGTTGTAAAGATATTCATAGGAAAGAACTTTCTGGGCGCGGGCCAGGTACCGCCCCGTGCGGTACTTGAAGCGGGCGAGGTAGCCCCGGGCAGCATCCCAGATCGCATCAAAATTCTGCGGCAGCGGCTCCGTGCGCACCTGCGACGACAGCATCTGCCACGTCGCCGAAGGCACGGTGGTCTGCGGCTCAAGCTGCAACTGGTCGGAAGGGAGGATGGAGGTGTTGAGCGCCATGACTGCCTTTGGATCTTAGGCCTAAGTTCTTATTCCGTGAAGAGTTCCGCTGATTGGGACGACCACACGCCGGGCCTGCCAGTACTCCCTTTAGATTTTGAATTTCTTCTGGAAAAGCTGCAGCAGCGCCGTCCAGCATTGACGGGCGATCGACTTTTCCTGCAGGTTGAAGCGGACCTGGACGCGCTGGCCGGGGAGCAGCGGCAGTTGGCGGGTCTTGGCGTATCGCGCCATGATTTCCGGCGGCGCCTGCTCCAGTTTCAGGTCGTCAATGCGAACTTCGAAGAACGCTTCCGTCGTTTTGGTGCCGTTTTTGTCCGTGGGGTCAATGCCGAACTCGCCGCCGATCTGATACCCCAGCGCCGGCGACGGAAGAATGTTGTTACCCGCCGGCCCGCGCGACGTGATCATGCCGGAAAGCAGGATGTCCGGCCGGCCACTCAGGCGGATATACACCTGCCGGGAAGCTTCATTGTCGAGGGGACCCGCGAGGGTATTGGCGGCGGCGGCCCGGATGATCAGGTGGGAAAGGTCCGCCACGACCCCCACGCGGTCGCCCTGCCTGAGAAACGCATGCTGCTTCGATTCCATGTCAGGGATGACCAGGAGCCCGTCCTGGGGGGCACGGAGCTGCAGTTTTTGAAGATCCTCGTTGTCAACCTTGAGGGCGAAGTCCGCAGCTGCGATTTTCGAACGGACGATGGGCACGTCGCCGGTGTTCTTGCGGTCCTGCGCTTCGTTCATGGCAATGCCGAGGGTGGCATTGAGGGCTTTTCGGGCGGCAGCATCCTGGCCGAAGCGGGCGGTGAGGTCGGGGTTATGCTGCTGGAGGATGAGGGTGTTTTTCGCAATGGCGGGGAAAGTGGTGGGGTTGTCGAGGGAGGGGACGGCGGTGACGAACCCCTCGCCGCCAGCGAAAAGTTCCTGCATGCGGAGCGGTTCCGCAACCCCTTGAGCGTGGGCGTGGTCCGGAATCCGCAGGTAGCCAACAAACCACACGACCAGTGCGGCAAAGGCGACCGTGGTGCCGATGGCGCGGGAGCGAACCCGGGCGAGTTCCGGATTCGTGATCAGGTAATGGACAAACTGGCCGATGGGGACGAGAACCCAGGTAATGATGCCGGCAAGGGCCATAAGGGCGGCCAAAACGATAAGGGCACCGCCCAGGACGGTCGCGAGATAGAAAAGGATGGAGAAGGAGACCAGGGCGCGCATGAGGAAAGAGGCGATGGCATACACCATAAGCCACGCTTCTTCGGAGGCGGAGTAGGCGGGATTGCGGGCGAACCGGACGTTCCAGACATATTTTTTGACGAGGAAGTAGACGTAATCCTTGGAGCGCTGGGCAAGGTTGGGGATCTCAAGGAGGTCGGCCAGGATGTAGTAGCCGTCGTAACGGAGGAGGGGGTTGGCGTTGAAAATGACGGTGGAGAAGGAGGCGACGAACATCACGTTGTAGCAGAAGGCATGAACCTGGGCGTACGGGCCGGTGTCGCCGGTGCTGGCCCAGATCATGGCGGCGATGGAGGCGATGGCGAGTTCGACCCACATGCCGGCGGCGCCGACGATGGCGCGGTGCCATTTGTTCTGGAGAGCCCAGGAGGAGGAGGCATCGACGTAGGGGACGGGGGTGAAGACGAGGAGCATGATGCCGATGACATGGACTTCGCCGCCGGTGCCGGACTGCCGGCCAAACTTTTTACAGGAGATGGCGTGGCCCATTTCGTGGCAGGCCTTGATGGCGGCGAAAGCGACGTAGAGGTAGAGGAGGTTTTCGGGCTTGAGCAGGCCGCGGGAGGATTCGACAAGTTCATGGGCGGCCGCGGGATAGTGGGCAATCGAGTTGATGCCGAGGGCGATCAGGACGATCCAGACGATGAAGCCGATGGGGGAGAAAATCCAGCCCAGGAGGGGGAGCCAGCGTTCGAGGAAGGCGTCGGGGTCGACGAGGGGAAGGCGCGCGAAGAGGATGTTCATGAGGTAAGAGGTGACTTCGCGCTGGCGGCGTTTTTTGTAGCGTTGGAAGAGGGAGTGGGTATCGGCGGTGACTTCGGCCTGGAGGAGGTTGGCGGTGTAGAGCTGGCCGAGGAGCTGGATGGCTTCGCCCTGCGTGGGGGCATCGTCGCCGAGTTGCTCGTTGGTGAGTTTCCAGGCGTCGGCGACGGAGCGTTTGCCGTCAAGGAGGCCGACGAAACGGTAGGCGGGTTCGGCAAGACGGAAGAACGCGTTGTTGGTGTGGTCCTGGACGACATGCCAAGGCTGGCCGCGGAAATGCTGGCGGGAAATCTGGACGGTGGTGCGGAGGCGCGGATGGAGTTCGGCAACGCGGTACCAGGATTCGTGGAATGTGGGGCGTTCGATGGCCATGGCGTTCCTGTGGTGTGTGCAGGGGTAGAGGGGGAAGTTTAGCAGAACGGAGGGGGGCGGGTTAAGGGGTTGAGTGGATAAATGGTTCAGTGGGGGCGGCCGCCCGGGCGCAGGGTGAGAGATTAGCTGCTTCGTCCCGTGACCGCTTGGCCGGATCTCGGAATTTCTTTGTTTCGCGGAAGGCAGGGCCATGGTAGGGTGTTGTTCGCTTTCAGGAGAAGGGATTTCAGCATGGGTCCGCGGACGAAGGAAGTGGTGCATTACGAGGCGGCGTTTGAGGATTATTTGAGGAAGAAGGGGTTGCCGTACATCGCGGTGGATGAGGCGAAGCGGGCGCTTTTTGCGGGGGCGAAGTTGAAGTCTTTTGACTTCGTGGTGTATCGGCCGGAGGGGAAGAACCTGCTGGTGGATGTGAAGGGGCGGAAGTTGTCAGGGAAGAGCGGGACGCTGCAGAACTGGGTGACGCGGGAGGATATTGATGATTTGCGGCAGTGGCAGGAGATTTTTGGGGAAGGGTTTGAGGCGATGTTTTTGTTTGTGTACCACTGGCCGGGGCGGGCGGAGGAGGCGCCGTCGGCGTTGAAGGATTTGTTTTTGTTTGGGGAAAAGTGGTATGGGACGATGGGGGTGGCGATATCGGAGTACCGGGCGCATATGCGGCCGCGGTCGGAGGCGTGGGGGACGGTGCATCTGGGGAGTGCGGATTTTCGGCGAGTGGGGCGGGTGTTTGAGGAGTGGCTGTGAGGGAGATTTTGCTTCTTTTTGAAGTGATCGCCAGTTTGGATTATGCCCAAGGCGTCTGGCTGTGCGGCGGGGCAGCATTGATGATCGTTGCTGCAGCGATTGTTGCACTGGCGCTTTTGGATCACCGTGCTCGATAATTAGAAGTTCGAAAGGGCTTTGATGTTCAGATGAAAGCGGGGGACGAGAATTCTCGACATGATGAGTCGGATACGAGAACTGATTCAGAGAATTAGTTCGATGAAATTTTATTGGGCGGTCGGAGGCCTTGAGAGGGCGAGCACCTAACGCACCGAGTGGAAAGGGAAGCAACATGGCGGAGCGGACCGAGCACTTCTTTTCTCACGAAAAGCTGGAGGTGTATCAGCAATCGATTCAATTCATTGTATGGCTGTCGCCGCTCATGGAATCGTCAAATAAGTGGGGTGACGTGAAGGACCAGTTGGATCGAGCCTCAACGTCGATTCCGTTGAATATTGCGGAAGGGAACGGGAAATTCTTTCCGAAAGATCGATCGCGTTTCTTCGACATCGCCCACGGCTCGGCGCTCGAATGTTCGGCGGCGCTACGCTTGTTGCGAAATCAAAGCTCACTGTTGAACAGGTCCGGCCCGGGAAAGTTTCGCTGCAAAACGTTGTCCGAATGTTGATTGGCTTGATTAAGTCGAACGCGGTTCGAAGTTATCCAAAGCGTTCGGAGAATTCTTAATCCTAATCTTTATCTTGATCTTAATCCGGAAGGGCACCGAATGGTGATCGCTACGGAGGAGATTAAGATTAGGATTAAGATCAAGATTAAGAATTTTAGCGCGGCCAAGCGGTGAAGGCGAGGAGGAGCCAGGCGCCGGCGCCGAACGTGATCTTGACGACCAGGCCGGTGGCGCGGCCGAGGGCGGCGCCGAGGGCGGATTTGAGGGCTTGTTTGTGGGGGCGTTTTTTGAGCAGCTCGGTGAGCCAGGCGGCGAGGACGGCGCCGAGGACGGCGCCGATGAGGCCGCCGAGGGGGGGGAAGAAGATCGAGCCGAGGAGGGCGCCGACGATGGCGCCCGCGAGGGCGGCCCAGGTGGCGGACTTGCTGGCGCCGAAGGTTTTGGCGCCGATGAGGCTGCCGGCGAGTTCGATGAGCTCGGCGGCGGCGAGGAAGAGGACGATTAAGCCGAGGATGGTGGGCGTGGGGTGCCGCCAGTGGGTGTACCAGGAGAAGGCGAGGGCCAGGAGGGGGATGAGCCAGTTGCCCGGGAGGGAGAGGATGTTGAGGGCGACGCCGAGGAGGGAGAGGAGGAGGATCAGGGCGTAGAGGGTGAAGTCGATCATGCGGGGGATTGTAGGGGCAACTTCGTCATTGGCTATGAGCTAATCGCTATTTGCAGGGGATGCGTACTCCTTTGAAGGAATGCAGGCTCGCCAGTACTGCTTCAGCGGGCGCGTTGGGGTGGCGCGGTGATGTTGCCGTTGCGTTGGGGGTTGGATGGAGCACTGGGCGCGGGGAGCTGGGGTGGAGACGGAGGGGGGGGTGGGGGGAGCGG
>JBQCGD010000004.1:0-4879 GCA_051955985.1 Phycisphaerae bacterium | reverse complement strand
CCGTCCGTGACGATCGCGGGCTACAAGACGAAGACGTTTGCGACAACTCCCGTGAGCTTCAGCTTCTATTTCCTCGATGCCGACGAAAAGCCGCTCAGCAATACGATCGGACAGACGATCGGCGATCGCACGGTCCTGTTGCCCGAGATGCAGGTGCTGCAGCGGCAGGACGCCTGGTCGAGCGTCCTGTTGAAACGCAATGAATTCCTCGGCGGCAAGGCGATTGCCGACGCGTTCGTCTATACGACGCCGGACGTGAAATTTGCGGCACCCTATCATCCGGTGGTGGGCTCGAGCCAGCCGGTGCAGATCGCGGAATTGGGATCGCCGGACGGCAAGCCCGTCAAGCGCTCGCTGAAAGACCAGCTGACGGCCATCTTTGCTGCGTTGCTGAAAAACTACGTCGCCGACACCATCACCGTGCAGATGGACTGCAACTACGGCTATTCCATCAATTCGGCGCTGTCGCTGGTCTCGCTGCCGGTCCTGATGCAGCCGCCGGAGGGGGGGAAGGCGAATCGGGCGGTGGAGGAGCTGCTGGCGGGGTTGCTGGGGGTGGCGAAGGGGAATGTGACGGTGGTGGCGGGGCAGACGCGCCCGTTAAAGACGGTGCGGGTGGCGGGGGTGAGCGCGGAGGCGGTTGCGGCGAAGATCGGGGCTGCTCTGGGGTGAGCGCCGGGGAAACCCTGGCGAGAATTGCTGTTGGCGCCATTTTGCGGTTAAGAATAATTTAAGAATGTCTTTTCTTGAATCTCGCCAAACTTCGGGTAGGTTGAAGTAACCTGCCTTGCAGGCGCGTTGAAGGTCCGGGTTTCGAGAAGTGCGGGAAGCTGCGGACGAAACGAGGCGTGCCTTGCGGGGTAAGTCGGGATGGACCCATTGCCGTCTCACATTTCTTACAGTGCGGTCGCAAATTACGGTTGATTCGGGCGAATGAAGCGGATTTTCCGCGCTCATCGCTTGGGATTGCCGCGAGCTGGCGGTCGGGTAACGGGTGCACGTTGAAACGGTGCATGCGTTCGGCCGGTTCCGTGCTCGCGTCAGATGTCGTCCATATCAAGTTGTTTTCAAAACGGAGGTTCAGCAAGCATGGGAATGAAAAAAGAACAAATCGGACTTGTGGCCGCAATGATCGCCGGTGCAGTGGCAGGCGTGGCTCAGGCGGCGCAACCGTTCACGCCGGGAGACCTGTTGGTGACCCGGGCGGTCGGCGGCGCCGTGGATACGACGCTGTCGCCGGCGCCGGGGAGCGTGGCTCCGATCGCAACATCGACGGCGCTGCTCGGGTGGGGCAATGCGGCGACGGTGGAGATCGACGAATACACCCCGAGTGGCACGCTTGTGCAGTCGTTTGATCTTCCGAACGTGAAGCAGACGAGCACGGACCCGGGAACCTCCTACGCGTTGACCTATTCCGCGGGGCAGAACATGGAGGGCTCGATCGAAGTTTCGGCGGATGGGCGGTATTTCACGACCGTCGGATACAACCAGACGGCCGGCTTTGGCGACTTCAATAATCCCGCCACTTCGACTCAGACATCGGACATTGATCAACGGGTCGTTGGCGTCATCGGCATTGACGGAAGCGTCAATACGACCACGGGTCTGACGGATGTGGCCAATAAGGTGTCGGTTCGCTCGGCCTACACGTCGGATGGGACGCACATCTGGGTGAGCGGCGCCGCGAAAAATACGGGCGCCTACGGCGGCATCCACTACACCACCATCGGCAGCTCCACTTCGACGATAATCAGCGCCGTCGACAACACCGCCGGCACGCAGATGGTTCAGGGCTTCAATCTCGGCACAGGCCTGCAATTGTACGCTTCGAACATCCGGTCGGGGAGTCAAGCCTCTGGCAGCGCGGCGTTCCGGGGCGTGGCGAGCGTGGGGACGGGGATGCCGACGGATCCGTCCACGACGCTGGATCCCGTGCAGCTTCCCGGGTTTGACAACACCAGCGACCCGGCTGCCCATGAAGCGGCGGACAACTTCTGGTTCAAGGATGCAAACACCTTGTACGTCGCCGATCAGCGCGCCAGCGACAAAACCGGCGGCACTTACGGCGGGGTGCAGAAGTGGACCTACCAGGACACCGACGCCGACGGCGTGGCTGACGCGTGGGTCTTCAACTACAACGTGAATCTGGGCGCGGGCCTGGAATGGGGCGCCCACGGCCTGAGCGGCATGATCGATCCGATTACCGGGAAAGTCGATCTGTTCGCGACGAATTTTGACAACACCGGCGGAAATCCCACATCGCTGTACCAGGTGGTCGACGACGGGACCTCGCTCACAGCCACCCTGATGGCGGATTCGGGCGTGAACGCAGCGTTCCGCGGGGTTTCGGTCGTTCCGTTCCTTCCGGGCGATGCGAATCTGGACAACAAGGTCGACCTCACTGACCTCTCCACGGTCCTGAACCATTTCGGAGAAAACACCACTCTGCGTGCGGACGGAAACTTTGACGGCACCAGCACGGTCAGCCTCTCTGATCTCTCCGAAGTGCTGAACAACTTCGGCAAATCGCTCTTCCCGGCTACTACCGCGGCGACTCACGCGACCGCTGTGCCGGAACCGACATCGCTTGCTCTTTTGGGGCTCGGCGTTGCGGGCGTTTTGGCTCGACGTCGTCGCTGCTGAGCGAACAGGAGGTCGCCCGGGGCGGTCCTTTGCGGTAAAAACCCGAGTGGACCGGGGTTGGCGAGAATTGGCCCTATTTAAGCCATTTTGCGGTTGAGGCTGATTTGCCAACCTCCTTTCTTGAATCTTGCCAGACTGGGGATAGGTTGAAGTGACCTGACTTGCACGCGCTGACGGGTTCGGGCCTCCAGAGGTGCGAGAAGCCGTGGGCGGACGCCCGGGAAACCGGAAACGTGCGTTTGCCGGTCAGTCACGACGGACCAATACCGTCTCCACATTTCTGCAAGTGCAGTCGCCATAAACCGGGTTTTTTTCAAGCGAATGAAGCGGATGTACCGCGCTCATTGCTTGTGGTTGCCGCGAGTTGGCATTCGGACATTACCGGTGCGCGCCAAAAAATGGTGGCACCGCGTGGTCTGCGCGTCCGGCGATCGGCGGAAAAGGCTCACGCCTGGGTGGGCCGCAGTTTGGAGGTTTGGCATATATGCGAAAGACGAGGATAGAAAGAATCGGGCTTTCGGCGGCGTTGGTCGCTGGGGCGATGGCGGGTGCAGTAAAGGCGGCACAACCGTTTACACCGGGGGACCTGCTGGTGACGCGCGACATTGGCGGCGCGGTCGACACGACCTTGTCGCCGACGCCGGGGACGGTGGCGCCGATCGCGACGCCCACCGCTTTGGGGGGCTTCGGACTGGCGGCGACGGTGGTGATCGACGAATACACGCCCGGCGGCACGCTGGTGCAGTCGATCACCCTGCCGAACGTGGAACAGACGGATACCACGGCCGGCAACTCGTATGCGTTGACCTTCTCGGGCACGCAGAATAATGAAGGGACGATCGAACTCTCCGGCAACGGCAAGTACTTCACGCTGATCGGGTACAACCGGACGGCGGGGCAGGGCGGGAGCGGCAATGTCGGCACGAATGCAGAAGAGTCAACGACCATTCAGCGCGTGGTGGGTTTGATCAGTATGGATGGCAGCGTTAACACGACAACCGGGTTGCAGGACGTGTCCAGCAAACAGTCGCCGCGGTCTGCATACACGACGAACGGGAAGGATCTGTGGGTCGGAGGTTCGAGCGGGTCGAATGCGACGATCGGTGGTAATAACGTTGTTACCCAGGGCGTGCATTACACCACGATTGGCAGCACCACATCGACGCAGATCACCCTTGGCAATACGAACCAGCGCATCCTCAGCGCGTACAATTTCGGCAGTGGCCCTCAGCTCTTTCTCTCGAGTAATTCCGCCACTAACCAGACTGCAAACGCTACAACTGGTGTTCTTTCCACGGTTTTCAGGGGCATTGGAACGGTTGGTACCGGCTTGCCGACCACGCCCGATGCAGACCCGGTCACCCTGAACCCCGTGCAGTTGCCGGGGTTTGAGAACACAAATGAGCCGGCGGCACATGAGACGGCAGACAATTACTGGTTCAAGGATAAGAACACGCTGTACATCGCCGATCAGCGTAATACCGGAAGCACGGGCGGCGCGCAGGGCGGGCTGCAGAAGTGGACGTTCCAGGATACGAATACGGATGGCGTGCCGGATAGCTGGGTGTTTGATTACAACACCACGTTCGGTTTGGGAGTGCTGAATCCGGACACGGGCACACAGAACAACGTGGGCGCTCACGGGCTGTCCGGGTGGGTGGACCCGACGACGGGGAACGTGGATCTGTATGTGACGACGTTTGACGGGGCCGGCGCCAATTCGACGCAGCTTTACCAGGTGATCGATAACGGGACGGCGTTCGCCAATACCCTGCTGGCCACATCTGATCCGCACTCGGCATTTCGCGGCGTTGCGGTCGTTCCGTATTACAATCTCCTGGGCGACGCCAACAACGATGCAAAGGTGGACCTGACGGACCTCTCCATTGTTTTGAACCACTTTGGGGAAGCCACGCCACTGAAGTCGGACGGCAACTTCGACGATGCGGCCACGATCGACCTCACCGATCTCTCGGCGGTCCTCAACAATTTCGGGCGATCCGTCAGCACGCCAACGGCCACTCATGCCATTGCCGCGCCGGAGCCGACCTCGCTCGCGCTTCTTGGCGTTGGTGTTGCGGGTGTTCTGATGCGTCGTCGTCGGGCTTGATCGGGCATTTTTTTATCGGGAGAAGCGGCGGCAGCCTCATGGGTTGCCGCCGTTTTTTTTTTGCAGCGCGCGGAATGGGGTGAGGGGTGGTGGGGCTGTTTTAGTCGGCGGGGTCGGGGGGTTGCG
>JBQCGD010000003.1:0-42522 GCA_051955985.1 Phycisphaerae bacterium | reverse complement strand
GGGCGGAGGCGTTGCTTTTGATTGGGGACAAGGTGGTGACTGCGGCGCCTTCTGCGGCGGAGTATCCGTATCAGATGGATTTGGGGGAGGAGTGGAAGGGGTTGACGGGGTTGCCGTTTGTTTTTGCGATGGGGATGATGCGGCGGGAGGAGGCGGATGCGGGGTTGGCGCGGTTGCTGGCGGAGGCGCGGCGGCGCGGGGGGGATATGACGGAGGCACTGGTGGGGCGGTATGCGGCGGAGAAGGGGTGGCCGGCGGAGTTGGCGCGGCGGTATTTCACGGAGTATCTGCGGTACGCGGTGACGGAGCGGGCGACGGCGGGGCTGGCGGCGTTTTTTGAGAGGGCGGGGCCTGGGGGGATGGGGATTCTGCCGGCGCGGCGGGCGGTGGAATACCTGGCGATCGGGTAGGATGCCGCGATGGGCATAGTGGCGGTTCAATTGACGGGGCGGGGGGTGGGTGCGATTGCGGTGGTGCTGGTCGCGGGGGCGGGCGCGCGGGAATTTCTGCGGCCGCTGCTGGGGAGTGAGCGGGCGCGGGGGCTGGCGGTGGGGGAGATGGCGCATTCGACGTTGCGGCGCGGGGATGGTGGGGAGGTGATTGATGACATTGGGGTGGCGCGGGTGGGGGAGGAGCGGTTTGAATTGCATCTGCATGGAGGAGTGGCGGTGGTGGAGGCGGCGCTGGGAGGGCTGGCGGAGCTGGGGGCGCGGATTGTGGAGGCGGCGGATGCCGTGGGGCTGGGGATTTTTGGAGAGGGGATTGCGGGGGAGGTGGTGGAGGCGCTGCCGCGGGCGCGGGGGATGACGGGGGCGCGGCTGGTGGCAGCGCAGGGGGAGGAGGGGTTGGCGGCGTGGGCGGAGAAGTGGCGGAGGTGGGTGGAGGGGAAGACGGCGAATGATTTGTGGCGGGTGCATTCGGCGGTGCAGTGGGTGCTGGGGCGGTCGGCACGGCTGGAGAAGTTGTTGCGTCCGGCGCGGGTGGCGATTGTGGGGCCGCCGAATGCGGGGAAGTCGACGCTGGCAAATGCGCTCCTGGGAAGGCCGGTGTCGATTACGTCGGAGATGGCGGGGACGACGCGGGACTGGGTGGATGCGGAGGCGGTGTTTGTGACGGCGTCGCAGGAAGTGGATGTGCCGGTGGTGCTGGTGGACACGGCGGGGATTCGGGAGACGGGGGATGTTTTGGAGCAGGAATCGATTGCGCGAACGCATGAGCAGGCAGGGATGGCGGATGTGGTGGTGCTGGTGTTTGATGCATCGGGGGCGATACCGGCGAAGGTGCTGGATTTTCTGCGGGGGAATGGATCGCGGCGGGTGGTGGTGGTTGCGAACAAGGTGGACGCGGGCCGCGGGGGCGTGGAGGAGATGCGGCGGCGGTGGCCGGGGGTGATTGAGATTTCGGCGTTGGAGCGCAGGGGTCTGGAGCAGCTCATGCAGCGGGTGCTGGAGTTGCTGGATGTTGCGGCGGTGGACGCGGGGGAGGCGTTTGCGTTCACCGCGCGGCAGCGGGGGGTGCTGGGGGAGATCGCGTTAACAAGCGACCCCCGCCGCATTGCCGAGCTTCTGGGCAAACTACAAAACGCTGCAACAACAGAGGAACGAAACAAATGAACGGTCAACGGAGACCGTCAAACTACGAAACGACAAAATGTTCGGCGCGTGCGACGGAGGTTCACGGCAGGTTGTCTCAATCGGGGACTTGTTCGGAGGGCTGGTCGATGCGGGAATTCTGGGCGGGGCGGGGTTCGTTTGGGCGGACCCAGTCGTGGGCGTGTTCCTTGTTGCCGCGCATGGCGCGTTTTGCGGCGGCTTTTTCGGCGACTTTGAGGGCGTAGGGCTTGGACCGGTGGGGGCTTTTGCTGCTCTTGGTGGCCATTGAGGGCACTCCTGAAAGGGGAAAAAAAGTTGGATAGGGCGGGTTGCGGCAATGTGGGTGCCTCGGGGGGACAAAGTGGGAGATTGATGGAAAAAAAGGTGAGATTCAGCGTGGGGGGATGATCGCGTAAGATGGGGGAATGCCTGAGCCAGTTCTTGCCGTCATCGTCGTCACGCATAACAGCGACAAGTGGTTGCCGGACTTTTTCGAATCGTGGGAGAAGGGGATTGAGCGGACGCAGATTCCGCATGAAGTGATCGTGGCGGATGCGGACTCGGCCGTGCTTCCGGCGAATGTGCCGGCGGGCGCGCAGGTTCTGGCGTGCGGCAATGTGGGTTACGGAGCGAGCATCAATCGGGCGGTCGCGGCGAGCTCGGCGCCCTGGCTGCTTTTGTGCAATCCGGATCTTTATTTCCACGAGGATTTCGCGCGGGACTTTTTGAAGCGGACGCTTGAGGCACCGCCGAAAGGGGCGGGGTGCATAGCGCCCGCGCTGGTGAATGAAGACGACACCGGGCAGCCGTCGGTGGGGGCGTTTCCCACGATACGGCGGCTGATCACGGATCAGTTCCGTGCGCCGATGCATCGCAAGTTTATTTATCCTCACGCGCCGGGATTTTGCGATTGGGCGACGGGGGCGTGTTTGCTGATACAGCGGGAGCATTTTGAGCGGGTGGGGGGATTTGACGAGAAGTTCTTTTTGTATGTGGAAGAGGTCGATCTGCAGAAACGGCTGGCGGGCGTTGGATTGCGAACGTTCGCGCAGGCGGAGAGCGTGATGCATATGGCGCCGAATGCGGCGGCGCCGCGGAAATCGGCGGCGCGGCATTCCGCCCGGGGGATGTTGCGGTATTTTGCCAAGCATGGGAGCGCGGGGCAACTGGCGGGGTATCGATGGCTGGCGCTTTTGTCGGGGCGTCTTCCGTGGGGAGAAGCGTTTGCGTCGAAGGGGAAGATTCTGGAAACTGCTACCGGTCCTTGAAGCGAGTGGTTTATGAGCGATCAGACGACGCCGGCGAATCTGCATTTGAAGAAGACGGAGGCGCTGGAGATTACGTGGGCGGATGGGAGGCAGAGCGTTTTGCCGCTGCGGTTTTTGCGGAAGCATTGTCCGTGCGCGGGGTGCAGGGGGGAGCGGGATCTGCTGGGGCGGACGATGCTGCCGATCGTGCAGACGACGTATGACGGGCCGATCACGGCGACGGGGGCGGAGCTGGTGGGGAACTATGCGCTGCGGATTGATTTTTCAGATGGGCATTCGACGGGGATTTACACGTTTGAATTTCTGCGGGAGCTGGATGCGTTGCAGCAGTCAGAAGACGGAAGCGAGAAGTCAGAAGGTTAGTGTTCGGTAACTTCTGATTTGCGTCTACTGACATCTTTCGGGTGTCCCGCTACACTACCGGCCATGAAACACCTGAAACCTGTGGCGGTCTTACTGTTTGCGGCGCTGGCGGTGCTCTCGTACACGGGGTGCACGGCGTATCGGCACCTGCAGATTGAGCCGGTGGCGAAGCCGGAATCGGTGATCGTGCCGAAGTTCACGGAATCGTATTACTATTTTGACCGGGATCATACGCTGTATTTTGTGATGCGGTCGAAGACGAAAGATCCGGCGTCGGGGAAGCCGATCGACCAGATTGCGACGTTCCGGGTGTTCTGGCGGCCGGTGGGCGGGCGGACGACGATGGATTCGTCTGCGTTGAATGCGACGTACCGGTACGTGCTGATGACGCCGGACGCGGTGGGGATGTACGAAGGGGCGGGGTTTGTGCGGCTGTGGGGAGCGGACGGGGTACACCGGTTGAAGGCGCGGGTGATGGATGGGGATTTGCGGCTGACGGAGGCGTCGACGAATTTTGTGGACACGCTGGGGCGTTCGCGGGTGCGGGGGAATTTCACGGCAATTTATGATGATGCGAAGGCGTTTGACATGTTGCTGGCGGCGCACCAGGAGTTTTTCAACCGGTCGCTGAAGGCGGGGTTGACGCCGACGTCACAGCCGGCGACGCAGCCGGCGGCAACGACAGGGCCGGCGTCACGGCCGACGACGTTGCCGCGGGGCGATGGGATGCAGCCCTGATTGTTCGCACATTCTGGAGGTCGCCATGTTGAAGGGAATGACGTGGATTGCTGCAGCGTGTGTTGCGGCGGCGGGGCTGGTTGGGGTGCCGTTGCATGCGGGTGCGGCGCCGTCGGGGGAGCCGATCAAGGTGGGGAGTTTGAATTCGATGACGGGGGGGAATTCGACGTTCGGGCAGTCGTCGGACCGGGGGATCCGGCTGGCGGCGGAGGAGAAGAACAACGCGGGCGGGGTGCTGGGGCGGCCGATTGAGATTGACACGGCGGACACGGAGAGTTCGCCGGACAAGACGCCGCTGGCGGTGTTGAAGCTGATTGAGCAGGACAAGGTGGTGGCGGTGCTGGGGGAGGTGGCGAGCAGCCGGAGCATTGCGGCGGCGCCGTCGTGCCAGCGGGCGCATATACCGCTGCTGTCGCCGGCGTCGACGAATCCGAAGGTGACGAAGCTGGGGAACTATATTTTCCGGTCGTGCTTTGTGGATGATTTCCAGGGGGTGGCGATTGCGAAGTTCACGGCGAATGATTTGAAGTTGAAGCGGGCGGCGATTCTGACGGACACGAAGAATGATTATTCGACGGGGCTGACGGCGGTGCTGGAGTCGGAGTTTCCGAAACTGGGGGGGCAGATCGTGGCGCGGGAGACTTACCAGGCGGGGGATACGAATTTCAAGACGCAGCTTGCGAACATCAAGAACGCGAACCCGGATATCGTGTTTTTGCCGGGGTATTACACGGAAGTGGCGTTGATTGTGAACCAGGCGCGGGAACTGGGGCTGACGTGTCCGTTTATCGGGGGCGACGGGTGGGATTCGGAAGTGACGCTGAAGCAGGGGGGGAAGGCGGTGAACGGGTGTTACCTGACGGATCATTATTTTCAGGGGGACAGCGATCCGAAGGTGGTGGAGTTCGTTAAGAAGTACAAGGCACGCTATGACGGGCAGGAGCCGGACGCGATGGCGGTTCTGGGGTATGACGGGGCGAATATTTTGTTTGACGCGATCGAGCGGGCGAAGACGACGGAGGAGCCGGCGCTGCGGAATGCGATTGCGGAGACGAAGAATTTTCCGGGGGTGACGGGGAATATCACGATTGATAAGCACCGGAATGCGATCAAGCCGGCGGTGGTGCTGGAGATTAAGGATGGGAAGTTTACGATGGTCAAGCGCATCGAGCCGTAACGACGGGGTCTGGGGTCTGGGGACTGGGGTCTGGGGACTGGGGTATGTGGCTGGGCGCTTTTTCTGGGTACAGGGAGTTTTATGCCGCTTCGGAGCTATCGCGATTTGCAGGTGTGGCAGGAAGCGATGGATTTGGCGGACGTTTCATACGACGTGACGGATTCCTTTCCGGCCGCGGAGCGGTTTGGGCAGATCGCGCAGATTCGGGATGCAGCGACATCGATTCCTTCGAACATTGCAGAGGGGTATGGGCGACGGCACCGGGGGGATTATGTGCGGCACCTTTCTATTGCGAATGGATCGTTGGCGGAGTTGGAGACACGGTTACTACTTTCATTTCGCCGCCGATTCATTTCGCAGGATCGTTTGGACGAGATCTGGGTACTGGCTCAGCGTGTAGGAAAGATGTTGCGAAGTTTGATTGATGCCCTTGAGCGAGAGATCGAACGTTCGCCGACAACGAACAGAATATTGCGGACCGGTGTCCGCAAACAGACCCCAGACCCCAGTCCCCAGACCCCCAAGCGTGCATGAGCTACATTCTGCAAAATCTCATCATCGCTTTGAATGACGGGGCGTCGTATGCGCTGATTGCGCTGGGGTACACGATGGTGTACGGGGTGTTGCGGCTGATTAATTTTGCGCACGGGGATGTATTCATGATCGGGGCGTTTGTGGGGGCTTACGCGGCGCGGTGGATGAATCCGCCGACGGATGCGAATCCTTCGCCGGACCAGATGATCTGGCAGGCGTTTGTGGGGATGCTGATTGCGATGGTGGTGTGCGGGGTGATCGGGTATTTGATTGAGCGGCTGGCGTATCGGCCGTTGCGGAAGGCGCCGAAGCTTTCGGCGTTGATCACGGCGATTGGGGTGTCGCTGCTGATTGAGTACCTGGCGCAGATCAAGTGGACGATCGGGGGGCGATCGTTTTTCGGGCCGGACCCGGTGCGGTATCAGCCGATTCATCATTCGGGGAAGGAGATCGCGTTTTTTCAGAAGCACCTGGCGATCAGCGTGGTGCCGAAGGATTTGATCGTGCTGGCGTCGACGACGATCACGCTGGTGGCGTTGTACGTGCTGGTGAAGCACACGCGGATGGGGAAGGCGATGCGGGCGGTGAGCCAGAACGCGGATGCGGCGCGGCTGATGGGGATCAACATTGATCGGACGATTTCGTTTACGTTTGTGCTGGGGTCGATGCTGGCGGCGATCGGGGGGTGTTTGTGGGGGTTGAACCGGAACCAGTGCACGCCGCTGATGGGGCTGATTCCGGGGTTGAAGGCGTTTGTGGCGGCGGTGATCGGGGGGATCGGGAATATTCCGGGGGCGGCGGTTGGGGGGCTGATCCTGGGGTTGATCGAAACGTTTGTGTCGTCGATCCAGTATCACAATGCGGCGGTGTTGAGTCCGTACAAGGATGCGATTGCGTTTATTATTTTGATACTTGTGCTGCTGGTGAAGCCTGAGGGGATTTTCGGCAAGGCCGTCCCGGAGAAAGTGTGATGTCACCGCGGATGCGCTCCATACTGCATGCACTGAGTTTTTTCGGGGTGCTGCTGGTCATTTACCTGGTGTCGCTGAAGCTGGACATTCCGGCGAACGAGCCTGGGGCGGTGCTGGGGGCGTACGGGCATCAACTGCTGCTGGACATCGGGATTGCGATCATCCTGGCGGTGTCGCTGAACCTGATCCTGGGGATCGCGGGGCAGTTTTCGCTGGGGCATGCGGGATTTGCGGCGGCGGGGGCGTATACGGCGGCGATCGTTTCGGGGTATTGTTTTCCGCCGGTGCTGCGGTACTTCACGGCGGCGCCGTACCATTTTTCCACGGCGACGACGTTTCATCTGCTGATGATCCTGGGGATCGTTGCGGGGGCGCTGGTGGCGGCGGTGCTGGGGCTGGTCGTGGGGCTTCCGACGCTGCGTCTGCGGGGCGATTACCTGGCGATTGCGACGCTGGGATTCGGGGAGATCCTGGCGGTGTTTTTTCAGAATTTCAGCTGGAACGGGAACATGGTGTTCGGCGGATCGACGGGGCTGTCGCTCTCGTCGATGCGGAACGAGTGGATTTCGAACCAGCCGGACCCGGACGTGCCGCTGGTGCAGTCAGTGCAGGATTACCTGGATCGGCCGGATTATGCGGTGGGATGTTTCGCGGTGTTTGCGGTGGCGTTGCTGACGATTTATATCGTGCACAACATCAAGTACGCGACGTCGGGGCGGGCGCTTTTGGCGATACGGGAGGACACGATTGCGTCGGAATCGGTGGGGGTGTCGTCCACGCGGTACAAGGTGGCGGCGTTTGTGATCGGGGCGGCGCTGGCGGGGCTGGCGGGGGGGCTGATTGCGCATCACAAGTCGCTGGTGAATCCGGAGTCGTTCCGGTTCATGCGGTCGATCGAGCTGGTGGCGATGGTGATTCTCGGGGGGCAGGGGTCGATCACGGGGTCGGTCCTGGCGGCGATTGCGTTGACGCTGCTGCCGGAGGTGCTGCGGTCGTACGTACCGGAGAGCATCATGTCGGCGAACACGATTGAGAAATGGCGGATGGTGATTTATTCGCTGTGCATCATTCTGGCGATGCTGTTCCGGCCACAGGGAATTTTCGGGCGGTATGAGATTTCGGATTTGTTTCGGTGGGTGTTTCGGGTGGGGAAAAAGAGGGCGCCTCGCTCCGCATCGGCGGGAGAGCCGGCGGCCCGTTGGGCCGGCGCTACACGGGGGGAGGAGGCCGCAGGTGAGCCGCTGCTGCAGGTGTCGCATGTGACGATGCAGTTTGGCGGGTTGAAGGCGGTGGATGATTTTTCGCTCACGCTGATGCCGGGGGAACTGGTGGGGCTGATTGGACCGAACGGTGCGGGGAAGACGACGGCGTTCAACGTGATGACGGGGGTGTATCGGCCGACGAAGGGGCAGATCACGATTGCGGGGCGTCCGACGCGGCGGTTGAAGCCGCACTCGATCAGCAAGCTGGGGGTGGCGCGGACGTTTCAGAACATCCGGCTGTTTGCGAACCTGTCGGTGCTGGACAACGTGCAGATTGCGCAGCATGCGCATCACAGGCAGGGCATCCCGTCGGCGATCGTGCGGCGGCCGGCGTTTTACCGGGAGGAGGCCGAGTCGCGGGAGAACGCGCTGGGGTTTTTGCGGTTGTTTGATTTGGAGCACCTGGCGGAGGAGCGGGCGAATTCGCTGTCGTACGGGGACCAGCGGCGGCTGGAGATTGCGCGGGCGCTGGCGACGCGGCCGAAGATTCTGTGCCTGGACGAGCCGGCGGCGGGGATGAATCCGACGGAGAAGCGGGAATTGATGGCAATGATCCGGCGGATCCGGGAGGAATTTTCGCTGACGATCCTGCTGATCGAGCATGACATGAAGGTGATCATGGGGACGTGCGAGCGGATCCTGGTGCTGGACTATGGGAAGACGATTGCGGCGGGTACGCCGGAGGAGATCCGGAATAATCCGGCGGTGATCGAGGCGTATCTTGGCGCATCCGTGAAACAGGGTTAGGCTACGGGGCAGATCCGCGTGAGGGCGGTCTCTGCGATCCTGTAGACTTCGGAGGCAGCATGAAACGAGTCGTGGTGGCGACAATCCTGGTGTCGGCGGCAGCGCTGGCGGGGTGCGAGAATTCGACATCGACGGCGTACGATCCGCAGTATGACGGGGTCACGCCGCTGGAGCATCCGCATCCGGATTTGACGATCCTGGAGAATCAGAAAGCGTTGTATGACAAGCTGGCGGCGGCGAGTCCGGCAGCGGCGCGGCCGGCGACGGCGCCGGCGAACAGCAATGGGGCGCCTGCGGCACCGGCGGGCGCGCCGGCGGCGCCTCCGCCTCCTCCGCCGGGTTGAGCGGCGCGAAAGTCTGCAAAAATGCAAACGCCCGTGGACGTTGGTCCGCGGGCGTTTTCGTTTGCGTTTAGTGGGAGTTCAGGCAAGGAGGGCTTCGGTTTCCTTGAGGGCTTCGGGGAGGGATTTGACGAGTTCTTCGACGGTTTCCATCGTGAGATTGAGTTCGGCGAGGACGGCGGGGTCGAGCGGGTCGCCCTTGCAGGTGAGGGAGTAGCCGAGGCCTTCGCGGCAGCAGATGTGGTCGGCGACGTGAATGACGCAGGCGAGCCAGCGGCAATCGGGGGCGAGGGCCATGGGGTTGTGGTGGTGGCCTGTGACGAACTGGAAGGAGCGGGGGAATTTCCACTTGGTGGTGAGGCCGGCGCCAAGCATCTGGTGGTCCACGCCGATGAGCTGGTTTTCGATGTCGATATAGCGGGTTTCCTCCTTGGTGGAGCGTTCGGCGATTTCGACGAGGGGTTCGCGGAAGGCCTGGAGCTCGACGAGGATGCCCATGTCGTGGATGAGGCCGGCGAGGAAGGCTTCATCGGGGAGGGTGTTGTTGATCCTGGTGACGAGCATCTTGGAGAAGACGCCGACGGCGATGGAATGGGTCCAGAGGTCTTTTGCGGAGAAGTGTGGGGAGACGCGGCCGCCGCGGAAGAGTTTCGCGAGGGAGGCGGCGATGACGATGTTTTTCACAGCGTTGAGGCCGAGGAGGACGATGGCGCGGTTGATGGAGCCGATCTGTCCGGGGAGGCCGTAGAAGGCGGAGTTGACGACCTTGAGGATGCGCGCGACGAGGGCGGGGTCGTTGGAGATGAGCTTGTTGAGGTCCTGGGCGGTGGAGCGGGGGTTTTCGACCAGCTCGATGATCTTGATGGTGATTTCGGGGAGGGTGGCGATGTGGGAGATGGCGTTGACGGCGTCGGCGACGATGGCCTGCGGTTCTTTTTTCGCGGGAGTAGCGGTCGCGGCGGCGGTCGGGCTGACGGGACTGGTGGACATGCACTGCCTCCTTCAAGACATGGCGCGGCCACCCAGGAATCAGCCGCCGGGGTGCGGAAAGGGGGCCATCGCGCAGGGCTGGCATCTCATGGATCGTTATCGACCCGGGGTGGGACCTACTTAAGGTGTAATTGGGGGTGCGGAGGGGGGGAGGCGGCGGGGGAGCGGACCATCCTATGGGGTCGAAGGGGGAGGGGACGGGGTTTTGGTAGCGCCGGGGTCCACGTCCGGGGTGCCCTTTGAACGCATCGCCCTTCCCCCTACAATGCCGGGCTCGAAATTTCAGTTCCTATTGGTATGCCGGTGCAAGACTGCGAGGAGCGGTCCGAGAACTCGCGGCGTACTGACGGGAACTTTCGTTTTCCCCTACTCTGAGGCCTCCATGGAAGTCGGTATCGTCGGTCTCCCCAATGTCGGCAAGTCGACCATATTTAATGCGCTGACGAATGCGGGCGCGCTGGCGGCGAATTATCCGTTTGCGACGATCGAGCCGAACGTCGGGGTGGTGGCGGTGCCGGACGATCGGCTGGAGAAGATCCGGTCGTGCATTACGTCGGAGAAGCTGGTGCCGGCGTTGTTGAGGATCGTGGACATTGCGGGGATTGTGCGGGGGGCCTCGAAGGGGGAGGGGCTGGGGAACAAGTTTTTGTCGCACATCCGGGAGGTGGATGCGGTGCTGCACGTGGTGCGGTGCTTTGAAGGGGGCGATATTACGCACGTGGAGGGGAGCGTGGACCCGCTGCGCGACATTGACACGATCGACACAGAGCTGATTTTCGCCGACCTGGAGACGGTGGAAAAATCGGTGGACAAGCAGCGGAAGCTGGCGCGGGCGGGGGACAAGGATGCGGTGGCGGCGGTGCCGATCAT
This sequence comes from Phycisphaerae bacterium, assembly GCA_051955985.1. Taxonomy (GTDB): domain Bacteria; phylum Planctomycetota; class Phycisphaerae; order WQYP01; family WQYP01; genus DATKPA01. The sequence goes on along the minus strand of JBQCGD010000003.1, from coordinate 31,669 downwards.
CGAGGGGGTGATTGTGAATTTGCAGAAGGGGGTGCCGGTTCGGGCGATGGGGCTGAAGCCGGAGGAGTTGAAGCTGATCAAGCCGCTGGGGCTGATGACGTCGAAGAAGGTCCTGTACGTGGCGAACGTGGATGAATCGGACCCGACGGGGAAGGGGCCGCTGGTGCAGAAGGTGCGGGAGCGTGCGCTGAAGGAAGAGGGGGCGGTGGTGCCGGTGTGCGGGAAGCTGGAGTCGGAGCTGGCAGAGCTGCCGGCGGAGGACCGTGCGGTGATGCTGGCGGATTATGGCATGACGGAGCCGGCTCTGAACACGCTGACGCGGGAAGCGTACCGGCTGCTGGGGCTGGAGTCGTACTTCACGGCGGGGCCGAAGGAAATTCGCGCGTGGACGATTCCGATCGGGGCGACGGCGCCGCAGGCGGCGGGGGTGATTCACTCGGATTTCGAAAAGGGATTCATCCGGGCGGAGATCTACAACTTCAAGGACCTGATGGAGCACAAGACGGAGGCGGCGATCAAGGCTGCCGGGAAGATGCGATCGGAAGGCAAGACATACGTGATGCAGGAAGGGGATATCGCCCACTTCCTGTTTAACTCGTGACGGAGGGCGGGGGGAATTTGCGACTATGGCATACCGGGTTGAAGCCATCCTCGTCGTTCTGCTCGCCGTGAGTGGGTATGTGGCGGCGACGTGGATGTTTTTGCGGAAACGGCCGGGGGGAAGTTTGCTACTTCTGCTGGGGGCGGCTTTTCTGCTGCGGTGTTTTTCGGGGGGTGCGGATTACCTGCATCCGTGGGACGAGCGGTATCACGCCCTGGTGGCGAAGCACCTGGTGGAGCATCCGCTGGTGCCGACGCTATATGATCCGGCGATCCTGCCGTATCGCGCATGGGACTGGGAGCGGAATCACGTGTGGCTGCATAAGCCGCCGCTGGCGTTGTGGCTGATTGCGCTGTCGATCAAGGTGTTCGGGGCGACGCCGTTTGCGGTGCGGATACCGTCGATCGTTCTTTCGACGCTGGGGATTGCGCTGACGTGGGAGATCGGGAGGAGGCTTTTTGATGGGCGCATCGCGTTCCTGGCGGCGCTGTTTCATGCGCTCAGTGGCATCTTGATGGCGCAATCGGCGGGGTGGTTCTCGACGGACCACACGGACACGATTTTCATTTTCTTCATCGAGCTGGGGGTGTATTTCTGCGTGCTGCTGCGGCAGAAATTCCGCTGGGAGTGGGCGCTGCTGGCGGGGGCGTCGGTCGGGCTGGCACTGCTGACGAAGTGGGCGGCGGCGATGGTGGTGTTCCCGGTCTTTGTCGGGCTGATGTGGCACCGGCGCCCGGTCTGGAAGAGCGTGGCGGCGGGGGCGGTGATGCTGGCGGTGGCGATTGTCGTGGCGGCGCCGTGGCAGATTTACATCCGGCATGCATTTCCGAACGAGTACCGGATTGAATCCAGCTACAACTGGAAGCATCTGACGGTGCCGCTGGAGGATCACAACGGTCCGTGGTATTACCATTTCGGCAAGGCGTACGAGTTTTACGGGGTGATGGTTTATCCGGCGATGCTGCTGGCGTTCTGGCTTTTTTTCCGGAACCGGTTGCCGCGGGGAGCGGGGGCGATGCTGCTGTGGTTCTCGATTACGTATTTCGTGTTCACACTGGCGGCGACGAAGATGGGGGGGTACGTGCTGATTGCGGCACCGGCGGTGTTCCTCTTGATGGCGCTGGTGCTGGCATATCTGCAGGACCAGGCGGACCGGGAGGGGATGCGGGGGTGGAGTGCGGCGTGGTTTCTGCTTTTTACGATCATGGCGGGGATACCGATTTTGCAGCGGCTGAATCTTTTCAATCGTGTTCCGCGCTCGCCGGCGTGGGCGACGGCGCTTCACCAGGTGGAGAAGCAACTGCCGGCGGAGGGGTCGCGGCTGGTGGTGTTTCATGATCCGCATCCGATTGAGACCATGTTCGACACGGACGTGATTGCGTACAGCAAGCTGCCGACGCCGCAGGAAGTGGCGTGGTTGAAGAATCAGAAGAAGGATGTGATCGTGCTTGCGGCGCGGGGGGAATCGGTGGAGGTTCCGGCCGCCGATAACGTGCGGGTGATGGAAGCGCCCGCGGCGTTGTGGGAGCAGTAGAAGAATCGCGAGATTATCGAACGCAGGAAGCCTCCCCTGAAAAGACGGTTTATGGGGCGGGTGAATTTTGCGCAATTTTTTGCCCGACCCCGGCACGTATCTGAAGTTTCCTTAGCTTCACACGTGATGTTAACCAGGGGTATTTGTAATGGCAGTACGTCCGACAACTTTGGCGCTGGAAAATCTGGAATCGCGGCTCAACCTGTCCACGCTTTTCGGGGGGCGGTTTGCGCCGGTGCCCGGATTCAGTCCTTTCACGCAGGAACGGACGACCATCAAAGGGGTGAAGCCGCTCAGCATCAAGAAAGCCGCGGCAGCGCCGATCGCGCCGACGCAACTCTCCATCCTCGCGCGTACGAATTCCACCCTCCAGGTGCATTGGAACGGGAACACGGCGAATGCGACGGGGTATCACCTGTACCGCTCCACGGACGGCGTGCATTATTCGCTGGTGGCCAAGCTGGGGATCAAGACCAAGACGTACATGGACAGGCACCTGGCGGCAGGAAAAGCGTATTACTACAAGGTGTCGACTGTTGGTGCGGGGGGCGAGAAGCTTTCGGGGGCGGTTCGCGCGGCGACGGTGGGTCCGCTGGCCGCGCCGACGCGGGTCGGGGTGAGCAGCGTCACGGGGAGTTCGCTGAACCTGCACTGGTCGGACAACTCGACGGGCGTGAGCGGCTTCCGCATTTACCGCTCGACGAACAACAAGAATTTCACGCTGGTGGGGAACGTGGCAGGCGGCACGTTTTCGTTTGCGGACAAGGGCCTTTCGGCCAGGACGAAGTATTTTTACGAGGTGAGCGCGTGGAACGGGACGGGGAACCTGTTCTCGAAATCGGTGACGGCGACCACGCTGGCAGCGCCGCCGAACGCGCCGACGAACCTGGCGATCAGCGATGTCACGACAAGCGGGCTGTCGCTCTCCTGGAGGGATGCTTCGCCGAACGAATCGGGGTTCCGCGTTTACCGCTCGACGGACGGAGTGAATTACACGCTTTTGTCGTCGCTGCCGATGAATTCCACGTCCTTCACGGACAGCGGGCTTACCAGCGGCACGACGTACTCTTATGAGGTCGGCGCGTACGGTGGGACGGGGCAGGGGGTGAGCGCGAGCGTCTCGGCAACGACGCTGGTGCCGGCGCCTCACGTGGCGTCGATTCCGGCGCCGCTGGCGCCGACGGGCGTGGGTTTCAGCGGGGTGACCTCCGGCAGCATCACGGTCAACTGGACGGATTCGGCCAACGCGGCGGGGTATCACATTTACCGCTCCACGGACGGGGCGAACTTCTCGTATATCGGGGACCTCGGCGCCACGGCGACGGCCTGGACCGACACGGGTCTGGCGTCGTCCACGACGTATTCGTACGTGGTCGGCGCTTACAACTCGGGCGGGGAAGGGCAATCGATCGGGACGTCGATTTCGACGCTCGTCGCAGCGCCCGGTGCTCCGAGCAGCCCGAGCTACACGAACGTCACCAGCACGACCGCGACGCTGAACTGGTCGGCGCCGGCGGGCAACACGCAGAGCGGCTACCATATCTTCCGCTCGACGGACAACAGTCATTTCAGCGTGGTCGGCACGCTTTCGGCGGATGCGGTGTCGTGGACAGACGATACGCTGTCCCCGAGCAGCACCTACTATTACAGCGTCAGCGCGTTCAACGTCAGCGGCGAAGCGTACTCCGCGGCGAGCGCGGTCGCGACGGCGGTCGGCGCGCCCAATGCGCCGGTGGTCAGCATTGCGAGCGTCACCTCCAGCAGCGTCACCTTGAACTGGGCGGCTCCGGGGAACCAGATGGGCTATCACATTTACCGCTCGACGGACGGGGTCAATTACGCGGCGGTCGGCAACGCGAGCGCCGGCGACACCAGCTGGAGCGATTCGGGGCTTTCGGCGAGCACGACGTACTTCTATGAAGTCGGCGCGTACAACGGCACCGGCGAAACGGTTTCGGCGGCGGTGACGCCCGTGACCGCCACCCCGCCGGCCCCGGTCACCGTTTCCACACAGGCGCTCAAGAGTTTCAACGAACTCGTGATCACCGGCACCAGCGGGTCGGACAGCATCCTGGTCACGCAGGCGAACGGGTCGCTCACGATCAATGCCAATGGATCTTCCTACACGGAATCGGGCCCGTTCGGCGACATCAAGATTTACGGCGTTTCCGGCAACGATTCGATCACGGTGGATTCGTCCGTGAACATTGCGACGCTCATTTACGGCGGCACCGGCAGCGACACGATCATGAACCTCACCACCGGCAAGGCGACGATCGTCACGATCGGCGGCGCGGGGAGCACCGTGACCGGGAACGGCGTGAACACCTCGTTCTGGGTGACGCCGGCGGACGTCGTGCATGCGACTTCCGCGGAAACGGCGCTTGGGGGCGTGAACCGGGTGTCGGGCTTCTACCAGCCGTTCTCTTCGAATCCGGCAAACGCGAACTACATTCCGACGTCGTTGCTGGGGCAGAACCTGCCAGACCCGACGGATGCGGGCGCGGAGAAGCGTCTGACGACGTCCTCGTTCTGGGGCACGGGGCCGACGATGAACGACATCAACCAGGGGGGCTTGTCGGACTGCTATTTCCTCGCGCCGATGTCGTCGCTGGCCTATTCCGAGCCGCAGAAGCTGATGAACATGGGGGTGGACCTGGGTGACGGCACCTACGCGGTGCGTTTCGTGCGGAACGGCGTGACGTCGTACGTGCGGGTGGACGGCGAACTTTCGACGGGTTACTACTCCGGCGGCATGGCGTACCAGCAGCCCGGCGCGAACGGGAACCAGTGGGCGAGCATTTTTGAAAAAGCCTACGCCTTCTTCCGCACCGGCGCCGATACGTACGCGTCGCTGAACTGGGGTTCGCAGGCGTCGAGCTTCTCCGACCTGGGCCTGACGAGCAGCGCGATCTCGCCGTCTTTCAGCACGGCGAACACGGTGCTGTCGACGATCAATACGCAGCTCTCGGCGGGGCATGCGATTGCATCGAGCACGAATGGCACCATCACTTCAGGCGCGCCGCTGATCGGGTCGCACGTGTACACGATCATCGGCGCCTACAAGGATTCTTCCGGGGTGGTGTGGATCCAGTTGCGCAACCCGTGGGGCGTGGACGGCGCGGGGAACGACGGGAATCCGTCGGACGGCCTGGTGACAATCAACTTCTCGATGTACTCGGCCAACTTCAACAGCCTGAACTACACGCTGGCGTGAGACTCAACAAGAACGCAGCGGAGCGGTCTGCCTGGGCGCCAGCGGGCCGCTCCATTTGTTTTTGCCGTTGCGTGTGAGGGCGTCATCGGTCACGCATGGCGAGGACGCGCGGCAGTTCGAAGGCGGATTCGCCGCGGGCGGCGTTGCACCAGGAGCGATCGACGATCGCAAGCCAGCGGCGTGCGGCGACGCGGATGTTCTTCGCGGCGGGATCGTGCGGATCGCTGGAGGTGGAGGCGACATCGTAGAAATCATCGGGGGAGTGGACCGCAAGATTCGGATTCGGGCGGATCGCCTCGAGGTAACCGTAAGCGGCGAAGGTATCGCTTCGGGTGGTGCATTGATTGACGATGCGCGCCCAGGCGTCGTCGCGCTCACGGAGGTTTTTCGGGGAGCCGGCGAGTGCATCGCACACGGGCACGAGAAGCTCCCCGAGGGTGCGGATGCCGCGGCCGGGATAAGAACCGTAGGCGCGATCGCGGTAGGCAACGATTTTCGCGGCGACGGCGGGAGGCATATTGGCGATGGCCGAGAGGGTGGGAAGGTCTGCGGTGTTGACGTTGATCTGCCCGGGGAGGCGGAGCTTCATCACGTCGTTGGCGCCGCCGCCGATGTCGACAGAGGGGTCGCCGACGCGATCGAGCATGCAAAGGTAATCGAAGAGGCGGACGGCGCGGGCGTCGCAGGGAAATTGATCGGATGCTTGCGGCTGCCGGGTGGGATCTGTGAAGAAATCGGGGGTCGCTTTGAAGTCGAAGTGCACCTGGGCGTCGTAGGGGAAATCGGTTTTCGCGGTGTACGGCGGGGATGCGGCGGCGAAGAGATCCCCGAGCTGCCGGGAGAGCGGGCGCGTCTGATCGCCGGCGGGAGATGAAGGGGCGATGGCGGGGTTTTGAATGATGTTGCAAATGCGCGGGATGCGATTGAAATCGTTCAGGTTGCGCAGCGACTCGATTGGTCCAGCCACCGTCTTCCCTTCGGGAGCGGCTTCCTCAGTGTAACGGTCGCCGAGGTCGATGGGGGTGATGCGTTTCTCGCTATCCGTGACAGCGGCGGCGGTGTTTGGAACGCCGAGGACGGGGTTGCCGCCATTTTCCAGGTGGGGCACCGTGGCGCCATCGCAGGCGATCGCCGATTCCCAGGCGGCAGCGCTATTTCCGGCAGGCTCATTCAGCCGCTGGAGCAAATACAGCCCGGGGGCAGCGGGCGTGTTTTTTCCGCAAACGGCGTCGTACGGATACGCATCGATTTCGGCGAGCGCATCGGGCGCCTCGTGCTCTCGTGGGATGTAGGGGCGGCAGAGGATCACCTGCCCGTCATTTGCATCCAGCGTGGTTCCGTTCAAGACGACGCTTGCCCCGCTGACGCGCGACCGGAGCGTGCCACCGCCGGCCGTGGCGCGGAAGATCAGGGTCAAAAAGCCGCGTGCGTCGATGGTGTAGTTGTCGAGCGGGACCGGCGGGCCGGTGCGGGAGGTCTGGAGGACGAAGCCGTTCAAGGAGAGGCGGACGGGGAACGGGTTGTACAGTTCGACGGCGAAACCGCCGATCGCCGTCGCGCCGCCGCCGGCAACGAAGACGTCCACCGCCACCTTGTTGATGAACGGCTGCGGGAGAAAACCGATGTAGATGCGGTTGTTCTCATCGGCAGCGGCTTGAACGAGGGGGGGGAGAATGGCGGAGAGATCGGACGGGCCGCCGAATTCGGACGTGTCTGTTTTGAGGATGGTGCCGTCGGGATTGGTTGCGCGGATGCAGATGCCCTGGTCATCGATGAAGGAGGGGCCGGCGGAGAAGGTGTAGGCGTTGCCGTCGAAGGTGATGCCGCTCCAGCGGGCGGTGAGGTAGTTGGCGGCAAAGGCCCGGGATTCCTGGGGCGAGAAGCCGCTGGCTTCCATGGCGGTGGCGACATTGGTGGCTGCTTTTGCGAGATAGAAGAGGGCGGCGCCGGGGTTGGACGCATCGAGCCGCGGATTGATGCCGGCCTTTGCGGGCGCCAGCGGCCAGACGTTGGGGCCGCAATCGAGTGGATAGACGGCCTTGTTCGCGGGGTTCAGAGTGTAGGGAGGCGCGAGGATGACGGGTGGCGAAGCTGCGGCTTTGCCTGGGGAAGCCTGGAGTGCTCGTGCGGATCGAACCGCGTTCACGGGCAGCGCGGGCGAGCTTCGCAATCGCAGGTCGCGGGAAAAGGAGCAGCACGTGAAGCGCTGCGCGCTCGAGGCGAGGAAATTCCACACCGCCACCGGCCGGGCTGCCGCGGTAGGGGGGCTCCCGGATTCGGCGCGCAGCTCCAGTTCATCGGCGGCGTCGAAGAATGCGATGCCCTGCTCCGGCCGTTCGCACTGCAGGAGCTGCCGCTGCCAATCTTCCGGGGTAAACGGCTTTGCGTAGAGGTATCGACGGCTGCGATCGATCGCGCCGCCATCGCCGAGCGCGTAGGAGGTGAGAAACTCGCCGTCGGGGTCGAGTGCGCTGCGAGGGCCCGATGCACCCTGCGGGGCGCCGACGTTGAGGTTGGCCATGCGCGAGAGATCGACGATTCGAACGGCGAACCGATAACGCACGCCTCCCGGCGACGTGTAGCTGAGAAGATGGGCGACGGCATCCGGCAGTCCGCCATCGTTCATCACGTTGATTGCGGGCTTCAGCGTGCCGTCGGCAGGATGGTCGTTGAGGGTCGGGAGGTCGCAGAGATCGTCGTCTGCGGGCGAGGCGCGGTGGATGTTGCGGGCGAGCCAGGGCTGGTCCGGCGTGAGCTGGTGCCGGCCGTTCGGAAGCGACGGAAAATCTGGCATGTCGCGAGCGTGGCCATCGTGGTGCTCGGGATAATCGAAGAAGCGCGGCAGGTCCTGATTGGGCTCGATAATGCCGACCTGGCCTTCGCCGTTCACCGTGGCGGCGTAGAGCGTGTTGCGCACCTGGTTCATCACGGCATCGCAGGCGAGGTCGAGATTCAGCCCCTCGGAGCCGGCGCGGACGCTGGCGCTCTCCGTGCGCGCTGAAACGATATAGACGGTGCCGATCACGGCGAGCAGTCCGAGGATCGCCACGACGAGGATGAGCGCGCTGCCGCGATTGGGTGGACGGGGCGACGGGAGGATGCAGCGGCGGGCTTTCATCCGATCAGAAGCTCAGCGTGGTTTGATAGACGTAGACGAGCGGGCTGGCGGCGGTGCCATCGGCGGGGGGCGCGACGAGAAGGGTGTTGTCGGCGGGATCGAGGGGCGGTTGGAAGGCGAAGTGGCCGGCGCTATCCACGATGCGGCGGTAGAGCGTGCCGGATTGCTGGCCGACGGCGAACTCTCCCGGGCGGATGGCATCATCTCGGGTTGGAGAAACGGCGGCGAGGGTCGGGGCCCAGCTTGCGCCCGGCGGACGGGCGCCTGGAAGTTCGTTTGAAATGTTGTCGAAGGTTTGATCGGCGGAACCTTTGTGGAACACGAGGATGAAGAGGTTGACGGCGCGTCCGCCGCCGGCGTTGTTGTTCGCCTTCTGAACGAGGGCGGTCCAGAAGTAGCTGCACGTCGCCGGTGCGGGCGCGGGGAGCGGCGTGCCGAGGTCGCATGCGCGTTCGTTGGGGGCGATCACCGGCGGATCCTCATGGAGCCCGGGAAGAATGGTCACGTTTTGCAGGACCGCATCCGGCGTGTTGGCGATGGACATTCCGCCGGCCTGTGCCTGCGCATATCGTTGCTGAATGAGTGCGAAGGCGGAACGGGCGACAGACTGGGCCATACCCTCCTCGGCGCTGCGGCGCGTCCAGTTGCCCCCGAGGGGAAAGAGGGCCGCCACCATGAGCAGCCCGATGCCGAGCACGAAGATCGCGACGAGGACCTCGACGAGCGAGAACGCAGGCAGGGAATGAGAGCGCGAGTGATGCATGCGGATTTCGTGTGACAGCTGTGCGAGTGGCGAAGGGGCATATTCAGGGTAGCAAATCCCCTTCGTGGAGGCCATTGCAAAGCGTTTATTCCCCGGAAAATCGGCCGGGATGAAGCTATCCGTCCCCGCGGCGGGAGCGGTGGGCACGGCAGGACCGGTAATCGGATGAATGTCGCAGAATCTTTTGACATGTCGCGGGTTTGAGGCATACTCCGGATGGGCCTGCGCGCCACCGCGGCGCGTCGGGCCCTTGCAGGTTTTTCGCCGTGGCAGCGGTGCTGGGATCTGCAGCCCTGTGGCGTGGAAGCGGGTGAACCGCCAGCATGTAAGCGTGGCGGCAGCCTCTCTTCCTCTTCACGCAATGTCAGACGATGTCGAGCGACGCCACGCATCGTCGTGGAACGCGGTGCGACGTCGGCAACCTGTCTGATCAGATCGCCTTCACCGCCTGTGGGAACGAGGATTGAGGAACCAGATGCTGCCACGAAATATCGCATTGCCGTTTCAAAATGGATGGATTCATCGGAAGGTCGTGGCGGGAGCGCTTGCCGCGACCGCGCTTTGGGCCTCGCAGGCCTTTGCCGCAACTGACACCTGGACCGGCGCGGGCGGCGACAATAACTGGACGACCGCGGCGAACTGGGGCGGGGCTGTTCCCGCGGCCACCGACACGCTCGTCTTCTCGGGCAGCACGCGCCTCAACCCCAACAACAACTTTGCGAACGGCACCTCTTTCGGCAACCTCATTTTCAACGGAGGCTCCGGGGCGTTCTCCATCACCGGCAACCGGATCACGCTCCTCGGGACGATCATCAACAATTCCAGCACGCTCCAGACCCTCAACACCGACATCACCCTCACTTCCACAGCGCCCACGTTTACCGGCGGTTCCGGCGGCATCGCCCTCGGCGGCACGATCGATTTGAATGGCTTCGACCCGACATTCTCCAACACCAGCCTGCTCCTCGTCAGCGGCCTCATCACCGACAACAGCAGCACGCCGGGCACCACCACGTTGAACCTCGGCGGCGGCACGTCCTCGCTGGCAGGCTCGATCAGCGACGGGCTCTTCGGCCGGAGCGTGGCGGTTTTCAACACGCAGAACGGGACTGCCGCACTCACGGGCTTCAACGCCTACAGCGGCGGCACGATCATCGATTCGGGGGTGCTCCAGATCAACAGCAACACGGCGCTTGGCTCGGCGGCGGGCTTCACGACGATCTCGCACGGCACACTCGAGGTGCTTGCGAACAGCGGCGATGTTGTCGAGGGGCTGCGCAATTACCAGCTCGGCGCAAATGACAGCGGCATCCGGGTCGACGCCGGCGCGAGCTACGAAATCGACGGCGCCGTCGCCGATTGGACTTCTCCCGGCAGCCTGAATGTTGCCGGCGGGGGCACGCTTATCCTTTCCGGAACGAACTCCTACACCGGCGCAACGAACGTGAACGGCGGGACGCTTGTCCTGAATTCATCGATCGCCTCAACGACGGCCGTCTCGCTGTCCAATGGCGGGACGATCGTTTTCTCCGATACCAACACCGCCAACAATTTCGGCAGCGGCACCACCATCACGGTGAATGCCGGCGGCGGCACCCTCCAGTACGGCTCGACCGCCGCCACGTCGGGGCTCACCAGTTCCAACAGGGTGGTGATCAATGCGGGCGCCACCCTCACGATCCAGGACAACGACAGCGGGACTTCCAAGGTGACGTACGTCAACAACGCTACCTTCTCCGGCGCCGGCGACCTGGTGATCGAAAATGTCGGCAGTTGGCCGCAGGACACCTACCAGATGGGCGGCAACAACTCCGGCTTCACCGGCAATATCACGGTGCCGGCGCCCGGCGGCGTGGGGATCCGGCTTCAGCCAACCAGCGGGTCCAACAATTCGCTTGGCTCCGGCGCCGTCACGATCGCGGACGGCTCGGAAATCTTCTTTTCCACCACCAACGTCGTTTACAGCAACACGTTCAACATTGCGGGCATCGGCACGATCGTGGACAACCCGCCGCTGGGGGTCATCCGCATGGCGAACGGGCAGACCCTGTCCGGCACGATCAACCTGACGGGCGATGCGACGATGACCGTCGGCACCAGCGCCAGCAACAGCGGCATTCTCACGGGGCGCATCACGGGCGCGGCTGCGCTGACGCTGGCGTCCGGAACTTTCACGCTGAACAACACGACGGGGATCGCCAGCAGTTACGGCTCGGGTGCGGTGGGAGCGCCGGCAACCATCGCGGGCATCGTGAACAACCGCGCGGGGACGATCGTCGTCGGCAACTTCAATTCGCTGAGCACCGGCGGGGTGCAACTCCAGGGCGGGACGCTGGATCTCAATGGACTGAACATCACCGTCGCCAATCTTTCCAGCACCGCCGCCAACGGCACCATCAGCGGCGGCAATGCCGGCATGGCACCCTTCGCCGCGCCCCCGGCGACGACGGCGCTGCTCACGTTCGGCGCCGACGGCAGCTCCCTTTCGTTCGGCGGCACGCTCGTGGATGGCAACGGCAAGCTCTCGATCAACAAGACCGGCGGCGGCACCTCCACCTTCACCGGCGCGAGCACGTATACCGGCACCACGGCCATCAGCGCGGGCGAGCTGGATCTCGCGGCTCCTGCGTCCCTGGCAAGCACCGCCATCACGGTCGCTCCGGGCGCGACTCTCGCTGTGGCCGCGGGGGCGACCATTCCCGCCGCCACAGTCCTCTCCGACAACGGCACGGTGAAGCTCAATGCGCCCAGCGTGAACATCGCGACGCTCAGCGGAAACGGGGGCGTGCTGTTTCTGCACACCACCAATCTCAGCATCAGCGCCGGGGGAGCCTACGACGGCGTGATCACCGACAGCGGCAGCGGCGGCGCGCTGACGTTGCACGGCTTTCTTGTGACCGACGGCGTGCAGGTCGCCACGCTCAACCTCAACGCCAATCAGCAGATCCGGGCCAATGGCGGCGAAAGCGGCACCAGCAAGGTCAACGCGCTCAACCTCCTCGGCTCCACCGGTAATTGGCTCACGGGTCTTGATCTCACGAACAACAATCTGATCGTGGAGGACGCTCTCAGCAAGGCGGCGACGATCGCCCGGCTGCAGGACCAGGTGAATTACGGCGGTGCTCACGCGGCAGGGATCTACACGTCGGCGGGGCTGCCCGCGAACATGACGATCGCTGTCGTGGACAACGCCGCCGCAGGGCTGTCCACTTTTGGCGGTCTTTCCGTGGATGCCAACAGCATCCTCGTCGGCGCAGAGCTTTTTGGCGATGCCAACATTGACGGCAAGGTCGATCTCACCGATCTCTCCACCGTTCTAAACCACTTCGGGACGCCTTCCACCGCCTGGACCGACGGCAACTTCGATGGCGCCGCCAGCATCGATCTCACGGATCTCTCCTTTGTGTTGAACAATTTCGGCACGACGACGCCGACCCCCGGCCTTTCCGCGGGCCCGTCCATTGCCGCGCCGGAACCTGCATCCCTCGCCGTTGCCGTTCCCGGTCTGCTTTTGTTGCGCCGGCGTTCGCCGTCCCGCCGGCGTACGGCGGGTGCGGGCCGATAACTGCGGGGTTCGCCCCTTCGTTTGCTCCATTCGCCACGCAGAAACAGACACTTCCGCCTTTCGGTCCCGCCCCCCGGTTCGGTACAATCGGCCTGTTTGGTCTCGAAAACCGGATCGGGAGAAAATGCGAATGCTGCAGTACCGTTCGGCCACGCCGCGCGCTCTCGTCGCCATGGCGTTGACCCTTTCGCTCGCGCGTGCCGGGTTCGCGGCAGCTGCCTTCCGGGTCGCCACTTACAATCTCGACAGCGACACCCCCGATTTCTCGGGCGTCAACCAGCAGACCTACCTTGAAACCGTTCTCGAGGGCATCAACAGCTACCATCTGAATGACAGCGGCACGCCGGCCGCGCGAAACATCGACCTGCTGGCCGTGCAGGAATTGCAGAACGGTTCCGGCGGCACGTATGGCGACACGCTTTCCTCCATCGTCACCAATCTCAACGCCACGTACGGCGCCGGCACTTACGCCGCCGACGCCACCTATGATCCCACCACGGGCAACACCACCGGCAACGGCCCGAGCGGGCTTGTGTACAACGCCCGCACGCTCCAGGTCGTCAGTGCCGCTCCCCTCGGAACGGCATCCGGCTCCGGCGCAGCGCGGGCGCCGATGGAATACCAGATGCACCCCATCGGTTTTTCCAACGCCGCGAACTTCTATGTGATCGTCAGCCACATGAAGTCCGGCACGGCGGGCAGCGACGTCTCCCGGCGCAACGCCGAAGCCACCGTTATCGTGAACGCCATCAACGCCCTGCCCGCGAATTCGCACGTCATCGTCCTCGGCGATCTGAATATCACCAATGGCAGCGCTGAATCCACGTACCAGACGCTCCTGACGAAACTGGATGATGTCGCCCATCCCTCCGGAAGCTGGGGCGACAGCAACACCACCGCCGCCAAGGCCATCAGCGGCCTCCTGAGTGAATCCGCCACCTACATCTCCTATCGCGACGACATGCAACTGGTCACGCCCGCCGCCGACCCCGCTTCCGGTGCGGCCCAGAACGGCCTGCAATACATCAGCGGCTCGAGCCTCGTCTTCGGCAACGGCGGCGCCACCACGATCGTCGGCCACGCCGTCACCGACACCGTCCACAATTCCAATGCCCTCTCCGATCTACCCCTCGCCCAGCGCACCAATGTTCTCAACGCCCTCACCAACGCCACCGACCATCTGCCCGTCATCGCCGATTACTCCCTGGTCGGCCTTAATCCGGTCGCCCAGTCCGTCGCCTGGATCTCCGGACGCGCCGGCACCTGGTCCACTTCCGCGGACTGGTCGCCCGCCACCGTTCCCGAGAACGCAGGCACCCTGTCCTATGCCGCCTCCATCAGCTCCGGAAACGCCACTCTCAACGTCGATATCACCATCCATTCGCTCACGATGACCGGCGGCACCCTCGCCGGCGCGGCCAACCTCACCTTGACCAGCGGCACGATCAACGGCGCTTACAACGTCACCGGCGCCACCACCATCACCAGCGATCCCATCACCGCCACTCCCGCCGGCACACTCACCTTCAATGGAGGCGTCCACGGCGCCGGCGCTTTCACCGGCGCAGGCAACCTCACGATCAACGCCGGCGCTTCGCTCACCGCCGACGCTGTCACGCTCAACATGCTCACGGTCAATGGCAACCTCGTCGTCCGAGCCGACGGCACGATCGCCGGCACGAGCAAGATCAACGCCCTTGCCTTGGCGGGCGCGCCGGGCAACTGGTCCGGCGCTCTGGATCTTGCGGACAACAAGCTGATCATCGAAGACGCCGCAACGCACGCCCAAACCTTCTTGACGCTCCAGGACCAGGTCGTGTTCGGCCTCACGCATCCGGCCGGCATCTTCAGTTCCGATCTTCCCGCCGGCACTGCGCTCGCGGTCCTCGACAACGCCATTCTCCACAAAACCACTTTCGGCGGCTTGAGCGTTGATGACAACGCGCTCCTCGTCGCTCCCGAACTCCTCGGCGACGCCAACGCCGACGGCGCCGTCGATCTCACCGATCTTTCGACCGTCCTGAACAACTTCGGCCAATCCAACTCCGCCTGGACTGACGGCAACTTTGATCGCGCTCCCACCATCAACCTGACGGATCTCTCCGACGTGCTTAATAATTTCGGGGCGTCCTTTCCGAATGCTTCCGCCCGTCTCGCCGCTGTGACCGCCGTTCCCGAGCCGGCCTCGCTCATTTTCGCCGCCGGCGGCCTGCTCGCCTTAATTCCGAAACGCCGCCGGCTGCATCGCTGACCGCAACGTTTCCGGACTACTCCTTCATCGAAACGTGTGAGCCTCCGCGAGAGTGTCAAAAATGCTGTAAATAGCAGCCGTGCATTGCTTCTGATTTCTTAACTTTGTTAACATTGATCGTGGCACCGGAAATGTCAGCAACTCCCAGGGGGTGCCAGTGAGCGTGGAGGAAGTGTGAAGTACAACGTTGCCGGTCTTTTCGCCCTGGCTGTCCTCACGTCGGTTGCCCCCCTCTACGCAGGCCAGCTTCTGGATCCCAAGCGCGGCCTCGGCGACACCGGCGCCAATTACAGCGACCTGCAGGCGGAAAACGCCGGGTGGTATTACAACTGGGGAACCGCCCCCAGCAACATCGGCAACTACAACGCCAAGTTTTATTCCATGATCTGGGGGGCGGGACAGTCTTCGGATGGCACGATCAACTACGCCCTCTCCGTCACCTCCGACTATCTCCTCGGATTCAACGAGCCTGAACGCACCGACCAGGCGAACCTCACGCTCTCGCAGGCGGAAGGCATTTGGGACCGGATGTACGCGAACACCGTCGCCTACAACAGCGCCCACGGAACCAGCATCAAACTCGTTTCGCCCGCGGTCTCCGACACCAGCGCCGGCGAGACCTACCTGCAGAATTTCATGGCCGTCGAGGGCAGCAAGGTCGATGCCGTCGCCTTCCACTGGTATGACGACGACACGACGAACGGCGCCCAGGCCGCCGCCGATTTCGAATACAAGGTCCAGTGGTATCACAACACGTTCGGGAAGCCCGTCTTCATCACCGAATTCGCCGACCACGACTGGGGCGGAACCCTCGGCAACGCCAACATGCTAGCCGCGAATCAGCAGATGCTCAGCATCGTCCTTCCGTGGCTGCAATCCCAGAGCTATGTGCTCGGCTACAACTATTACAACTGGTTCTCCGATTCCACCACCTTCGCCAGCAATGGCGCGCAGCTGAACCCCACCGCGCTCGGCGCGATCTACGCCGGTTCCGTCGCCGCCGGCTCCACTTACGACCTTGCCGGGCAGGATCTCGGCGAGCACGTCGCAGACCTCAGCGGCGGCACGCTCACCATGACCTCCGCGGGGACCACGCGCTACGTCAACGCCCTCAGCGGCACCAGTTCCATCACCGGCTCCATCAACTGGGGCCTCACCGCCGCCAGCAACTGGGTCCGCATCCAGCCCGGCGCCACCCTCAACAAGACCGGCACCAACACCATTACTTTCAACGCCCCCATTTCCAACGACGGCGTCCTGCAGGTCTCCGACGGCGTCCTCCGCCTCGGCGGTGCGATCTCCGGCGTCGGCTCCATCAATATTCCCAGCAACGGCGGTGCGACAGGCTCTTCCGCCCGCATCGAACTCGCCGGCAACGTCAACATTCCCCATCCGATCACCTTCGCGCAACGCAACGATCCATTCAACTCCGACGGCATCCGCAACGTCTCCGGCAACAACACCCTCAGCGGCCCCATCACCATCACCGTCGGCGGCAACCAGGCCCGCGTCCGCTCCGATGCCGGCCTCCTCACCCTCGCCGGCCGCATCTCCACCGATGCCGCCGCCGCCCGCAATTTCTATCTCCAGGGCAACGGCAACGGCGTCGTCAGCGGCGTCATCGCCGACAATGCCGCCAACTCCGCCGGGAAAATCAATCTCTACAAGGAAGGCGCCGGCACCTGGACCCTCACCGCCGCCAACACCTACACCGGCGCTACCACCATCAGCGCCGGCACGCTTCGCCTCGAACAGATCGCCTCCTCCTCCGTCGCCGCCGCCGCGGTCGCCAACTACACCTTCGACAACGTCTCCGGCAGCACCGTCCTGAACTCCGGCACCGGCGGTTCGTTGATCAACGGAACCCTCGTCAACGGCGCCTCCGTTGTCCCCGGCGGCCGCTTCGGCAATGCGCTCAGCGTCACCGGCAGCGGCTTTCTCAACGTCAACAGCTTCGCCACCGGCCTCAGCAACACCGGCATCTGGACCGTCTCCGCCTGGGTGAAAACCGCCACCCCCGGCTCCACCATCCTCTCCAAGAGCAACGGCGGCTGGGGCAGCGGCAACACGATCTTCTATCTCGGCGACGGCAGCGGGGCCGGCGCCGGCAGCACGCCCAGCGCCGTCCGCTGGGGCGGCGGCTTCTACCAGACCACCGCCTCCGCGCCCTCCCTCACCGACAACAACTGGCATCTCATCACCTACGTCAACAACGCCGGCAATTACGCCATCTACGTCGATGGCTCCGCCGAAGCCCTCTCCAACGGCAACATCGGCTTCGGCAATGGCGACGCCGGCTCGAATGTCCGCATCGGCGCCACCACCGACACCGTCGCTTCCGACGGCACCGTCAACTTCAACGGGCTGCTCGACAATGTCCAGGTCTACACGCAGGCCCTCACCGCGCCGCAGATTTCCGCTCTCTACGCTTCCAACATCGCGGGCGGCCTGCCTTCCAGCACCAACCTCACGATCGCCGCCGGCGCCACCCTCGACGTCAACGGCACCGTCCAGCAGGTCGCCGGCCTCTCCGGTTTCGCCGGTTCCTTCATCACCCTCGGCACCGGCCAACTTGCCACGAATTCCGCCACCAACAGCGAGTTCGCCGGCGCCATTTCCGGAAACGGCGGCTCGCTCGTCAAACAGGGCCCCTCCACCCTGACCCTCTCCGGCGCCAACTCCTACACCGGCGGCACCATCGTTGCCGGCGGTACGCTCCTGGTCGCTCACCCGCAGGCGCTCGGCACCGGCGGACTCACCCTTCATTCCGGCGCCGCCACCCGACTCCAGGCCGCCCTCTCCACCGCCCTGCTCCTCCCGTCGCTCACTCTTGATGGCAGCACGAACAACTGGGCGGGTTCGCTCGACATCGCGGACAACAAGCTCATCCTGCAGCCCGCCTCCGGAGACAAGGCCGCCGCCCTCGCCGCGCTGCAGAACCAGGCCGCCACGCACACCATCACCAGTTCCACCCTTCCCGCAAACTTCGGCCTCGCCGTCCTCGACAATGCCGTCACCCGCTTTACCACCTTCGGCACCCTTTCCGTCGATCAGAACTCGCTCCTGGTCGCGCCGGAACTTCTCGGCGACGCCAATGCCGACGGTAAAATCGATCTTACGGATCTCTCCACCGTGCTCAATCACTTCGGCACTGCGACCGCCAACTGGACCGACGGCAACTTCGACAACGCCGCCACCATCGACCTCACCGACCTCTCCAACGTTCTCAACAACTTCGGCCTCTCCAACCCCAGTCTCTCCGCCCAGGGGACATTCGCCACCAGCGGCTCCCCCGCCACGCCCGCGCCGGAGCCCGCATCTCTCGCCGTGGCCGCGACGGCCGGTCTCCTCCTGGCGACGCGCACACGCCGCCGCGGACCGCATCGGCATTGACTGCAGCAACCCGCCCGGGCGCATCACCTGTTTTTTGTTTTTCCACCGAAATGACTTGGCCCTCCCCGCCGCCGCGCGCCATAATGCCCTCCGGAAGCAGGTGCATTTCGCTGCTTCAGTGGGCAAGTCCGTAGACAAGTCACCTTCGCCGCCAGCCGTTCTTACGCGCGGAGAATGCGATGTTGATGCGCTTCAAAGTCCGTCGTCATCTTGCGGTGACGCACGCCGTCCTCGCGGCCCTCGCTTCGCTTCCTTTTCTCCCGAACTCCCCGGCCTTCGCCACCACTTACGCCTGGACTGACGCGGCCGGCAGCGGGCTCTGGACCAATGCTCTCAACTGGAGTCCCAACGGCCTCCCCGCCGCCGGTGACACGGTCCACATTCTCGGCGGACCTTCCTTTCCCGTCGGCGCCGGCTGGGCTGTCGATTTCTCCAACGCCACGCCCCTCTCGCTCGCCGCCCTCACCGTCAGCCACAGCAACAATCTCATTTCCCACACATCCAATGCGCTCACCCTCTCCAATAGCACCTCCAACCTGGCTGTCTCCAACGAATTCATCGGCGACAGTTCCGCCGGCGGCACCCGCGGTTTCGGGATCCTCAACCTCAACGCCGGCCTCCACAGCGTCCAGAACCTCACGCTCGGCCACGATTTCACTGACGCCGGGACCTGCGATCTCTCCGCCGGCGGAACTCTCACCGTCGCCAACATGACCGTCGGCGCCTCCGGTTTCGGCACCGTCAACGACGCGGGCTATTTGTATCTCGCCACCGGCAACAGCAACGCCACCGCCCGTCTCAGCCTCGGCGACGCAGCCGGATCCTCGGGAACCTTCAATCTCCAGAACCAGACCCTCTACCTCGAAAATGGAACCGAAATCATCGGCAACAGCGGCAATGGGACCTTCACGCAGAACGGCGGCCAGAACAAGCCTTTCAATCTCACCCAGTTGAGCAGCATCCTCCTCGCCAACAATGCCGGCTCCACCGGTACCTACAACCTCACCGACGGCGAGCTTGTCGCGACCTACCTCACCCTCGGCGCCGGCAACGCCACCTTCAACCATTCCGGCGGCACCGTCACCCTCAACAGCTACCTCGATGGCAATTTCGACCAGTCGCCGGTGCTCGTCGTCGGCGAAAAAGGCACCGGACGCTACACCCTCGGCAGTAACGCGTCTCTCGTCGTCGTCGGCGGCATCGAAGTCATCGGGGCGAATCCCGGCGGTGATGGCACCTTTGTCCAGAACGGCGGCTCCAACATCCTCACCGGCGGCGGCGTCCTCGCACTCAGCGATAACTTCACCGGCGGCGGCGTCGGCACCTACATCCTCAACGATGGCCTGCTCTCCGCCGTCGACGGTTTTGAAACCATCGGCGAAAGCCAGGCCGGCACCTTCACCCAGAACGGCGGCACCAATCGCACCTCCCAACTCCTCGTCGGCGGATACCCCCTTGCCAACGCCGGCACCGGCAACTACACCCTCTCCGCCGGCGACCTCTTCGCCTCCACCCTCATTCTCGGCGACCAGGGAGGCACCGGCACGTTCACGCATGGGGGCGGAAATGTCACGCTCGACTCCGCCAACGCTGTCCCCGTTCTGCAGATCAACGCGAACGGTTCCTCCAACAGTTCCTATTCCCTTTCCGGAAACGCCAGACTCACCGTCAACAACAACGGCCAGGAAATCATCGGCGACAGCACCGGCACCGCCCTCTTCACCCAGTCCGGCGGCACCAACACCCTCAACGCCTCCAACACCGGCATGGCCCAGCTCATTCTCGCCAAGACCGCCGGCGGCACCGGCACGTACTCCCTCTCCGCCGGCAATCTCACGGTGAACGGCACGGAATCCATCGGCTACGCCGGCAGCGGCACCTTCACTCAGTCCGGCGGCAACAACACCCTCCTCGCCGGTTACCTCATCCTCGGCAATACCACCAACTCCACCGGCAACTACACGCTCTCCGCCGGCAACCTCTCCGCCCCCAACATCGGCGTCGCTCTCCCCGGCGCCTCCGCCAACTTCACGCAGACCGGCGGCAACGTCACCGTCGGCTCCCTCGGCATCGCCAATAATGCCGCCAACGCCACCGGCGCCTATTCCCTCTCCAACGGCTCCATCACCCTCGTCGGTTATCCCTCCGCCGCCTACGTCTACGTCGCCGGCTCCGGAAACGGCTCCTTCACACAATCCGGCGGCTCCATCGCTCCCGCTGCCAACATCGACGCCACCCTCTACGTCGGCTTTTCCGCTACCGCCGTCGGCTCCTTCTCGCTCAGCAACGGCTCCATCTCCATCCCGCAGGGGCGAGAATACATCGGCTGCTACGGCAACGGCACCTTCACCCAATCCGGCGGACAGAACACACTCGCCGGCACCGCGTTCCTTTCCATCGCCGCCTTCCCCGGCAGCACGGGCAGCTATCTCCTCAGCGGCGGCGAACTCTCCGTCAACAACAACATCTACGTCGGCGGCTCCGATTCCGGACCCGGCGGCACAGGCAACCTCACCATCAGCAACTCCGCCGTCCTCACCTCCGCCGGCACACTCACCGCTTTCAACACGGCCAACACCACCATCTCCCTCACCGGCGGCTCCCTCACCGCCGCCGCCTTCGTCGACAACGCCGCCTATTCCCAATCCGGCGGCGCCGCCTCCCTCGGCCCCATCTCCGGCAACGGTTCCATCTCCATCTCCAACGGCCTCGCCACCGCCGCCTCCCTCCACCTCAATTTCCTCTTTCTCGCCAACACCGGCTTCCTCCAAATCGCTCCCGCCCCCGCCAACGCCACCGCCTCCACGCTCAACACGCTCGTCTTCGCCGGCTCCCCCGGCCACTGGTCCGGCACCCTCGACCTCGCCAACAACAAGCTCATTCTCCAGCCCTCTTCCGCCACCAAGTCCACCGCCCTCGCCACCCTGCAGAACCAGGTCGCCACGCACGCCATCACTAGCTCCACCCTCCCCACGAACTTCGCCCTCGCCCTCCTCGACAACGCCCTCACCGGTTTCACCACCTTCGCCGGCCAGCCCGTCGATCAAAACTCCCTCCTCCTCGCCCCCGAACTCCTCGGCGACGCCAACATCGACGGCAAAGTCGATCTCACGGATCTCTCCACCGTGCTCAATCACTTCGGCACTGCGGCCCCCAACTGGACCGACGGCAACTTCGACAACGCCGCCACCATCGACCTCACCGATCTCTCCGACGTGCTCAACAACTTCGGCACAACGAACCCCTACCCGTTCGGTGCCGCCGGCCCAACCTTCAATGCGCCGGCCGTCGCCGTCACGCCGGAACCTGCCCCGCTCGCCCTCTTCGCACTTGCGCTGCTCCCCCTTTCCCATCGCCGCATTCGCAAACGCGTCTCTCCCTCCCATCGCTAAGACCTATCCTTCTATCGAAATATGGAAAAATCGAATGCGGCCGCTCTTTTTTGCCTTGCCGCAATTCCGGGTTACTCTCCATCCCGACTCACAACCGCTTCCCCCGGAGTGTCGCATCTCCTTGCGCGTCTTCCGCTTATACGCAGAAGCCCGCCCCGTCCCAAAATCCTTCAGGAGCCTCCATGTTCGCTCAACCGCGATCCGCACGCCCCCTCTGCCCACTGCTCGCACTCGCCGTCGTCCTGGCTTCCAACGCCTTCGCCGCCGACTACTCCTGGACCAACGCCGCCGGCGGCTCCTGGAGCCAGTCGTCCAACTGGTCGCCCAACGGCGTGCCCACCAGCGCCGATTCCGTCTCCATCTCCCTCAACGCCTCCTACACCGTCACCGCCCCGTTCGCCAATTCCGTCGCCAACCTCACCCTCAACGCACCGCTCGCCACGCTCCTGCTCCCCAGCTCCGACACGCTGGGCAGCGCGTCTCTCTCCGCCTACCCGATCACCATCACCGCCGGCCACCTCCGCCTCGCCCCCGCCAACAACTACTCCGTCAGCGTCGCCGGTTCCTCGCTCAACGTCGGCGCTGCCGGGTTTGTCGATATGCCCGCCCCTTCCTCCTCGCTCGGCACCGTCGTCCTCTCCGCCGACGTCAACAACAACGGCACCATCACCGATTCCACCACCACCACCATCACCGGCCTCTTCACCAATAACGGCGCCTACGCCCTCGGCACACCCTCCGCGGCATCCACCCTCGCCACTGTCCAGGGCAACGGGGCTTTCCTCCAGGCCGCCGGCAACCTCACGCTCCAGAACAACGCCACCCTCAAACTCGCCAACACCGCCTTCATCTTCTCCGGCGGCGCCATCAACAACTCCTCCGTCGCCAACCTCTCCACCGGCCTCGCACCCGCCGACGGCGGCGCCATCGTCCTCACCGGCAACGCCGGCCTCTCCACCACCATCGCGGACGGCCACGGCGCCGTCTTCAACGCCTGCAACAACCTCACCCTCGTCTCCGATTTCAGCTACAACACCGGTCTCGTTCTCGAAGCCAACAGCAACTTCGGATCCGCCCTCCTCAACCTCCCCACCCCCTTCACCAACCGCGGCGAGATCTCTCTCCGTTCCGACGATGGCTACGCCGCCACGGTCAACGTCAACAACGGCGACGGCGACTTCGTCAACGCCGGCATCCTCGCCACCGACTCCAACGCCGGCCGATACGCCGTCATCAACGGCCGCTTCGTCAACACCGGCACCGTCCTCGCCTTCAGCGACCTCACCCTCAACGCCAACGCCTCCAATCAGGGCGACATTCACCTCTCCAACGGCACCAGCCTCCGCATGTCCAACGCCCGCTTCAACCAGGATGCCGGCACCCTCGGCGACAATCTCTCCACCACCTTCGTCATCCACAACGGCGCCTTCAATTTCAACGGCGGCCAGATCAACACACGCATCAGCCTCAACGACAACTCCTCCCTCAGCACCTCCACCCCCGATGGCCACGGCGCCGTCTTCGTCGCCTACAACACCCCCCACCTTTCCGGCGACCTGGCCGCAAACACCTCGCTCGGCGTCTACGCGGATTCCGCCCACAGCGGCGCCCTTCTCAATGTCGACACCAACGCTACCAATTACGGCGCCCTCACCCTCTTCGCCAATGATGGCTACGGCGCCACCCTCAACGGAAACTTTATCAACGCCGGCACTCTCAGTTTCAACACCAGCACCGCCGGATCCGCCACCATGAACGGCACCCTCGTCAATACCGGAACCCTCAACGTCGGCCTCCCCCTCCTCATGAAAGCCAACGCCTCCAACGCCGGCACACTCAACCTCGCCGCCAACGCCAGCATCTCCATGACCAACGCCCGCTTCAACCAGGACTCAGGCGCCCTCGGCAACGATGGCAGCACCCAGTTCCTCATCGTCAACGGCGGCTTCAACTACAACGGCGGCCAGGTCAAACTCACTGTCTACACCGCCGGCGATTCCTACCTCTCCACCTCCGTCCCCGATGGCGCAGGCGCCGCCTTCAACATGTACGGCACCGGCCGCCTCCACGGAAATCTCGCCAACAACACCACCGTCAACTCCATCGCTGATTCCAGCCACGCCTCCGCCCTCTTCTACGTCGATGCAGACGCCCACAACTACGGCACCCTCTCCATCGGCGCCTTCGACGGCTACGGCAATACCCTCCACATCGGCAACGACCACGATACCCTCACCAACCACGGCACCCTCAACTTCAACGGCAACGCCGCACACGACATCTCCGTCGGCGAAATCAACAACCTCGGCGCCATCAATGTCAACCGCAATACCTACTTCTACGGCAACACCACCAACAATGGCTCCCTCTACATCGCCAAAAACGCCACCGCCTACGTCACCGACGGCACCAACCTCTTCCAGAACGGCAACCTCACCATCGACGGCACCCTCGATCTCGGCAATGGCTCCTCCCTCATCCCCGGCGGGTTCTATTCCATCAACGTCGGCGGCACCCTCGACATCCACTCCGCCCTCGGCCTCCCCTCCGGCGGAAATCTCACCGTCAGCGGCACCGGCGCCGCCCTCAACCTGCACAATGGCGCCACCATCGGCGGCCGCATCGTCGCCTCCGGCGCCGGAAACATCGTCGCTTCCGGCGCAGGAAACGTCGTCGTCCTCGATGGCGGACAACTCATCACCAACGACGGCGGCGGCCTCATCGGCAACGACGGCGCAAGCATCGTCGCCACCGGCGGAGGAAACATCATCTCCGGAAATGCCTCCGCTATCGTCTCCGTCGGCGCTGGCAATTTCTCCGGCGGCTCAGGAAATACCTTCGCCACCGGCGGCGGCAACGCCCTCCCCGCCGATGCTCCCGCCATCCCCGCTGCCAGCATCGTAGCTCAGGCCAACGGCACCATCTCCCTCCAGGGCGGTTCCCTCAAGGCCGACAACTTCCTCCAAATCGACGCCGGCGGCACCCTCACCGGCTTCGGCACCGCCAACGCCTCCCTCGCCACCTCCTCGGGCGCCATCAACCCCACCGGCGGCCCCCTCGTGATCAACGCCCCCCTCACCTTCAACGCCGGAACCATCTCCGGCACCAGCCCCCTCATCCTCAACAACTCCCTCACCCTCAACGCCAACCTCACACTCGGCACCACGCTCAAAACCACTGACATCACCTTCAACGCCGCCACCCTCACCCTCAACAACAACAAACTCATCCTCCAACCCACCGACAAACCCTCCGCCCTCGCCACCCTCCGCAACGAACTCGCCACCAACCAAATCACCCCCGGCACCCTCCCCGCCCACCAGGCCCTCGCCCTCCTCGACAACGCCCTCACCCATTTCACCACCTTCGCCGGCGTCCCCGTCGACGACAACTCCCTCCTCCTCGCCCCCGAACTCCTCGGCGACACCAACATCGACGGCAAAATCGACCTCACCGACCTCTCCACCATCCTCACCCACTTCGGCCAGCAAACCCCCAACTGGACCGACGGCAACTTCGACAACACCCAAACCATCAACCTCACCGACTTAAGCGACGTCCTCAACAACTTCGGCCTCACCAACCCAACCGCCTCCTCCCAATTACCACTTACCAGTTACCAATTACCAACAACCGCCACCCCCGAACCCACGTCCCTCGCCCTCCTCCTCCCGTTCCTTCTCACAATTTCGCGCAACAAGCGCCGCCCATCCTAACCCGCAAACTTTCTCCAGCTTCCCTAGACCCGCGCTATCCACACGCCAATTTCCATGCGGCGAATCCTTCCCAATTGCCCCACAAATTCCTTGACCTCCCCGCTCCGCACCGTTTATAGAAGACTCACCAAAAAGTGGGACACTTCTCATTCTCTATTCTGTACCTCTGAATCGCGGAGCACACCTCTGATGATCAACCGTCGAACCGTTCGCGCTGCCCTCACCACCGCCGCTCTCGCCGCTTCCTCCCTCGCCCACGCCGACATCACCCGCTGGGACAACGGCCAGACCATCCCCGGCACCGCCGGCATCTATCCCGCCGCCGGTATCGACCTCTCCAACTGGAACACCCCCAACCACAACCTCGAATACGCCTACCTCTACCAGCCCCTCAGCAACTCCACCTTCGCCAACTCCGACCTCTCCTTCGCCAAACTCACCGGCATCTTCACCAACGCCAACTTCACCAACACCAACATCAACGGCGCCGATCTGAGCAACAATGTCAGCCCCACCGGCCGCTTCACCATCGCACAGCTTTATTCCACCGCCACCTATACCGCCGGCACTCTCTCCAACATGAACTTCAGCTTCGACAATCTCTCCAACACCACCTTCGCTGGCAAAAACCTCTCTAACACCACCTTCCTCGGCACCGATTTCGAAGCCGCTGATCTCTCCAACGTCAACCTTTCCAACGCCAACCTCACCGACGCCGGCCTGACCAACGCCAACCTCACCAACGCCAATCTCTCCGGCGTCAACTTCAACAGCGCCACCCTCTCCAACGCCACCCTCACCGGCGCCAATTTCACCAACGCCAACATCCACACCGCACTCCTCGACGCCGCCACCACCCACGGCTTCACCTTCGCCCAGCTCGCCTCCACCGCCAACTTCGCCGCCCGCGATCTCTCCTACAGCACCCTCACCAACAACGACTTTTCCTCCTGGAACCTCAGCAACCTCAACCTCAACAACGCCCGCTTCAGCAACACCAGCTTCTCCTCCGCCAATCTCTCCTTCTCCAACCTCACCCAGGCCAACCTCACCAACGCCAACTTCTCCAACGCCAACATCGATCACGCCAACTTCAATTTCGCCGTCGGCCTCACCGCCGCCCAGATCACCGCCACCGCCAGCTACGCCTCCGGCAACCTCGCCGGCGTCTCCCTCTATTCCGCCAATCTCTCCAACATCAACCTCGCCGGCAAGAACCTCTCCAACGCCGCCTTCAACGCCGCCAATCTTTCCAACGCCAACCTCGCGAGCGCCAATCTCACCGGCGCCTCCCTTTATCTGGCCAATCTCTCCAACGCCAACCTCACCGGCACAAACTTCTCCAACGCCACCATCTCCGCCAATTTCTCCAACACCGTCGCCAACGGCTTCACCGCCGCCCAACTCTATTCCACCGCCTCCTATGCCGCCGGCAACCTCTCCCTCATCAGCCTCGCCAACAACAACCTCACCAACTGGAACTTCGACCACCAGAACCTCTCCAACGCCAACTTCGCGAACGCCGACCTCTCCAACGCCTCCTTCACCGGCGCCAACCTCACCGGCGCCACCGCCTCCATCACCCCCGCCCAGTTCTACGCCACCGCCTCCTACACCACCGGCAACCTCACCGGCATCAACTTCTCCAACAGCACCCTCTCCGCCTGGAGCTTCGCCGGCAAAGACCTCTCCAACGCCACGTTCAACAACGCCAAGCTCGTCGGCGTCGACTTCTCCAACGCCAACCTCTCCAACGCCAATCTCTCCTCCCCCAGCCTCTACGCCGTCACCAGTCTCTCCAACGCCTCCCTCGTCAATGCCAACCTCACCAATGCCAACCTTTCCTCCGTCGTCCTCTCCAACGCCAATCTCACCGGCGCCGTCGTCGCCGGCGCCAACTTCTCCAACCCCAACGCCCAGGCCTTCACCATCACCAGCGGCCAGCTCCAATCCACCGCCAGCTACGCCAGTAAAAATCTCGCCGGCATCCAGTTCAACGATGTCGATCTCCGCTCCTTCGCCTTCCCCGGCCAGAACCTTTCCAACGCCTCCTTCGCCGCCTCCCTCCTCAATGGCGTCGACTTCTCCAACGCCACCCTCACCAACGCCGACTTCACCGGCGCCAACATCAAAGACGCCAACTTCGCCAGCGTCACCGGCCTCACCTTCGCCCAGTTCGCCAGCACCTCCCGAATCAACGGCGTCCTCGGCGCCATCAACCTCAGCAACGACAACCTCTCCGGCTGGAACCTCTCCTGCGTCTCCATGTCCTCCGCCAACCTCTCCAACGCTAATCTCGCCGGCGCCTCCCTCGCCAACTCCTCCATCGACGGCGATTTCTCCAACGCCAACCTCTCCAATGCCAACCTCACCAACACCTACATCTACGTCAATCTCACCGGCGCCGACCTCTCCAACGCCACCATCACCGGCGCCAGATTCAGCCTCCAACCCGGCACCCCGAAAGGCCTCATCTCGCAAACGCAGTTCTACTCCACCGCCTCCTACATCACCGGCAATCTCACCGGCATCTCCCTCTCCAGCTTCGATCTCTCCAATTGGTCCTTCGCCGGCAAAAATATCTCCAACGCCTCCTTCGCCGGCGCCAACATCACCAACACCGACTTCTCCAACGCCACCCTCAGCGGCGCCTCCTTCGCCGGCGTCACCCTCGCCAACGGCCTCTTCGCCAACGCCAACTTCACCAACGCGCAACTCTCCGGCGCCAACCTCTCCGGCGCCATCCCCTCCCACCTCTCCCTCGCCCAATTCACCTCCTCCGCCAACTTCGCCGCCCACAACCTGACCTACATGAACCTCAGCAACAACTCCCTCGCCGGCATCGACCTCTCCAACGCCAACCTCTCTAACTCCAATCTCTCCAATACCGACCTCTCCAACGCCACCCTCGCCAACGTCAATTTCACCGCCGCCAATCTCACCAATGCCAACTTCTCCAACGCCAACATCACCGGCGCTATCTTCGGCTACTACACCACCGGCTTCACCGTCTCACAGCTCTATTCCACCGCCAACTACGCCGCCCACGACCTCCACAACTTCAACTTCGCCTACCTCGACCTCACCGGCGCCGACCTCTCCAACCAAAACCTCTCCGGCGCTTCCCTCGGCGACGCCACCCTCAACGGCGCAGACTTCACCGGCGCCAACCTCTCCAACGCCAACATCTCCAATGCCAGCTTCAACAACAACACCCTCACCCCCGCCCAGTTCTATTCCACCGCCAACTACGTCAGCAAAAACCTCGCCTCCATCCGCTTCTTCAACATGAACCTCTCCTCCTGGAATTTCACCGCCCAGAATCTCTCCTTCTCCTACATCTCCAACACCTCCCTCGCCAACGCAAACCTCTCCAACGCCAACCTCACCAGCGCCCAGTTCAACGCCGTCAACCTCTCCAACGCCAACCTCTCCGGCGCCAACCTCACCGCCCTCCAGATCATCGCCGCCTCCGATTTCTCCAATGCCAATCTCTCCCTCGCCACCCTCGCCCGCGCCAATCTCGCCAATTCCACCTTCGACAACGCCGACTTCTCCAACACCTCTCTCGCCAACGCCACATTCTCCAACTCCTCCCTCGTCGGCGCCGCCTTCACCAACGCCTCCCTCCTCGGAACCACCTTCCCCGCCGGCAACCTCACCAACGCCACCTTCGCCGGCGCCAACCTCTCCAACGCCTCCTTCGGCCCCGCCTACTCCTCCGCCGCCGCCAACCTCACCAACGCCAACTTCACCAACGCCACCATCGCTGGTGCCAGCTTCAAAAACGCCATCGGCTTCACCCCCGCCCAGCTCTATTCCACCGCCAGCTACGCCGCCAAAAACCTCGCCTCCGTCAGCCTCGCCGGTCTCGACTTGACCGGCTGGAACTTCGCCGCCCAGAACCTCAATCACGCCACCTTCAACAACCCCTCCGCCCCGTTCACCCTCCTCAAAAACGCCAACTTCTCCAACGCCAACCTCTCCTTCGCTTCCCTCGGCAACGTCATCGCCACCGGCGCCGATTTCTCCAACGCCAACCTCACCAGCGCCTCCCTCACCAACGCCACTTTCGTCAACGCCAATCTCACCAACGCCACCCTCGCCGGCGCCTCACTCGACGGCGCCGATTTCCGCAACGCCATCGGCTTCAACCCCGGCGCCGCCAACCTCACCTCCACCATCCTCCCCAACGGCACCGTCTCCAACCTCTCCCTCAACTGGTATGCCCACCGCACCCTCCGCGACTCCTCCCTCGCCGTCAAAGCCCTCTCCCCTCTCACCCTCCCCGGCTCCAACAACAGTTGGTGGGCCTCCCTCGACATCACCGACAATAAGCTCATCCTCCCCGCCGGCCCCTCCAAATCCGCCACCCTCGCCACCCTCCAAAACCAGATCGCCTTCGGCCGCCAATACCCCCACACCTACGGCATCCTCGATTCCACCCTCCCCCCCAACTTCGCCATCGCCCTCCTCGACAACGCCGCCCTCGGCCTCTCCTCCTTCGGTGGCCAACCCGTCGACCAAAACGCCCTCCTCCTCTCCCAGGAACTCCTCGGCGACACCAACATCGACGGCAAAGTCGACCTCACCGACCTCTCCACCATCCTCAACCACTTCGGCCAGCAAACCCCCAACTGGACCGACGGCAACTTCGACAACGCCCAAACCATCAACCTCACCGACCTCTCCGACGTCCTCAACAACTTCGGCCTCACCAACCCAAGCGCCTCCTCCCAATTACCATTTACCAATTCCCAATTACCACCCGTCCCCACCCCCGAACCCGCTTCCCTCACCCTCCTCCTCCCCGCCGCCCTCCTCCTCCGCCGCAAACGCTGATTCCCTGCAATTCCTATAGCAAGGATGGAACCGAAGAAACGGGGTCAAACATCGTTCTTACCCTCCGCTTCCTTCGCATTTTCCCGGCCGGCCAGGCGCCCGCAAGGTGCGCCCCAATCCGAGACAATCCCTACTATTCCTATAGGGAAGGGGGGGAGTAGCAATTCTATTAAAACTGTCAGGATTGAGATGGCCGGTCGGTGATTCCGCGACCATTTATAGCTGCTTATTTGCCATACTCACGTATCGCAACTCCCTGAGTTGCGTCCGGGTGCCGGTAAAACCTTGCTCCAAACCCTTTCATCTCTGCCTGATGATCCGGCGGTTCTCAAGGAGCTTCTCGCTGTGGCGGCGAGACGGCCGCAGTTCTCTCCAGCTTCACCAGCACCTGCCTCCGACACGCGATCAATCCGCAAATGTTTCTGACGCAACTTCTCGTGAATCTCCCGGCCACCCCGCTCAGCGAACTCGATGCGTGGCTGCCGGATCAATGGAAATTGCGAAATCCAACCACCAGGGCGTAGGTGCGGTTCACATATCGCTCACGCTACTCCGCTGCCCCGCGACTTACTCCCGCCAGAACGCTTCCTTCCTCCGATCCCGCACCGCCGCGCCATGGGCCATACATGCCTCCTTCGTCAGGACCAGCATGTTGACCGGCGGCGGTCACGGATTGAAGATGGGCTTCACCGGACGCTTATGAAGAGTCTGCTCTTTCAAATGTGCGCATAAATCGGGACGTTATCTGCACTCTTACCAGCTCCAGTATTCTTTTGACCAACGCCCCTTCGTCGTCTTTCGGCTTTGCCTGGTATCGCTGCGTCGGCCGGGACTGCCCCAGCACCAGGCACGCGCGGCGCTCCGAGACGAAAAGTGCCCGCCGGACATGGCAGACAGCGTCGGCGTCGACGCGAAGGGGTCAGTCGTTTCCCAGGTGATCCAGGGCTTCCTTGAGAATCTGCTTGTCGAGGGTCAGATCGGCGACCGCACTCTTGAGCCGCCGGTTCTCTTCCTCGAGTTCCTTGAGCCTTCTGGCCGCATCAGCCTTCATGCCGCCGTATTGATTGCGCCGGTGGTAAAACGTCTGCTCGCTGATCGCCAGCTTCTGGCAGACCGCCGCGATCGGGGCGCCGCCGTTGAGTTCCGCCTCCGCTTCACGCAGCTTGGCGATGATCTGTTCCGGACTGTGCTTCTTGCCTTTCATCGAGAGTTCCTTCTGGCCTCATGGGCCGGTTAGAAACTCTCATATCAGGTGGTACCAGTTTTGGGGAGCAGAC
>JBQCGD010000002.1:0-5316 GCA_051955985.1 Phycisphaerae bacterium | reverse complement strand
CTTCTTATCGGGGGGCCCTTTGGGGTGTGGGGGGTTTATTTTTTAGGGGGTTCGGTGTTTGGGCACGGGGGGGGGGCGGCCTTTGCGGTAGATGGGGGGGTAGACGGGGTGGGGCGGGTTTGACTTGATTTACAGTTTGTCGGTGTTCACGCATTTGCCGGAGCGGACGGCGCGGCTGTGGATGGAGGAGATTCACCGGCAGCTGGCGCCCGGGGGGATGGTGATTTTCACGACGCATGGGGAGGTGGCGTTGGAGACAATCTGCAGGTCGGAGGCGCACCAGCGGATGTTCATGGTGAGCCAGGGGGAGGCGGAGCGGATTCGGGAACGGGTGGGAAGGGAGGGGTTTGTGTTTTTGAAGTATCCGGAGGAGGTGCTGCGGTCAGCGGATGCGGGTGGGGAATATGGGAATTCATTTGTGCATCCGGCGTATGTGCGGCGGGTGTGGGGGGAGATGTTTGAGGAGGTGGAGTATGTTCCGGGGGGGATGCGGGGGTGGCAGGATGTGGTGGCGTTGATGCGGAAGGGGTGAGTGAGGGGAGGGTGGGGTTGCGCGGCGGGAGTCGATGATCCCCACGGCGTGGAAGCCGTGGGCTTGGTGTTTTTTTTAGAGGGGGAAGCCGCGGTTTTGGCGGCGGGTTCGGGAGGGGAGGAGGAGGCAGGCGGTGAGGGTGAGGGCGGCGAGGGCGAGGGCGGTGGGGAGCCAGAGGGGGAGGTGGAAGAGGCGGTAGTCGTCGACTTCGGGGGTGGTGGAGAAGATTGCAATTGAAAGGGTGCCGCGCGTGGCGGCAACATGAAAGGAAGATGAAGCCAGAATGAAATTGCAGGTGGGTTGGTTCGTCCATGAGCTTAGCCAGAGTGTGCCGAGTGCGGCGGAGGGGAGCAGGAGCGTGAGGAGGAAGATGGGTTTGAGGAATTTCATGTGGGAATTGTATCGCGAGGGGTGCGAGGTGAGTGGCGAAATGATGTGGTGAGCGTGGGTGGGAACACGGCGGTTAAAACCGCCGGCTAACCTTTCGTTGTGAGAGTTGGTTCTTCTTTGATGGGTGATTGATGATGGCGATTCGTGGCTGGGTGATGGCGGTGGCGATGGGGTTTGCGGTGGTGGGTTCGGGGGCGGGGTTGATGGGGCAGACGGCGACGACGCGGCCGGCGCAGACGCCGGTGTTGTCGGCGAATACGGAGTTGCATGCGGACGTGGCGTATGGGGGGCCGGATGGGAGGTTGGATGTGCTGGATGTGTATTCGCCGAAGGGGGTGACGGGGGCGCCGGTGGTGGTGTTTGGGCATGGGGGGGCGTGGTCGCGTGGGGACAAGCGGGACGTGAGTTTCAAGCCGAAGTTTTTGAATGAGGAGGGGGTGGTGTTTGTGGCGGTGAACTATCGGTTGTCGCCGAAGGATGTGCATCCGGCGCAGGTGCAGGATGTGGCGACGGCGATCGGGTGGGTGCATCAGCATATTGGGGAGTATGGGGGGGATCCGGGGAAGATTGTGATCATGGGGCATTCGGCAGGGTGTCACCTGGTGACGCTGGTGACGTTGGATCCGGAGTTTTTGGCGAAGGTGGGGATGAAGCCGGGGGATTTGCGCGGGGTGGTGGCGTGGAGCGGGGGGATGTATGACTTGCCAACGCGGGTGAAGGGCGGGGGGATGTATCCGCCGTTTATCCAGGCGACGTTTGGGGAGACGGCGGCGGCGCAGTGGGCGGGGTCGCCGCTGGCGTATGTATCGAATGCGAAGGGTGCGCCGCGATTTTTGATTGCATCGTGTGATGATGAGCATTCGAAGACATCGCGGGCGGCGTCGCAGCAGATGATTGATGCGATCAATGCGCATGGGGGGAAGGCGGAGGGGGCGGTGCTGGCGGGGAAGGTGCATTTTACGGCGAATTATGAGTTGGGGATGGCGGGAGATAAGACGGGGGGGATTTTGATGGGGTTTGTGCGGGAGGTGACGGAGTGATTCGGGGGTGCGAGGTGTGGGATGCGTAGTTCGCGACGAGACGGAGGGGGCGGCAGGGTGTGGGGTTTGGGGACTGGGGTCTGTGAAGTCGCGGCTTGCGAATGGGTTTGAGTTCGTGGATGGGAGCGTGAGACGGTGAAGATGAAGCGTCGTGGGTTTACGTTGATTGAGTTGCTGGTGGTGGTGGGGATATTGGCGGTGTTGATGGGGTTGTTGTTGCCGGCGTTGGGGCGTGCGCGGGAGCGGGCGCGGACGACGAAGTGTTTGGCGAATTTGAAGGCGATTGGGACGGGGTTGGTGGCGTACCAGGCGGGGAACGATAATTTTGTGGTGCCTTCGTACAACATGACGGGGGATGGGAGTTCGCCGCAGATTGTGGATGGGTGGTGCGCGATTTTGGATCGGGACGGGTATTGCGGGGGGTATCGGGACATGACGCACAACGTGTATTTTTGTCCGAACACGGTGGATGTGTTTGGGATGGCGGGTGGGCAGACGGCGACGGATTTGAACAAGCCGAAGGGATGGCAGGATTATCCGACGGAGTTTTTGGGATCGGGGGACAGCGGGGGGCAGAAGGATCCGGCATTGCCGGTGGCGGGGTTTGGGGATGCGGATGGGTTGTATGAGCATGAGATCCGGTGCAGTTATTACATCAATGCCAACAATCCGACGGGGAACACGTCGGCGATTGCGAAGCCGTGCCCGTATTACACGCAGTCGGTGGGGTATGTGGGGTCGAACGGGGTGTTGGGGAACGTGCGGGCGAATGGGATTGCGCGGCCAGATGCGTTGATTGTGATTTGCGATGGGGTGTATGCGGGGCGGCAGGGGGCGTCGCGGCTGGGTGAGGCGAACAGCCGGATTGGGTATCGGCATCCGGGTCCGCTGATTTCGTTTGCGGTGGGGACGACGGGGGTGATGGCGACGACGGAGATGAGCAGGTGCAACGTGGCGTTTGCGGATGGGCATGCGGCGGGGGTGAGTTCGAATGAGATGCCGCACAGCAACAGGGTGGGGGAGAATTTGGGTGCGTATAGTTTTCTGGCGGTGGAGTGAGGGGGCGGGGTTGGCGCGAGGCGGGGGCGCTCATGTTCCAAGCGTTCGGGCTGCGCGGGAGGATCCATCATCCCCACGGCGTGGAAGCCGTGGGCTTGGGGGGTTTGCGGGGTTGGTTGTGGGTCATGTGGGATGTTGTCGGTGGGGGGAAAGTCGCCTAGAATGCTGGGCTTACCTTGAGTGCAAAGGATCGTGAGTCATGGCAGATCTGAAGAATAAATCGGTGTTGATTGTGGATGATGATCCGGATGTGGTGACGGCGATCACGATGGCGCTGCAGGATCAGGGGGCGAAGGTTTTTGCGGCCGTGGATGGGGCGCAGGCGGTGGATTTGCACAACAAGGAGCAGCCGGACCTGGTGGTTTTGGACATGATGTTGCCGAAGCGGTCGGGGTTTCTGGTGCTGGAGCACATCAAGAAGGGGAAGCCGAAGGGGGCGAAGCCGCGGGTGATTATGATTACGGGGAATCTGGGGTCGCGGCATAAGACGTATGCGGAGACGCTGGGGGTGGATGATTACATTAACAAGCCGTTCCGGATGGATCGGTTGTTGGGGAGTATTGAGAAGATTCTGGTGGCGGGGGATTCTGCGTCGGCTTGAGGGGGGGACGGTAAACACGAAGGGCACGGAGGCACGAAGGACCACGAAGAGATTTTTTTAGCCGAGAGGTTTACACCTTTCGGCTTCTTTTTTTTGCGATTGGTTGGGGGGTGCGGGGTTGGCAAGATTGGGGTGGGGTGGGCGTTTATCTCGTGCCTCGATTGAACAGGGAATGAGGAGTGATGATGACGCGGCGGATTTGTGGCGGGTTGATGGCGGCGGTGGCGGGGATTTTTGCGTTGCAGGGGATGCCGGTGTTGGGGGCGGATGCGGGGAATGTGGCGAAGGACAAAGAGACGGTGGGGGCGGAGCATGACATGATTGGGGCGGGGGAGGATAAGGGGAATGGGGATCATACGGAGGCGCCGGGGGCGCAGTGGTTTCCGAAGGCGGGGTTGGGGTTGTTTCTGCATTGGGGGGTGGCTTCGGTGAGCGGGCGGAATATTTCGTGGTCGATGATTCCGGGGCGGGTGTTTTCGAAGAAGAAGTTGTCGGAGAGTGAGTTGGAGCGGGTGGTGCGGGAGCGGGATTGGGATTTGACGGGGAAGGTGCCGGCGTTGACGCCAAATATTTACTGGTCGGATGCGCCGAAGTTTTTGCCGACGAAGTTTAATCCGGACAAGTGGTGTGCGGCGGCGAAGGCGGCGGGGTTTGAGTACGTGGTGCTGACGACGAAGCATCACGAGGGGTTCGCGTTGTGGCCGAGCGCGTACAGCGATTTCAGCACGAAGAATTGGGCAGGCGGGGTGGACTTGGTGAAGGGGTTTACGGAGGCGTGCAGGAAGCACGGGTTGAAGGTGGGGTTGTATTTTTCGGGGCCGGACTGGCATTTTGACCGGGATTACATGAGTTTTTTGTATTCGGGCGGGAAGCGGATGAATCCGGGGTTGCCGTCGGTGGATGGGGATTTGAATGTGCGGACGACGAAGCACACGCCGGAGGAGATTGCGGCGCACCAGGCGGAGTTTGCGCGGCTTGTGAAGGGAGAGATTACGGAGCTGCTGTCGAATTATGGGGAGATTGATGTGATCTGGTTTGATGGGAAGCCGGCGATTCCGAATGCGAGCGAGGTGATTTCGGCGGAGGAAATTCGGAAGATGCAGCCGGGGATTGTGATCAATCCGCGGTTGCATGGGCATGGGGACTATGTGACGTATGAGCGGACGATGCCGGCGAAGAAGGCGAATCCGGCGAGTTGGGGGGAGTTGTGCAATCCGTGGACGGGGGCGTGGCCTTATACGACGGGGGAGAAGTATCGGTCGGATGCGTTTGTGCTGGGGCAGTTGTGCGAGTGCCGGGCGAAGGGGATCAATTATCTGCTGGGGATTGGGCCGATGGCGGACGGGGAGTTGGCACCGGCGGCGTATGAGCACATGGGGGTGGTGGCGGAGTGGATGAAGGCAAATGGGGCGGCGGTGCATGATGTGGTGCCGTTGCCGAAAGGGGAGAGTGCGTCGGTGTTAGCGACGGCGGCGGGGGATGTGCGGTATTTGTATGCGGTGCCGGCGTTCAAGGGGAAGGGGATGGGGGATGCGGATATGGAGGAGCCGGGGGCGGTGACGATGACGTTGAAGGGGGTTGGGAAGCCGGTGGGGGTGAGGTGGATGGGAGATGGTGGGGAGTTGAAGTGGACGTATGGGGAGGGAGAGGTGAGGGTGGAGGTGCCGAAGGGGAGGAGGACGCGGTTGGTGGAT
>JBQCGD010000001.1:0-24976 GCA_051955985.1 Phycisphaerae bacterium | reverse complement strand
GTGTTTTGGGTTCGGGCGTTTTTGCCGGTTTGGTCCTGGGCCTGGGGGGGGCTGGGGGCGGGGGGGGGGGGGGGGCGTGTGGGGGGGGCGGGGGGGGGGGTCGACGGGGGCGGCGGCGCCGGGGGCGGGGAGCGCGGTCCAGAGCTGGCCGTCTTCGTCCTTGCCCGGGGAGGCGACGGACCAGTGGCCGGCGTCATCTTTGAGGAGGACACCGGTGCCGACGATGTCGAAGGCGACCTGTCGGAAGAGGTTGGCCCTGGCGGCGGCGAGTTTTTCCTTGACGGCGGCGGCGGGGGGGATGTTGGCGAGGGTTTTCTCGAGGTTTTTGAGGGTGAGGTCGGAGTTTTTGGAGAGGTCGGCCCAGGGGAGGTCGGCGGGTTTCTGGCGGGCGAGCTCGGTGAGGGTCTGGGTGTAGTTGTCGGCGACGCCGCTGCCGTTCCAGCCGGCGATGGCGATTTCGGTCTGGAGGATTTTTTCGATGACGGTGGCCTTGATGACGACGTTCATGTCTTTTTTGCGGAGGAGCATGTCGACGGCGTCGATGCCCCAGGTGTCCCAGTTGGAGGCGTCGATGCCTTTGATCTGTTCCATGAGGACCTGTATGACCTTGGTGTGGGGAACGGGGACGGGGTTTTCGGTGACGAGATGGGTGGGGGGATCGACGGTGACCTTCATGCGCTGGGTCTGGTTGGAGGGATCGACGGCGACGAAGCGGACGGTGGTCTGGCCGTTCATGTGGGCTTCTTCGCGGTTGATGTCGCCTTCGGTGTAGAAGCGTTGGCCGTCGGAGGTTTCCATGTAGCAGATGGAGCTGAGGCGGGGATCGGCGAAGTAGGGGGAGAGGGCGGCCTGCCAACTGCCGCTGTCGGCGATGGCGTCGCCGCAGTGCTTGAGGAAGTCGGAGTAGCGGTTGGCGATGTCGGTCATGGGGGAGCCGGGGTGAGCGGCGAGGTAGCTGGCGACTTCCTCGGTGCGTTTTTGGGCGGCATCGGCGGTGGCGGGGGCGAACTGGCCGGCCCAGGCGGAGGAGGTGGCGTGCCAATCCTCGGCATCCCTGGCGGCGTTGAGGCGGTTGATGACGACGTTGAAATCAGCGGTGCGGGCGTCGTTGGGGTATTTCTGGACGAAGGCGGCGAGGGCTTTCTGGAGGGATTCGGCGGTGGCGGAGTTGGCGCGGATGGTGGCGAGTTCGCCGGCCATTTCACGGGTGGCGTTGAGCGCCTTGCGGCGGGCATCGATTTTATCGACGAGAGCGGTGGCGGCGTTTTTGGCGTCTTCGTTGATGCCGTTCATGTCGCGGAGGGCGCGGGCGCGGTTGCCGGCGGTGACGAGTGCGGTATCGGCCTGGCCGAGGTCGGCGGGGATGGCGGGGATGGCATCAACGGCGGCGGCGATCTGGGAGGCTTCGGCCTGGACGCCGGCGGAGGCGCGGTCCTGGAGCGTGCTAAGGACGCCCTGGGCCTGGTTCAGGGCGGCGGGGAGTTTTCTGGCGGGATCGACCCAGGAGAGATCGCCGGCGGTGTTGGCCTGGGTGATGGCGTTCTGGATGGGGAGGGCGGCGGCGAGGAGTTGATCGACGGAAGAATCGCTCCTGGCGGCGAGGGCCGCCGCGGCGCCGACGGAGTTCCTAAGATCGTTGAGCGCCTGCTGCAGGGTGGCGGTGTCGCGGTCGAAGTCGCCCTGCATCTGGTTGACGTGGCGCACAGCGGCAGCGACGAGGGGTTCGCCCAGGAAGCTGGGGTGGTCTTTTTTGAGGGTTTCGACGAGTTGCTGGCTGCTGCGCAGGTTGTCTTCGGTGCGGGTGCTGATCTGCTGTTCGATTTTGTCGGCCCATTTTTTGGCGTCGGAGGAGCGGGTCCAGAGGATGGCGAGGACGACGCAGACGATGACGAGTCCGGCCATGACGACGCCCATGGCGATGAGGCGGCCGCGGTGACGGCGTTCGATGTCGCGCTGTCGCTGAGCGCGCTTGTCGTTGTAGCGTGCGGTGAGGTCTTCGGGGATGGGCTCATTGAACGATTTGAGCTTGGCGTATGCGGCTTCGAGCTGGGCGTCGCCGGCGTTCATGTCGAGCATGTTGGAGAAGGTTTTGCAGGAATCGCGGAACTTCCGGTGGAGTTCCTCCTTCTTTTCCTGTTCCTGGACGAAGGCGATGACGGGGCGGATTTCGTCGGTGAGATCGGTGGAGATCATGGCGACGCCGGCCTGATCCATGATGTTTTTCCACTGGGCGACCATGGCCTGGCACTCGTGGAAGGCGCGGTCGGTGAAGGCTTCGCGGAGGGGCGGGACGAGCTTTCGGAGTTCGGCTTCGACCATGGCGCGCTGCATGCGGTTGAAGGCGTCGGCGACGGCGGTGGAGAGGTCGGCGGGGACGGGCTCGAGCCACTGGGTTTCGTTGACTTCCTTCATGAGGGACTGGATGGCGGTTTCATCGCGGTTTTTGACGGCGTTGTAGAAGGCGGTGGGAAGTTCCTTGAGGCGGGCTTTTTCGAAGGCGCGGAGGTCGCGTTCCCAGGAGGGGTTCGCGGCGTCGATGCCGGCGATCTGGCGGAGGAGGGCGAGGCGCTGGCGGACGGGGCCGCGGGCGAGGGCGAGGAGGCGGTGCTGGGCGAGGAGATGCTCGAGGGGCTGGTCCTGCGCGTAGGCGTCGTTGAGCTGGGCGGCGCGATCGAGCTGGAGCGGCGGGGGGACGGGAAGGCCGTTGTTCTGGCAGAAATCCTGCCAGACCTGGGGGTCGGGGAGGTCGAGGGCGGCGACGAGATCGAGGAGGTTGGGAGTTTCGTCGGCGAGGTGGATGGCTTCGGAGCGGAGGCCCTGAGCGAGGAAGGTGGAGCATTTCCGGAGGCGTTCGTTGGCGGAGACACAGAGGGCGGCGTAATCGGTGGCGGCCTGCCGGATTTCTTCGGTGACCTCCTGGAGTTGTCCCTGTCGCAGGTCTCGGAGGAACTCCACCACGCGCTGAAAGTCTGCCATAACTCACTTCCTGTTGCCGGACTGAACTCTGATCTGAAACCCCGGCCCCGCGAGGGGGGAGCGGGGGCGTTGTTATTCATGTGCCGTTCGGCGGAACCTGAGGGTGACGAGGTGGACGCCGTTGGGCAGTGACAGTTCGATATCAAATTTATCAAGTTCGTTATAACCGGCGACGGTGCTCTTGTAAGCCTCGACGAGCGTTGCGGCGTCGGCGCGTTTGCTTTTGACGAGTTTGACCTGATCGGAATCGGGGAGCTTGCTGTTGGCGTCTTTGGCGAGTTGGGCGAGGAGATCGTCGTCGGCATGAACATCGTCCTGGGCCTGTTTCAGGTCGGATTGAGCGGCGGCGAAGCGCGAGGCGAAAGTGCTTTCGACGCGATCGAATCCGGGCGAAAAGCGGACGATGAACCAGGGGGCGGAGGCGGCGACGGGGGATTTCTGCTGGAACTTGACGACCTGGGACTTGTTGTCGCCGGTGAGGAGCACGCCGTCTTTGGAACTGGTTTCGGTGAAGGAGACGGCGCCCCATCCGTGGCCCATCTGCTGCTCGGTTGGCGCGATCACGACGGTTTCGCGGGGCAGGGCGGTGGGGAGCGCCAGGGCGCTGCCGGGTGATTCGAGCGGCAGGGTGGCGGGGGCAGCGGGAGCGAAGGCGATTTCCTGGGTGCGGTTGTTCCATTGGACGGCGATGTGGGACGCGCGGAGGACCCAGTAGGCGCGGCGGACGTTCTCCACATCGCGGACGAGCGGCCCGGCGAGCCATACCAGGCGGAGGTGGTCCTGCTTCTTGTTGAGGCCGAGGGAGAAGAGTTCGGCGGGTTCGCCTTCGCTGGAAGCGTTTTTCCAGAGCATGACCGCGGTTGTCGGGCTGGCGGGGCGGACGGCGGCGGAGAGGGTGCCGGCGGGTTTTTCGGAGAAGGTCAGTGTGCCGGGGTAGTCGCCCGTGGCCTGGGGGAAACGAATTTCGACTTTCTGGATGCCGGGGCGGGTATCGAGTTCATTCGGCGGGAGGGGGATGGTTTGTTCGACGGTCTCGCGCATGCCTTGCCCGAGGGTTGGGAACTGGAGGGGCTCGGTGACGGTGACGA
This sequence comes from Phycisphaerae bacterium, assembly GCA_051955985.1. Lineage (GTDB taxonomy): Bacteria > Planctomycetota > Phycisphaerae > WQYP01 > WQYP01 > DATKPA01. Next base: position 20,912 of record JBQCGD010000001.1, on the reverse strand, counting down.
GAGCGGGGTGCTCGGGGAGGACTTCGACGGGGGCGGTGACGGTTTGTTTTGGCTCGGGTTTGGGGGCCTGGACGATGACGGTGTTGTTGGTTTCGGGCAAGGGTGCGGGGGTCTGGATGACGGGTGCGTGGACGACGGGCGGGGCGATTTCGGTTGCGGGCGGAAGGGGTGTGTCGATGGCCGCGGTTGTGGGGGTGTGGTTGGGCTTGAGGATTGGGGGGAGTTCGGGCGGGGCGTTGGTGATCATGGAGATGACGACGAGGACGACGGAGAAGCCGATCAAGGCGACGGCGGCGCCGAAGAGCATGAGCACCTGACGGCGGCGTCGCTGGGCGGCCTTGGCGGCGGCGGATTCGATGTTGCCGTAGGCGAAGTCGGTGCGGGGGAGATCGGAAGTGATGCGTCGGCGGATGAGGGGTCGGCGGGGTTTTTGCGGGGACTGGGTGGGTGCGCGCTCCTGTGGTGGTTCGCCTTCGAGGGCTTCGCCCTGGAGGGTATCGGCGAATTCGACGGGCTTGAGATCGATGGACTCTTCATCGTCCTGGGGAGCGGGCGTCTGGGTGAGGGGGACCTTGGGGGGGAGCGTTGTTTTTGCGGCGGTGGCTTTGGCGGCGGATTTTTTTGCAGCTTCCGGCGGCGCGGCGGCGGCGGCAGGGGGCATGCCGGTGCGTGCGCAGGTGACGTAGGTTCCTTCGGCGGGCTTGCCGAGACGTGCGGGGTCGGAAAGATCGATGACGATTCCGGCGCCGGCATATCGCAGGCCGGAGGTGGCGGCGGGGGTTCCGGAGAGGCAGCAGCGCCAGAGGCAGGTGGCGCTGGTGGGCATGCTGGTGAAGTAGGTGTTGAAGGTGACGTTCCAGCGGGTGGCGGCGGGGAGGAGCGCGATGGTTTCGGCGAGGAGGGGGAGGATGTCCTGTCCGGGGCCGAAGAGGAGGCAGACGGGCTTTTGGGGAGATTTGACGAAGGCGTCGGCGAGGACGCCGCCCCAGCCGGCATCGCCGGTGAGTTCTTTCCATTTTTGGCAGATGGCCGGGAAGGCGTCGCCGGCGGGCAGTTTTGCGGCGCGGGAGATTGTGCCGACGGAGCCGTTCCAGGATTCGGCCATGACGCCGGGCTGCATGAGGAGCCAGGCGGGGCCTGCGGGGGCGGCGGCGAGTTCAGCGCGTTCGACGACGAGGTGATGGGCGAAGGCGTTGGTGCGCTGGGTGTGATCGACGCCGGAGTCGCAGATGCGGGAGAGGACGTGGTGGTTTGTTCCTGCGACGCTGAGGACCCAGTGGGCCCAGGAGACGGGGTTTTTGCCGGCGTTTTCGCCATCGGCGACGCCGAACTGGTGGCGGTAAGCGGAGAGGGATTCGAGGCGGTCCCAGAGGGATTTGGGGATGTTGTCGGAGACGGCAACGGTGGAGAAGCCGCTGCTGCCGCGTTTCACGCCTTCGGGGGCGGAGGTGTAATAGATTTCGTGGCTCATTGCGCCGCTCCTGCGGCGAATGACGAATGACGAATGACGAATGACGAATTAATGATCGAATGACGAATGTTCGAATGACCGAAAGGGGGCGCGCGATGGCTGGTTCGGTCACCTGTCATCGGGTTATTGAGAGTTGATTCGCGGTTCATCATTCGCGTTTCGTCGATCCGGCAATTGTGTTACTTGCCGCCGCGGACGCCGGCGATGAGGCCGGTGGACCAGCGGGCGTAGCTGTAGAGAAGGGGGATGGTGACCCAGTGGGGTGCGACGTCTTTGGGTTTGATGAGGAGGCCGTTTTTGTCGGGGTATTTTTCGGGGGAGTGGCCGAGGGCGCTGACGGGCATGTAGAGGACTTCGTCGGAGAAATCTTCGGCGTTGCTGACGACTTCGGGGGTGGCATCGAGGAGGAGTCGGCGGAGTTTGACGCTGATGCGTTCGATGCGGTCCATGTCGAGTGCGGCGAGGTGTTCGCCGGAGGTGGCTGCCGAGTCTTTGAGGATGGGCTCGGTGACGAGGTCTTCATCGGGGATGAGGGGGGCCCAGATATCGCTTTTGCCGACGAGGACGAGGAGGGGGCGGTCGCATTTCTGGTAGGCGGAGAGGCCGGTGTGTTTGCGGAAGCGGATGGCGGCTTCGGAGAGGATGTTTTCCTGGCGGACGGTGTGGAGGGGTTCCTGGACCTGGGGGTCGTGTGAGACGCCCTTGCACTTGGCGCGGAAGCGGGGGTCCTGGGTGGGGTCGAGGAGGAACATGAGGACCTTGGAGCGGGAGAGGTGGCGTGTGACGGGGGTGAGGGAGGTGTCGGCGCCGACGTTGTAGTGTTCACCGGCGTTGTCGTAGAGGCAGACGATGCGGCCGAGCTTGGCGCGGAGGGCGGCGCGGGGGTGATCGGCGCCGGGGTGGAGGGAGAAGAGGAAGGGCTTGGGGAGCTGGGTTTCCTGGCCGTGGATGTTGACGGAGCGATAGAGGTCGCCCTGGGTGCGGGTTTTGTCGAGGACGACGGGGAGTTCGGGATTTTCGGGGAGGAAGAGTGTTTCCTCGTAGCGATTGACGATCCAGTTGGCCTCTTTGTCGCCGTCGGCAAAGATGATGGCGAAGTCCTTGGCGAGGCGTTGGCGCATTTCCCAGGTCATGGTGGCAAGGAAGTTGGATTTGCCGGAGCCGGCGGAGCCGATGATGGAGATGACGGTGACTTCGTTTTCGATGAGAACGCGTGGGAGGATGAGGTGGCAGGCGGGGCAGGCGAGGGAGTGGCAGATCATACCGCGGGCGTCGATGGCCTGGCCTTCGACGGTGAAGCGGGTGGGGAGGAAGCGGAGGGGTTCTTCCCTGAGGATGGGGTCGCCCATGAGTTCTTCGTGCTGGGCGACCCAGAGGATCTGCTCGGGGCGGAATTCGAACCAGCAATGGGGGCAGGTGACCCGCTTGACGAGGGGAATGGCGACACTTTCATTCACTGGAGCGCCCTGATCGATCGATCCGCCGGAGAGTGCGGAAGATCGTGAAGTGCCCATCATCGTATCACTCACCCAAGGCTCCTTCGCTGCAGTGGATTCGCTTGAACAGACGCACGGGGTGCCGAAATCTTCCACCCGCGATCGATCATCGGCCAGAAATCGACTGATGGTTCCATCTTATCGCGGTAAAAACGGTTATGCGACTGTGAAGTGGGGGGGAGGAGAGGGAGGGTGGCGTCGGGGGGCGTTGGGGATGGTCGCGGGGGGCGGGTGGGTGCGGAGAAGGGATTGTGAGGGAAGGGGAATCGGGGCGACAGGATTTGAACCTGCGACTTCCTGGTCCCAAACCAGGCGCTCTAGCCAGGCTGAGCTACGCCCCGTGCTTCGAGCGGACACTATAGCAGCTTTTCATTTGATGGGCGAGGCTGCCGGCGGCGGGGGTGGCGGCGGCGGGGGTGGTGGGGGGGGCGGGGGGGAAGCAAGCGGGTGTGCGGAGGAGGCGGGCGGCAGCGGCGGGGGCGCGGGTGCCGTGGATTTGGTGAGTTGTGCGAGTTCTCCCTCGGCCCATTGGCGTTGGTGGGCATCGTGCATGCGGGGGATGACGGCCTGGAAAAGCTCGATGGCACGGCGGGGATTCGCGAGGTAGCGGGCGTAGATGAGGGCGAGCACCAGCATGATCTGATCACGTTGATGATCGGTCGGATAGACGCGGAGAAATTCTTCGTAGGCAGCGGCGGCGTTGGGGTGCTGGCCTGCGGTCATGAACTGGTTGGCGACGTCGAGCTGCTCCTGGGGGGGGAGAACCTGGCGGGGATCGAGGGCACGCAATTCGAGGTAGGTCGTGGCGGCGGCGGGGAGTTGCTGCTGGCGGATCAGATCGGCGACCTGGCCCCGGAGCGCCAGGAGGCGGGGATTGTCGTGTGCGGCGGGTTCGTTGCGATCGTTTTGCAGGGAGCGGGCAGGGCCGAAGGGGTCGTATCCTCCGGCGACGAGAGATTCGTACTGGCGGCGTCGTCGCCAGCGGTTCAGGAGGGCGAGGAGGTCGTAATGATCGCGCTGGACGAGGTGTGCGGCGATGAGGATCCAGCCGAGGGCAAAGCCGGAGATGTTGCCGGCGATGTGGGCGGCGTGGGCGGTCTGGGTGTCGCGCCAGATCAGGGGCTCGAAGAAATCCTTGAGGACGGAAAAGAGGATGAAGTAGAGGGAAGGGATTTCCCAGACATCGACATAGACAAAGATCCAGATGAAGAGGCGGATGTTGGTGCGGGGGAGCAGGACGAGGAACAAGCCGGTGACGGCGGAGATGGCTCCGCTGGCGCCGAGGGTGGGGTTGCTGGAAGTGAGGACCTGGCCGCAGCCAGCGAGGACGCCGCCGGTGAGGTAAAACAGGAGGTAGCCCCATTGTCCGAGTTTTTCGTTGAGGTTATTTCCGAAGACGTAGAGGAAGAGCATGTTGAAGAAGATGTGGCCGATGTTTTCGTGGAGGAACTGGTAAGTGAGGAACTGGTAAAGGCGGAGATGTTCGGGGTTGAGGATGTAGCGGTCGCACCAGGGGGCGAGGTTGGTGAGGGAATCGCGCGGGTGCCCCGGGGGCGCGGTGTGGCTGACCAGGTACATGATGACATTGGCCGCAATCAGCAGGTAATTCATCCAGGGGATGGTGCGTTGGGGGCGGTCGGTGCCGATGGGAATCATGCGAAAATGTCTTCCAAGCCTCGGAGAGGGTCAATTATTAGGACTTTGCGGGGCAGGTCAAATGAGGGGATTTTCCGGGTTTGCGGGGGCAGTTGGGGGGATTGGCGGGGCCGCGCGTTGCTTGAATTGTGCCCCGATTTCATTACACTTTTCGATTCTCCCCTGTTTGATGGTCAAAATTGGTCGCCGGCCGGCAAGCCGGTCGTTTTTGAGAGGATCGCCGTGGCAACTACCCGCAGCAGTCACCTGTTTACGTCGGAATCGGTTTCGATGGGGCATCCGGACAAGGTCGCCGACCAGATTTCCGATGCCGTCCTGGACTCACTGCTGGCGGTCGATCCGTACGCCCGTGTCGCGTGTGAGACGCTGGTGACGACGGGTCTCGTCGTGCTGGCGGGTGAAATCACCGTGCACAACCAGAAGGCGATCGACGCGCTGAACAACGCGGAAGAGACGGCCCGGCGGACGATCCAGGAGATCGGTTACGACGATCCGACGACGGGTTTTGATTTCCGCTCGTGTGCGGTCATCCGGTCGCTGCATTCGCAGTCGGCGGACATTTCGCGCGGCGTGACGGCGACGAAGGAGAAGGACCAGGGCGCCGGGGACCAGGGCATCATGTTCGGGTTTGCCTGCGACGAGACCAAGTCGTTCATGCCGCTGCCGATTTATCTTTCGCACCGGCTGGTGGAGCGTCAGGCGGAGCTTCGGCAGAACGGCAAGCTTCGGTGGCTTCGCCCGGACGCCAAGTCGCAGGTGACGATCGAATACAAGGACAACAAGCCGTTCCGGGTGCACACGGTGGTGCTGTCGACGCAGCACACGGAAGAAGTGGTCGACAAGAAGACGGACTCGTTCAGCGAAACGGCCAAGAAGCAGATCATCGACCAGATCATCAAGCCGGTGATCATGGCGGAACGTCCGGAGCTGTGGAACAAGGAAATCGTGTACCACATCAATCCGACGGGGAAGTTCCTCATCGGCGGGCCGCACGGCGACTCGGGCCTGACGGGCCGGAAGATCATCGTCGACACGTACGGCGGCCGCGGCTGCCACGGTGGCGGCGCGTTTTCGGGCAAGGATCCGTCGAAGGTGGACCGCTCGGCGAGCTACATGGCCCGGTATGTGGCGAAGAACATCGTGGCGGCGGGTCTTGCGACGGCGTGCGAAGTGCAGCTCGGATATGCGATCGGCGTTGCGGAGCCGGTGAGCGTGCTGGTGGACACGGAAGGGACCGGGGTGGTTTCGGAAGAGCTGATTTCCGAGATTGTGCGCAAGACGTTTGACCTGCGCCCGCGCGGGATCGTGAACGCGCTCAAGCTTCTCCGCCCGATTTACCGGGAAACGGCGCGGCACGGGCACTTTGGCCGCGAGCTGCCGCAGTTCACCTGGGAACGGACCGACAAGGCGGCGCAACTTCGGAAGCTGGCGGGCGTCACGGGCAAGCGGACGGTTGTGTCGATGGCGGGCTCGATGCCTGGCGCCCGGTAAAAGGGCGACGGATGGCGTCCGCTGCAAGCGCGGCGGGGCGTGCGATTGGATCTCAGCGGGAATCCGGAAAAGGATTCCCGCTTTTTTTCAAACCCCGCGCGGTTGACCCGCGGGGGGCCGTTGGGGAAAATGCTGATTCGCTGCCAGGTGCAGCAATCCGGAGAGATGGCTGAGTGGCTGAAGGCGCCGGTTTCGAAAACCGGTTCGTGCGCAAGTGCGACTAGGGTTCGAATCCCTATCTCTCCGCTGAACACAACGAGCCGCAGTTCCGAGGCAAAGGAACTGCGGCTCGTTGCATTTACGGCCGGGGCAAAATCAGCGGTGGGGGGGATCCGATAGTGCGGTGCGGACTGCTCGAGAGGGTCTTACTGGCCCACGAGCGGCACGTTCGAGTGCACTCCCTCGGAGTGGTCGATCTTCAGGGTGCTGTTGCCGGTGTGCAATTGCACGTTGGTGAGCGTCACATTTTTCGCGTAGGAGATTTCGCCGGCGGATTTCGCCGTGATCTGCGCATCGGCGATGGAAATGTCCTCGATGGGCATTTCCGGCAGCCCCTTGATGACGATGGCCTGCTTGGCGTCGGCACACTGGACGCCGGTCAGATGGATGTCGCGGATCCGGGGTGTGCCTTCGGAGACCGGCTGTGGTTTGGGCTCGCCTTTGACCATGTAATACATGTTGAATTCGATTGCGCTCCCGTTGATGTGCCTCATGGTGATATCGCTGACGGTGATGTTTTCGACGACGTTGCCGCGGCCGCGCGTGGTCTTCACGCGAATGCCGGTATCGGTGCCGTTCATCGTGCAGTGGGAGACGTTGACGTCGCGGATCCCGCCGGACATCTCGCTGCCGATGGCGATCGCCCCGTGTCCGGTGCCGATGGTGCAGCGGCGAACGGTGACGTGTTCCGTCGGCTTGCCGAGGCGGCGGCCTTCCTCATCCTTCCCAGACTTGAGGCAGATCGCATCGTCGCCGGCATCCACCTTCGAATCCTCGATAAGCACGTTGCGGCATGAATCGATATCGACGCCGTCGCCGTTCTGTGCGTACTCGGGATTGAACAGGGTGACGTTGCGGATCGTCAGGTCCTCGCAGAGGTAGGGGTGGAGGTTCCAGGCCGCCGAATTCCGGAAGGTGGGGCCGTCGAGCAGGACCCGCCGGCAGTTGCTGAAGCTCAAAAGCACGGGCCGCAGCAGGTCGCGGTACTTTTCGAAATCCTCGACTTTCGGCGGCATTTCGCTGTCGCGCAGTTTCATGAGCCCGGGGAGCCCTTCGAGCGCTTCCCTGGAGGGGTACCAGGTGGTTCCCTTCTGGTCGACGACGCCGCCGGAAGCGACGAGGTCTTTCCACTGGGCGTCAGAGAGTTTCGATTTTTTGGTTTGCCGCCATTGTTCACCGTGGCCGTCAAAGACACCAGCGCCGGTGATGGAAATATCATGGGCTCCATCGGCGGTGAGCGGGGACATGCAGACGACGGTCTGTTTTCCCTCGTAGCTGCCCTTCACAAGGGGATAATCCTTGCGATTCGGGCTGAACTGGATGGTGGCCCCGGCGTCCACGTGCAGATCGAGGTTGCTGCCGAGTTGCAGCGGACCGGTGAGGTAAGTGCCGGGCGGGACTTCGACGCGACCGCCGCCGGCGTCCACACAGGTTTTGATCGCCTTCTGAAGCGCGGCAGTATCGACGGTGGTTCCATCGCCGGTGGCGCCGAAATCTTTGACGTTGAAAATATGCGACTGGGCGGGAGAGGCTGGAAGCCGGGGACCGTCCGCGCGGATGGCGGAACATCCCGCGTTAAAGACAGCCGACATGAGGATTGCGCAGGCAACAGAAGGAAAGGACCGAACGATCATTTGCTGCTCCCAAGACGTGAATTCTGATTCCTTTGTAACGTCTCAAAGTACGGTGTGAGATCGATCAACCAGTTTCTACAACGAAATTACCCATTATTGATAAGCGCCGGTTTATGCCGGGCCGGATCGTCAGTTTCCCGCTTAATAGTCGTGCGAAGAAACCACATCTCCCTCGGCAGTCATGCCGGAGACTTCGCGCGGGGCGGCCGCTTTTCCGCGGTCGACGGAGCCATCGTCGAGCGCGTTGCGCTTCGTGGTGCGCAGGGTGCGGAAGAAGTCCTTGATGTCGACGATGCTGCCGATCCCGAACCAGATGAAGGTCACGGCCGCCACCACGATGGGGATGGCGATGCCGGCGACCTTCCAGTAGTTCAACCACCAGGAGACGGGCCAGTCGGCGGCGCTGTTCCAGACGGAACCGCCGACGGCGATGACAAGCCACAGGATCGACCAGGCAAACAGGCCACCGGTGACGACCTTGTCCCAGAAGGTGAAGTCCTCATCGAAGCCGAGCAGCTCGCCGAGGCGTTTGAGGAGGGATTTGCGTTCTTTCTGGCGGGGGCGTACCTCCACATTCCGGTGGAGCATGGCATTGAGATCGAAGTCTTTTTTCGAGGTCGCCAGCGACACGCCCACGTACACCAGCACCGACACGGCCGCGGCGGCGAGCGACACCCACATGAAGTTGAGCGGGAAACCGGGGGGCATCTCCGCGGCGCTTGCGGCGAAGCCGAGTTTGACGCAGAGGCTCACGAAGGCGCCCCAGTAGTACAGCAGCAGGATGCCGGACGCCGACAGCAGCGATCCCACGATCAGCGCCGCCCACGCGGCCGGGGTTGTCCCCTTCTTCCAGTAAAGTCCGCCGATGATGGCGATGCCGACGCCTGCGCAGAAGATCGATTCCGTGATCTGCCACCAGAAGAGGATCGGCACCTTCTGGGAGAACAAAAGGCTGAACATGAACGCCCATGCAGCCACCCCCGCGAGCGCGCAGCGCAATAACATCACGTGCCTCCGCGGCGGCAACGACTCCCCGCGCAGCGGCATCACCACGTCCTGGATGAAGATCGAGCCCCACGAATGCATGTGCCCGGCGTCGTCCGCCATCAGCCCCATGATCAGGATCGCACAGAAGAGCCCCTTGATGCCGACCGGCAGCATGAAGCTCAGGGCGATGGGCGTGAGCATCTGTTTCTGGATGCGCGGCACGTTCTCGTCGTTAATCCAGTCTGCGCTGCCGATTGCATACGTGTCGGCGGTCGCCTTGTGGTGGATTTGCGAGACGGCCTGGATGACAGGCGCCGCCTGGTCCTTGTACATGGGATGGCGGATGAACGTCATGGCGCAGATGACGAGCATGATGAGCATCACCGCCTTCGCGTAGAGGCGCCAGCTCACCAGGATCATCCCCATGCGGCCTTCGTGGGCCGTGCGGGCGGCCGAATTGAAGCCGTGCTGGCTCTGCCAGGAAATCGAGTTGTAGATGTTGAGCGCGAAGTAGATGGCCACGAACCAGAAGTTAAAGTCCGGCGCCTTCCATTGGTCGAAGGGGTCGATGAGGGAATAGCCGGGGGGGTTTGCCGCGAGGACCTCGTTCACGGCGGGCCAGTTCATGATGCAGAGCAAGGTGACGATGATGATGAGATAAACGAGGTGCGTCAGCAGACCGCCGACGCAATCGGCGACGGTGAGCGTCACCTGGCCGCCGAGCATTGCCAATCCAAGTGCACAGGAAAGATAGAGGGCTGCGACGAGCACGTAGGTCGGGACGGAGTGCCCGAAGAGCGCGACGTTCACGGGAAGGCCGAGGAAGTAGACGAAGAACCGGGAGGAGATGGCGGGAAAGATTCCGTAATTGCAGATGCCCGCGCAAAACGCCAGCGCCCCGGCAAGGAGCCGGAACTTGCGCGAGTAACGCATTTCGAAGAACTGGCCGAGAGTCAGCGCGCGCGTCTCGCGATAGCGGTAAAGCACGAAGCCGGTCGCTCCCACGAGCAGCAGCCCGGGGAGGAGAATGGATTCCCACCACGAGAGGGTGAAGCCCGCGACCAGCAGTTTCTCGAATGCGCCGGTCATGGAGGGAACGCCCGAAGACGCCTGGGACCGGGCGTTGCAAATCAGGTATCTTCCCGCGCATCGCCCGCCCGCCATGAAGTCCGCCACCCCCTTGATAAACCGATGCGTGTAAATGGCGAAGATTGCGACGATGGCGATGACCGCGCCGGTGAGCGTCCAGTCCAGCCAGTGCATGCGGAGTCCCGATGTCTGCAATTCCGCCAACGCATGGACGGACCACATCACTCCCATCGGCGAACTCTCCGCTTCAAGCATTTCCCCATGTTAATCGAAATTCCGGGAAGTGTGTTCGTCTAACAGGCGAAGTCTGAACTTCTCCGCGATCTTGTGTGGGCGAAGATTCGTTTCGCTTTATCCAAACGGCGATCGGTGCGTGTGTGATGCTGCCGTCGCTTTCTTGAAGGACGATTAGCGGCTCGAACCGATGGGCTCTTCATTGCCTTCGGAAGGGTTCCGGAGCGTTCCGATAATGCCGTTTTCGATTGCCCGAACGCGCCGCGGTGTCTCCGGCGAACTGGCTCCATATATATTGCACTAAGAGTCAAAAGAGTTGCACAAAGTGACATTGCATCACACGCCCCCCGTCCGTTTGTGTACAACAAACTCGCCGTGGATGACAATTCTCCATCGTAATTCTTCGAGACTATCAAATGACACGTGGCGCCCTGCCAGCTCAACTGAAAACAAACCCCGGCGCTTCGGGGCACAACAACATCCTGCATTTCGGCGTGATGCCCAATTCCAACGCCGACGCCACAGCACGCATCCAGGCCGCGATCGATTCCACCGCAGGGTCCGGCGGCGGCACGGTCTTCTTTCCGGCGGGCACATATCGCGTCGGGACCCTCTGGATGCGCAGCCACATCACTTTGTACCTGGACGCCGGCGCCACGCTCCTGGGCATCCCGGAACTTACCAAGTACCCCCTCTGGACAAGCCGCTGGGAAGGTTCGGCGGCGGTCCCCTCGTTCGCGGGCCTTATCTCGGGTGAGGACCTGGAAAACATCGCCATCACGGGCCGTGGAAAGATCGACGGCAGCGGCGCGTTCTGGTGGGACCTCAACATTCGGAAGCAGCTCGACCACTTCCCTTCGCGTCTCATCCGTCTGGTGAATTGCCGGAACGTGCTGATCGAAAACATCGAAATCAATAATTCCGGCGCCTGGGCGGTCGTCCCGGTGGCCTGCGACAATGTGACCCTTGCGCGGCTATCGATCATCAATCCGCCGGATTCGCCGAACACCGACGGCATCGACATTGATTCGTGCTCGAACGTTCACATTTCCGAGTGCCACATCGATGTCGGCGACGATTGCATCGCGCTCAAGGCCGGCAAAGAGGATGACCTTCGCGCCACGCCGAGGCCGTGCGAGAACGTGACGATCACGAACTGCACGATGCACCGGGGCCACTCCGCGGTGGCTTTCGGGAGCGAAACCAGCGGCGGCGTGCGGAATGTCGTGATCAGCAACTGCATCTTCTCCGGCACGGATCGCGGCGTGCGTTTTAAGACGCGTCGCGGCCGGGGCGGTGTGATCGAGGACGTCTTTGCTTCCAACATCGTCATGGACTGCGTCCGGTGCCCGATTGTCGCCAATCTGTTTTATGGATGCGGCGCCTGGGACGAACCGCGGGTCCTTGATCGTTCGCAATGGCCGGTGAATTCAGCGACGCCGCAGGTTCGCCGCCTGCACTTCACGAATATTTCGGCGAAGGGCGCCAAGAGCGCGGCCATTTTCTTCCTTGGGCTGCCGGAGATGCCCATTGCCGACATTTTCTTCAAGGACATCTCCATTTCGCTGGATCCGCACAACACGACCGCGGAGCCGCCGGCGATGGCCCCGCACCTGGAGGAATACTGCCGGGCGGGCGTCCTGATTCAGCACGCCGCTTCCGTTCGCCTGCGCGATGTCGAGGTGCGCGACCAGCTTGGGCCGGCGTATCGCATCACCGATGCGACGGACGTTCGCATTGCGACATTTGATGAGAGCGCGGTCACGTTCCCTGCATCGCATGTCATCCGGCATCGCGCCGCGGACCTCGCGCCTTTCGCCGACGCCCAGGGACCCGTCATCGGCGTGGCGTCCGATATCGTTGAAACCCTCGTGCGCAAGGCGGGCACTGCCTAGCATTGCCTGCGGCCACGATTTCCATATCCTACGGTTGCCTCACCTTCTGAACACCCTCGCAGTCGAGACCCACTCCAATGCGACATGTGGCCTTGCTGATCGAAACCGCCGGTTCTTACGGACGCGGACTCCTCGCCGGCGTCGCCCGCTACAACCGTGAACACGGCGGCTGGTCCACTTACTTCCGGCCGCGACCGGTCGCGGAGCCTCTCCCGAACTGGCTTTCCAAGTGGAAAGGGGACGGCATCCTCGCCCGGATCGACAGCAAGGAAGTCGCGGATTTCATCCTTCAGCGCGGCATTCCCACGGTCAACCTCCGCCTCAACGTGCCGGCGCTTCCGATTCCTTACGTGGGCCTGAACCACGGTGAAGTCGGCGAACTCGCCGCCAACCACCTGCGCGACCGCGGTTTCCGTTCCTATGGATTTTGCGGAAGGCCGCGCGGGGTTCATCCGGGGCTCGATGAGCGCGGCGATCGCTTCAAGGAGATTGTCACGGGCGCCGGTTTCCCCTTTTCGCAGTTCAATGCTAAAAGGCAGGAAGGCGTTCTTGGCTGGGAACGGGAACAACAGCAAATTGTCGAATGGCTCGAAACGCTTCCAAAGCCTGTGGCCATTCTCGCTTCCAATGACGAGCGCGGGCTTGAAGTTCTCGATGCCTGCCGCCGGAGCGGGCTCAAGGTTCCCGACGACGTGGCGGTGGTCGGGGTCGACAATGACGAGCCGCTGTGCGAACTTGCGATTCCGCCGTTGACCAGCATCGATCCGAACCCGATGCAGATTGGCTACGAGGCGGCGCAGGCGCTGGACCAATTGATGGCCGGCAAGAAGAAACTCCCGCTGGTGCATCTTCTCTCGCCGCGGGGGATCATCGTTCGCCGATCTTCGGACACGCTCGCCAGCGAAGACCAGGACGTCAACGATGCCCTTCACTTCATCCGTGACCGTTTTGCGAAAAACATCGGGGTGACGGATGTACTTGCCCACGTGGGGGTTTCGCGCGGCGTGCTGCAGCAGAAGATGAAGAAGATCATCGGCCGCACGGTGCACCAGGAGATCGAACGGGTGCGTCTGAATCGCGCGCAGGAACTGCTGGCAATGGGGCACCTGTCGATTAAACAGGTGGCGCGAGAAGTGGGGTTCAGCAGCCCGCAGTACCTGACGCGCGTGTTCCGCTCGGTGGTGGGGGAAACGCCGGCCAAATACCGCAGTCGGCGGCTTGGCTAAGTTCAATGCCGGCCGCGACTTCGGGGAGTTTCCTGGCCGGCGCCGGTTATTTGTCCACGTCCACGCCGAAGACGTAGCTCGGGCCGAACATGTTCGAGGAGAAGATCACCATCTTTTCATCGGGGCTGAAGCGTACGTTGGGTTCCAGCTTGTAGTTATGCTTCGCCATGTTCACCAGGTGCTCGGAACGGAAGACGCCGGGCTGGATGAAGCTCTTTTCATTTTCGCCGGTCACCTTGAAGAGCTCGGGCCGGAACAGTTCAATCCATTTTCCATCCGGCGCCTTGGCGACCTGGCCCGGGTCGCCGCCATCGCCGCAAAAGAGGCTCTCGTCTTTGGTGAGGTTGAAGTGGATGGACCACTCGTTGCGCTGGAGGTGGTACCAGCGACGTTCGTGCGTGTCGAGGTTGTAGGCGGCGAGCCAGAAATCTTCGCCTTTCGGCGTCTGGAGGTCGTACCAGATGGTTTTTCCGTCGAGGCCCCAGAATTCGTGGCCGGCGATTTCCATGGCCATGGTACGGCGGTGGATGAGGGTGTTCTGGGAGCCGTCGGTGCGGATGGTCCAGATGCGATCGACTTTCTGCCAGGGGCCTTCGTGGCAATACATGAGGAGGGTGGGGTCGTTGGGGGAGAAGAGCAGGTGGTTGATCCAATCCGTGCTGTGCAAAAGGGTTGTCATCTTGCCGGTCTTGAGATCGACGGTGAACAGGACCATGGGGAGGTGGGCGGCGAGGCGTTCCTCCATCATTTTGCCTTTGTTGAGCGGCTGGACGAGGGGGCCGCTCATGCCGGGGGGGTTGACCCGTTTGGCGCCGTAGTCTTCGCCGGCGGTGCCTTCGATGTAGGTTCCGGCGGCCAGGGTTTCGTCAGCGTTGACGGAGACAAATGCACCGCGGGGAGGGACTTGCGCGAGCTTTTTCACCTGGCCCGTGGCGACATCGACGGAGCAGAGGGAGTGGGTGTCGGGGTCGTTGTAGTAGACGGTGGCGGTTTTTTTGCCGACGCACATGGGGTGCATTTTGCCGGCGACGAGGAGGCGGGTCTGGCGCGTGGCGAGGTTGAGCATGTGGATGCCGTCGGGGGCGGTGTAAACCATTTCCTTGCCGTCGGGGGTGTAGGCGTTGAGGTTGAAATAGGGGGCGGTGGAGTTGGGTTCGGAGGTAAGGCGGACGATGCGGTGGCCGGTGTCGGCATCGACCCAGGACAAGGGGGGGGTGTCGGTGGGGGCGGTGGATTGTGCAACTGCCGGCGCCGCGAAGATGCAAGTCGCCAGAAGGCCCCACATTGCGAACTGTTTTTTCAAGGCACACCTCAAAAAGCCGTCGAAGTGAAGAGAGCAACGCGGGGGATTGCGGGGCGATTGCGGCGGGGGGCGGAATGGTTCGTACAAAATGCGCTGCTTCCTTTGCACATTCGGCAACGACGCAATCGGGGATGCGTCCTCTCGTTTCGAATGTATCTTTGCAGGCGGGAACTTCAAATGAGACTGAGAACTGCGTGCCTCGTTACTTCGCTTGCCGTCCTTACTTGCGCGCCGCTCTTGGGGCGGGCGGCGGATCCGGCGGGAGCGCCGTGGTCGGTGCGGATGGCGGATTCGATCATGGCGCGGCAGCCGAAGGCGCGGATGATTGAGAATCCGACGGACAAGTCGCCGGGGTGGAGCTATTCGACGGCGCTGGCGGTGTATGGGGTGGCGAAGGTGGGGGAGAAGACGGGGGAGGAGAAGTATGTGCAGTATGCGCGGGACTACGCGGATGAGTTTGTTGATGCGAATGGGGTGATTGATCCAAAGAAGTACAAGCCAGAGACTTACAAGCTGGACGACCTGGCGCCCGGGCGGCTGTTGATGCTGCTGTCGCGGCATCCTGGGGGTGAGAAATATAAGAAGGCGGTGCAGGAGCTGCTGGAGCAGGTGAAGACGCAGCCGCGGAATTCGGATGGGGGGTTCTGGCACAAGAAGGTGTATCCGCACCAGATGTGGCTGGATGGGATTTTCATGGCGTGTCCGCTGCTGGCGGAGTCGGGGGCGACGTTTCATCGGCCGGAATTGATCGATGATGCGTGCGCGCAAATTCAGTTGATTGCGGCACATACGCGTGATGAGAAGACGGGACTTTTCTTTCATGGGTATGACGATAGCCGGGAGCAGAAATGGGCGGATCAGACGACGGGGCGGTCGCCGAATTTGTGGGGGCGGGCGGACGGGTGGTATGCGGCGGGGATCGTGGACACGCTGGACAACGTGCCGACGGAAGATCCGAACCGGGCGAAGGTTATCGCGATTCTGCAGGGGCTTGCGGGCGGGATTGCCAAGGCGCAGGATCCGGAGTCGCACTGCTGGTGGCAGGTGCTGGACCAGCCGAAGAGGGAGGGGAATTACCTGGAGTCGTCGGCGTCGTGCATGTTTGTTTACGCGCTGACGAAAGGCGTGCGAAACCATTACATTGACGAGAGTTACCTTGATGTGGCGAAGAGCGGGTATGCGGGGATTTTGAAGCAGTTTGTGGAGGTGGATGACAAGGGGCTGGTAACGCTGAAGGACACCTGCCTGGTGGCGGGGCTGGGTGGAAAGCCTTATCGCGACGGGTCTTATGAATACTATATTCATGAGAAGCGGGGGAGCAATGATCCAAAGGGGATGGGGCCGTTCATTCTGGCCAGTCTTGAACTTGAACAACTTTCCAGCAAATAACCCAAAGGAAGTGCATGCGTACATCGCTCGTTTGTTCGTTGCTGCTGTCGGCGTCCCTCGGTGCCTGTTCCAATACAAATCATGATGTGTCAAAGGTTTCCGGGAATCTTGCTTTCCCAGGAGCGGAAGGTTTTGGGGCGCTTGCGACGGGGGGGCAGGGGGGCGAGACGGTGCATGTGACGACGCTGGAAGATGCGGGGCCGGGGTCGTTCCGGGAGGCGGTGAGCCAGCCGAAACGCGTAGTAGTCTTTGATGTGTCGGGGGTTATCACGCTGAAATCGAATGTGCAGGTGAGCGATGATGTGAGCATCCTGGGGGAGACGGCGCCGGGGAAGGGGATTACGTTGTACAACCGGACGCTCTCCTTGAGCTCGCATAAGAATATTATTGTCAGGTACTTGCGGTGCAGGGAGGGGATCGAGGGGGACTCGGGGAAGTGTGCGATCAACATGGCGACGGTGAGCAATGTGATTCTGGATCACTGCTCGATTGAGTGGGGGCGGTGGGACTCGATGGGGCTGACGAAGGGGAGCCATGATGTGACGGTGCAGGATTGCATAATTGGCGCGTCGATCGATCCGCAGCGGTTTGGGGCGCTGGTGGACACGGTGCATAACGTGACGCTGGCGCGGAACTTATGGATTCACAACCACAGCCGGAATCCGAAGGTGAAGGGGACGATTCAGTACATCAACAACGTGGTGTATGACTGGGGGATTACGGGGCTGGCGGGGGGGCACTCGGCGACGGATCACTGGGTGGATGTGATCGGGAATTATTTTATCAAGGGGCCGGACTCTAACGATCAGGCGGCAGGGGGGTTTACGTCAACGGACCATGTGTATTCGAGGGGGAATCTCGTGGACCTGAATCGGGATGGGAAGTTGAATGGGGTGGGGCTGACGGACGGGGATTACACGGATAAGCATGGGGCGCCGACCTTTGTGGGGGAGGCGTGGGGAGCGCCGCAAGTGCCTGTTGCTGTGATGGATGCGCGACGTGCGTATGCGCATGTGATTGCGGAGGCGGGGTGCTCGAAGGAGCGGGATGCGACGGATCTTCGGTTGATTGCTGAAGTGAAGTCGCTTGGCAGTCAGGGGCATATCATGCATTCGGATAAGGAGGCGGGGTTGACGCCGTAAGTGATTGCGGATGAACGGGATAAATTAGCCACGAAGGACACGAAAGACACGAAAAGTCTTTGGGAGGTCGGTCGTTGGTTTTGTTTGCGTTCTTTGCTGGGGGTTATGGCTTTTGGTCGTGGATGAGGGTGATGCCCATCAGGCCGACAACTGCTTGTTGGGAAAGGGTTTCGAGGGTGATGGTTTTTATTGTCGCGTTCTTTTTTAAGCGGTAAGTGAGGACGTTGGCGCGGCAGTTTTTGCCGAGCTGGATGGTTTGGGGCGGGGTTTTGGGGAGGGCGAAGGCGTCGCGGTTGTAATCGTAGTCGATGCCGTCGATGGGGCCGAGGGTCCAGAAGTTGAAGGGTGGGATTAAGTCGATGTGGTCACTGGAGTTATCATCGTAGGTGATAGTGATTCGGGCGTTGGGGATGCGGACTTCCATGGGGTTGGTGGTGCCGGCGATGAGGAAGGCGATGGCGTCGGCGGACTTGTTGATGGGGACTTGGATTCGGTGCGGAAAGTTGTCCCAAAGTGATGTGAAAAGTACGTTTTTGGTACCGGTTTGTACGGCAAAAGGGGGAGTTTGTGCGGGGGGCCGTGGGGTCTGCGTGGGGGTCTGCGTGGGGGTCGCCGCGGGTGCAGTGGCGGGTGGTGTGAGGGTGATTTCGGGGGCGTGGTAGTTCTTCTGAAGCACCATTTGCCAGGTGCCGTAGCCGTCGGAGGCGAGGCGGAGGGAGCAGGTGTTGGGTCGGGGGTCGAGGTATTTTTGTTTGTAGATATTACGGATGTCGGCGTTGAAGAAGTTGGCGAGGGGAAGTTGTTCGAAGGTGGCGTTGGGGGAGGGGGTGAGGTTGAACTTGCCGGCGAGGGCGGCGTCTTTTTGTTTGTCGGTGACGTGGACTTTGATTTGTTGCCATTGGGGGAGTTGGGAGCCGGTGGGTTTTTTGAGGATGAAGAGGATGCGGTCGCCGGCGGTATCGGAGAGGGTGCCGCCACGGAGTCGGTCCCTGGTGGAGAGCTGAGTGAGGACGTGTTCGGGGTCATGGGCATCGATGAACTGGTATTCGGCGGCGAGGGGGATCCAGTCGCCGACGTTGGCGGTGAGTTGGAGGGAGGGTTCGGAGGGGAGGGAGTCGTGGGTGTGGATTTCGATGGTGGCGGCGGGGGACTCGGGGAGGTCGAGGGTGATGAGGGTGCGGCCGAAGGCGGGGAGGGTTTCGAATTTTGCGGGGGCGTTGTTGACGAGGACATCGTCGATGGCGGAGGTGGAGACGGGGAGTTCGAGGTGGAGGGGGGCGGGGTGGGTGATGGAGAATTGATATTTTGATGTATTGTTTTGTTGGGAGAAAGTGAGGGAGAAGTCGGGGGTTTTGATGGAGGCGTGGTTCCAGGTGGTGGGGAAGTTGGGGCGGAAGGTGACGAGGTTGTTCGTGTAGTCGGGGGTGTAGCCGAAGAGGCCTTCGACGACGGTGCGGTCGAAGGTGGCGAGGCAGTCGTTGAAGTCGGTACCGCCGGCGGGGGCACCGAGGTCTCCGGGGACGGTTCCGAAGAGCATGTGCTGGGGGAAGGTTCCGCGGAGGAGGGCGTAGCCGTCGTCGGGGAGGCCGGTCTGGAAGTAGGCGAGTGCGAGCTGGTAGTTGTCGCCGGGCCACATTTCGCGGACGGACCAGAGGGAGGGGACCCAGTTGGAGGGCCAGCATTGCTGGCCGCCGTAGGGGAGTTTGACGCGTTGGAGTTGGGATTCGGTGTAGTAGAGGGAGGAGGCGGCTTGTTCGGGGGAGAGGAGGTTGGCGTCGATGGGGCAGAAGATGGAGTAGCGCCAGCAGGAGTCGTGGAGGCGTTTGAGTCCACCTTGTTCGCGGTAGGCGCCGGGGTGGCCGGTTTGGTCGTTCCAGAGGAGTTTGAAGAAGGCGGATTTAATGCGGTCGACGTTGGCTTGGTGGAAGGCGATGGCTTGTTCGTCGTGGGCGCGCTGGGCGAGTTGGAGTGCGGTGCATTCGGCGCGGTAGGCGTAGGCGGTTTCTTCGGCGGTGCCGCCGCCGTTGTACCATTGGTCGTCGGTGGGCCAGGTGTTGCAGTAGCTTTCGTAGATTCCGAGTTTTTGGGGGTCGAAGCATTCCTGGAGGTATTGGCAGTGGAGGGGGAGGGATTTGGCGAGGAGTGATTCGAGTTCGGGGTTGGCGGTGGCGCGCCAGGCGTGCTGGAGTTGTTCGAAGAATTGGGATTGCATGTCGTAGTGGTAGGGCTGGTGGAAGTCGATGCGGCCTTTGCCGAAGAAGCGGGAGTCTGGGGCCTGGGAGGAGAGGAGGGTTTTGGGGTCGGGGTGGGGGGTGAGTTTGTCGGAGGAGGTGATTTGTTTGGCGATGGCGGCTTTGGCTTCGGTGAGGATGCGGTCGTGTGCGCCGTAGACGGTGCCGCCGTAGAGGACGCGCCAGCCGAGGAGGGGGACGCCCCATTTCATGCCGGCGTGGGTGAAGACGCCGTTGCGGAAGACGCCATCGGTGGCGGTGGTGGAATCGGCGATGGCGGCATTGAGCCAGGGGTCGGGGGTGTTTACTTGGATGGAGTTTTCGATTTGTTGGACGCGGTGGATGCCGGCTTCGAAGGTGGATTTGGGAGTGGGGGGATTTTCGATTTTCGATTTTCGATTTTGGATTTTGAGTTCCGACTGGCCTAGGGGTTGGGTTGCCGCGTGCGCGGGGGGAGTACCGGGTGTGGGAGCGGGAGTTGACCCCTCGCTTACGCTTGGGATTCTGTTGGGGGATTCCTGGAGGGTGAAGTAGGTGTCGGGGTTTTCGTTTGCGGGGAAGGAGGCGATTAGCAGAGGATTTTCGATTTTCGAGTTTCGATTTTCGAATGGGGGGTTCGGCGATTGCGCGTCGTTTGCCGCGTGCGCGGGGGTGCTCCCGGTGGAAGGAGCGGTTGTGTGACCGGCGCTTACGCTACGGGTTCCCTGGGGGGGCTCTGGGGTGGCGTAGGTGGTGGCGTCGGTGATGGTGAGTTGGGTGTTGGTGGCGCTTAGGGTGGCGCAGGTGGTGGGGGCGGATTCTTTGGCTTGGAGGGTCCAGGAGGTGGGGGATTGGATTTGGATGAGGTTGTTTTTGCAGTCGGAGGGGGTGAAGCCGCGGGAGAGTTTTTGGCGGTTGGTGGGGATGGTCATGTCCCAGTCGTTGAGGACGGAGCCGCGGGTGAAGGCGGCGCCGGAGGCGAGGAGGATCTGGTCGTTGGGGTTGGGGTTGTCGATGTGGAGGTGGGCGGCGAGTCCGGCGCCGTTGGGGGCGGTGGTGATTTCGAGGAGGAGGGAGGTTTGTCCCCAGGCGGGGTCTTTGATGGTGTACTGGTAGCGGCCGGGGAGGTAGGTGGCGGTGATATTGGCGGCGTTGTGGAGCCAGGTGGTGTTGTTGTTGTGGGAGAGTGCGAGCATGAGGTTGGCGAGGATGGTTTTGCCGGAGCCGAGGAGGAAATAGGGTTTGTCGCCGGCGAGGAGGACGGCGGAGAGTTGGTTGCAGTAGAGGGGGCGGTTGTTGTAGTTGGGGCCGTTGTGGCGGGAGAGGGCGTGGTCTTGGACGGAGTAGAGGGGGGTGGCGAGGGTGGCGGGGTCGATGGGGGTTTCGATGCGGCCGGCGAGGAGGGAGGGGGTGAATGTGAGAGCGAGGGCGGTGGCGAAGAGGAGGGGGATTTTCGATTTTCGATTTTCG